>NZ_JAFMPU010000051.1:0-1020 GCF_049132085.1 Seonamhaeicola sp. NFXS20 | reverse complement strand
CGTAATGCCAAATGGGCAAAGGATCAAGATGCACGTCCAGGAGCTGGTGCTAAAGGCAGTCGCTATACCAGTAACAAGACCCATTACAGTCCCACCGATCCGGATGCGCGCATCAGTGTAAAACCGGGAAAGGCAAGAAAACTCAATTACCTTAGCCAGCTTACAGTAGATACGGCAAACCATGTGATAAGCGATATAAAAGCGTACCATGCCGATGGCAAAGACAGTCAGCATTTACCAGATATCGTTAAGCGGGTAAAACAACGGCTTTGGAAAGCGGCACTGGTTTGGGAAAATTGTGTGGCCGACACGGGCTATAGCAGCGGCGAGAATTATGCCTTTCTAGAGGCAATAGGCCTAAAAAGTTTTATACCCGCTCACGGCACTTATAAGGGCGGTCCGGATGGATTTACCTATCACGAAAAGGAAGATTGTTATACATGTCCTCAAGGCCAAATCATCCCCTTTAAAAAAGTGTTTATAGAAAAAAAGAATAACACCAAGAAGAAGGAATACCGCGGCTCAAAACCGTTGTGTTTGGACTGTCCAGTACGCACTGCATGCCTAGGGAAAACGGCACAGGAAAAGAAGTTTACCGTTACCTATTACCGCTCGGAATATGAGCGTAACATAGCCCGGGTAGAAAGCAACCAAGGGCGTTATATGAAAGGAAAAAGGCAGAGCACCGTAGAACCTGTATTTGGTACGCTCACACAATTTATGGGCCTAAGAAAAGTGAATACCATTGGAATTGAGCAGGCCAATAAATGCATGCAGCTCTCGGCCATAGCCTATAACCTTAAAAAATACATGAAATTCATAGAAAAACGTACTAAAAGCGGAGCAGGGGCACATACGCTTTATTTTAGTGCCAAAAACACCTTTTACAAGGTTATAAACATGCTTTTAAAGCCTTTTAAAACACCAGAGTTTTTAAGTGTATAAAAACAGAAACCGCCTTTAAAAGACGGTTTCTAATTATAATTTTAGGATACATTATGGGCTTGTGCAACGGTTACC
>NZ_JAFMPU010000050.1:0-1055 GCF_049132085.1 Seonamhaeicola sp. NFXS20 | reverse complement strand
TGCTTTTAAAGCCTTTTAAAACACCAGAGTTTTTAAGTGTATAAAAACAGAAACCGCCTTTAAAAGACGGTTTCTAATTATAATTTTAGGATACATTATGGGCTTGTGCAACGGTTACCATTGTTGTGCCTAGTTTTTATTCATTATTTTTTCAGTAAGTTCATAAAGAAAACCTGGATTATGTAGAGTATTAATATAATCTAGCATTTCTTTTTTATTTAAATCGGATTTTAATATTTTTTTTCCGCTAGCGGTTGACTTATAAACTTGCATTTCTGTTAAAGGTCGAATTTCAGAATATTCTATTAATCCAACATTTTTTAAATTCACTAAAACTTCTTGGATATTAGCAGGAAAATCAAATCTGTCATATAGACTTGTTAAAGAGTAAATACTATTCATACTCGGAAGTCTATCAATTAATAAAAGGACTAATAATTCTTTTTTAGACATTATCTTACAACGTTGGTTTGCCTAGTTTTTTATATTCAGTTTTATTTTTTGTCCGTCTTTCAAATCCTTTATTTGAAACCCTAAATCTCCACTAAAAGAAATTAATTCCGCAAAACTTATTTTTCCAATATTCGACTTTTCATATTCTCCGCCAATAACTGCTGGCATTTTCAAACAGTATTTTTGGTTTTCTTCTAATTCTCCAAGTTCCGATTTTGCAATGTTCACAAGATTTGTCATTTGCCAATCTTCGATAAATTCAGAGTCAGTCGAAAGTCGGTCAAATTCCGATTCCGATTCCGCAATTTTTCCACAACTAATTTCTTCGGGACAAATTCTCCAATATTCGTTTTTGTCCGTTTTGAAAATCACGTTGCCAAAGTCATTCGTCCGAACTATTTCGGTCGCATTAAATCCTTTCCAATTCCAAGCTTTATTTATTTCGGCAATCATTTTCTCAAATTAGGCACAACGGACAGCTGTATGGTTAGTGGCTTGGTTTAAGCGTTGGCTTTATGCGGCCATTAATTATACAGCATGTTGTGTGCTTTATATTTTTAATTTAGTTTTTATAAAAGTAAAAAAATAAAGGAACAGTAGTT
>NZ_JAFMPU010000049.1:0-1062 GCF_049132085.1 Seonamhaeicola sp. NFXS20 | reverse complement strand
TCAGCTAAGCATCTTACAAGAGGCAGAGAGGACTATTACGGATAATAGGTATTGCCTAGAGACCGTTAGAGTTCTCCTCTCTTCTCTTGTTAAATCTAATAATATCAAAGTAAAGGAGACCGTTAGGCACAAGCTAAACCAAACAATGAACGATAGAATTTCCAAAATACCGAATGACGTTCAAGACAGAAATTCTGTTGCTTGGAAAAAACTATGTGAATACATTGAACAAGTTGCGGAAAATGGAGTGGACGAGTTTGTTCCGAGAGAAGCTCTTGGAGACGAATTATTTGCTCAAATTTTTACGCTTCCAGAATCGATTTCAAAACTTAAAAAAGTAAAAAAAATTGGACTTTATGGGAGTAATCTAAAGAGAATTCCACCCGAAATTGGACAAATGGAATCACTCGAATACTTTGACCCTTACACTTCTTACGATTTGCATTGGTTCCCATTTGAGATTTACAAATGCAAAAAACTAAAAGACAGTCGAATTAGCACAAGAGCGCTTTATGGAAATTATAAAAACCGAATGGGATTTCCAAGACTTGACCACAATCCTGTACGATACTTTGGAAACAATTTAAAATGTAGTGTCTGCGAAAAGGAATTGACATACGAAACAACCAATCAAATGTGGATTACTGCACACGTTGGAACAGATACAATACCTATGCTTGCTAATTTATGCTCAAAAGAGTGCGAACAGAAATTACCTAAACCGCCTAAAGATTATGTTCAGTTTCCTCACAAAGGTGGAGCAGATTTAGAACAGCCTAATATGGACGAATTTGACTTTATCAGAGCCAATTATCGAACTGTGACTATAGAAGAAATTGAAGCCAGTAAGAAAAAGACGGAAAATGAAAAACCTAAACTTTTGAAATTAATTCGAAAAATTTGGGAGAAATAATAAAAAAGCCAGTGCCTAACATTGGTAACCGTTGCACAAGCCCATAATGTATCCTAAAATTATAATTAGAAACCGTCTTTTAAAGGCGGTTTCTGTTTTTATACACTTAAAAACTCTGGTGTTTTAAAAGGCTTTAAAAGCATGTTTAT
>NZ_JAFMPU010000048.1:0-1073 GCF_049132085.1 Seonamhaeicola sp. NFXS20 | reverse complement strand
AATTGATTGAATAGCTTTTCTTGAAATATTTTTGTGCCTTGCATTATTAAATATACGAAATTTCTGTATATTTAGCAAGTCTTGTGCAACGGACACAATGGCTATAAGTAATTGCTTGTTCTCGCCTACTTTGGAAATTCCTGCGGAATTTCCAACTTGGTGTGTACTTGCAAAGTAAAGTGCTAACCCACGCAACTACTCATAGCCGAGACCGTTGTAAACAATGCTGAAAAACCACTCTTGCGGAAATGAATATTGATGAATTGACAAAAAATATTAGAAAAGTATCATCTGAAAAAAATGTTCAAGAGTTGGCGGAATTTATCCAAAAATGGAAAACTGACGAACAAAATACTGTTGAATTAAAAGAAAGTGTTGAAAGGTATCTTGGAAATGCGTGGATTGACAAAAAAGCGGATTTTGAAAAAGTTTACGGAATGTGGTCGGAATTTAGAGATTCTGCGATTAACGGAATTGGTGGAATGACAATGAATGAAAGACTTTATTGGTTTGGACTATTTGAGTTATTTGAAAACGCAAGAAATGAAACTGAACAAGAAAAGTATTATAGAAAATTAATGGCAAAAAAATGAACTCTGATAAAAAGAAAAAAATAGTTTTAAACTTCATTTCTATAATATTAATTATTAGTTCTTGTTACTTCCTTTTAGCAACAATAAATTCAGCCGTTAGCAAAAAATATGGAGTGTTTAATCCAACTGAATCCTATTATTATTCTACCTTAAATACAGAAACCGAGAAAATGAACTATGTTAAAGAAATCGAACATAATAATTTGATTTTAAAAGCAACACCAATTATTTTTCTAATTCTGACTATTACAAGTTTTATCACATCAATTTTAATTGTAGTTTACAGAAACAAAATATCTGAATCGAAATATTTAAGAATGTTTGAAAAAAAATAAAAGCACAGTTTACAACAACGGTAACCGTTGCACAAGCCCATAATGTATCCTAAAATTATAATTAGAAACCGTCTTTTAAAGGCGGTTTCTGTTTTTATACACTTAAAAACTCTGGTGTTTTAAAAGGCTTTAAAAGCATGTTTAT
>NZ_JAFMPU010000047.1:0-1079 GCF_049132085.1 Seonamhaeicola sp. NFXS20 | reverse complement strand
ACGCGTTTTTTGGCTGGTTCTGCACGTTCTGGACGTTTACTATCATCGGCATTGGGTTTTCCCCCTGGCCAGCCGGTGATGGTGTTTTGTAGCTTGTTAAAAATTTTAATATTTATGTCGTAGGCAGGACCTGAGTCTGCTAATAAATCACTCATACCGTTTTCTATATAATCGGCATCGGTGAGCATTAAAATAGGTTTCTTTAGCTTTAGTGCTAATCCTAAAACAGCTTTTCTGATGAGTTTATCGGTCCATGTTACTTTTTCTACTAACCATGGGGTGTTAATTCTTGTAAGCTTTGAGGAAGCGGCTTGGTCTAATACAAAGGTGGCATTGTTGTGCTCTTGTAAATAAGAGGCGGGTACTTGGTTGGTTACGGTGCCTTCTACAGAGGCTTTTATAATGCTTGATTTGCCTTCGCCCCAAGCCATAAGTATGACTCTCTTGGCTTCCATGATTTTCTTTACACCTAAGGTGATGGCGGTTCTTGGGGTTTTTTGCAATCCTCCAAAATCGCCACTGGCAGCTACTCTGGTTATATGGTCTAGAGCTACTAATCGAGTTTTTGAGTTTTTTAAAGAACCTGACTCGTTAAAACCTATGTGACCATTACCTCCTATACCCAGTATTTGTAAATCTATACCGCCTAAGGCTTCTATTTTGGCTTCGTATTGACGGCAATAATCTGAAATGGCTTCTTTGGTTAGGGTACCATCTGGAATATTGATGTTCTCTGGCAATATGTCTACATGATCAAACAGGAGTTCTTTCATAAAACGTACATAGCTGTTTATAGAATCGGGCTCCATGGGGTAGTATTCATCCAGATTAAAGGATACCACGTTTTTAAAACTTAGGCCTTCTTCTTTGTGCAGCCTTACCAGTTCGGCATATAGCCCTTTGGGGGTAGAACCCGTGGCCAAACCTAATATACAGGGTTGCTTTTGAGATTGCTTTACTTTGATTAAATCGGCTATTTCTTGGGCTACTGCTTTTGAGGCTTCGGTTGAGTTTTCAAAAACAATGGTGCCTACGTTTTCAAATCTTTTTTCAAAACCAGTGGCTTTGTCTATATTACT
>NZ_JAFMPU010000046.1:0-1117 GCF_049132085.1 Seonamhaeicola sp. NFXS20 | reverse complement strand
GTACGCGGTCGCTAAGCCTAAATTGATTGAATAGCTTTTCTTGAAATATTTTTGTGCCTTGCATTATTAAATATACGAAATTTCTGTATATTTAGCAAGTCTTGTGCAACGGACACAACGTGTATAACTAATTGCTAGTCAGTGCTTACTTGGAAAATCCTAGCGGATTTTCCTACTGGTTCGTTTCTTTTTGCTAACTTAGTTTTAGCCAACGCAACTAGCCATACACAACACGTTGTGCATAATTTGAGAAAAATGAAATTCATCGGAAAATTTATCGTTTTGATTTTACTTGTTTCTTGTTCAAACAATGAAAACACTTTGGAACAATATGCGAATTTCCCAGTGAAATTTGCTAAACAGAAAGTCACCTATCCGAATAACGATTTCTCAATATTTATCCAAAAGAATTGGGAATGGAAAGTGGAAAACTATGACAATGAAAACATCCTTTTAGGAATTGACGCAAGTTCTAAACCTGACAAAGACGGATTTATAGATATAATCTCTATTCAAAAAGTAAAAAGTTTCGGAGAAAATAAAGACCTAAAATCTGAATTTGAATATTGCCTGAATTTAATAGAAACTAACTCGCAGAATAGAAAAGTAATTGAATCTGGACAAACGGAAATCTTAAATCAACAATCCTATTTTTTGCATACGAAATCAGACACAGGAAAATATGGAGAAGCGGAAATTATTAGTTTTATTTTAGATAGCGGAATTGATGGCGTTTTTTATAATTTAACAGCATCAGCATCCCAAACAACGGATTTAAAAAAAAATATGTCGATTTTAATTCAATCTTTAAAGACATTTAAAAAACTGAATAATAAATAAAAAACTATGCACAACAATGGTAACCGTTGCACAAGCCCATAATGTATCCTAAAATTATAATTAGAACCGTCTTTTAAAGTCGGTTTCTGTTTTTATAGACTTAAAATCCTGGTGTTTTAAAAGGCTTTAAAAGCATGTTTATAAGGTTGTAAAAGGTATTTTTGAGACTAAAATAAAGCGTCTGTGCCCCTGCTCCGCTTTTAGTACGTTTTTCTATGAATTTCATATATTTTTTAAGGTTGTAGGCTATGGCTGAAAGCTGCATGCATTTATTGGC
>NZ_JAFMPU010000045.1:0-1139 GCF_049132085.1 Seonamhaeicola sp. NFXS20 | reverse complement strand
TGTCTTGTCCTAGAATAGCTATACACTAAAACAAGTGTATGGAAACATCAAAACAGGAAAATTATGTATTACGATCAAACCAACAAGAACGCTATGACAAACGACTGATTTTAAAAATTGTCAAAGAAGTAGAAGCTGGCCTTCCAAGAAAAGAAGCTAAACAGATCTACAAACTGGGAAAAAGCTCATTGGATATCTGGATGAAACGATACGGTTCAGAACATTACCATCAAAACCTCAAACGAAGAAGCTACACGAAACTACAAAAACGCACCATCGTTACAGCTATTGAGCAAGGAAGAATGACCATTAAAGAAGCCCAAACAGCTTATAACATCAAAACAGAAAAGACCATAAGAGATTGGCTCTTATGTTTTAAAGAAGAAAAAGTTGATATTTGTATAGTAACACAACCTCGAATGGCAAATATAAAACCATCAGACAAACAAGCTTTAGAGAAAGCCTTACTAGAGGCAGAACTAAAGATAAAGGCTTTAAATACGATGATTGATGTAGCTGAAGAACAGCTTAAAATCGATATCAGAAAAAAGTCTGGTGCCAAACAGTCTTAAAAATGAAGCAGGACTTCCCTAAATTAGGGATAGGCTTGCTATGTCGATTGTTTGGCAAAACAAGACATGCTTACTATGATGCTCTCTGGCGTAAAGAACGCAGTCTGGTTAAAGAAGACATTATTCTCCAAGAGGTTCTCAATATTAGAAAACAGTTACCCAAATTAGGCACTCGTAAACTACATTACATATTAGATAAGAGGCTTCTGTCTCACAATATAACCATTGGCAGAGACTATCTGTTTAATTTACTATCCGACCATGATTTATTGGTCAGACAACGTAAACGCAAAGCCATTACAACAGATTCAAGGCATTGGATGAAAAAGTACAGTAACCTTATTAAAGAGATGCCCATAACCCGACCAGAGCAAGTATGGGTCAGTGATATAACCTACATCAGAATGGTTAATCAATGGGGATATTTAAGTTTAATAACAGATGCTTATTCAAGAAAAATAATGGGTTACAGCTTTAGGATGGATTTAACAGCACAAGGTTGTATAGATGCCTTAAAAATGGCTTTAAACAATAAAGCTTATCAAGAATCAATGATACATCATTCCG
>NZ_JAFMPU010000044.1:0-1160 GCF_049132085.1 Seonamhaeicola sp. NFXS20 | reverse complement strand
TCTCTTCCGGTACGCGGTCGCTAAGCCTAAATTGATTGAATAGCTTTTCTTGAAATATTTTTGTGCCTTGCATTATTAAATATACGAAATTTCTGTATATTTAGCAAGTCTTGTGCAACGGACACAACGTGTATAATTAATGGCTAGTTCGAGCCTACTTACGAAAATCCTCGCGGATTTTCTATTCGGTTTTTATTTGCTAAATTAGGTGCTTAAAACACGCCACTAATCATACACAAAACCGTTGTGCGTCATTTAAGAAAAAACCGTGAAATACATTAAACTGATTTTAATTTTACTTTTTTTAAGTTCGTGTTCAACGAATAAATCAGTAGTTGGTTTATATGGAAAATGCGGAAAAAGCTATTTTGCTTGCACTCAAATTGAGTTAAAATCGAACAAAACATTTGAGTATTTTATTTTTATGGATGTTGGTGGCGGAACTGTAGTAAAAGGAAATTGGGAACAAATATCTACTGACAGTATAAAACTGAACACATTTGAACAACCAAAAAATCCGAGTACGACTTATAGTGGAAAAATAAATCCCGACCGAATTGAAAACGTGAAAATCACAATCCGAGATTTGGAATTACCACTTGCAGCAGCATTTATTGTAATTAATGACCAAAACGAGGGAAAAGCAGCAGACGTGAATGGAATTGCGGAATTGAAAGCTCAAGAAATTAAGACAATTACATATCATTATTTAGGACAAAAAGAAACAATAGAAATTGACAATCCGAATTATAACGAAGTAGAAATTATTGTAAGGGATTTGGGCTTAAATGCTGTTCCAAGATTTTTGACTGATAAAATAATGACTTTAGATAATGGAAAATTGTTTTTTAACGATGGATATTCATTAAAGAAAACCAACCTGAAAAACAGACAATGGAAATAAAAAACGAACGCACAACAATGGCTATAAGTAATTGCTTGGGGTTGGTAAGTGCCAATCGGAATATTCTGCGAATATTCCTCACTCTGTGTCTTTTTGCTAACTTTAATACTTTAAGCAACTACTCATAGCCGTATTCCAAGGTAAAAAACAACTATTTTTTTTAATAAGTTGTGGCTGCTACATTAACAAATGGTGTTCCTCTCTTAATCACTGCAAAACTCCGTGCTAAAATCTTATTCCTAACATTGTTCAAGGC
>NZ_JAFMPU010000043.1:0-1188 GCF_049132085.1 Seonamhaeicola sp. NFXS20 | reverse complement strand
AATAAGATTTTAGCACGGAGTTTTGCAGTGATTAAGAGAGGAACACCATTTGTTAATGTAGCAGCCACAACTTATTAAAAAAAATAGTTGTTTTTTACCTTGGAATACGTATAACCGTCAGTTACGGGTTTAAAAGTTAATAATTTTCGGTTTAGAACTGACGTTAGCAATTCCGAGTGGATTCCGACGTAGTCGAATCCGCCGTAATTGCGGTTATACATTGTTACCCAACGTTTTTTATTCAATTATCTTTCTTAATTTTCTCTTTCCGTTATCTAATTCAGTCAGTTTTTCTTTTTTCAAGCGAAACTTTAAATCATTAAAGTCAATCCACTTTGCACTTGATAAAGCAAAAATCAAACTATCATTCTTGGTCAAAGTCTTAGAACTCAAAATCAGCGTGTCATTTAGGTTTTTCCAGAAACCTTCGGTAAAATCCGAACCGTGTACTTTTCTTTTCCAAAATTTAAATGTTCTGTCTTCAGCCAGAATTAATTCAATTCCGCTATTGCTCTTCCCATAGCCATTAAATTTCCCATAGAATCTATATGTTTTTCCATTCGGTGGTTCAATTTTCATCAAAGAATACATTTTGTTATTGAATCTTTCAATAAAATTCTCATCTCGATAAGAGTCAGTACAAGTATGGCAAAACTTTAGGTTGGTAATCTCAATATCTTTTAATTTGAAAGTGTCAATCATCTTGTCTGGACAACCAGAATAACCACCGACTGCACTTATCAAAACTCTTTTTCCATCAACAAATAGTTCAGTTGCAATTTGGTCAATTCTATTCTCTAACCATTTTTTGTCATTATCCGATAGTTTAAAATCCTCTCTAAATCCGTTGTAAAGTTTTACACTTCCAATTGTATTTAAGCTACCTTTTAAAATTGGACTTTCTAATTTATGGATTGAATCAGTTTCTAGATTTTTTGGAATATAGTTTAGTAAATCATAATACTCTTTTTCATACAGAGTTGATGATTCAGGGTCTTGAGCAAAAATTAATGTGCTGAAAACAAAGTTTAATATGAAAAATGTTTTTCTCAAATGTTGGGTAACGTACAGCTGTATGGTTAGTGGCTTGGTTTAAGCGTTGGCTTTATGCGGCCATTAATTATACAGCATGTTGTGTGCTTTATATTTTTAATTTAGTTTTTATAAAAGTAAAAAAATAAAGGAACA
>NZ_JAFMPU010000042.1:0-1225 GCF_049132085.1 Seonamhaeicola sp. NFXS20 | reverse complement strand
ATGTCTAGTCCTGAAATACGGCTACAGGTTAATAATTGATTTACGCTGTTTTTAAATATACCATATTTGGAGTTTTATAATCTAAAGATACATGTAATCTTATTTGGTTGTATAGATTAATTGCATTTTTTGTTGCTATTTTGGCGTGAGCCACATCAGTAAAGGTCTGGTCAAGATAAAACTCGTCTTTAAGGATACCGTTTAGGCGTTCAGCAATGGCATTTTCATAGCAATGGTTTTCTTCTGTCATACTAATTTTGATGTTGTTTCTCTTTAAAATTTGGGTGTATTGATTGCTACAATATTGTATACCTCTATCCGAGTGATGTATTAGTTTCTCTGTGTTTTTAGCTTTGTATAAAGCCTTTTTAAGGGCTCTTACACAGCCACTAAGTTCAAGACTATCACTAAGGTCGTAACCTATAATTTTTCTAGAATACATATCAGTAATAAGAGCCAAGTAGCAAAACCCTTTTATAGTTCTGATGTATGTAATATCAGAAACCCAAACCTGATTAGGTCTATTAACAAGCACATCTTTAATGATGTTTTTATGTTTATAAAACCTATGCAAAGAGTTTGTGGTTCTGTAGCTAGGTTTCTTTCTGGTTATAAGCATATTGTGTTTTCTAAGGATGTTAAACAGGGTGTCTCTGCCAACTTTGATTTTGGCTTTATCAAAATCATTTTTCAACGATATTTTGAGTTTTCGTACACCTTCTCTAGGCAGGGATTTGCGTTTTTGGTTAACAATTTGAATGATTTGTTGTTCCATTTTTAAACGTTTGTCCGCTCTATATTTATACTTGTAATAAGCATCACGTTTAAGTCCGAAAGCTATACAAACAGTGGTCAAAGACGCAAATCCTTTGGTTTTCTTTTTAGATTTAACTAACGCTCTATATTTAGCTTTTTTTTTAGTTCAGCTACAGATTTGTAACCAAGGTCTTCAGCAGCTACTTCCAGATATGAATCTTGAATCATGGCATCTAAGTCCTTCTTTAATAACAATTTTTTTAGTTGTTCAATCTCTTTTTGAAGTTCTTTAATGCGTGTTATTTCGTCTTTAGTTTTCACAGTTATTCTAGTATTCATAAGGTCTTTACGGTTGTACTTTTTAATCCATTCGTTGATTGTGGTTGGATTAATTCCATAAGCCTTACCTAATTGATACTTGTTTAATTTTCCTGTTGTAAGTTCGTCTAAAATTTTGAGTTTGAAAGGT
>NZ_JAFMPU010000041.1:0-1227 GCF_049132085.1 Seonamhaeicola sp. NFXS20 | reverse complement strand
AACGGTCTCCTTTACTTTGATATTATTAGATTTAACAAGAGAAGAGAGGAGAACTCTAACGGTCTCTAGGCAATACCTATTATCCGTAATAGTCCTCTCTGCCTCTTGTAAGATGCTTAGCTGAACTACTTGGAATACCTAGCCATAATGGCTCATTAAAGGAAATAGTTGCCGGCATCATAATCATTTAATTTTTTAAAAATATGAAAAATTTAAAAGAAGTGATCGGTATAGATGTATCAAAAAAGACGATTGATGCTACCCTATACCACAGCAAAGAGCATTCAGTGTTTTCAAATGATGGGAAAGGCTATGCGGAGTTGATTAAGTGGGTCGATAGTCAGTTGGCCCCTGAGAGTTATTTTTTCTGTTTTGAGAATACAGGAAGCTATTCGTTAAAGTTATCGGTTTTCCTGTCATCAAAGAGACTGGTTTACGTAGAGGAAAGCCCTATGCGTATCAAGCGCAGTACCGGTCTTACCAGGGAGAAGACCGATAAACTAGATTCCTATATGATAGCCCGGTTCGGTTGGGTGTACAGGGAGGAGTTGGTGCCCAGTGAGATAAAGCCAAAGGTGTTTCAAGAGCTCGGAAGACTGCTAGCTTTAAGAGATCAATTGGTAAGGGACCGAACAGGTTTAAAATCTACATTAAAAGAGCAAAGGCACCTGTTGTCGAGTCCTTCGACCGACACTTGCTGTAAGGCACTGCAACGTTGTATAAGGCATATGGACAAACAGGTACTTGGCATAGAGAAAAGGATGCGGGAGCTGTTGAAAACAGATGGTCTGCTTTACCGCAACTATAGGCTTCTAAGGTCGGTAAAGGGCGTGGGGCTGATACTGGGCTGTCAATTGCTCTGCCATACCGGTAACTTTATGAAATTTGACAACTGGCGCAGGTTTTCGAGTTATTGTGGGATAGCTCCGTTCGAGCATAGCTCAGGGAGTTCGATTAGGCGGCGCAAGCAGAGTCATTACATTGGCGACAGGAAAATGAAGGCACTACTCAGTATGGCTGCGGTCTCGGCCATACAATCCGACCAAGAGCTAAAGAATTATTATCACAGAAAGCTAGGGGAGGGAAAAGATAAAATGATAGCCTTGAACAATGTTAGGAATAAGATTTTAGCACGGAGTTTTGCAGTGATTAAGAGAGGAACACCATTTGTTAATGTAGCAGCCACAACTTATTAAAAAAAATAGTTGTTTTTTACCTTGGAATACG
>NZ_JAFMPU010000040.1:0-1262 GCF_049132085.1 Seonamhaeicola sp. NFXS20 | reverse complement strand
AATGCAATCAAATTATATAACTCTAAAAGATTACATTTATCTTTAGACTATAAAACACCTAATAACGTGCACCAAAATGCAGCTTAATTTTAATCAATAACCTGTAGACGTATTTTAGGACGAGACATTTGAGAATAACCGCAGAACATATAAAAGAAAACTATCTGATTTTAATAATTAAGTTATTGATAATATGCTTATTTATCTTTTCATTGATTTATGCAATTTCGAATATAATTGACCATTACTTCGCTGTCGGAGATTGGAATGCAGACAAACTAACTGAGTATTTTCAGATTGCTACAAACAACTATTATTTAAGACCTTCTTTAATTTTATTAATTCCAATTATCGGAGTTTTTACAAATAAAAAAATTGGTTGGATTTTAATTCAATCCTATTTCTATTTTTTGATTACAAATTTGGCTTTTCCTGCAACTCAAATTGACTTAACCGACCATACTCTGATTATTAGAAATATTATTGGGTTCTTACTGATATTTCTGATTATCATGCTAATGAATAAAAAGAAAATAAGTAATCTCGTTTATGGAATTAAAAAATCGAAATTGATTAATAAGAATATTATAGCTTCTGTTATCGGAATTTCAATAACGATAATTTTAGTTGTGATTAAAGGGAATAGTACTTAAAAAAACTGACCGAATTGAAAACAACAGAATTTTTAGAAATAAAGACAAATTATCTCGGAATTGGAATTAGGTCAATTCTCTTTTTCGGAATTCTTTTACTTGTGATTTTGATTGAGATACTTGCTTTTTTCCTCATATTTGGTTCTGGAGCTGGTTCGAGCAGAATTGCTGAATTGTGGTATGTTGACTTAATTTTTAATTATCTGCCGATTTTACTCGTTGGCGGATTTTTAGTTTATAGAGTAATAAAGAAATACAAAAAGCAAGAATACGTGAATTTCAAAACGAATTTGATTACACTTTTGATTTTGATTTTTCTATTCTCTATCAGAAATCAACTCGAACAACTAATTATCTGAAATGAAAAATAAAAAACGTGTGGTAACACCGTGTATAATTAATTGCTAGGTTCTTCTCTACTTGCGAAAATTCCTGCGGAATTTTCACGGGTTCGTTAAAGTTTGCTAACTTAGTTGCCTAACCACGCAACTAACCATACACGTATTCCAAGATCAAATCCTAATAAAAAATAGTTTTTTATTATGCCGCATGTTGTTGGAGAACCACGTATGGTGTTCCTCGCTTAACAACAGCAAATACTCTTGCTAT
>NZ_JAFMPU010000039.1:0-1310 GCF_049132085.1 Seonamhaeicola sp. NFXS20 | reverse complement strand
TACACCCGTCCTGAAATATGTATACACTAAAACAAATGTTTATGTATAAAAATGACGGATATGTAAGACGCTATAGCGAAAGCTTTAAACTCAAAGTTCTTGATGAACTTGCTAAGGGAAACCACTCTAAAAGACAAGTAGGACTACTCTATGGCGTCCAATCTAGTACCATTAACGAATGGATAAAAAAGTACAATCGTAAAGATTTAATGAATACCCGTGTAATCGTGCAAACAGATGATGAACTTACCCGAATAAAAGCCCTGCAAAAAGAGCTTAAACAGCTAAAGGAACTTCTCTTAAAGAAAGACCTCGATAAACTTATTGATGATAGTTACCTCACTGTGGCTGCTAAGAAACTAGGCTACAAAGATGCTTTAGAACTCAAAAAAAAACTAAACATCTAGCACTAATGGAGACTATAGACAATAATCCAAAAGAAAGACCTTACTGTATAGCTACAATCTGTAAGGGATATTTCCTAACTCGTGATGCCTTTTATAAATACAAAAAGCGATACGTCAAGCGAATAAAGATTGAAAACCAGGTATTGAAAATCGTTCATAAAAGAAGAAGGACTTTACCAAGAGAAGGCGCTAGAAAGTTGATGCGGTCCCTAAAAACGGACTTTAAAAAACACAACATCAAAATTGGTAGAGATCAATTGTTACGTATCCTTAGAGATAATAATCTTTTGATACGGCGAAAGAAATATTCCTCCAGAACAACCAACTCACATCATAGATTTTACAAATACAATAATAGCATTAAAGATGTTGAAATAGTTAGATGCAACCAAGTGTGGGCTGCAGATATAACTTACATCAGAACTATTAAAGGATTTTGCTATCTAGCACTCTTAACAGATATGTATTCACGTAAAATCGTAGGATATGACCTAAGTGACAGCTTAGAGCTAACCGGTTGTGTTAGGGCGCTTAAAAAGGCAATCTATCATAACAAAGGACTCAAGAATCTAACCCACCACTCAGACAGAGGAATACAATATTGCAGCAATGTATACACCAAAGAGCTAAAGCGAAAAAAGATAGATATAAGCATGACAGAAGAAAATCATTGTTATGAAAACGCTCTCGCTGAGCGTGTAAATGGAATACTAAAAGATGAATTTTATCTCGACCAGACCTTCGCTAGTATGGAAGAAGCGAAAAGAGCAACAAAAAATGCAATCAAATTATATAACTCTAAAAGATTACATTTATCTTTAGACTATAAAACACCTAATAACGTGCACCAAAATGCAGCTTAATTTTAATCAATAACCTGTAGACGTATTTTAGGACGAGACA
>NZ_JAFMPU010000038.1:0-1375 GCF_049132085.1 Seonamhaeicola sp. NFXS20 | reverse complement strand
GGCATAATAAAAAACTATTTTTTATTAGGATTTGATCTTGGAATACGTATATGGTTTGTTGCGTGGTTTAAGCACTAAAGTTAGCAAATAAAAACCGAATAGAAAATCCGCGAGGATTTTCGTAAGTTGGCTAAAAGAAAGCAATAAAATATACACGGTGTTGTAAGTAGTTTTTTATAATTCTAATTTTATTCTCTTCTCTAAATTTTCCAAAGATTTAGGTTCATTTTGAGAATCAAGATATTTTTCCCATTCCGTTTCAAATAATTCATAATATTTTAAATTCATATTATCAAAGTCAATTTTTTTCAGAGTGTCAATGTTTTCATTTTTTAATTTCAAAACATATTTCTCCATTTTCCTTCTATAAATTTCCAACAAATTAAATTTTGCTTCTGAAATTCTCAAATTAATTGAGTCATTTTCATTTATTACAAAAGATTCATTAGGCATAAAAACTGTTTTAGATTTAAACATAATAGGATTTGTATAATATCTTATTGATAATCCAACTCTTGCTTCTAAAACTAAATTTTCGTCAGTATTTGTAGACTTAAAATCTTCCCAATTTAATTTTATATTTTCTTTCCAAACAATCTTATTTCTCAAATTTTTCCATTCAATAAAATCATAATAATATTTTTCATAAAATGATTTTGGAGTGAAAAAAACTATTAAAGTAATAATTCCAATTATTAATAAAATCTTTTTTTCTTTTTCAATTTTCTTTCAATTTATATAGGAATGAGTGATTTCCGCAATTACTTACAACGTACAGCTGTATGGTTAGTGTAGCCCGTAGGGCTTCATTAATTATACAGCATGTTGTGTGCTTTATATTTTTAATTTAGTTTTTATAAAAGTAAAAAAATAAAGGAACAGTAGTTCTGTTTCGGTAGCAATTTATCCCCAACTTTTTCGGATACAACCCGAACCTATGGAATATACACTGCCGTGTATGATCCGTTGGTGAAGGGAACTAAGAGCGCTTTTTATACTGATTAACAAGACATAATGCCTATTCAAATTTGACTTTGTTAAAATTTTTCGCGAACTTAGTCAGGTACTTTATAACGAGCTAGCGTTTGGAGAGACAAAACTCTCCACGATACCATCGAAAAGTACCTGGATATAGCTTTTTTAACAAAGGCTTTGTCTGATTTAGTTAATCAGTATAAAACTCCATACCCTCACGTAACACTCCGAAAAAATTGTCCTTGCGAAATGAACTATTGCACTACAACGGTTTCCTTTATTTTGATTTATTAATTTAAAAGAAGAAAAGAGGAGAACTAAAACGGTCTTCAAGTTAAAGCCTTATTACACGTACAAGTCCTCTTTTCTTCTTAACTGTTGCATAGAACCAATTGGAATA
>NZ_JAFMPU010000037.1:0-1440 GCF_049132085.1 Seonamhaeicola sp. NFXS20 | reverse complement strand
AACATGCTTTTAAAGCCTTTTAAAACACCAGGATTTTAAGTCTATAAAAACAGAAACCGACTTTAAAAGACGGTTCTAATTATAATTTTAGGATACATTATGGGCTTGTGCAACGGTTACCATTGTTAGCTACCGTTTTTTAGTTCATTTAAATTTTTAATGTTTTTTCCATTTCCATCGAATGGATATTCTTTACTTGGATTTTGATTTATATAATTAAATTCTTTTGATTTCAATTTTTCATTCAGATGTTCATCGCTAAACGAATAGCCCGAAATGAATAAATTTTCTGACTTATTTATTACCTCTCCGAAATTTTTAAATAATTGTTTAAACAAAATATCATTGTCAATTGTGTCCAGTTTTCTGGTCCCAGTTATAAACTTGGGAACTATATCTGGATTATAATCTTGAAGTATTTCCTTGGTATCTGGATTTATTCTAATCGAATTGTGTTTTGTAGAATAATTTGTTGTCATATAATAGTCATATTCTCCAGTTGGTTGCAACCACATACCATTTTGCTCATAATGTCTAAATTGAAAAAAGTCTAAACTCCCGTGAAGTTTATGGATTTTAATTTTTTCGTTAAAAGTATTATTGAAGTATGGAACAGATAAATCGTTATGACTTATTGGTGAATCTTCAACGTTAAATCCTTTAGAATACTTCAATCCATTTAACTCTAAAACTCTTTCCAATAATAAGTCGTGATTTAAAGTAAAAATGTCTACACTCTCAAATTGAGAAATATAGTCTATAAAACCTTGATATATTTCTATCAGTTCAGCATCGTTTTTTGGTATTACTGAAAGAATATCGCCAATCAAATAGTTTAGAATATCGCTTACTTTTTGAAATTGCTTGTGGTCGAATGCAAATAAGTAACTTTTATAGTATTCTTTATTTTTCTCTTCAAGAAAAAAGGGTTTGCCAGTCAGAAGTGCTTTTTTTGCTTTTTCAAATAACTCCTCAACCCAATCAGAGTTTGTGAAATTATCAATAATAAATTGATAAAAATCTTCGTAATAAATAAATTTACCACGGTCAGCAACATAACTTTTTACAAGTTCATCGAATACATATGAATAAGCTATATAGTCATAATTCAATCTACCATTATGCATAAAAGTTTCGTCCTTGCCGTCAATCCAAAACCATTCACTTGATGACGCAGATAAGAGTTTTTCTCTTAAATCTCGATTAAATCTTTCAGCTATTGAACTTGCAGTTGGCATTCCTGCGTTTGCTGAAAATCCAGCTCCTAAAATTACTGTCAAATGATTTCCCATATTTTCGCTCAAATGGTAGCTAACGGACAGCTGTATGGTTAGTGGCTTGGTTTAAGCGTTGGCTTTATGCGGCCATTAATTATACAGCATGTTGTGTGCTTTATATTTTTAATTTAGTTTTTATAAAAGTAAAAAAATAAAGGAACAG
>NZ_JAFMPU010000036.1:0-1646 GCF_049132085.1 Seonamhaeicola sp. NFXS20 | reverse complement strand
AATGCAATCAAATTATATAACTCTAAAAGATTACATTTATCTTTAGACTATAAAACACCTAATAACGTGCACCAAAATGCAGCTTAATTTTAATCAATAACCTGTAGACGTATTTTAGGACGAGACAGCTGAAAACCGAAGATAATTGAGAAAAACGATTTACATAATAGCTTTGATTTTATTAATAATCGGAATTCCTTTATTCGAATATGCAGCCTTAAATACAATGGTCAGTTTAAAATACGAAACCGAAGAATTGACTGATTGTATTTCTCTCATTTCTGGAATTAATTTATGTCGAGCAATTAAAACATTTCACGCTTTGGCAATACTTTGCGGACTGACTTTTATTGGACTTTTAATTTATCGCAAACGGATTTTAAAAATCCAATCTTAATCTTGAAAAATGGGATATAAAAAAGTATGCTTAGATTGTCGAAAAGCTTATAACAGACCAGCAGATTTAGAAAAGGCTCACACCTCGATTTGTCCTCAATGCGAAAAACCAATGACTGAATTATATCATTTGTTTAAACCACCAAAACAAACTGATATAAAAAAATGGAACGTTGTAAAGTTTTTGGTAGAAAATGGATTTAGATATTATCACATTTGGGAACAAACATTGAGAGATGAAAGTGGAAAAATATATGGATATCAGAATTACGCTAAATACCCAGAAACAATGAAAGACGCAAAAGAGTTTGTGGAAAAATATAAAGAGCAATCAATTAATGAATAAAAGCCAGTTGCCAACAATGTATAACCGCAATTACGGCGGATTCGACTACGTCCGAATCCACTCGGAATTGCTAACGCCAGTTCTTAACCGAAAATTATTAACTTTAATCCCGTAACTGACGGTTATACGAAACCGTTGGCAAACATTTGATGAAAACCCAAGAAACATTGACAAACGAAGAATTAATTGACTATGTCTATTGTGATATTGCTGGAAAATTCCTGAATAAAAGAATTAACGATTGGAGTCAAACCAAAAATTGGTACAATACGGTTTTTGAATTGTCAGAACCTGTAAGATTTACTTATTGCATCGGAGTTTTGAATATGCAAGTTATGAATGGAGGTTTCGAGCAATATTATGATAATGATTACGGAATTTTTGCGGAGGAAACTCTAAAAGGACTAAAAAAAATCGGAGCTGAATTGACTTACGAACTCTTGAAATCCTCGCTGGATATATTAAAAAAACATAAGAATTCGCAAACTGACTTGTTTGAATTTATAACTGAAAGTAAATATTGGAATAATAAGGAAATAGAACAAGTACTTGACCGATTAGATGACCAGTATTATAATCTCGAAGACAAAGAAAATCTGACTATTTTACTCGGGAATTATTTACGAAAATGTGAAATAAAATAAAAACGATTTGCCAACACCGTATAAAAAAAATTGCTAGTTTTAGCTAAACCAAAGTTTGTTGCTCGTTTGCTAGCTTCTGATTTTCCTTCGGAAAATCCTCGCATACAAACACGCAACTTTCCTTATACATAAACGTTGTGCCTAATTTGAGAAAATGATTGCCGAAATAAATAAAGCTTGGAATTGGAAAGGATTTAATGCGACCGAAATTGTTCGAACGAATGACTTTGGCAACGTGATTTTCAAAACGGACAAAAACG
>NZ_JAFMPU010000035.1:0-1725 GCF_049132085.1 Seonamhaeicola sp. NFXS20 | reverse complement strand
TGGTTCTTTGCAACTTTATAGAAAGAGAGGACTGGTACGTGTAAGGGAGCTATAAATCTAAAACACGTTATAGTTCTCCTCTTTTTCTATCTAAAGTTATTTAATACAAACTAAAGAAACACGTTGTAAAACATTTGAGAAAAGCGTTCCAAATACTAATTATTGTGCTGATTTCAGTTTCTTGTTCCAATTCAAAAAAAGGAATTATTACTGAAAACAGGACTCTTTTTGTTTTCGACTTAGATTCTTTAAAAAGAACAGAAAACTATAAACTGACAATTGAAATTAGAGATACTTTAACCAAATACAAATACCAAAATCTGACTGACGAAAGTAAAAATATGAATGTGTTTTACATTCCAAAAACTAAAACAATAAAATTTGCAATGTGGAATTATATTCCAAAAAAAGACTCGAATTTTAATGCCCTTTCAATTTCCAAAACGGAATTCTTGAATTACGTAATGCAAGAACCAGAAACCGACGGAACTGGACCCATTTTGTTTAACCCTGAATATGGCATTTTAGGAATTGGAAATGTAATGGCGCCGAATTTTGTTTATTTAAAAAATCAATCTGATTTAAAAATTTTGGATAAAATAATTGACAAATTAACTGAATAAAAAAAACGTTTTACAACACCGTGTATAAAAAATTGCTAGTTTTATACTAAACCAATGTTAGTTGCTTTGCTTGCTTGCTTCTGATTTTCCTTCGGAAAATCCTCGCACACAAGCACGCAACTTTCCATACACATAAACGTTGTAAACAATTTAAGACATACATTGAAAAAAGCATTAAAATACGGATTTCTGATTTTCGGAATGCTAATTCTAATCGGTTTTGCACTGAAAGGAAATATCACGCACGAACAATTTGACTCTGAAAAGTGGAAAAACTGGACGGAATCTGAATCTGAATGGTCATTGCGTTGGGATATGATGAACAGTTTGAGGAATAATCACGAACTAAAAGGAAAATCTAAGACTGAAATAATTGAATTGTTGGGAATTCCAGAAACTAAAAACGAATCCGAATTTGGTTACTATTTAGGAATGGCTAAACACGGAATTGACACAGGTCATTTGACAATCAAATTTGACAAAAACGACAAAGTAACTAGTTTTAATGTTAGACATAGTTAATGAATGAAGCAAATAATATTTACCTTAACTTTTATAATTAGTATTTCAATTAACGGAATTGCACAATCAAATGTAGATGTTAATGAAATGGTTGGATTTGGTTGCTACGAGGACGGAAGTCAATCAAAGGCAGTTCAGAAAGTTTCCAAACTAATTGACAAAGAAAAATACAATTCCATTATTAAACTTCTTGATTCGGAGAATAATGCTGAAAAATATCTAGCTGTAGTTGTTTGCGAAAAACTAACTGAATTAAACAAACTCACTCTGACAAAAGAACTAAAAGGAAAAATTTCGGAAGTATATAAATCTAACGGAATTGTTTCTGTTTGCTCTGGTTGCGTTTATTGGGACAAACTGACTTTGAAAAAAATGCTTGATAAAGAAAATGATATGCGAATATCTGCAAATTATTGGCTTGACTATAAATTTAAAAAAGAATAAAACTGTTTACAACAATGGTAACCGTTGCACAAGCCCATAATGTATCCTAAAATTATAATTAGAAACCGTCTTTTAAAGGCGGTTTCTGTTTTTATACACTTAAAAACTCTGGTGTTTTAAAAGGCTTTAAAAGCAT
>NZ_JAFMPU010000034.1:0-1758 GCF_049132085.1 Seonamhaeicola sp. NFXS20 | reverse complement strand
ATTGGTTCTATGCAACAGTTAAGAAGAAAAGAGGACTTGTACGTGTAATAAGGCTTTAACTTGAAGACCGTTTTAGTTCTCCTCTTTTCTTCTTTTAAATTAATAAATCAAAATAAAGAAAACCGTTGTGGTTAATTTGAAAAATGAACAGTCTACTAAAACAAATATCAGAGAAAGCGATTGAATTAGCTGATTTTGAGTTTACTCAAGAGCAGACTGAAAATAAATGGTTAGGAACAATACCTGTTCCAGAAACCGAAATAAACTTGACCGAAAAAAGACTCGGAATTGAATTCCCAACCGACTTTAAACAGTTTCTATTAATTACAAACGGATTTTCAGCACCAAACGATATTGAACCGACTTTTGAGCCGATTAACAAAATTGACTTTCTGAAAAATATTGACAGTTTTATAATCGAAGCTTATAGTATTAACGGAATTGAAAATATCGGAAAACAACTTGAAAAAAGTATTTTAGTTGGTGGAATAAATCAAGAACAATACTTTCTTCTAATTCCACCGAATTCAACAAATGAAAAGTGGAAATATTGGAAATTTACAAATTGGCATCCTGGAGAAGAAGAACATATAAATTTGGAAAGTTATTTTACGGAAGTCTTGAACTTTATGAATGAACAAATCGAAACCGAATAAAAAAACTAACCACAACACCGTGTATAAAAAATTGCTAGTTTTATACTAAACCAATGTTAGTTGCTTTGCTTGCTTGCATCTGATTTTCCTTCGGAAAATCCTCGCACACAAGCACGCAACTTTCCATACACATAAACGTTGCCAACAATTAGAATGAACGACAGATATAAAAATCACCAGTTTTTCTCACCTGAACATATTTATGAATATGAAAATATTCAACAATATGACAATCCAAAAATAAACTCTGAAAACATCCGAATTGGAAGTTTGTCTTTTCAATGGGACGTTTCGAGTAAAAAGGAAAAAGAACGAGTAAAAAACGGATGGATTAAAATAATCCCAAACTTGGATAAAGTAAAGCGGATTTCCATCTCTTGTGGGATTAATCAAGAGTTTCTTGATATTTTTTGTGACTTACCAAATCTTACGGACTTAATAATTGACAGTTCAAAAGCAACTGACTTAAATCCAATTTTAAAACTGACAAAACTCAAAAGGTTAGAATTGGAAAGATTTACTCAGCTGAAAGACATTTCACCCATTGCAAAAATTGAACTGACTCATTTAAGAATTGAAAACTCATTTAAAATTGAGAATTATGAAAAAATCGGAGAAGTAACTTCTCTAATTGGACTTTCCCTAAATGGAGACACTTTTGCACCAAAAAATTTGAGACTTAAAAGTTTAGAATCTTATGAAAAGCTCAAAAATCTGAAACATTTAGATTTAAATTCAGCTTCTGTAATTGACAAATATTCATACAAAAGTCTTTTACAGCTTGAGAATTTGATTAGGTTCGATATTTTAGTAATTGTGCCAAAAGAAATTAAAAAAGTTATTTTAGAGCAACATAAAACCCTGAATTCGGGAAATTTTACGGATTGGGATGATAAGAACAAAAAGTTTTACGATGATAAAGATTGGGAGATTAAAAAATTAGAAGAACTGAAAAAAATAACTGTTGGCAACAATGGTAACCGTTGCACAAGCCCATAATGTATCCTAAAATTATAATTAGAAACCGTCTTTTAAAGGCGGTTTCTGTTTTTATACACTTAAAAACTCTGGTGTTTTAAAAGGCTTTAAAAGCATGTTTATA
>NZ_JAFMPU010000033.1:0-1819 GCF_049132085.1 Seonamhaeicola sp. NFXS20 | reverse complement strand
GAGGAACAAATTATTAGCGAGGGTGTTTTCAGTTGTAAAAAGAGGGACTCCATATGTTGTCCTAAATCAATATGCAGCTTAAAATTTAATGAGAAATTATTAGGATTTGATCTTGGAATACGTATAAAAGCAGTAGCGGCTTAATTTGCTATTGTTTTCGGATAGTAATATACTGAATTAAACCTAAAAACGGTTTGAGTTTTAACCCAAACCGTTATTGATTTTATACGTTGTTGGCATTAGTATTCAGACAAAATTAATGCCATGTTTTGCGCAAATTTCAGATACTTTTTCAAAATTTGGAGGACCAGCTGGAAGTTTTGCCAATTCTTGAAACATGTGTTCTATTCCAGCAGGGAAAGCAGAAGTAATCATTTTAGCTTTTTCTGTTCCAACAACTTTCCATGAATGTGGTATTTCTTTTGGAGCAAAAGCTACATCTCCTTCATTTAAAATAGTTGTTTTTCCATCTACCATTATTTCAATTTGCCCTTTGATTACTCTAAATATTTCATCTTCTTTGGTGTGAATGTGTGGCGGAATTCCAACTCCTGGTTCAACATTGTCCACCCATTCAACTATTTGGTTTCCCGTGTCACTACCAATCAGTTTATGAGTTTGTAGATCACCAATTACATTCAAAACATCACCTTCTGAATCTTTAATGATTTTTGGTTGAATATTTTTGTTGTGAAACTTATTGGCTTGCAAATTTTGGCCTCGGAGTATTCCGGGAATTAAAGCAATTCCTAAACCAATTCCTGAAGTTGTTATAAATTTTTTTCTTTCCATGTTTAAGTTTTATTGCAAAATACATTGGAAATTATGTTCCTACAATGTGAAAAATACGGTAAATACTTAGAATTTAGGAACAGTTAATTCTTTCTGAGGGCTGAAGGTGAAATTCCTGTATGGGTTTTAAAAAAGTAACTGAAATAATCAGGAGAAGAAAATCCTAATTCGAAACTTATCTCCTTTATAGATTTGTTCGAAAATTTTAATGCATGCCTGGACCTCATAAGTAATTGTTCAATAATGATACTTTTTGAACTCACATTCAATACTTCTTGTACACATTCATTCAAGTATTTTGGCGATACGTTAAGAAGTTTGGCATAGTAAATTACTTCATGATTTTTTAACACTTGTTTGTCAACAAGTTTTTTGAATTTATAGACTATGTTGGTTTTGGAGTTGTTGTTTGAAACTATAGATTTAATGTTGCACTGTCCATCACAGTATACAAAAAATGTGTTTAAAAGAGATAGTATAGCATCATCTTTATGGTTAAGATGAGAACCTAGAAGCTCATCAATCATTTCCAAAATTGCCTGTGTTCTTTTTTCAATACCAGGACTTAATTTAAATAATGGAATTTCGCCAGAATTGAAAATCCGTACTTTATTAATATGAAGATTACTTATAATAGGATTGTTTAAAACCTCACGAGTCAAATACAAAATATAACCAGAAGAAGTAGAACTGTTTTTTTTGAATATCCTCCATTGATATTTAGGGTCGAGGAAGAAAATTGAATTCGAAACATTTTTATATAAAACATTGTCTATTTCAATACCTTCCACCTTATTTTTAATCCAACAGACTGCAAAATCATTACTGTATTGCTTTAATGTGGTTTCTTTAATTATTTGTGTTATGTTAATAGAATCTTGTTTCATTCAATATTAATGCCAACGTGTTTCTTTAGTTTGTATTAAATAACTTTAGATAGAAAAAGAGGAGAACTATAACGTGTTTTAGATTTATAGCTCCCTTACACGTACCAGTCCTCTCTTTCTATAAAGTTGCAAAGAACCAT
>NZ_JAFMPU010000032.1:0-2400 GCF_049132085.1 Seonamhaeicola sp. NFXS20 | reverse complement strand
TAGCGAGGGTGTTTTCAGTTGTAAAAAGAGGGACTCCATATGTTGTCCTAAATCAATATGCAGCTTAAAATTTAATGAGAAATTATTAGGATTTGATCTTGGAATACGTATAACCGTCAGTTACGGGTTAAATTAGCGATTATTTTCGGTTTGACACTGACTTTAGCAATTCCGAGTGGATTCGGATGTAGTCGAATCCGCCGTAATTGCGGTTATACATTGTTGTACACCGTTTTTATTCACGTTTCTCAAGTTCCGTTTCTAATTCAATTCTATCTTTTTTAATCATTCTCCTACCTTTATTATACTTGACATTCTTTTCGTCTTCTATTAGTTCTTCGATAAGAAATTCAAGCTCGGATTTTGTCAATTCCTTTGGCGTTTTTGTATAAATACTTTCGTCAATTTCTGATTTTTCCAGTTGAGAATTTTCTAATTCATTAATTCTTTCAGTCGGTTTTTCAGTTTCTACTTCGGTCAATTCATAACCAGATTTTGGCAATTCCTTTTTTCCGATAGTTTGCAGATAATCATTTAAAATCCGTTTTTCCACAAAGATTTTTCCTCCGCCAAATTTGTGTCGGTCAGACATATTTTTTTTAACTCCAGAAATCCAGTATTCATTTCCGGATTCAATTTCATAATAGTTTCCGCCCGAAACTCCAGTTCCATTTAAACTTTGAAATCCTTTACCATCAAAATAGACTGTTTTTCCACTTTTTGAGAATGAAACAAGTCCAATCCAAGCAGTTCCGTTATCCGAAAATCCGCTTTTTAATTCTATATATTTTAATTCTGTTCTCAATGTTTCTTAAATGGTGTACAACGGACTCGTATAACCGTCAGTTTACGGGTTAAAGTACGCAAATTTTTCGGTTAAGCACAGACTTTAGCAATTCCGAGTGGATTCGGACGTAGTCGAATCCGCCGTAATTGCGGTTATACATTGTTACCCAACGTTTTTGTTTTTTAATTGTCCGACTAATAATGTTATAAAACTCAATATCCAAATTCCAAATCCAATTCCAGGTTTTACGTTGGCATAAGCTCCGCCTTCATCTAAAGGTATTCTCGAAATTCCGAATGTGAAAAATCCAAATATTATTGTCAAAACAGATATTAGTATTTTAATATTTCTGATTTTATTCTCAAAAATCAAGTTGAAAAAATATAAGATGTTCGCAAGCCAAGGAAGGAAAATATAAATATCAAATTCAAACATTCCGATTAAGCCAAGAACCAATGCAAAAATTCCAATAACTTCAGCTCCGAAAAATATTGGCAGAGCTAATGCAACTCCATATAGAATCATTGAAATATTTTTGAAGGTCAGTTTTTTCATTTAGCCAATTGTCCTAGTCATTGCTATTGTCATCATTATTCCGATATATAAAAATGGAATTGCACTCAAAAAAATCCAAATCAGATTATTTTTCAGTTCAGTTTTATGTTTTGAAATCAAAAATATTGTGTTAATCAAAGACCATAAAACTCCACTGTAGAAAACAAATAATGAAATAGTACTTCCATATTGATAAATCCAAGTTCCACGATAAGGTTGAACCAAATATTTCAACAACATAGCGCTCAAACAAATTCCGATAATCAGAATTCCACTTTTTTTAGTCCAATTTATATTTCGAAGTGCTATGTTCAATGTTTTGTCAAATGTTGGGTAACGGTTTTGGCTATGGTTTCGTTGCGGGAAAATCCGCGAGGATTTTCCGCCGTAAACCGAAGATAGCAAATTTGCGAGGACTTTCCGCGAGGAAAGTCAGAAGCAATGAACTATAGCCGGTGTTGTAGGTAGTATTTTTATCTAAATCCAACTTCTTTTCTATTGTGAAAGTTTGTTTTAATTCCGTAAGTTTCCAAAATAGAACTAACTTTTTTAGAGTCAAGTCCGTTGCAATTAAATCGTAATTTTTTTCCGTTTTGTTCAATTTTAAAATGTGCTGGTGTTCGAGACATATACTCGTAATAAGTAACAATGTCTATTTTGTCAAAAGGGATTTCTTTTTTTTTAAGTCCGATTATAGCTAGAGGATATCTCACTATAATTTTTTTACTCTCAGAATCCAATATCACTTTTTTTATCCATTTTTTATTTATCGACAAGATTGCAATAAATCCAATTACAGCTATTCCAATAGTCAAAATTGGGTTTACCAAAAAGTAAATCGGTAAAATTGAGATTATTAAAGTCAAAATCAGGACTTTTAAAATTCCGCTAAAATATTCAGGTTCAAACTCCATTTCCTCGTTTTGTCAATATGTCTAGTCCTGAAATACGGCTACAGGTTAATAATTGATTTACGCTGTTTTTAAATATACCATATTTGGAGTTTTATAATCTAAAGATACATGTAATCTTATTTGGTTGTATAGATTAATTGCATT
>NZ_JAFMPU010000031.1:0-2588 GCF_049132085.1 Seonamhaeicola sp. NFXS20 | reverse complement strand
GCCTTGAACAATGTTAGGAATAAGATTTTAGCACGGAGTTTTGCAGTGATTAAGAGAGGAACACCATTTGTTAATGTAGCAGCCACAACTTATTAAAAAAAATAGTTGTTTTTTACCTTGGAATACGTATAACCGTCAGTTACGGATAAATATACGAAGTTTTTCGGTTTAGCACAGACGTTAGCAATTCCGAGTGGATTCGGACGTAGTCGAATCCGCCGTAATTGCGGTTATACATTGTTGTGTAACGTTTTTTTATTCAGTTTTTCATTTATTAATATCAGTCCGAGAATTATTAAAAGTGCAAAAATTGATGAAAATGAAAATGCACCTTCAATATTTTCCTCAAACGGTTTTTTAAAAGATTCCAATAATACTATTTCTCCAAAACCTCCAATAACCCACATTGTCAATTCGTAAATCAGAAATGCTACTATTAATGAAGTCAGTTTTTTTCGCAATCCAATTATCCGTTTTCTAAATATCAAAACAAGAGTAATTTCAATTCCGAATACTATTAGCAAAACTATTCCAACAAGAAAAGGTGTCATTCCAATGTCTCCTCCAGGTAATGTTGATTGGGAAATCCAAATCATAAAAAAAGTCATTGTCAGAATTGGATAAATCAGACAATAAACTATCATTTCGTATTTATTCAGATTGTTCATTCAAATGTTACACAACGTGTTTCTTTAGTTTGTAATAAATAACTTTAGATAGAAAAAGAGGAGAACTATAACGTGTTTTAGAATCACGCTCCTTTACACGTACGAGTCCTCTCTTTCTATATAGTTGCCAAGAACCATTTGGAATACCAGGAGTCAAAATCTCCCGATAAAGGAAGTAGTTAAGGCAATATATTTATTCACTCTAAATGTAAAAATATGAAAAATTACAAAGAAGTCGTAGGAATCGATGTCTCAAAAAAAACAATAGATGCCTTTTGTTATCAAGCAGAAGAGCATAAGGAGTTTATTAACGATGTAGTAGGTTACAAAAGTCTATTAAAATGGGTTTCAAAGTATAGCAATACAATTGACGTTTTTTATTGTTTTGAGAATACAGGCTATTACTCATTAAAATTAGCCCTTTATTTATCTAGTCACTCTATAGTTTATGTAGAAGAAAGTCCTTTAAAAATAAAACGTTCATCGGGAATTGTAAAAGAAAAGACAGACAAGCTTGATGCAGCTTTAATAGCACGTTATGCTTGGCTTTATAGAGAAGAATTGGAGCCAAGTACCGTAAAAAGTATGTCTCATTTAGAGCTTGGAAGACTATTAGCTTTACGGGATCAATTAGTTAGAAATAATGCAGGCCTTAAAGGCACTTTAAAAGAAATGAAAATACTTTTATCTAGTCCAACCACAGATTCTGGTTGCATAAGCTTAAAACGCAGTATAGCCTATTTATCTAAGCAAGTAAAAGCAGTAGAGCATAGGATAAAAGAGATTATTTCTCAAGAAGAATCGATGCAGAAAAATTATGAATTATTATCGAGTTTAAAAGGCGTAGGTTTAGTAGTTGCAAGTCAATTAATTTACCATACAGGAAACTTTACACGCTTTGCAAGTTGGCGTGCTTTTTCTAGTTATTGTGGAACAGCACCATTCGAGCATCGTTCTGGAACCAGTATCTATAAGCGAAAACAATGTCATTATTTAGGTGACAGGAAAATGAAAAGCTTATTAAGTATGGCAAGCGTTTCTGCAATACAACATGATAGTGAATTAAGGCAATATTATAAGCGAAAAATAGCCGAAGGAAAAGATAAAATGTTAGCTGTAAACAATGTTAGAAATAAACTAATAGCAAGAGCTTTTGCTGTAGTGAAAAGAGGAACACCTTATGTTGTTTTACAACAGCATGCAGCTTAAAAAAAAACAGAATATTTATTAGGAATTAATCTTGGAATACGTATATGGTTTGTTGCGTGTTTTAAGCACCTAATTTAGCAAATAAAAACCGAATAGAAAATCCGCGAGGATTTTCGTAAGTAGGCTAGAACTAGCAATAAATTATATACGGTGTGCCCGTTGCACAAGTCTTGCTAAATATACAGAAATTTCGTATATTTAATAATGCAAGGCACAAAAATATTTCAAGAAAAGCTGTTCTCACAGTTTCAGTTAAGCGAACGCGTACCAGAGCACAATTTCTACAGACGATTAAAAGAGGTTCTAGACCTAGAATTTCTATATAAGCTCACGTGCCCATATTATGGGGATAGCGGACAAAAAAGCATCGACCCTGTTGTATTCTTTAAGCTATGTTTGGTTGGTTATTTAGAAAATATAACAAGCGACCGTAAGCTTATATCACATTGTAGCATGCGTTTGGATATCTTGTATTTTTTAGGCTATGATATCGACGAAGAATTACCGTGGCATTCTACTATAAGCCGTACACGCCAACTATTTCCAGAAGCGGTATTTGAATCTGTTTTCACAAAAATATTTGGGCTATGTGTCTCGGCAGGTATGGTTGCCGGCCATACCCAGACCATAGATTCCGCACCTGTAAAGGCGAATGCTTCTATGGATACTTTAGAACTGAAAGTACCAGAAGAGGATTTAGAAGGGCATCTT
>NZ_JAFMPU010000030.1:0-2658 GCF_049132085.1 Seonamhaeicola sp. NFXS20 | reverse complement strand
ATGTTAGAAACAAACTAATAGCAAGAGTATTTGCTGTTGTTAAGCGAGGAACACCATACGTGGTTCTCCAACAACATGCGGCATAATAAAAAACTATTTTTTATTAGGATTTGATCTTGGAATACGTGTATGGTTAGTTGCGTGTTTAAGCAACTAATTTAGTAAACAAAAACGAACGCGAGAAAATTCCGAAGGAATTTTCCAAGTAGGCAACGACCAAAGCAATTAATTATACACGTTGTTGTAAAACGTTTTTTTAATTCGGCCAAATAGGGTTTTCTCCACTTTTGTCAAATAAATATCCAAATTCAATATCAGTTACTACATCATATTCCACATTCAGAGTTGTCCATTTCTTTTCATTAAAATATGAGTTGAAAGTAAAATAATTTTCTTCATTCCAATGTTCTTTACTCAATTCATATGATTTGAAAACATCTTCGATTTGAATTCCGATAATTGGATTCCCTTTAATTTCAATTTTTGGGTTTGCGACTCTTATGTAGCCTAATTTTCCATTGTATTCAGTATAAAAAGTCAGTCTTAACTTTAGTTCATTGTATTGATAAACGGGATTTTTATCATCGTCATCTTCGTCAATAATAATTTTAGTCGGTTTACCAATTAAATCCAAAATTTGACTTTCAGACATTCCAAATTTGATATCATTAATTCCGACTCCAGGTTTGATTGTCATTTTGTTTTTTTATTTCAATTTACTCAATTCAGTTATTCGTTTTAATGCACTTATAAAATTCTCTTGTTTTTCCTCATCACACCAATCAAATAAATAAATATTATAAGATGTCGTCATTTTGGAAGTCATATTTCTTTTGTCAGAATATTGAATGACAGAGTCTTTTTCAGTCGCTTTAATGTTTATTTGTTTCATTGTGTCTGTCAATGAATGAATAAAATTTATGTCGACATAAACATCTCGCAATGGAAAATTCCACTTCTGAAAGAATTCCGTTTTTGACTTTCCAATAAAGAAAGTTAGAGTAGAATCGTTTGGATTGTATTTAGCTTTAGTATGAACTTCTAATTGATTTGCGTCAGTACATTCAAACATATAGTTTTCAATAATTCCGCCCAAATAAACCATATCAGTACTTTTTTCAATCTTGTCTTTTTCTGAAGTGCAAGAAAGAATTAGTAAAAATGATAGTATGCTGATTGTCTTTTTCAAATGTTTTACAACGTTTATGTGTAAGGAACGTTGCGTGCTTGTGTGCGAGGATTTTCCGAAGGAAAATCAGAAGCTAGCAAACAAAGCAACGACCAAACGGCTTAACTAAAATAAGCAATGTTTTTTACACGGTGTTAGCTTTTAGTGCTTTTTTGTCCGCTTAATATTTCTTTCCGATTTTCTTTTTTCGGTCAGTTTTTAATTCCGCAAACTTGCTAAATTTCCGCAATATTTTTCAATTCCGATTGAGTGAGCAATTTCGCAACTTGCTAAGTTTTGTTTGAGTGAGATTCCGAGTTTTTAATTCAGATTTAGATTCCGTAAACGAGCTTAAAAGTCAGACGCAATTCAATTCAGAGTTTGAGTGAGAATTCAGCGTATTTTTGAAATTGCTCAACCGAGTATTTTTGGTTTTCTAAATTCCGTAAACTTGCTCAAAGTCAGTTTACAATTTTTCAATCTTTATTTTTTGTTCTCTGCCAATTAAGAAGTATAAAATCGCACCAAAAAAGTTTGCAAATAGAACAACTAGTATCCAAACAATTTTATTATTTCCTTTAAATTCACTCTTTAAAATATCTACAAGAGCAATTATTGTCGGTAAAATCCCAAGAAATAAGACTACTAATATCAGAATAATTTGCCAAGGTCCAATCGCTAAAAAATGATTCATAATTTTGTTTTAATTTTATTCATAATTTTTGTTCAGCATTAAAGCTAACGTGTTTGTATATGGTTTGTTGCGTGGTTTAGCACGTAATTTAGCAAATAAAACCGAATAGAAAATCCGCGAGGATTTTCGTAAGTAGGCTAGAACTAGCAATAAATTATATACGGTGTTGCCATTTCGTTGTTTTTCTGAGTTCAGATTATTCTATTAAATCCCGTTTTCCGTCTTTTTATGTTTGAGTGAATTAGGTCAGTTTTTTAATCCGAAAACTCTTTTGATTCCGTTTGAGTGAGCAATTCCGAAACTTGCTAAATTCCGCTTAAAATTTATTCAGCGTTTGAGTGATAATTCAGATTGTTCTATTCAGCCGTTTGTTTTTTATTCCTAAAAATTTTAAAAATCAATGAAGCATTTATAATAAATGCAGGAATTATAAAAACATCTTTAACAGTATTTACTCCAAAAACGTCATATTGTAAAAATATCATCGAAAGGAAAATAATAATTGTCGAAATTATTAATCCAGTTTTTATGTAATTCATATTCTATTTGTTTTAGTTTCGTAAAATTATTCAATTCAGTTATTTATTCCTCTTTTTATAATGAAAAATCAGTTTTTAAAATTTCGATTTTCCGTTTTTGAGTGCGTTCCGCCAATGAATGGCAACGGTCTCCTTTATTTTGATTTATTAATTTAAAAGAAGAAAAGAGGAGAACTAAAACGGTCTTCAAGTTAAAGCCTTATTACACGTACAAGTCCTCTTTTCTTCTTAACTGTTGCATAGAACCAATTGGAATA
>NZ_JAFMPU010000029.1:0-2683 GCF_049132085.1 Seonamhaeicola sp. NFXS20 | reverse complement strand
TGGATATGGCTTTTTTAACAAAGTCTTTGTCCGCCCTTTAGTTAATCAGAAGAAAACTCCTTAACCTTCTCGTAACAATCCGAAAAAATTGTCCTTGCGAAATGAACTATTGCACCACAACGGTCTCGGCTCGTATGTTTACGGTACCGTAGTTAATAGGAATTAAAAATAGTAAATTTCTGACTAATAATACAAGTAAAATAGAAGTGATAGAGAGGTCTCGGCTAGATACACAAATAAAGAGTGATATCGTTTCATAGAAAACCCACCCTTCTATAATTTTCTTAGAGTCTGAACAGTACCTAGATCCTGTGCAAGAGATCGTATCAGCAGCGAGCAAAGATTGTAAAGAAAATTAGTCTTGTAGCGTAATATGGAATTATGGAAAAAAAACTAAAACAATGTTTGGGAGTTGATGTGTCCAAAAGCAATTTATCAATATGCTTAGGAGTTCTAAACTCTAATCTTGAAAAGGAGTTTATAGGTCATTCAGATATTAGCAATGACTTAAGAGGATTTAAGATTATGGTCTCTTGGATAAAGAAGGTAGTGGTTAAGAATGTCGAGTTCATAGTTTTGATGGAAGCGACGGGAGTCTATCACCAGGCAGTTTGTCATTACCTATATAGTCAAGGCTATAAAGTTAGTGTTATGCAGTCTGGACGGGTAAAGAGATATGCTCAGAGTTTAGATCAACGATCAAAGACAGACGCTTTGGATAGCAGAATGTTAAGTATGTTGGGACTTGAACGAAGCCTAAGATCTTGGACTCCTCCTAGTAAAGAATTACAAGAGTTAAAGGCGCTTAGTAGAGAGCGTAGTTCTCTTTTAAAAGACAAGAATGCAGAGATTAATAGACAAGGAGCTATTGAATCAAGTTGTTATTCTAGTTCAAAAGCATCTAAGCGGCATTTAGCGAGGTTAGGTCTCATAAATGCACAGATAAAAGCAATAGAAGAAGAAATGGAAGCATTGGTGTCTAGAACAAGGACTTTAAAGAATCGTATTGGATATTTGGAAAGTATTCCTGGTATATCATTTATATCAGCAGCAACAGTTATTGGAGAAACTTTAGGTTTTGAGTCTATATCAAGCGCAAAACAACTGACGAGTTTTGCTGGGTATGATGTGATTTTAAGAGAATCGGGGAATTTCAAAGGTAAAACTAGAATAAGTAAAAAGGGAAATAGTCATATAAGAGCAGTACTTCATATGCCTTCAATGACCTGCGTTCGATGTAATCCCACTTTAAAACAGTTTTATAGAAGATTAAAGCCTCAGAAAGCTAAGCCTATTGTAGCTCTAGTAGCAGTTCAAAGGAAATTATTGATTTTAATGTATACGTTATGGAAAAATGAAGCTTATTATGATGCAGAATATGAAAATAAAAAACAGCAAGAACCTCAAGCTCTTGCTGCGCAGGATAGTATTATGATTTAACATAAAGTACTTCCTATAAATTTTGATAAATTTATTTGGTTTTTAACACAGTACCTATGAGTAGTTGCGTGGGTTAGTACTTAACTTTGCAAGTACACACCAAACTGAAAATCCGCGAGGATTTTCAGAAGTAGGCGAGAACAAGCAATTACTTATAGCCATTGTTGTATGCAGTGTTTTATCTATTCAGTTCGTTTAATAATTCAGTTCTTTTTTTTAGATATTTTAGTAGGATATAGCTTAAACCTGTCAAAACACACATTCCAACTAAAAAGTAGTTATAATCAGTTGCATTTTCAATAATTTCTCCTGAAAAGTCAAAAACACAGAATATTAAAAACAAAGCAAAAAGTCCATTTTTTTCTTTTTTCAAGACTTTTTTCCAACTGAATGGAAGATTAGATTTTTTAAAGTTTTTAAAGTTTGGAATAAAAGCAGGTATATTTTTAGACCATTCCAGATATTGTTTTCCAAATTTGGTTCTTAAAAACTGTTCTTCTGCGTACATAATTCTCTCATAATAAACCCAATAAAATAATGTAAATGCAACGATAAACCAAAAGTGTCCAGTTAGCATTGCTGGTCCTAACCACATTAAATAATTCCCAACATACAAAGGATGTCGAACAACTGAATACATTCCAGTTGTGTTTAACGTATCTGCAACTTGTCCTTGTTTTGTATTTCTACCAGAAGTGTTTTTTGGTGTATGTCCAACAGTATAAATACGAATAAAAAGCCCGAATAGGCTTATAATCAGAGCAAACATTTCATAATATATTTCATAAGGTGTTTCTTCTAAAATAAAAGTTTCGGGGTAAATTTCAGTTCGCAGATAAAGAGCTGTTCCGATTATTAAAATGATTAAAGGTAAGAAACTACGATACTTAAAAAGCCAATTTCCTTGTAGTTCAAATTCTTCTTGTAATGCCATTATTTTATTGTTTTTGAATTAGTATTATTCAATTAACGCAATTTTTGCTCTAACATTGCATACAACGGTTTTGGCTATGAGTAGTTGCGTGGTTTAACATTTAACTTTGCAAGTACACACCAAACTGAAAATCCGCGAGGATTTTCAGAAGAAGGCGAGAACAAGCAATTACTTATAGCCATTGTGTCCGTTGCACAAGACTTGCTAAATATACAGAAATTTCGTATATTTAATAATGCAAGGCACAAAAATATTTCAAGAAAAGCTATTCAATCAATTTAGGCTTAGCGACCGCGTACCGGAAGAGAA
>NZ_JAFMPU010000028.1:0-3205 GCF_049132085.1 Seonamhaeicola sp. NFXS20 | reverse complement strand
GGCCATTATAGCATCGTTTTCTGCTCCATCCGTTAGGTAAGCGGCAAAAACTTCAGGCGGTACTTCCAAACGAAAAATGTTACTTGCTTTTCCTATTTTGATAAACATTTCGGTATACTTTCGTTCACCAACTAGGTTATTTCTAATGGAACGCAATTGATTTAAATCATGTTCAGAGAGATTAAACCGTTTTTGGAGTGCATCATACCCTTTTTCATTTCGAAGACTATAAATCACCTGCGTATTCTCTAAAATACTAGCAGCGGTTGAATTATTTGGTAGTTGATTGATGGATTGCAAAATAATTCCAATCGCCCCATTCTGCTTTCGAATGGCTTGATAATAGAATTCCACACTTTCCAAAACATTATCAAACTTCAACTGTTTGGCAAACTCATCAAATAAAATAATACCTCTTTCTGAGCGGTTCCGCCAAATGGTTCTTTGTATAGCAGACTTAATGAGTTTAAGCATCACAGACAAGATTTCTTTATTGTCCCGAACCTCGTCCAGTTCAAAAACAATCATCCGTTTATCCTCTATTTTATAAGTTTGATCTTCGCCAACATTAAACAAAAAGCTATAGAGCCCTCCTTCAACATATTCCGACATGATATGCAGAAAATTATAGATACTAAAATGTGCTTCTTGAATACCTAAGTTTTGCATTAAATTTTCTCTATGCTGATCTACAAAATGATAAAGGGAAGCCAACGAATGTGCTTTTCTAACTTTACTGTAATAATGCAACAACACTTTTTTCATGGCCACTTCCTTCCCTTTAGAAACTGTTTCCCCTTCAGCCAAAAGTTCTAGTAAAAAAATGGCAAGATCTTCTAATCGTTCTGGTGTTAAATCGGCATCATCAGCAATGTAAAAAGGGTTAATACCTAGATTTTTCCCTTGCTCGTAGCGTAATATGACATGATCTCTGGGGTAGAGTTTGGCAAACTTAGCATAAGACCCTCCTAAATCGATGATTACTAGACGCACATTGTCTTCAAAGTATTGCCGTAGAATGTTATTTGCTAAAAATGACTTTCCTTCACCTGTAGGCGCAAAAATGGCAAAGTTCCTAGCCTTAATGCGTTTCTTGTTTTCATCCCATACATCTTTAAGAATGGGAATATTATGTTGTCTATCATTGAAAATAATTCCTGTAGCATCAGAAGTGTAATTGCTGTTATTAATCCATAAACACAGGGCATGTTTAAGGTCTGTCACATATAGATCTTCATCAGAAAAATTAGAAGCAAAGCAAGGATATGAATTCAGAAAATAATGCTTACGCTCTTCCCCTTTTGGAAAATACGGTAAAATATCCAATTCTTTGAATTCTGCTTTAATTTTGGAAGCAATACTATCCAATCTTTCCGCCTTGTTTGCCCAATACACTACATTAAAATGTCCTCGAACAATACGCGCACTATCGTCCTCATTGATCCGATTAACAATTTCCCGAATTTTATTTAAGACAACTTTATTCTGTGTTCCAAAATTGGAACTTTTAGAAAGTGCTTCTATTTTTTTCTCTAGAAGTTTTCGCCACTTATGCTTATCATCGAGATAAAGAATATGATTAACCATATGGTTTTCATGAAGATTGAGCCCCAGCCCATCAATAAACCCCTGATGAAAACTAAAATCATCTGAAGTGAATTTGTCATTGATTTTACTAGTTTGAATAGACTCTCCATAACATAATTCGCTATTGACAGCTAACATATCAAAATGAAAATCACCTATAGTAACCCCCTTTTTATCTAAACAAATATCTGTATCACCCCCCTCATTAAAACCATTAAAGTACGAATGGGTCAATTTTAAAATAGCATCCTCATGAATAGGTGTGATACATATTTTACGACCATTATTTATAAATGATACCGCATCGTGAACTACTTGTATAAATTCATGCACCTGATAATCTAACTTCTTATGAATACCATTTTCAACTTTCTTAAAGGGATTAACATATTTACCAGCTTTAAGCGCTTTGTCTAAAGGAAGCATAAAAAACAGATAGCTTTTATGGTTTATAAATTCCCTGTTCTTAAAGTAGTCATGCGTTGCTTTTTGAAGAAACGTTTTGTTTGGAATATTCTCAGCAGTATACTTGCTTTTTTTATAAACATCCTGTTTATGAATAACCGTTCCCGAAGGCATCGATTTAAAAGCCTGAAACCAGATACCATGCAACTGTTCAAAATCATTTTCTGAAAGCGAATATATTTCTGGAAGCGTAACTTCATAACTCAATACCACATTACCATTGGAAGCAAACACCACATGGTCTTCTATATTTAAAATAGGATGGTATGCCGAAAAATTAATTGGCTTCATAATTCAATTGACTTTGTTTTTTATTACTTATATATCTTGGAAAGACCTTTTGTAACCGAAACAGCCCTGAGTGGTTTGAAAGCCTGGATAAAAGCATATATAGGAACACATTCCAAAGTAAGACCAATACAATTGCACTTAGGCTAAAAGAAAAAATAATAACCAGCAGCGAAGCAATAACAGAAATCATTTGCAATGCAAAAAAGGATAAAGGAAGCCCAAATATCATGGCTTGTTTCCGAATGTTTTTATAAGGAGTAAATCTTTTCATTACACCACAATACCTATCAAATACGTGAAAATACCTACCACAGCTCCAGCTATGAGTACAAAAACGAGTACTCGGGTGATGCCCTTTTTCAGGTCTGCATTTTCTCCAAAGAAATGCCCCGCATTGAAAAGAAACCCGACTAAAAAGATAACACCGAGAATAATAGGAAAGATCGACCGAATAGTATCAGAAATATCATTAACAGAATCTTCAATACCTCCAATTTGGGCAAAAAGAGCATTTGAAACCAGAAATAATAACAGCGTGAAATAAGTTGCTTTTTTCATATCAAAAAATGAATTTAAAATGGGTTTGATTTTGATACTCAAAAGTTACTACAAGAAGCAATTCAATCCGCTATACACCAGATATTTGTGAATAAAATATTATTTAAAACTGATTACTATTATATAATAATAAGGTAGCTTAATGTTAATTATGAAATGGAAAAGGCATGTTGATAAGTCAAAAATTGAGAAAAAGTCAAAGTACTTAAACCGTTAGCAGGGAGCCTATTTCACCTAAATCCTTTGTTTTAAGTTTAACCTATTTTAGGCGTTAGATCATCCAAAAAGTTAGTAATAATTATAA
>NZ_JAFMPU010000027.1:0-3405 GCF_049132085.1 Seonamhaeicola sp. NFXS20 | reverse complement strand
TTCCTTTATTTTTTTACTTTTATAAAAACTAAATTAAAAATATAAAGCACACAACATGCTGTATAATTAATGGCCGCATAAAGCCAACGCTTAAACCAAGCCACTAACCATACAGCTGTACGTTGTAGGTAATGTAAACAGAGTCGTAAATGATTAAAATTTTTAGATTAATAATACTATTTGGACTTGTTACAAATGTATCCTTTTCGCAGACTGACAAAAAATTCTTTGTGGATGACAATGAAGATTATGTTTTTTTATCGGACTCGGACTTAAAATACTCTAATCGGAATCAACCAAATGCGGAAATTGATGTATTTGTAAAAACATCTGGAAATGAATTTCAATATACTTTATTGATATCAAAAATAACCGAACATGGATTTGAAAAAGGAAACCTTTTGGACGGACAATATGAGACTTATTACAAAGAAACCTGTGGTTGCGAAGTTTCTGAAATTGATTTAGTCCTTTACAACAACATAAAGCCTTTAAGACATTTCATCTCGACATCAAAAGGCGAAAACAAATTTAAAGGAATTAACTCAAGTTTTGTAAGCGGTAAATATCTGTACAATATTCTGTTCCTGACTTTCGAAAAAGATTTTGACAACCAAACAGCCAATTATGCTGATATAATGAACACCTTGGTTATAAACGGAAAAACGACTGTGGATAATTATTCAGAATATGAAAAGTCGGAATAAAACCACTACCTACAACACCGTGTATAAAAAATTGCTAGTTTTATACTAAACCAATGTCAGTTGCTTTGCTTGCTTGCATCCGATTTTCCTTCGGAAAATCCTCGCACACAAGCACGCAACTTTCCATACACATAAACGTTACCAAACATAGTTTTACAAAAAAAACAGACCCAACAGATTTTCCCTTTTTGCTATTTTCTAGAAATTTAAAAAAGTTCGTTTCCTCTAAAAAAATTTGAATATTTCGGACGACGAACTACTTGCCTATTTGCTGCTTAAAACAGTAGTTTAATGGTCATTTACTTGCTAAAAATTTTATCGGACTTTTGGGCTCGTGTACTTTTGCCAGGGTCACTAACCGCCTAAAATAAAAAGCGAACGTGTTAGAAAAAAAAAGCAAAACGCAACCAGTTTTCGCTTTTTAAGCTATTTTGCTTTTGTCTGGGCATAAAACTACGTTTGGTAACATGGGCTATAATTCATTGCTACGGATTTTTCCTGCGGAAAAATCCTGCTTTTTTGCTATCTTCGTGCTACGGCGGAAACAATCCTGCGGATTTTTTCCGCAACGAAACCATAGCCAAACCGTTGGCTACAATATGAATAGAATACGTAGAAATAACAAAAAGCAGAATCGATATTCGATTTTATTCCCGATTTTGACAATTGTCGGAATCGGAATTATTATTGCTTTTGTGACAAACTATGAACCTAATTGGAGTTATAATTGGAACGGAATCCGAGCAGAAATAAAAGACTCTATTCAAGTCGCAGAATTACGTGGAATTACAAGTGGAGTTGGCGGAATGGGAATTTCAACAAAAAACGAAGTTGAAAGAAGAAGATGGATAATGAAAAATGCAACGGAATCGGAACTTCTAAAACTGACTGAATATCCAAACGGAATTGTAAAAGGAATTGCTTACGAGGGGCTTTTAAGAAAAAAAGAATTTTCTAATAAAACAGAGTTGACATTAAGAGCTATTCGTGACACGACTTACCAAATAGATTATCAATCTGGTTGTTTAGGTTGGAATATAAATATTGGAGAATATCTTGTACAAAATGTGCTATTGATTGACGACGAAATTCCACCACCTGAAAGATTACCAAATTTCGGTTTATCCGAAATAGACAAGGAAAAAATATTAGCGGAATACAAAAAACGTCTGAAAAGAGAATATTAAAAAATACTGTAGCCAACAACGGCTATAATTCATTGCGGCTGAATTCCTAATCGGAATTCACCGCAAATTTGCTATCTTTCGTCTACGGCGGAAAGAATCCTACGGATTTTTTCCGCAACGAAATCATAGCCAAACACGTTAGCAAACATTTACCAAAATCATTAACAAAAGAAAACAAATTAAAAATGAAAAAAACAAAACAAATCTGCCAACTAATCCTTTCTATCAGTGTCCTATTAATTTTCGGGTGTAGTAATAATTCCGACGACGAAAAATCAAAAGAAACCTTCCTCCAAAAGTATAACGGTACAGTTTGGGTGTCCGAAAATCAGCAAACAGAAGTGTTTTATTTAGTTAAAAATGACATATTAAACCCAATTCCTGACTTTTTTAAATTAACAAATTCAAGTGACTGTTTCATAATGAGCGAGTTCGATACAGACTTTGACGAAATTACAATAAACGAAGCTGACAAATTAGAAATCTATTCTGACTATGGAACAAACGAATATTATACTTATACATTTACAGTTATTGGAGATAATAAGATTCATTATAAAAAAAATGAATTTTATAATAATTCTACTTACGTAATTGAATATGACTTGATTAAGACTAATTTATCAGAAAATGACCTTAAACCAATTTGTGAAAATTAAAAAACGTTTGCTAACACCGTATAAAAAAAATTGCTAGTTTTAGTTAAACCAAAGTTAGTTGCTCGTTTGCTTGCTTCTGATTTTCCTTCGGAAAATCCTCGCACACAAACACGCAACTTTCCTTATACATAAACGTTGTAACACATTTGAGAAACTGATGAACTTAAAAAAAATACTATCTAATTTTGGAAGTTGGATTTTTATTGGACTTACATTTTTAGGATTTATAATTATTTATGCAGGAATTGGCGGAAGAGGGAGATATAATGCTACAGGAGAAACTAATTTTTATTTTGTAGCAGTCGGAATAGTTCTAATTATACCTTTTCTGATTTATATGCTAAAAACAAAAATTCTAATAGATAAAGCGGAGAATGAGGAAAGCAAAAGAATTTCTGACTTGATTAGAAGTGGAGATAAAGTTATTGTCGATTTAGATAATTTAGAAATACAGAGCAATAGCTACAAACAAGAAATAGAAGTCGGAAGTGGATATAACACACGGAATGAATATATTGATGTTAATCATAACGTGATACTTATAGATGTACCATATAAAAATGACTCAATTAAATACAAATTGAACGTTGATATGGACACAACGAAATTAAAAATGCACTTTGCGATTAAACAGGAAACTGAATTATATGTCGACCCTACAAATCCGAATAACAACTATTTGAATTTAAGATTTTTAGAAAGTTAAAAAAACGTGTTACAACACCGGTAACCGTTGCACAAGCCCATAATGTATCCTAAAATTATAATTAGAAACCGTCTTTTAAAGGCGGTTTCTGTTTTTATACACTTAAAAACTCTGGTGTTTTAAAAGGCTTTAAAAGCATGTTTATA
>NZ_JAFMPU010000026.1:0-3937 GCF_049132085.1 Seonamhaeicola sp. NFXS20 | reverse complement strand
AACCTGTATTTGGTACGCTCACACAATTTATGGGCCTAAGAAAAGTGAATACCATTGGAATTGAGCAGGCCAATAAATGCATGCAGCTTTCAGCCATAGCCTACAACCTTAAAAAATATATGAAATTTATAGAAAAACGTACTAAAAGCGAAGCAGGGGCACAGGCGCTTTATTTTAGTCTCAAAAATACCTTTTACAACCTTATAAACATGCTTTTAAAGCCTTTTAAAACACCAGGATTTTTAAGTCTATAAAAACAGAAACCGACTTTAAAAGACGGTTTCTAATTATAATTTTAGGATACATTATGGGCTTGTGCAACGGTTACCATTGTTAGCCACAGTTTTTTCTAATTGTTTAAAATAATTATGGTATTCTTCTTCGGATTTTTTTTCAAGATAGGGTTCTAATAAACCACAATTTGATTTCATATAGTGGATTAATCTATTTTTTCGTTCTAATTCGGGTGATATTTCTGAGTCTATAGGCCAGAAGTTGTTTAAAATTTGCCCAACTACAATTAGCCTTTCAATTTGACTTTCTGGTATGTCTTTTTTTAGAATTCCTTTTTCCATATAAAGTCGGAATAGCTGTTTTGACATACTTATTTCTAAAACCCTATTTTGGCTAAATATTTTATTAATGTCAGGGTTGTTAGTCAATATTTCAAATAAGTTGAGGTAGAAAAATTTATACTTTTCTTGAACTTTGAAAAGTAATCTATGACTTTCTAAATAAGTACTTATGTTCGGTTCTTTCTCTTGAATGTATTCATAAACGGTTTGAATTTCACTTAGCATTTCTTCATACAGACTAACTAATATTTTCTTTTTGTCTGGAAAATGATAAGAAAAGCTTCCTAAGCTTATACCCAAATTTTCACAAATTACTCTAGCGGTTACTTTGCTCAATCCATTTTTGTTATAGAGCAATCGAGTCTGATTAAGTATTTTTTGCTTCATAAATCAAAAATACAAATATTCGTACACTTGTACAATTGAAATTTGTATCGTACATTTGTACGAACAAAAGAAATGAATATGAAACTCAAAGAAAAACATATAGTAATCACTGGTGCGACTTCAGGCATAGGGAAGGCTTCAGCTCTAGCACTGGCAAAATCAGGCGCAAGAATAACAATTGTAGCTCGTAATCAGCAAAAAGTTGAAAGCACGTTGGCTGAAATCAAGGAAGTTTCTAGCCGTGACGACCATAGATTCGTTTTGGCTGATTTTGGCAGTTTAGCATCGGTTCGCAGTGCTGGTGAAGAGATTTTGAATTGGGGAGATAATATCGATGTGTTGCTGAATAACGCTGGTATAGCTAGCTCCGTCTACAGAGAAACGCAGGATGGTTATGAAGAATTATTTGCTGTTAATCATCTGGCTCCATTCCTGTTGACTGGTATATTACTGCCCCTGTTGCGTAATGATGGGGGGCGAATAGTCAACGTTGCTGCGATGGCTTATGGAATTGTGAAAGGAATGAACTTTGATGACCTACCTAAGTCGCAAAACTTCGAACCAAATAACGCATACGCGTACTCGAAATTAGCAAATGTGCTCTTTACAAAAGAGCTTGCAAAGCGACTTAAATCTACTGGAATTACCTGTAATACTTTACATCCAGGGGCTGTAGCTACAACTTTGGGTTCAAAAGATACAGGCTGGCTTCTTAGAATAATGTCTACTTTGATTAAATATTTACCTTTTTTATTTAAAACACCAGAGCAGGGTGCTAAAACTTCAATTTACCTCTCTGAAAGCGATGAAGTTGCCAACCTTACAGGAAAGTATTTTGTAGACTGTAAACAAGTAAAACTAAAGCCCGTTGGTGAGGATATGGAAGCGGCAAAACGTTTATGGACATTAAGTGAAGAAATGACTGGATTCACCTACCCAGAACTTTCTTAAATTCTTTGTTTTTGTTGGTTCTTTCAAATCTTACAATTATGAAATTTGTACCTTATGTAATAATGATAGCCTTATTAGCTCTACTTGTGTTGTCGGTTGTCTATTTATCAAAAAAAGCAATACTGGTTTTCGGAATTGACCAAATCTGGTTGGCTTATGTAGGGATTAGCCTGCTTGTTGTTTTCTTTCTTGTTGGCAGCGTTGCTTTAGTGAATTCAACAGGAGTTGTTGGGCACACACTGTATAAAATTGCAACTATTGCAATGGGAGTTTATCTCTTTTTAATCCTTTCTTTTTTAGTCGTTGATACCATTTCTTTAGTTATAGACATAGCACCAAGAACTTTTGGTATCATTGGGATGGGTATGACTTTAATCGTTTCCATTTTTGGTTATTGGAATTCAACAAATATCCGACTCACGGAACTAAATATTCCAATTAAGGGATTAGAAAAAGAAATTAAAGCCGTACATCTTACTGATACTCATATTGGGCATTTTAGGGTAAATGGTTTTTTGCAAAAAATCATTGATAAAACAAATGCTCAAAATCCCGATGTAATATTTCTGACGGGCGATTATTTAGATAGTAAATACGCTTTAAATAAAACGCATTTTGAACCCCTGAAGCAATTAAATGCTCCGATGTATTTTGTTGATGGTAACCACGATAAAGCAACTGACAACGATAGCATTATTGCTTTGATGCGGAGTGTAGGCGTTACGGTATTGGAAAACGAAGTTACCCACTTTAATGGACTACAGATAGCTGGTCTGAACCATATGCTAGCCGACAGAAATTCGTTTGACATGCACGCCTCAGGAGATAATCCTACAGTTGATGAAACTTTGCAAAAATTGAATATTGACAAAGAAAAGCCTACCGTTCTTCTTCATCATGCACCGAATGGAATTAAACATGCAAATCAATATGGCATTGATTTATACCTAGCTGGACACACGCATGCTGGGCAAATTTTTCCTTTCACCATTTTTTCAAATCTAATATTTGAGTACAATCGGGGTTTACATGATTATATGGGAACAAAAGTACTCGTTTCGGAAGGAATAGGAACGATGGGGCCTCCGTTTAGGATTGGCACAAAAAGTGAGGTAGTTTCTCTAACATTATCTCCAAATACTTAGATGATAAAAACCAGACAGCTGATTCATCATGACCAATTGTGGCTAACGTGTTTGGCTATGGTTTCGTTGCGTGAAAATCCGCGAGGATTTTCCGCCGTAAACCGAAGATAGCAAATTTGCGTGGGCTTTCCGAGAGGAAAGTCAGAAGCAATGAACTATAGCCGGTGTTGGCTGTAGGTTTTTATTTATTTGACTTTTCAAATCTGGAAAACGATTTTATAATATCAATATAATCATTCCAATATTCAGGATTTGATTTTGGATTCGTTTTGTCATTGTAAAAGAAAATTCTAACTATTTCATTCTCATCATTTCTCTGAATTCTGTCCTTGTCTTTAATGATTTTTTCAATCGCATTCTCCGTCAAACCTTTGTATTTTGTATAAACTGGAAATTCCGAATAAGGCATTTCTTTATGGATGCTTTCTTGTTTGTCTTTAGAATTCCAACCTAAAGGCATATATTCTCGGTTAAAGACAAACCATTCGTTATTATTATTTTTTTTCAACCCGTAGGGAAAGTTTATTCTAAAAAAATCAGTTAATGCCATTTTCTTGTTTTATAAAATTTAATATTCATCAAAATTTTCTTTTTCAACATCAATTCCGTTATTTGCTAAAAAATCTTCTCCGCAGTCGTTACAAATGAATTCATTAGAGTCATAACTCAGATTTGTCACATTATCTGAATAACATTCAGGGCATTGTACTATCATAATTCAATTTTTTTATGGGTTTCGTTTAACTTACAGCCAACGGTCTCCTTTACTTTGATATTATTAGATTTAACAAGAGAAGAGAGGAGAACTCTAACGGTCTCTAGGCAATACCTATTATCCGTAATAGTCCTCTCTGCCTCTTGTAAGATGCTTAGCTGAAC
>NZ_JAFMPU010000025.1:0-4594 GCF_049132085.1 Seonamhaeicola sp. NFXS20 | reverse complement strand
GCTCAAATATTGTTTAATCTAAAATTTTATTATTATGTATTTGAGTAATTTACAACAAGACGACATCTTCGTATCATCTGAGATGAAACCATTAAAGTACTTAACAGGAATTGCGTCAAGAAGAGGCCTGGAAAATGCCATTATTTCTAATGGAAAATTAGTCAATGTCGTGTCCAATAGCTATGGGCATATACCCAATCAACTGTTTTTCAAAACGGCAGAAAGAATGTTGATAGATGCAGCGCTTACTTATCATAAGCGTACTATTAACAAAAATGACAGGTCATTTATCACAGATTTTATCATAGACGACAAAAATCAATTTACAGTAAAGAATCGTAAGGATTTGATACTCCCCATGCTTCGCTTTAAAAACTCGTATGATGGAAGTGAAAAAACCTCAGGACACTTTGGGTTTTACAGGAAAGTATGTTCAAATGGCTTACATGTTTCCCAAGCGCGAATTGAGTTCTCTATTAAGCACAGTAAGAATAACACGAGCCTAATTATGCCGAGGTTAAACAACCTGTTTGATAAATTTCTTGACAATGAGTTCTATACCATTACCAAGAAATTTGAAAAGATGAAAGCCTTTAAAATCATCGATACACAAGAGTTTGTAAAGGCCATACTGGAAAAAACGAAGCTCTTCAGATACGAGTGCAGCGATAAGAATAGCGACCCTTCAAAAAAATCCCGTGAGGTCATCGAAACCTTGAATTATGAAGCCTTATTGCTCAATGAAGAACCAAATCTATGGTTAGGCTACAATGCCTTTAATTCAGTACTTCATAACGTTTTGAAGAAAAGTTTCGGTCAACAAGAACGGTTGGATAAAAAACTGTTTGATGAAATTTATGAGATGGCATAAACCATGGTAGGTTTTCCAGTTCCTAATTAAAAACTGGTTTTTCACATTTAGAACTTACAAATAAAGACATTCAGCACTTTTTCTTGCATGGCTATAAAATCTTCATTTCGAAAAAAGAGCTTCATTGTAAAATATCTTGAACACCATTCCCGATTTTGGCTTTCCAATCTGTTGCTTACTTACTATGTAGGGTAGGAGCACTTCACTTCTGGGGTAAAATCGGAAATGGAGTTCGCTGGTAATCGGAATGTCAAAATCCAAATTCCTTTTAATAGCATTATCTGCAAAATCATCTTAAAATTTCACAATATAATGCTAAGTAATTTAGATTTTGACTAAGATAATTTTAAGGGGTTTATAATAGATAAAGCCTTTTATTGTTTTTCGGTACAGCGAAAAACAGGTAGCGTATAAGCACTTCTAATTTAAAATCTTCCACTTACGCTCGCTAAACTTTCCGTACGCTCCCTTGTAAAAGATTTTAAAAGCATTGCTAACACGCAATGGAACTTGTCAATACCAAGCAAGTTTTAGAAAAAAATAAGGTTTCTACTTTCTTGAAAATCCAAGGATTTTACTACGTCGCAGACACTCCTGATTTGTGTTCAAAAAGTCTTGACAAAACCCCCTTAATCTATTAGTGCTGTGCACGCAAGAAATCATACAAAACACCCCTTAAAATTTAATTCATATTAAACAGAAAAGGGAAATTATTAACCCGCTTGTTAAAAAATCAAGCCTTTAAAAACACATTATTATGAGTACCTTAAAAAACAAAGTACAGTTAATTGGCAACGTAGGAAACGAGCCAGAAATTACAAACTTAGAAAGTGGCAAAAAAGTAGCCCGATTATCATTGGCAACCAATGAGAACTACAAGAACAGTCAAGGCGAAAAACAACAGATACCAATTGGCATACCGTTATAGCCTGGGGTAAGACAGCAGACATTATTGAGAAGTATGTTACAAAAGGCAAAGAAATTGCGGTATCCGGTAAACTATCAACAAGGCGTTATGAGGATAAGTCGGGAAATAAACGCTATGTAACCGAAGTGGTAATCAGTGACATTTTATTGCTATCAAACAATGGGTAGGTATTAAAAAAGATGAAGAGAGTGTCCCTCATTAATAAACACTCTCTTTGTCATTATTTACTTTAAATCAAATAAGTAATGAAAGCTAAAGTTAAAGAAATAAAAATTAGTTACAGAGAAAAACGCAGCACATTTAATGCTGATGGGATTAAAAATTCATCAGATGCTGCTAAGTTGATATTCAAGCAATGGGATAAAGATACGATTGGCTTACATGAATCATTTAAGGTGGTATTGCTTAATAATTCCAATAAAGTAAAAGGGATTTATCAATTGTCAATAGGGAGTATTACAGGTACCATAGTAGATATGCGAATATTATTTGCAGTGGTTATAAAAACTTTATCTGTGGGCATTATATTAGTTCATAATCATCCGTCTGGAAAATTGTTGCCTAGTGAAGTCGATAAACAATTGACAACAAAAATACAAAAGGCAGCTAAGTTGTTTGATATAAATGTGCTAGACCATTTAATACTAGTTCCAAATGGTGATTACTTCAGTTTTGCAGATGAAGGTATACTATAAAGTAGCAAAATCATAATAACCTTGATTTAGAAACCCAAGCAGAACAGTTGAAACACTCAAAATACAATGCTAAACAACAACCTTTAAAAGGTAATCCTTATTAGAAGCTTAAGCATTTATATAATTACGATTATGTGTTTAGTATATGAATGCAGATAAAAAGAAAATCAAAACCTAAGAGACCTTTGACTTAAAAATTTCAGAGGTCTTTTTCTTTTCATAAGCCCTAATCTGATTTTCAGAATAGTCCTCTACCTATAAATCATACAGAATGAACTCAAAACGGTTTAATTAACAACAAACCACGTTTTACGATTACCAGTCAAAGTAATACCTTTAAAGAGATAGGATGCTCAATAAAAAGCGATCTGATTTTTAATCAGGTTGTTCGGAAAATTTCGGTCCCTGTGGGACAAAATTTGATTTCCATGTTAAAAGCAAATAAAAAATGAAAAACTTTAAAAAAGAAAAAATAAAACGATTAGGCCACTCTTTTTTGATAAGGTTTTTGCCTTTTAATAACAGCACATACTCTCAAAACAAGTTTGTTTCTGACATTATTGAGAACCAGCATTTTATTTTTTCCTTCAGCAGCTTTCCTTTCATAGTAAAGCTTAAGCTCTGGATCGTGCCTAACAGCTGCCAGAGCACACATATGAAGATGTTTTTTCATAGTATGATTACAAATATGATGCACTCTGGATCTTTTTTGGACACTGGATCCGGATGTATGCTCAAAAGGAACGACACCACAATAACAAGCCAGTTGTTTGGCTTCTTTATAGCGAGTAAAAAAATTGGTGAAGATTATGAAATATAGAGCTGTCATGATACCAATTCCAGAAACTGAAGTAACTAGTCCAACAGTTTTATTGAGTTTTTCATCTGAAAGGATGAGCTCCTGTAATTCGGCCTCAATGCGCTTGATCTCGCTATCGAGGCACCTGTTTGTCTTTTTGACCTGTTTTTGGGCCAGTTTTCCAAGTTCGGCATCAAAGAGCTTGACCTCATTGGGATGTTTGTTCAAATCCGCCTTAAAATTCACCAATTGCTCCCTGGCCTTGATAAGTATCTTGATCTTTTTGAGTACTTCGGGAAGAGGACTGTACAGCTCCATTTCCTTACAGTGCTTGACGGCATATTGTGCCAGTCGGATGGCATCGAGCTTGTCGGACTTACCTCGCTGGATGCCTAGGCTACGTACAATCCTCAAAGACATCTCCACGCAAAAATTTGCCCCTGCCTCCAGTAACTTTGTAATGATCAAGTTCCCATATATACCAGTGTGCTCCATACAGATGAGCGTATCATCTAATGTGATATCCTGGTTTTTTAAGAGCCTTAAAAAGGCCTTAACCCCTTTTTGTGTATTGTCAAAAAGAAACGATTTGGTAACCTCACCATTGATAATGGCCACATCAAAAGTACGTTTGGAAATGTCAATACCAATAAAATACAGAATGTCTAATTCTTCCATGATAAAAAATTTAAAATAATGAAACAAAACAGATCAGACACAACCAAGCATCTGAGGTATCATCTAATCCCTTTTACTAGGTCTATAAACCTGAATTTCCATTTGATGCCATTTCAGAAGATAACCGATAAAGGATTGAATCAAAATTTCCTAAGTCCGAGACTTTGAGAAGCAACTAATGCGCCTTTACCGGTTTGGTTGCCATCCACAATCATTGAAGGTATAATATATGACAATTATTGTCCAAACCTTCTATATGAACGACTATATAGACCTTTTGAGTTAAAGGTTAGATTTTATAAGAGATGAACGTAAATACAATCAATAATCTGAATTACCATCGAAACCCTGATGTTAGGCCTTTAAGCCTGAATTTCCATTTGATACGATTCAGAGATAGCCGATAAAGGATTTTAAAAACGTAAGTCTAAAGCTTTATGACGCGCGTAACTCCCCTTTACCGACCGGTAGTAATTTACAATTACGGAGGTTTTTCCGTATAAGAAGATAACTAATCATTATAGGGATTAAATACCTTATAAGGAAACTCTATGTAAATGACTAGTGCGAATCTAAGGGAGAAGCAAGAGGGTAACACGCTGCGCGATGTTTCGGTTTAGTTT
>NZ_JAFMPU010000024.1:0-5120 GCF_049132085.1 Seonamhaeicola sp. NFXS20 | reverse complement strand
TTTAATTTTCCTGTTGTAAGTTCGTCTAAAATTTTGAGTTTGAAAGGTTCTGAATACCTTCTGATTACTTTGTCATTTTTGTACATAATGTTTAAAATTATGTAGCCTTTATTCAGGACGGGTCATAATTATTATTAACGGTTTCGGCTAAGGTTAGTACGGGATTAAATTAGCATTCAATTCAGGATTAAGCGATTAGCCAAAACTTTTTATTTTGTTTTATCTTTTTGTGTTTTAAAGCCAAATTAAAAGAATTGGCAGACTTTATAAAAATACACTAAACTTTTGATTAAATATTAAACACGTATTAATTGTGGCCATTGTTAGAGCTAGTATTTTTATTAGCTAAAATTCTTCAATAGTCATTTCATTGTTTGCTATACTTGCAGCAATGTTTCCCGTTGCAACCGCGTATGAAACTGCTCTTAAAGGACTTGCATTATCTCCACAAGCAAAAATTCCATCTGCAGTTGTTTTTTGAAACATATCCACTTGTATTAGGCCTTGTTCAGTTAGTTCACAACCTAATGTTTGAGGGATTTTACAATGTTGCTCAAATGCTGGACGAGAATAAATTGCTTTAAGGTTAAAAGCTGAATTGTCCTTGAAAACAATTTGTTCCACATAACCATTGTCATGTTTAATTTCAGTAATTTCCTTCTCAATGATTGGAATGTTATGGTTACTGATTCTATCTATTTGTTCTTGTGTCAAGGTAGATTTACCATTTGTGAAAATGGTCAAATCTTTTGTCCAATTCGTTATGAGTTGAGCAAAATGAAAAGCAAAATTTCCATTAGCTAAAATTCCTGTTTTCTCGTTTTTTACTTCATAACCGTGACAATAAGGACAATGCAGAATTGAAATTCCCCAACAATCGGTAAACCCATTGATATTTGGCATTATATCTTTTAATCCTGTAACAAAAATGAGTTTCTTTGCGGTAAATTCATCATCTTTTTCGGTTTTGATAAGATAGCCTTTTGAAGTTTTCTTTCCACTAACTGCAAGTCCATCATAGAACTTTACGGTATCGTATTTTAAAACTTGATTTTTCGCCTTTTTTGCTATGGCGTTTGGTGTTTCTCCATCTTGTGTAATGAAATTATGCGAATGAGGTGTTTGTAGATTACAAGGTTTACCACTATCAATGATTAACACGGTTCTCAAGGCTCTTCCTAAAGCCATTGCTGCTGAAAGTCCAGCATAACTACCACCTATTATAATTACTTCATAATGTTTTTTATCAGTCATATTATTGAATTTTGTAATTGCTGTTATAGGAAATGGAATAGCCAAAGTAGTTACAGCTAAACTACTTTGCTTTATCATTTTTCGTCTTGAAATTTTTACCATATTGCATCAAAGGTAATTATTTTTTACTATTGCAACATAGTTGCGTTAAAGAACTCTAAAATGTAAAGTTTAAGACTATCCGAAAAAATGAGGAGGCTACATTCAGCTACACTTGTGGCAATAGTATTTTTTAGTTAAATGTTTTCCTAAATTCTAAAGGTGACATTTCTGTTTTATTTTTAAATAATTTATTAAATGATGTTGGGTACTCAAATCCTAAATTATAGGCTATTTCATTTATGGAAAGGGAAGTTGTAGAGAGTTGTTCTTTAGCTTTTTCAATTAGTGCATTGTGTATGTGTTGTTGTGTGCTCATACCTGTTAACGATTTTAATACACTGCTTAAATAGGTAGAAGAAAGATTTAATTCACTAGAAATTTTTTCGACTGTTGGTAAGCTTTGCTCTACTAAATTATTTTGATTAAAGTAATTGAATAGTAATTTTTCTAATTTATCTAAAATATGGTGATTAGATTTATTACGAGTTATAAACTGTCTTTCGTAAAATCGTTCTGCGTAATTTAAAAGCAATTCTAATTGAGAAACTATAATTTTTTGACTGAACTTATCAATATTGGACTGATATTCTTTTTCAATATTCTTTAAAATAGAGATGATACTTTTTTCTTCTTCCTCGGATAAGAATAGAGACTCATTAATGTTGTAGCTAAAATATTCATACTTTTTTATGGATTTGGCAAGTGAAGTATTCCATAAAAAATCAGGATGTATTAATAGTAACCAGCCAGAAGGTTTTAATTTTTTATCTAAAAAAATATTAGGATTCCTTTCCATACTCATTACTTGATTAGGCGCTAAAAATGTCATCAATCCTTCGTTAAAATCGTATTCTTGTTGTCCGTAAAATAATTTATAAGGCACATTTCGCTTTAAACCAATAGTGTAATATTCTTGAATGAGTTTTAAACCTTTTAAATGTTCAGGAAATTCAACAAGACTAAAATCTATAAGACTTATTAATGGATGTTTCGGTGCAGAAAGGTTTGCAAAACTATGATAGTCTGAGATTTTTGAAATTCGTTTTAATTCTTCCATAATAATTCTATTTTTTCTTTTGAATTAACCTTGTCATTGTATCGTTTAAATAAGCAAATACAAATCCTAAAATAATTGTTATAAATATAATAATCATTGGTTTAAGTTCTATTTTAGGATGCACTCCAAAAAATATAATTAAGCCTATAAACCAAGCAGGTATATTCTCTAACCTTTTTATTTTTGACAAATAACTCAATGATGTAATTAATATGAAAACAGCTATTGGAAATCCAAAACTCCCTAAATAATCACCCAAACTACCACCAAATAATTTTATGGTAATGCCCATAAGTATTCCAAAGGTTAGTGGTGGTAGTGTTTGTAATGCTGATTTTATAGATTTTCCAAACAAGTAATAACTTACCCAAGCTAAAAATAGCACCCAACTTGGTAGATGAAATGAAAAAGAAATTAGTGAGGCTAATGCACCAAAGAAGCCCATTATTGAAGCGGTTAAAAATTGTTTCATTATTAAATGGTTTAAAAGTTATGCCATACCTCCGTTAGCTCCAATATTTTGTCCATTAATCCATTTAGCTTCGTCTGTTGCTAAAAAGGCAACTATTTTCGCAATATCTAATGGTGTTCCTAATCGTTTAAAGGCATTACTGCTGGCTAATTGAGTGATAGTTTCTTCTGATTTCCCTTTTAAAAATAAATCAGTACCTGTAGGACCAGGTAAAACACAGTTTACATTAATACCTCTATGACCTATTTCCTTAGCAAATACGCTACTAAGTTGCTGTACAGCTGATTTTGTTGCCGAATAAATACCATAAGTTGGAAAAGTGGTACGTGTTACGGTTGATGAAATATTGATGATGCTTCCATTATCAGCTAATTGCGTAGAAGCTTCTTTTAAAGTATTAAAAACACCTTTTAAATTAACGTTTATTTGTTTTTCAAAATCTTCAATAGTAGCATCTTTGATTAGAGAATTAATCATAATTCCAGCGTTATTAACTAAAATATCAACTTTGCCAAAATGTGATATAGTTTCGTTAAATAATGTTTTTACATTTTCTGGTTTGCTAATATCTGCCTGAATGCATATTGCTTTTGAACCATTTTGAATGATTTCTTTTGCAACACTGTCAGCATGGACTTTATTGTTGGCATAGTTCACAACTACTGTGGCTCCATTATAGGCTAAATATTTAGCTATTTCGGCTCCAATTCCTTTTGAAGAACCAGTAACAATGGCAACTTTTTCATTTAATACACTCATTTTTTTGGATTTTATAATTAATACTGCAAAGTTGCGTGATATTAAATTTTAAAACCTTTCCAAATCTGTGTTTTAGTTGTTGTTATGCCATATTATTGCCAACAAATACCAGTATGACTAGTGTGGTGATTAGGTAATTAACTTAGAAAAAATGGAACGAACTAGAAGAAAATTAGCAGCCTTTTCGGCCTATAAATATAACCGAGCCTGCAAAGCTTTATTTGATAGAATTGTAGCTAAAGGAAAGAGTGCAAAATTGGCATTAATAGCCGAAGCGAATAAATTGCTTAAACAGGCCTTTGCTATTGCAAAAAGCGGATTGCCTTATGATGAAAATTATGTTTCAAAATTAGCTTAAAGTTACTTGTTTTTTAACTCAGTTCTTTGTTGGCAATAGTTATTTATACTTCCAGTTAGTTAAAATATCAGCTACTTCTTTTCCTACTTTTTTCTCTAACTGGGTTAATAATTCCGAATCGGAAAGTATATCAGTTTTACTTAAATCAGTTTCAATCAAAAAGTTTTTAAGCTTAACTACAATTTCGGCATTTTTTGAATCAATTATTGACTTAGCATTTTTATAGAACTGCATTTGAAACCATTCATAGTTTTGTGGTGTCAACTTTTGGACATACTTATCTTCGAAATTTTTTAGAGTTTTAAATTCAGCTATTCTATCTCCAGATTGTATTACGAACTCGGGATAGGTATTCATTAAATCATAAGATGACTTTAATTTCTCTTTTATAAAAGAATACATACTCATTGTAGCAAAAAGTTCTTGTAACCACTTTCTTTGCGGTTTAGTTCCTTCTTTAAAATGATAAAGATGAGCTAATTCGTGAATTGATAAGGTTTCTCGGTAAAAGAGGTCCAAATCAATATCCTCTCCATAAACTAGCTTTAATGAAGTCCAATAATGTTCAGGCAGTTGAGTAATCAATTTTTCTACTTCTAGCGAAACAACTGACTTATCTAATCCAAGGATTACATTTCCATTTCCGGCTTGAGGTAAACCAGGTGGTGGAAAATATGCGTATTTACTCCATTCTTGATTTCCAATGAATAGGACGACAAAATCTAAATCTATTTTAAAAATTTTGTCAAAGTACAGTTTAGCCTTATTTAAGTTTTTCAGAGTTTCTGCTGTGGTTTTTATAGAATCATTTGAAACCAAAGTTTTAAATGGATAATCTGTCTTTAATTCTATTAATCCACTATGAATAGAAGTGTCAATCCAAGATTCTTGACCCTGCAATTGGGCTGTTAAAAAACAAATAAAAATTGCAGTCAAATTCGTTAAAGTTAATTCTTTCATAGTTCTGATCTTAATTATTGCTAACGGTTTTCTTTATTTTGATTTATTAATTTAAAAGAAGAAAAGAGGAGAACTAAAACGGTCTTCAAGTTAAAGCCTTATTACACGTACAAGTCCTCTTTTCTTCTTAACTGTTGCATAGAACCAATTGGAATACT
>NZ_JAFMPU010000023.1:0-5691 GCF_049132085.1 Seonamhaeicola sp. NFXS20 | reverse complement strand
CTAAAAAAAACCATAAAAAAAGATTAAAAAAGTCATTGCAAAAAGGAAAATAGGTAGTATGTTTGCACCCGCAAAACGAGGAAACAAATCTAAGTTAAGCGGATGTTCAGAATACGTAATGAGTTTTAGAAAAAGGTTGAAAAAACTTTTTTCAAAAAAAAATAAAAAAAGTATTGTGAGTATAAAAAAAGGTTTTATATTTGCACCCGCTAAACGAGGAAACGAAGTTTAGAGAAGCAAAAAAAGTTCATAAACATATTGAAATTGACAGCGTAAGATTTAGCTGGAAACGGTTAAATCGAACAAGAGAATAAACCATTTTGAGTACTGAAAATTCTTATTAGTTGTTAAATAGTAAAAGTCATAAAAGACTTAAAAATTTAACGATGAAGAGTTTGATCCTGGCTCAGGATGAACGCTAGCGGCAGGCCTAACACATGCAAGTCGAGGGGTAACATAGAGAAGCTTGCTTTTCTGATGACGACCGGCGCACGGGTGCGTAACGCGTATACAATCTACCTTACACTGGGGGATAGCCTTTGGAAACGAAGATTAATACCTCATAGTATTTTAGTTTCGCATGAGATTAGAATTAAAGGTTACGGTGTAAGATGAGTATGCGTCCTATTAGCTAGATGGTGTGGTAACGGCACACCATGGCAACGATAGGTAGGGGCCCTGAGAGGGGGATCCCCCACACTGGTACTGAGACACGGACCAGACTCCTACGGGAGGCAGCAGTGAGGAATATTGGACAATGGGCGAAAGCCTGATCCAGCCATGCCGCGTGCAGGAAGACTGCCCTATGGGTTGTAAACTGCTTTTGTACGGGAAGAAACCCTCCTACGTGTAGGAGCTTGACGGTACCGTAAGAATAAGCATCGGCTAACTCCGTGCCAGCAGCCGCGGTAATACGGAGGATGCAAGCGTTATCCGGAATCATTGGGTTTAAAGGGTCCGTAGGTGGATTGGTCAGTCAGAGGTGAAATCCTGCAGCTTAACTGTAGAACTGCCTTTGATACTGCTAATCTTGAGTCATTATGAAGTAGTTAGAATATGTAGTGTAGCGGTGAAATGCATAGATATTACATAGAATACCAATTGCGAAGGCAGATTACTAATAATGTACTGACACTGATGGACGAAAGCGTGGGGAGCGAACGGGATTAGATACCCCGGTAGTCCACGCCGTAAACGATGGATACTAGCTGTTGGGCTTCGGCTCAGTGGCTAAGCGAAAGTGATAAGTATCCCACCTGGGGAGTACGTTCGCAAGAATGAAACTCAAAGGAATTGACGGGGGCCCGCACAAGCGGTGGAGCATGTGGTTTAATTCGATGATACGCGAGGAACCTTACCAGGGCTTAAATGTAAGTTGCATGATTTAGAGATAGATCTTTCTTCGGACTACTTACAAGGTGCTGCATGGTTGTCGTCAGCTCGTGCCGTGAGGTGTCAGGTTAAGTCCTATAACGAGCGCAACCCCTGTTGTTAGTTGCCAGCATGTAAAGATGGGAACTCTAGCAAGACTGCCAGTGCAAACTGTGAGGAAGGTGGGGATGACGTCAAATCATCACGGCCCTTACGTCCTGGGCTACACACGTGCTACAATGGTAGGGACAGAGAGCAGCCACACCGCGAGGTGGAGCGAATCTATAAACCCTATCTCAGTTCGGATCGGAGTCTGCAACTCGACTCCGTGAAGCTGGAATCGCTAGTAATCGGATATCAGCCATGATCCGGTGAATACGTTCCCGGGCCTTGTACACACCGCCCGTCAAGCCATGGAAGCTGGGAGTGCCTGAAGTCCGTCACCGCAAGGAGCGGCCTAGGGTAAAATCGGTAACTAGGGCTAAGTCGTAACAAGGTAGCCGTACCGGAAGGTGCGGCTGGAACACCTCCTTTCTAGAGAAAGACGACTAATAGGTAAAAGTTTTTAAGAAAGAAATAGTTTATTCTTCTTGCTGTTAATTTTAAAATATAAAAGTAAGTCATTAAGTATTAGTGATTAGATAATCTAAGCGCTAAAAGCTGAGGACTCACGACTAAGTACAGTCTCATAGCTCAGCTGGTTAGAGCGCTACACTGATAATGTAGAGGTCGGCAGTTCGAGTCTGCCTGAGACTACAAAGTAAGGTTGATTTGGTTAAAAAATCAGTTTTAGATAAGTTCATTAAATATTGAAAGGAAATTTTAGAAGTTGGGTATCCCAAGTTGACGTATAGGTCATCAATTAACTGATAACTGTTAACTGATAACTGACTACTGAAAATATACGGGGGATTAGCTCAGCTGGCTAGAGCGCTTGCCTTGCACGCAAGAGGTCATCGGTTCGACTCCGATATTCTCCACGATTTGATTGATAATTGTTAATTAGCAATTGTTAATTGATAAAGGTTCATTGACATATTGAAAAAGATACATGAAAATAAAATTAGATTAAGATTTAATTTTAAGTAATTTGGATTAATTAGAGTCACGCGAGCGACAATCTAATTAATCATAACTCATTAAAAAAGCAAAAAGTACAATAAGCTAATTAAGGGCGTATGGGGAATGCCTAGGCTCTCAGAGGCGAAGAAGGACGTGATAAGCTGCGAAAAGCTACGGGGATTGGCACATACAAATTGATCCGTAGATATCCGAATGGGGCAACCCACTATATTGAAGATATAGTATCCGTAAGGAGGCGAACCCGGAGAACTGAAACATCTAAGTACCCGGAGGAGAAGAAAACAAAAGTGATTCCGTTAGTAGTGGCGAGCGAACGCGGATTAGCCCAAACCAATGTTGTTACGGCAATATTGGGGTTGTAGGACTACAATATTCGACACTAAGTGAACTAGAACTGTTTGGAAAGACAGACCATAGAGAGTGATAGTCTTGTATAGGTAAGCGAAGTTTAGATAGTAGTATCCTGAGTAGTGCGGGGCACGTGTAACCCTGTGTGAATTTGGCGGGACCATCCGTTAAGGCTAAATACTCCTGAGAGACCGATAGTGAACTAGTACCGTGAGGGAAAGGTGAAAAGAACCCTGAATAAGGGAGTGAAATAGAACCTGAAACCATACGCTTACAAGCGGTCGGAGCACGTTTACGTGTGACGGCGTGCCTTTTGCATAATGAGCCTACGAGTTACCGTTGCTAGCAAGGTTAAGTACTTCAGGTACGGATCCGTAGCGAAAGCGAGTCTGAATAGGGCGTATAGTTAGTAGTGGTAGACGCGAAACCGTGTGATCTACCCATGGGCAGGTTGAAGCTGTAGTAACATACAGTGGAGGACCGAACCGGTTGACGTTGAAAAGTCTTCGGATGACCTGTGGGTAGGGGTGAAAGGCCAATCAAACTCGGAAATAGCTCGTACTCCCCGAAATGCATTTAGGTGCAGCGTATTATTAGTTTTATAGAGGTAGAGCTACTGATTGGATGCGGGGGCTTCACCGCCTACCAATTCCTGACAAACTCCGAATGCTATAAAATGATATAATGCAGTGAGGGCATGGGTGCTAAGGTCCATGTCCGAGAGGGAAAGAACCCAGACCATCAGCTAAGGTCCCCAAATGTATGCTAAGTTGAATAAACGCGGTTGAACTGCTTAGACAGCTAGGATGTTGGCTTGGAAGCAGCCATTCATTTAAAGAGTGCGTAACAGCTCACTAGTCGAGCGGTTCGGCATGGATAATAATCGGGCATAAGTATACTACCGAAGCTATGGAATATTTATATTGGTAGGGGAGCATTGTAGTGTCGTTGAAGGTGTACTGCGAGGTATGCTGGAGAAGCTACAAAAGAAAATGTAGGCATAAGTAACGATAATGCGGGCGAGAAACCCGCACTCCGAAAGACTAAGGTTTCCTCAGCTATGCTAATCAGCTGAGGGTTAGTCGGGACCTAACGCGAACCCGAAAGGGGTAGTGGATGGACAACAGGTTAATATTCCTGTACCTGCTCATATTAAAAGTGACGGAGGCGTATATTTGGTGCGTGCTGACGGAATAGCACGTTGAAGCCAGTGGTAACACGGCGATAGTACACTAAGACTTCGGTTGCGGTGATAATCCAGAGAAGCGACTTCCAAGAAAAGCGAATGAAGCAGCCCGTACCCTAAACCGACACAGGTAGTTGGGATGAGAATTCTAAGGAGCTCGAGAGATTCATGGCTAAGGAACTAGGCAAAATAGACTCGTAACTTCGGGAGAAGAGTCGCCCACCTCTGGTGGGCCGCAGTGAAAAGATCCAGGCGACTGTTTATCAAAAACACAGGGCTATGCTAAATTGAAAGATGACGTATATGGCCTGACACCTGCCCGGTGCTGGAAGGTTAAGTGGAGGGTTTAGCTTCGGCGAAGATCTGAAATGAAGCCCCAGTAAACGGCGGCCGTAACTATAACGGTCCTAAGGTAGCGAAATTCCTTGTCGGGTAAGTTCCGACCTGCACGAATGGTGCAACGATCTGGATACTGTCTCAGCCATGAGCTCGGTGAAATTGTAGTAACGGTGAAGATGCCGTTTACCCGCTGTGGGACGAAAAGACCCCGTGCACCTTTACTATAGCTTAGTATTGGTTTTGGATAAGTAATGTGTAGGATAGGTGGGAGACTTTGAAGCAGCGTCGCTAGGCGTTGTGGAGTCATTGTTGAAATACCACCCTTTGCTTATCTAGAGTCTAACTCAGGAATGAGGACAGTGCTTGGTGGGTAGTTTGACTGGGGTGGTCGCCTCCAAAAGAGTAACGGAGGCTTCTAAAGGTACCCTCAGCACGCTTGGTAACCGTGCGTAGAGTGCAATGGCATAAGGGTGCTTGACTGAGAGACCTACAAGTCGATCAGGTTGGAAACAAGAGCATAGTGATCCGGTGGTTCCGCATGGAAGGGCCATCGCTCAAAGGATAAAAGGTACGCCGGGGATAACAGGCTGATCTCCCCCAAGAGCTCACATCGACGGGGGGGTTTGGCACCTCGATGTCGGCTCGTCACATCCTGGGGCTGGAGAAGGTCCCAAGGGTTGGGCTGTTCGCCCATTAAAGTGGCACGCGAGCTGGGTTCAGAACGTCGTGAGACAGTTCGGTCTCTATCTACAGTGGGCGTTAGAAATTTGAGTGGATCTGACTCTAGTACGAGAGGACCGAGTTGGACAAACCTCTGGTGTATCTGTTGTCACGCCAGTGGCATTGCAGAGTAGCTACGTTTGGAAGGGATAAGCGCTGAAAGCATATAAGCGCGAAACCCACCACAAGATGAGATTTCTTTAAAGGGTCGTGGAAGATGACCACGTTGATAGGCTATAGGTGTAAAGGCAGTAATGTCATAGCCGAGTAGTACTAATAACCCATAGGCTTATTGTACGCCTGTTTTTTTTTAAAGTACGGATTATATTCATGTGATTTTTTTCAATATGTTAAAATATTTGCAGCAATGATGCTGCGCTATAAGTTAAAAGCATTAAGCTTGTAACTTATAGCTAAGATTTAAGGTGGTTATAGCGATGGGGCTCACCTCTTACCATTCCGAACAGAGAAGTTAAGCCCATTAGCGCCGATGGTACTACGTTTGTGGGAGAGTAGGTCGTTGCCTTTTTTAGAAACCCTTCATAGTAATATGAAGGGTTTTTTTGTTTTCGATTTTCTCAGTTTTTTCTAATACAAAATAATGCCTGTCCCTTTTCCTATTGCATTTTAGTTGAATATTTTAG
>NZ_JAFMPU010000022.1:0-5754 GCF_049132085.1 Seonamhaeicola sp. NFXS20 | reverse complement strand
TGAACGAAAGTATACCGAAATGTTTATCAAAATAGGAAAAGCAAGTAACATTTTTCGTTTGGAAGTACCGCCTGAAGTTTTTGCCGCTTACCTAACGGATGGAGCAGAAAACGATGCTATAATGGCCATTTATAAAAAGACCAACAATATGGCAAAAGCTATTAAAAAATTTATAAACCTTAAAATAACAATGTCATGAAACATTATTTAAAAAAGCGAATGAGAATTTTGGGAATACTACTAGTTAGCTTTTTTCTATCAATCAGTAGTATTAAGGCACAAGGAATGCCAGTCTATGATAATACCAATTTTATTAGTCTGGCAAAGCAGCTGGTTGAATCTGCAAAACAGACCTCAAACCTTTTGAAGACCGTTGAGTTTTTAAAACAACAAAAAGAACGTATTGAACAAGTTAGTAACGTTATTCAGCAACTGGATGCCGTTGGACAATTGATACAAAACAATGGGCAACTCTTTAATATGGTGCAAGGCGATTTACAAGATATTTTGAATTCCCCTTATATCAAGTCTGAAGAGATAAATCGAATTACAAATTCCTTTAATGATATCATTGAGCATTCCATGGAAAGTGTTGATTATGTTAATAAGATTCTAACTAGTGATTATTTAAAAATGACTGATGCTGAACGTGCTATGATATTGAAAGCGTATGAAACTCAGTCTGATGAAATGGTCGCTGAAGTAAAGCATAAAACAAGGCGGTATAAGGAGATTATATCATTTAGAAAAATGCAGGATAGGATTAATAACAGAACAAGTGAATACTAATAGACTATGTTTTTAGGAATTGGCTTGGAATATGTAGACACGGTCTTTCAGACTATTAAGAATAGTGACTTTTCACAGTATACTATTACCGGAATGAAGACATTGGCTGTCTTATTTTTTTTAGTCAATATTCTTAAAAAATATAATGAAGGTATCGCTTCCACAGATGGACATACTTGGGGATTAACGCCAACGGAATTAGCTAAAAATTTTGCCATTGTTTTGTTGGTCATTTTTTCTACACAGGTATTAGGCGTTTTTGATGGTATTTTAGTAGCTATTGAGACCCAATATAGAGATACGGCTCCGGCACTCCTCCCGTTACAATTACAGGATGTTAGTCTGGAACAGGATGTGGGTGCACTGGATGCCGCCAAAAAAGCGATGGCCATCTTATATGAGGCTTTAGTGACACCCTTATATGGTCTTAAAATGATAGCCTTTATAGGTGGTGTTGCTCTTTGGCTTTTGGACTTGTTTATTTATCCATTATTCTTAGCAGAGCGTTATTTTCTACTAGGCATTATGCAGGCATTTTTTCCATTGGTAATTAGCCTTGCTGTATTTGAAAAGTTTCGTGCCCTAGCCTATACCTTTTTTAAGCTTTATGCAGGTGTCTATATGTTAGTTCCTGCCTTCTTTTTAGTCAATGTATTTATAAACAATCTTTACACAGAAATTAATACTGATTTTTGGGTGGATTTGTTCGGAACGAATTGGGGGAGTGAGTTTTTTGCTCCAGTTATAGAGTGTGCTTCTATCGGTTTTATTGTACTTCTCAAATTTAAATTATACCGAAAAGCCAGCACGTTTGTCCTCAGGCTTTTTACAGGAGGTTCATAAAAACTAAAATTAAAAGTAACATGAAAATACCATATAAAAATATCTTTGAAGTACTACGGATCAATCGTTTTATTGTATTGGTGACAGTAGGATGTGCTACTTTGACTTGTCTGTTTTCTGTCCTGATGACCATCAAGATGTATAGGGAATCCCAAAATAATGCCTTTGTAGTGGGAACTGAAGGCGATGTTGTGCCTCTAAAAGTAGTTCGTCAACGAGAAAACTTTGAAGTAGAAGCGCTGTCGCATTTAGAGCGCTTTCACAATTGCTTTTATAACCTTGATGGTAATAATTATAAAAAGCAAATTGAAAAAGCCCTGTGGCTGAGCAACAGTTCTGTATCAAATCTATTCCAGCAGAAACAGGTAGAGGGTGTCTATAATAGACTTTTGCAGTATTCATTAGTACAGCGTGTCATCAAAATTGAATCTCATGTAGAAACCGAAAGTGAACCGTATCCATTTAAGACGGTAATCATATTCCAAATTAACCGAGGTACTACAACTGATAGCTACGAACTTATATCTAGTGGAAATCTAATTCAAGTGGAACGAAACTTTCCGTATAATCCACATGGGTTACTAATTACAGACTATTTTGAAAATACACTTAGAAAACTTGAAGATTATGAAAATTCAGAAGAGTAACATTGTGATGGTATTGATTATCATCAGTGTGGTTTTGTTTATTGTTTTTTATTCCATTATCACTTTTGGAAAAAATAAAGAAACAACGATTAAAAACAATCAAGCGCCTCTTCCAAAACTTGGAGAGGAGCAGAAACAATATGAAAGCAAAATAGAGGCTATCGAAGCTTTGAAGGAAGAGCGAGAACGAAATGCTCCAAGTGTGTATAATGAACGCCTATTGGATTCTATGGGGTATTTTAATTCTCAACAAGATAGTATTCGTAAAAAACGAATTATTGATAGTGTTTATTTTTTAGGACAAAAGCGATATAAAAACTTAACCGCTTTAAAAAAAATAAAAGGTCATTATAACAAGCAAGATAACGAAACCAACGCTCAAATTATCGATACCTCTAATACCTCTAAGAAAGATACCTCTATAACCCAAAAAGAAATAGGGATTAGAACAAAGGAACTAGGTTTAGAACATCAATTGTTTTTTGCTTCAAATCCAAAAGAAAATCCGAAGCAGTCTATACATAATACAGATAAGGAATTAATGGTTCGTGTTGATGGTACACAAATGGTAAAGCAAGATTTTAGATTGCGTATGAGACTCTCTAAGTCAGCTAAAATAGGAGGGGTTTTAATTGAAAAAAACACCTTAATTTATGGTTTTGTGAGTTTTAAACCTAACCGAACCATCCTAAATATTGAAAATATTAAAGGGCGCGCTGTTCAATTTGAAGCCTATGACTTGGATGATGGTAGTAAAGGAATCTATATAGAAAATAGTTTTCAGGAAGATTTGCAAAAACAAGTAGTTGGTGATATGGTTGATGATGTGAGTGTACCAGGGGTTCCACAGGTAAGTGGCATTAAACAACTCTTTAGAAGAAACAACCGACAGGTTAAGGTAACCATAATGGATAACTATCAGTTACTCTTAAAACTAAAATCATGAAAACAATATATATACTATTAACTATTATTCTATCGTGTTCATTACATGCACAACAAACGCTAGATACATTATATGCCAATAACCAAAACACCGTTGCTGTATTTTTTCCAGAAGCTATCAAACAAGCTATTACTGGGGCACCCCATTTTGTGTTTACCTATAATCGGGAAACAAAACAATATTTTGGATTGTTACAAGCACGACCAGGAGAAGAAAGTAATTTGTTGGTGGTGACTGATGATGGGCTGGTTTATTCTTATATTTTGAAATATGCAGATGAGCTTCCAAAATTCAATTATTTTATATCAAAAACCAAAAGCATCGGTAATGAAGAGCCTCTTTCCCTTATACAGAAACCAAAGCCAAAAACCTTGGATAGTGTTTACAGAAGCGTAGAATATTATAAAACTTTCTGTAAAAATTTACTTAATCAAAAGCCTGAAAAAATAGCTACTAAGCAAAGTAATGGAGTTAAGATATATCTACAAAAACTAGTTTATTATAATTCCGAAACCTATTTGGTGATGGAGGTTTCCAATAGCTCTGGTATTGCTTTTGAACTAGATTTTTTGAAAGTTTATAGAGTTAGTGGTAATAAAAAACGAAAAGCTTCCCATCAAAGACTGGAAATAAAACCAATCTATACCTATAGTGTTCCCGCTAAGATATCGAATGGACAATCACTCCGATTTGTATATGTCTTGCCTAAGTTTGTACTTGGGAATAAGGAAAAGTTAGAGTTGGAATTACAGGAGTTAAATGGAGGTAGGAAGTGTATTTTACTGAAATAGGTAGACCTTTGTTTTATCACTTAAAGAGTTATTACTTATACACAATTTTAGGGATAGTGTCCCTAAATTAATTAACCCAGAGTTTTATTTATTGCTTAAATACACTAATAAAACAAATCGTGAAGCTAGTTTGTAAGAATTTGTAAACGAAGTACTGTATTTAATCAAAAACTAAATTTTTCGCTTATGGTTTCTTACCTCGAAATCATGTTAAAATAGATATTTATCTTGATATCTCTTTTTCATAATTTAATTTAAACTCCTTAGGAGATATTTTATGTTTTCTCTTAAAAGCTCTATTAAAATTAGAAAGGAATTAAATCCAGCAGAATTGTAGGCTTCCCAAAAAATGTAGGCTTCCCCTTTAAAAAAGTGTTTATAGAAAAAAAGAACAACACCAAGAAGAAGGAATACCGCGGCTCAAAACCGTTGTGTTTGAACTGTCCAATGCGCACGGCATGCCTAGGGAAAACGGCACAGGAAAAGAAATTTACCGTTACCTATTACCGCTCGGAATACGAACGTAACATAGCCCGGGTAGAAAGCGGCCAAGGGCGTTATATGAAAGGAAAGCGGCAGAGCACCGTAGAACCCGTATTGGGTACGCTCACACAATTTATGGGCCTAAGAAAAGTGAATACCATTGGAATCGAGCAGGCCAATAAATGCATGCAGCTCTCGGCCATAGCCTACAACCTTAAAAAATATATGAAATTCATAGAAAAACGTACTAAAAGCGGAGCAGAGGCACAGGCGCTTTATTTTAGTCTCAAAAACATCTTTTGCAACCTTATAAACATGCTTTTAAAGCCTTTTAAAACACCAGGATTTTTAAGTCTATAAAAACAGGAACCGCCTTTAAAAGACGGTTCTAATTATAATTTTAGGATTCATTATGGGCTTGTGCAACGGTTACCGGTGTTGGCAACTGGCTTTTTTATTCACGATTAAATACTTGATTATAATATTCGTTCAATAATCCTTTTCCGTTATATTTTGTTTTTAAAATCAGTTTTGATTCAGCACAAGCCTTTTTATATAAACTTTGCTCTTTTTCATTCAGACTTTTTGAGCCTAAATAAACCATTTCATAAATCGGATTAGATTGTTCCAATTCAAACGCTTTTTTAAGCATTTCTTTCCCTTTAATTTCCAATTCCTCGTAATCTCCAAATTCGTAAGGGAAAATTGAAATTGTATATCCAGCAATAAAATTGAATTCAGCCAATTCCGAGTATTTATTCAGTCCATTTTTTAATTCAGATTCCAATTCAGTTCGTAAATCAATATCTTTCTTAAATTGTCCATTAACATCTTCAATCATAGACCACAAAAAGAAGAAATAATATTTCCACGTTTCAAATTCCGCATTATTTTCCGAAATCAGTTTTTGATATTCAGAATACGCCTCGTTATATTTTTCGGCAGTTTCTAATTCAAATATTTGTTCCAGATTTTGATTCATTCGGGATTTTTTTCAGCTTGTTGCCAACGGTAACGTATAAGAATAGTAGCGGATTTTTACGCACTTACCATTCCGTTTGTTACTGTCGTATGATTTATATATTTCACTTTCGTTTTAGCGATTAAACCGCTATTATTTTTATACAATGTGTCCGTTGCACAAGACTTGCTAAATATACAGAAATTTCGTATATTTAATAATGCAAGGCACAAAAATATTTCAAGAAAAGCTATTCAATCAATTTAGGCTTAGCGACCGCGTACCGGAAGAGAA
>NZ_JAFMPU010000021.1:0-5977 GCF_049132085.1 Seonamhaeicola sp. NFXS20 | reverse complement strand
GTAAAAAGTTTAAAATCTACAAAGAAGACCATAAGGTACTATACAAGCTTTGTTGCTATTTTATCAAAGACAAATCTAGTTGTGAAAAGTTTAGAATAGACATCAACAAAGGCGTACTGTTAAGCGGTCCTGTGGGTTGTGGTAAAACGTCGCTCATGCGGTTATTAAAACATATGGTACCGCATTTTCGTCCCTATGAAGTGATTCCTTCAAGGAACATTGTTTTTGGGTTTAATAATATAGGCTATCGAATTATCGAGCAATATGGCAATCATCAGTTTTATTGTTTTGACGATTTGGGCGTGGAACCCACGGGAAGACATTTTGGAAAAGATTGTAATGTTATGGGAGAAATTTTACTCTCTCGATACGATCTTTTTCTAAAGCATAAACTAAAAACGCATGCTACCACTAATTTGAATGCCAATGAATTGGAAGCACGTTACGGAAATAGGGTGCGATCTAGAATGCGAGAATTGTTTAACCTAGTGGCTTTTGATAAGGGAAGTAAGGACAAGAGAAATTAATTTTTTGTAACAAAGCAAATATGATTTATGAAGGGTTTTATTTGTAATAATTATAAAAATGTAGGCTTCCCTAAAAACTAGGACAGTAAATAATTCGAATTTACTAATTTTAAATTTTAAACTGTCACATGAAAAAAAGCAAATTTACCGAGACACAGATTGTGAAGATCCTAAAGGGAAGAAGCGTCCCTGAACTGGCCTGAGAACTAGGAATCGACAAGAGTACTGGAATTACTACATTAGACTGGACAATTAATTGCGAGATTTAGAGTTACATAAATCTATTTTAAAAGTTATTTTCTACTTCAGCAGCTTCTAACATTAAATAATGTAAATCTGTATTTATAATAAATGGTTTTAACAAATCACTACCTGGACCATACATAGATAACTCTACATAGTCTGAAGAGTGTTGTTGGCTTATCCAACCAACTGAGTTATGTTTTTTTTGAATTTCAGCCATCAATTTAAAAGGTAAATGACGAGGATTATACAAACCATCTTCTGTTGTTATATTGGCATAATGCGTTAAAAGAGTTATTGCCTCTTCATCTGTAACAACAAAATTATTAGCATATTCAATGCGTTCTTTAATCTGATTGATAGTGGATTCTCTTCCAATACCATTTAATATCCATTCGTTTGTATGTTTATAGTTTTGAATGGTATCAAAGTTCTCATTAGCTTTACTACCATAAATTGTTCCTGGATTAGAGTTTCCATGATCTGTAGTTATAATCACTAGGGTTTCATCATTAGTATCAGCAAAATCAATAGCCACTTTTACAGCATCGTCATGAGCAGCTTGGTCATAAAGTAAACCTGCTATATCATTACCATGAGCTGCCCAATCTACTTTTCCTGCTTCCACTTGCAATACAAATCCTTCAGGATGATTTTTCATTCTATCAATAGCTTTTTGAGTCATTTCAGCTAGTGTAGGAATGTTTTTTGTTAGTTCTTTGCTATTATTTCTATCAATAGTATAAGGCAATCCACTATCTGAAAACACTCCTAAAATTGGCTTACTAGTATCTGCCTTTAACATTTGTTTTCTGGTTTTTACAACTTCATAGCCTTTGTTGGCAAACTTTTGATACATATCAACCTTATCGTCTCGTTTATCAGGAGAGAAATACTCATTTCCTCCACCCATCATAATATCAAAGTTTAGACTTAAATATTTTTCTGCAATACCAGCTTGGTCTTTACGTGTTTTACTATTAACACAAAATCCTGCAGGTGTAGCATGTGTTATAGGTACTGTGGTAACACATCCAGCCATTTTACCAGCTTTTTTAAATTTTTGCCAGATAGGTAAGTGGTGTTCACCAGTAGGACTTACATTAAGGCCTCCATTATTAATTCTAAACCCACCTCCCCAAGATGAACTAGCAGCTGCAGAATCGGTAACAATAGAACTAGCAGATGCCATATCCATTAAACCACGTGTAATTTTATTATCTCTGTATAATTGAAGCCAATTTGTACCAATTCCTGTTTTTCTTGATAAATATAAATCTGTCATATTTAGAGTTCCAATACTCATCCCATCACTTACAACTATAATGATATTTTTAGCTTTTTTGTTCTTTTTATAAGTATCAAAATCTTTAGGTGTTGCAGCTACATCAAAAGGATTTAATACTGATGCTCCTAAGGCAAAAAGTGAACCGTTTTTGAAAAATTTTCTTCTATTCATAGTGAGTGGTAATTCTAAAATGAAATTATAGACAAATATAAGGAATGCTCATATCTGACTTAAAAATACTATTAAAAGAAATTGTTAAATGTTTAAAATTATGTAGCCTTTATTCAGGACGGGTCAGTCTTTACGGTTGTACTTTTTAATCCATTCGTTGATTGTGGTTGGATTAATTCCATAAGCCTTACCTAATTGATACTTGTTTAATTTTCCTGTTGTAAGTTCGTCTAAAATTTTGAGTTTGAAAGGTTCTGAATACCTTCTGATTACTTTGTCATTTTTGTACATAATGTTTAAAATTATGTAGCCTTTATTCAGGACGGGTCAAAATGTTGTACAACGTACAGCTGTATGGTTAGTAAGGGATTGCGGGCTTTTTACCTAACAAGTTACAGCAAAATTTGGAGCGGGTTACTACGCCCTGAAAACCACTGAAACCCTTATTAACTATACCGCGTGTTATAGGGCGTAATTTATTGTGTTAGATATTTTTCAAATAACTTTTTTAATTCTTCATTTGATGAAGCAAAGTACACTTTATCTTTGACAACAGACCCGTCCTTATCTACAAGTACATAGTGTGGTATTCCGCTTATATTGAACTTTGAAGCAAAATGATTCCACTCGTCTTGTTCAACTCTGTAATGTTCACCTTTGATGTCGGGTATCATCATATTCCAGGTATCTATTGGTGATGATTGATTAGTAATGTAAACAAACTCAATGTTTTTATCTTTCAATTCTTCTTTAAGAGGTTTAATTTTTTCCATGCCACTTCTGCACGGGCCACACCATGTTGCCCAAAAGTCAACAAAAACAACCTTACCTTTATATTTTTCTATAATCGCATCAAATAGTTTATCGGCTTCTGTTTTCGGCGTTTCGTTTATAACATATCCCGTTTTGGTTTTATTTTCTGCTAGTTTTTTTTCTATTTCTTTTTCTTTATTGTCACTATAGTTTATTAGATAATTCATAATAAAATCGTCACTTATCTTTTCTCGAATCTCGACCTTATCACCTTCTTCGAATGGTTTTTGCCTCCCCCTCATACTTTCGCATTTCGATTGAGCAAACATTATTTCCGTTGCAAAACATTCAGTTAACCCGAAATATTTACTCATATTTACTGATTGTATTTGATGATATGCGTCTTTACTAATTGAACTAAATAATTCTGAATATTTTTGTCGAAACGAATTCAAAGTTGCAGTATCCGATTCAAGAGTTTCTTTGATACATGTTATATTTTCACAACCAATAAGATTATTAAGAATTTTTTCTTCATCTATTGATAAGGTTATTCCTTTCGAGGAAATAGTATCCATCAGGGCAACATAAAAATAGTTTGGTTTTGGGAGAACACTTTCAGAAAAACGAATCCTGTTTATTAAGGAGTTGTATGCCCCACCTGATATTAGCGAAATAGGGTTGTTTAAATCATCCGCATTAATAAAGTCATAATAACTAGGTTCAAATGTTTCAGATTGCAATGGAATTTCTCGTTGTTCTCTAGGTACTTTATGCTTTTTTCGATAGGCAGAGCTTTTCATTCGATTAAATGATAATATATTTTCATACGCTCTGTATGGGATTTGCATATTCTTAATTTGCAAAGCTTTTTTACTTACCGGGTTATTTTGAACATATTGGTCTAAAGCATTCAATTCTTGATTCATAATATCCAAGCAATAAGTTTTAAAATCATTGCCCGTCATATCTAAAATTTTCTTTTGAGCTATATTGTAATTGAAATAGTAAATTGTATCCATTGCAAGCAAATCTGAATTTACTAAAGACACATCACCCATAAAAAGGGACTTTCTTTCTCTTTTGTTTCTATGGTTATAGTTTTTATAAGCCGAGGTATATTCAGATAAATCAATATATTGAAAAGTTGTTTTTCCTGGTTCAAGATAAACGCTCTCACTCATGTTAAGCATTCGAACATAAATCTCTTGCGGATGTATCATTGGAACTTTACAATAAAAACTCCCATCTGGTTCAATTGTAATTAAGCATGAGTTTTGTTCATGAATAATTATGTCATTTACATAAGCCATGCCTGTGTTACCCATTTTGGGGTGATATCCATCGATAAAGCCTCTATAAACTGCTGTGTCAATTTTAAACACCGGAAGTTCATATTCCAAATCATTTTCAATTACATAGTCAGTATTAAAAGTTTTGGTTTTACTATACAATTGTTGATTATCAGGAGAATCGCCTATTAATAAATTTTCTTTTTTTAATTTTATATAAATTTTTTCTTGCTGTGAACCATCTTTAAGGCTTAGCTCAAAGTTTTTTCCTTTACTATTAAGCAATATATTATTCCAAATTTTATTTTGATAAATAACTTTATCTTCAAAAATACCATATTGCCATTCATTACTACCGTCTGTTTTTAACCAATTTCCCTGTATTTCTTTAGGTATAAAGGAAATTTCTTCTTTTTCAGTTAAGCTAATATCAAATATTTTCCAGCTTTCCTCTATATAATCTATTTTATCAATGTTTTTTTCTATTGCAGGGAAATATAGCGTATATAGGTTAATTCCACTTTCAGGTGTATTATGCTTTTTATTAAGGATTATTCCTTTAGCACTTTTAACAAAAAGTTTTTCTCCCCCCTTACTGTTTTGTATGTAAGTCTTATCCGATGAAATTTTAATCCACCATTTTGGGAAATATTTTACTTCAAAATCAATTTTTGTTACTGTATCTTGGAGTTCAATTTTGGTAATCTTCACATAATTAGCAGTTGTTGCACTAAAATCGGGGTTTTCAATTATTTTTTGTCCAAATGAACTTAGACCTATCAATGCTAAAGTGGTCAGGATTAGGATTTTTCTCATAGTATTTATTTTATGTTTGTTAATTGTATGAAGTTTGTTTTTATGTCCTATAACGGTTTTGGCTATGGTTTCGTTACGGAATGGTACGCGAGTATCATTCCGCCGTAACCATAAATTTAGCAAAAAGGCTTGAAATTCCGATTAGGAATTTCAGCCGTAATGAACTATAGCCGTTGTTGGCAATAGTTATTTATTTTTGATAATATCAACAATCGAATCAACTTCGCGTTGAACTATATTGTTGTCATTATGAAATTTGGATTCCTTATTAACATATTCAGTTTGTTCCTCCAAAATTCGTTGAGCTAATTCCTCAACTTCATTGCTCAATTCTATTTCTATGTTTTTGTCACTTTTTGGGTTGAGCAAGCTTGCTACCAATAATCTGTTTTTAGCCTCCAACTGCTTATTTAAATCTAAATACTCCCAAGTAGCATCAAAAAAACGAGTGTCATTATGATTAGGTTTTAAAGAATCAATAAGTTTTTTACCATCATTGATTGTTCGCTCTATCTCAACAGTCAATACTGTAATCATGTCTGTTATACTTTTGTCAGGAATAGAGTCATTTTTAAGTATTTTCGCTAATTGTAAAAAGTAAGGATTTCTTAAATTACTTTTCGCTCCTAAATCCTGTTTAATATTTAGACAATGGAAAGATTGAACTAAAGCCTCTTTTTTAGAATACTTGTATGGATTTGCACAATTTAGAAAACAAAAAACTAATAAAATCAGAAGCAGTGTTTTTTTCATAATTATTGCCAACGGTTTGGCTATGGTTTCGTTGCGGAAAAAATCCGCAGGATTGTTTCCGCCGTAGCACGAAGATAGCAAAAAAGCAGGATTTTTCCGCAGGAAAAATCCGTAGCAATGAATTATAGCCCATG
>NZ_JAFMPU010000020.1:0-6173 GCF_049132085.1 Seonamhaeicola sp. NFXS20 | reverse complement strand
GTCGGGGTGGCAGGAAGCCTCTTCCTCTTATATAATATACTATATATCAATCATTTACAAACTCAAAAAACAATCTGTTAGCCGATTTGTTGACGGGCTTATAAATGACCTCAAAATAAATTACTTTTCTTACTGGTTTTATAAAGATAAATATTATTTAGAACCAAAGCAAAATAAATAGTTATAGAATTTAGAAATTTCAGCGCAGTTCTGTATTTTGCTTTTGTACTTTTATTTTTCCTTTAGCATTGCATGTGTTTGTTCCGCAATAATTTTGTATTTAACGGGTTCAACATCTATCCCAAAAGCTTGATTTAAAACGCCATGTGTCATTTTACTTATCTGATTTACGGTACTGTTAATTTTTATATGCAATAGGATATTTGTCGCTTCAATTTCATAAATATTTAAATCACTTATTTAAGTAAACATATCACCAAGTGGGTTCCATTCAGTTAATAAAGTTTATTCCTTAGATATCTGTTCTTTGTTCATTTTATATCAGACACGAATTGTGATCGGGCTTTTCCGTCAATTTTTAAGTCTCTAATTTTACAGTATGTTATTAACTTATTCAAATCAACAACATAATCATTAACGATTAAACCTTTTGATGTTAAGTTGCGTTTTGCTTCTAAATAGGACTTGTGCCCATCTTCCCAAAAGTCATGCATACTATCCTTGTCGTCAATTATTTTTAGGAATTTTTTTCAGTCTTTTTTACGATAATATGCCATATTAACTTCCAGAATAAACTTTTATCTCATTTTTCAGCATGACGCATAACAGTCTCCTTTATTTTGGTGAGTTGTGTAGTTAAGAAACATTTACGAACCCGTGAAAATTCCTTAGGAATTTTCCAAATAAGCACTTGCCTAAGCAATAAATTATATACGGCTTAAGTTTATCTTTTAATAAGTTTTATAATAAATCAGAAAACACAAAAGAGAGAATTATGGTTAGTACACAAGGTCAAACCTAGACCTCGGTAACATTGATAATCCTCTCTTTTTTCTACCAAAATTTCGTTCAGTTCTCTGAGACCAAAATCTCGTTTTTAAGTTGTTGAAATTAAAGTAGAATGTCCTTTCCAAAAATTATTTCTTATGAATAAATATAGTAAAATTTATGGTATTGACATTAGTAAAAATGTCTTTAACGTGTATGTGAAGCTACAGGTCACATCATTTTAATTTTACATTGAAAGTATAGGTGTTTTTTAATTACGGTATCACTACTTTTTTAGCTGTTCTACCTAAATTGTTTACTACTTCTACAATATAAACTCCTTTAGATAAGCCTTGTATTGGTAATACTGTGCTTTTTCCAGTATATAGGTATTTACCATTAAGGCTATAAAGGTTTATTGTTTTTAAATCTGAATCTTCTGGAAGGTATACATGCATCTGTTCTGCTGCTTTATTTACAACAATATTAAAAGTATAAGTAGTAGACTCGAAACTAGAAACCCCTAACACCGTTGTTGCTAGATTAAATACCCGTACATGACCAGATTCATCACCGCCACCATCATTTCTAGGAGCACCAATGGCTAGAATAGTACCATCTGCAGATAGGCTTACGGAGGTACCTGACTGATCTCCTTCTGCTTCACCATCAATATTTACGCCTATTTGGTTCCACTTATCTGTGTACTGAAATACCCGTACATAACCAGAACCGCTAAAATACTCAGGAGCACCAATGGCTAGAATGGAGCCATCTGCTGATAGGCTTACGGATGTACCTGAAAAATCATTAGCGGCTACCCCAACAATATCGTCGCCTATTTGGGGCCAATCAGTACCGTTATATTTAAATACCCGTACATGACCAGAACCATCACCATTGCCATCATTTCCAGGAGCACCAATGGCTAGAATGGTACCATCTGCTGATAGGCTTACGGAGCGACCTGAAGAATCAAGAGAGGCTACCCCATCAATATCTTCGCCTATTTGGGGCCAATCAGTACCGTTATATTTAAATACCCGTACATGACCAGAACCATCACCATTGCCATCATTTCCAGGAGCACCAATGGCTAGAATGGTACCATCTGCTGATAGGCTTACGGAGCGACCTGAAGAATCAAGAGAGGCTACCCCATCAATATCTTCGCCTATTTGGTCCCAATCAGTACCGTTATATTTAAATACCCGTACATGACCAGAATAATCACCATTGCCATCATTACCAGGAGCACCAATAGCTAGAATGGTGCCATCTGCAGATAGACTTACGGAGACACCTGAAAAATCACCAGCAGCTTTCCCATTAATATCTTCGCCTATTTGGTCCCAATTATTAGTACCGTTATACTTAAATACCCGTACATGACCGGAATCTTCACCATTGCCATCATTCTCAGGAGCACCAATGGCCATAATCGTACCATCTGCTGATAAGCTTACGGAGGTACCTGACTCATCATCAGCTGCTTCACCATCAATATTTCCGCCTATTTGGGTCCATTTATTATTTATATTTTGAAATACCCGTACATGACCGGAATCTTCACCATTGCCATCATTCTCAGGAGCACCAATGGCCATAATCGTACCATCTGCTGATAAGCTTACGGAGGTACCTGACTCATCATCTGCTGCTTCCCCATCAATAGCTGCGCCTATTTGGGTCCAATCACCAGCAATATTTTCAAATACTCGTACAAAGCCTGTAGGGTCGATAGCTCCGATAGCTAAAATAGTGCCTTCTGCAGATAGGCTTACAGAGTAACCTGACTGATCTCCTTCTGCTTCCCCATCAATATCTCCGCCTATTTGGCTCCAATCGCTACCGCTATATTCAAATACCCGTACATGACCAGCAGCAGGACCATTATCATCATTAAAACGAGCACCAATGGCCACGATAGAACCATCGGCAGAACCATCTGAGAATAGGCTTACGGAGAAACCTGAACCGTCTCCAGCGAATTTCCCATCAATATCATTACCGATTTTGTCCCACTTATCTCCTTTGTATTGATATACCCGTACATGACCAGAACCGCTACCATTGCCATCATTGTCATTAGCACCAATGGCCACGATAGAACCGTCTGCAGATAGGCTTACGGAGCGACCTGAGTGATCATTTACTGCTTCCCCATCAATATCGTCGCCTATTTTTGTCCACTTATTATCATCTGAGTATTGATATACCCGTACATGACCAGAACCGCTACCATTGCCATCATTGTCAATAGCACCAATGGCCACGATAGTACCATCTGCAGATAAGCTTACAGAGACACCTGACTGATCTCCAAGGGCTTCACCATCAATATCTGGGCCTATTTTAGCCCAACCACTACCGTTATATTCAAATACCCGTACATGACCAGAAATTACACCATTCTCATCATTTCCAGTAGCACCAATGGCCACGATAGTGCCTTCTTCAGATAGGCTTACGGAGACACCTGAAAAATCACCAGCTGCTTCCCCTTCAATAGCTCCGCCGATTTGGTCCCAATTAGTACCGTTATACTTAAATACCCGTACATGACCGGAGTCTTCACCATTGCCATCATTTCCTATAGCACCAATAGCTAGAATGGTGCCATCTGCAGATAGGCTTACGGAGCGACCTGAAGAATCGCCTGCCGCTTCCCCATCAATATCTCCGCCTATTTGGTCCCAATCAGTACCGTTATATTTAAATACCCGTACATGACCAGAGTCTTCACCATTGCCATTATTGTCTGTAACACCAATAGCCATAATCGTACCGTCTTCTGATAGACTTACCGAATCTGCTGACTGGCCTTCTATGATCTCTCCATCAATATCTTCGCCTATTTGGGTTTGCCCAAATAAAACTGTAGTAGATACTACTAAAATTAAAAAAAACGTAATTTTTTTCATAATGAATAAAGTTTATTAAATACTGTTTTATGGATACCTTTTGTTAATTAAGAACATATATCCGTCAGCAAGATTACCGCAATTGTTTCTATAGTTGTTAGTCTAATGTAATAACTGTACTTGTTTTTGTTGTAACTGTATGTTTTTTTGTTGTAACCTAGCTTTTAATTACGGTACCAGCACTTTAACGATTCTATTGTATTTATAACCTGTAACAATTACAATTAAAAACAAGCTCTATAAGTTGATACTTACAACAATAGAGTTTATAAGCGCAAAACTCTTGTCCTTGAATCTTTGTTAGCGTATAATTCACCCTTATCCGTTTGGTCACAGCTAATAATTGTTGAACGTTTTTCTCCTATAGAAAGTTACTCATTACAAGCACTGACTATTATAAAAAGTTCTCTATATAAAGTATATTTGCTAACCTAAGGGAAGAGCAAGAGGGTAACACGCTGCGCGATGTTACATTTTCATGTTCCTCCAAAACACCAGTGAAATAAGGTAGTTTAAAAAATTGTCCGCTTTTTAGTTTTGTTTTCAATGAAGAATTTGCAGCAAAAACAGTGAAAAGCCCTATTAAAAGGTTCTTTTTTGCTGCAAAGAACCACAGAAAAACGTTCTTGCTCTATCATTTTAAAAAAATAAATATCTGGAAAAGCTCCTCGATAAGTAATTTCAGATTATTCAGCATAAAATCCCCTTTCAGTACACTCCCGTCTTTTGGTGAGGAGCGCACTGAAAGGGAATTCTTTTTTAAAGCCTAAAAAATAATTGATTGGTTTTGTTGGGGTTCTTTCTGATTGGTTTTGTCCTCTAACCGCTGCAGCAGATTACCTATGTCCTCGCTTATTTTTGATTCAATCACTCTGGCGTAGATTTGCGTTGTAGATAATTTGGTATGCCCCAAAAGTTTCGATACAGTCTCTATAGGTACACCATTAGACAGCATGACTGTGGTCGCAAAGGTGTGGCGTGCCATGTGAAAGGTTATGTTCTTGTTGATACCGCAGTCCTTAGCTATTTCCTTTAGATAGCTATTAGCCTTTTGATTGGAACATAATGGCAACAAAGCATCTTTAGAATTTCTTGGCTGCTCATCATTGTACTTATTTAAAATATCCATTGCTTTTGGAAGGATTGGTATTTTAACCGTTTCATTCGTTTTTTCCCGCTTAGTGAAAATCCAAAACCTTTTATCAATCCCCCTGCTTATTTTATTTCCTGCTAATTGCTTCACATCTGTGTAGGATAACCCTGTATAACAAGAAAAAACAAAACAATCCTTTATCCTTTCTAAACGTCCATTCTTGTAATGAGTGTTTTCTATAAGTTTAAGCTCCCTATCGCTAAGGTACTCCCTATCGAACTTTTCAAACTTCAACTGAAACTGCTTAAAGGGATTTCTGGTTATCCATTCCAACTTGTAGGCAAGGTTCATCATCTTTTTGAAACGCTCTAAATGCTTCATCACTCCATTGTTGGATAACATATAGGCGTTCTTTTTGTTTTTGACTGTTCTTAGGTACTGTTCAAAATCTACTATAAACCTATAGCTTAATTGTTTCAAATAAATATCATTAATCTTAAGCTTTTGTTTTAGGAACTTGTTCAAATAACGCTCTGTTGTCGAATAGTTCTTCATAGTACCAGGCTTTAAAATGGACTTCATTTTAGTATTGTGGTACTCGATTAGGTCTTTCAAGGATTTATGAATGTCGTCTTCACCCGTATACCTGGCCTTTATGGCTTGAGAGGTTATGTGTTTATGTTCCAATTTCAGGTCTTGATAGCATTTGAAAAGGCTGTTATTGACTTCATCCAAATAATTATTGAGTATTCTTGTGTTTTGATTTGTACCTCGGGATCTTCCCTTATGGGCATCCCAATCCGATAGTCGTACTTTTCGTTTTAAACTGATGGTTGCTCGTTTGCCGTTTACTGTAATTCTGGCATAGATTAAGGCTTGGTTGCTTTTTGCACGGGCATGGTCTACCCAGAACAGGATACTAAAAGTCGCTGTTGTTTTCATGATTTCGTCTTTTTGTTAATACTTTTTTTTACCAGACGAAAGTCAAATCACTTTAAAGATACATTTATTCTACCAACTTATTGTTGAATTTTAATAATTCAGTCAACACTTTTCGGAAACTCTTTTTGTTATCCGATTTGTTGACTTTTTTAACAGTATTTTTTACTTTCTTATGAAACCGTTAAAAATGCAAAAACCTGGTAATCACACGATTAACAGGTTTTTAATGATGATTGATATACTATTTTGTCGGGGTGGCAGGATTC
>NZ_JAFMPU010000019.1:0-27424 GCF_049132085.1 Seonamhaeicola sp. NFXS20 | reverse complement strand
AATGGTTCTTTGCAACTTTATAGAAAGAGAGGACTGGTACGTGTAAGGGAGCTATAAATCTAAAACACGTTATAGTTCTCCTCTTTTTCTATCTAAAGTTATTTAATACAAACTAAAGAAACACGTTAGCAATAATTTAAACCACTCATAATGCTGAAAAACATTTTCATTGCAATATTTATATTAACAGTTTTATCTAGTTGTCAGAAAGAACAAAAAAGTTCATATAAAACTGCTGAATTTCAACAAGGTTTTCCTGAAATATTAAAACCTATAGAAAAAAGCTTGCCCTTTGAAATTCTAAGCCATTCTATTTTGGAATCCAATAATGACTCTATAGATATTTATGTTGGATTTCTTAAGCAAGGAGAACAAACTGGAAATTGGATTGCACTAGCTTCAAACAAGCAAATAAAACAATTTACCACAGTTGATTTTAAACAAGATTCAGAAAATATAAAAGAGAATGATATCGATATCGAGTTTAATAATTCAATAAACCGAGTTTCTTTAAGAATAAAAAAATTAGACACACTAAAAAACAATATCATTTATTCTTGGATTAACCAATCTATATTAACTGACTCATTATCTGTTCTGACAATCGACAAACCTCTTGTTAAGGGAAAAATATTTCCTTCAATTGAACTAACAGATATTAACGGAGAAAATTTCGATTTGAATAAACTCAAAGGACAAACTATTATTTTTAATTGGTGGGCTGTTTGGTGTGCGCCTTGTAGAAAGGAAATTCCAGGATTGAATAAATTAGTCAGCAAATATTCGGATAAAAATGTAAAGTTTGTATCAATTACTGATGATTCGAAAGATAAAGTTTCTGGTTTTTTAGAAAAAAATAAATTTGAGTATGATATAACTTTTATTTCTAAAAATGATAAAGTCTTATTTGGGAATTCTTATCCTAAAAACATTGTAATTGATAACAATAAAAACATTACTTTTTACAAAGAAGGAGGAAATGAAAATGTTTGGCTAGAAATTGACCAACATCTGACTGAATTGAATAATAAAAAATAAAAAACTATTGCTAACACCGTATATAATTTATTGCTAGTTCTAGCCTACTTACGAAAATCCTCGCGGATTTTCTATTCGGTTTGTATTTGCTAAATTAGGTGCTTAAAACACGCAACAAACCATACAGCTGTACGTTGTAACACATTAAAACCAATCCAATCGAATGTTTGAAAACATAGGAGATATTTTAACTCAATTAATACTAATCGGAATTGGAATATCATTATTATTTGCATACCGAAAGAGTAAAAAGAGTGGTCAATTATGGTCTGGTATTGGATTACTTTCAGTTGGAATAATTATGTTATTGATTAACATTAACAAAGACAAAACTGAAATTGACATTAAAAGCGTTTTAGAGAATAATAAACCGATTGATACTTTAAAAGTTATCAAGACTTACAATAGCGCATTTGAAATTGTATTTAAAGACAGTAATGAGACAAAATCAGATACAACTCTGACTTTATTAGGACAGCAGATAAAAGTTCCTAAAGGAATTGAATACACCAAAAATCCGAATGAACCAACTCTTCGATTTTCGGAATCAAATGCTCAATTATTAGTCAACTTTAAAAAGGAGGAATTTGACAAAACCCAATCTTTAGAAAACAATGTTAAGTTGATAGTAAAAAACTTAAGTGGAAATATTTTTGGAACGGAACATATTTTAGAGTATTCGGAATTGGGAAATAATGACGACTTAATCATTTATGATTACTACACAAAAAAAGGTGATTTTATTCTTACCAAAGGTTTTGTGCTTTTCAGAAAACATAGCGAAAAATTGATTAGAATATCTATCGAACAATTTAATGGTTCAACAAAAAACATAGAGAAACTAATGATTGACATAATAAATCAGATAGAAAAAAAATAACGTGTTACAACAACGTGTATAATTAATTGCTTGGTTCACTGCCGACTTACGAAAATTCCGCTGGAATTTTCTATCTAAAGTTATTTAATACAAACTAAAGAAACACGTTGCCAACCATTTGAATGAATCTCGACGATAAAATAAAAATAATTAATAAAATTAAAGAGCATATTCATAATGATAAAAATGGATATTGTGGAGTTGTTTGGGCTTCTAGACAAATAATGGGAAAAGATTTTAATCCTAAAAAATGGCAAGTTAAAAGCATTGCATCTATAATTACTGAATCTGGAAAATATAAAAAAGAAAAAGCTGAACATAAAAACTACTATGATTTTGATATTTCATTAAACCCAAACTCTGATTGGTTTAAGAGAAACCCTATAAAAACAAATTTGTTAAAAGCTTTAATAGCAATTGTTATATCAATAATAACTTCTATCATAACAACTGAAATTAAATTAAACAAAGAACAGTCAAATAAGATGTCAAACAGCAAAGAATTAAATAGGCAACCCATTCAATCCAAACTCTCCCCCAAAGAGGATTCGGATAGTTTAAATACTTCCATAAATCATTAAAAAAATCAATCATAATATTTTGAGTTTAAAAATTAATAATCTGATAATAAAAAACGGTTGGCAACACCATATAAAAAAAATTGCTATTTTAGTGTTAAACCTTTAGGTGTTGCTTGTTTGCTAGCTTCCGATTTTCCTTCGGAAAATCCTCGCTCACAAACACGCAACTTTCTTTATACAAACCGTTGGGCACAAGCTGAAAATCGAAATGGCGAAAAAAATTGGACTTTTATTATTAATTGTAATTATTTCGATAATTCTTGCTTCGATTTACGGAATTTTCCACAATCAAGTTTCTTACTCAATCTCGAATGAATATTTTACAAAATTCAAACTTGAACAATTCGGACTTGAAGCATATCCAGATACTGTTAGAATGACAATTGGAATGGTCGGAATTTGGTCCACTTGGTGGTTCGGACTTTTAATCGGATTGATAAATGGAGTTGTTGGATTATTCCAACCGACTGCAAAAATTATGTGGAAAAGTGCTTTCGGAGCAACAATTCGGACTTTACTAATCGCAATCGGATTTGGAGTCGTGGGAATTTTGGTTGGTAAGTTTGTAATCTCGAACTTAAATGCTAATTGGAATCTTCCAGCAGATTTGACCGACCGAAAAAGTTTCTTGACTGCTGGAACAATGCATAATTTCAGCTATCTTGGTGGAATAATCGGACTGATTTACGGAACAATATATCAACTTAAAATAAGAAAAAAGCCAGTGCCCAACAATGTATAACCGCAATTACGGCGGATTCGACTACGTCCGAATCCACTCGGAATTGCTAACGTCAGTGCTAAACCGAAAAATTTGTGTACTTCAACCCGTAACTGACGGTTATACGAGATCGTTGTGAGTCATTTAAGAGTTCGTGTATAAAGCAAAATTTTGAGTTTTAATGAGAAAATGGATTATAATAATAGTTGGAATTATCCTGATTGGAATAATTGGAATTGGGATTAAAATCAACTCTGATTTCAACGACCTCGAAGAAGCTTTCAATTCGGAACATAAGCTAAATGAACCGAATTTGAATATACTTACTGAATCCATTTCACCAGACAAAAAATATAAATATTATGAATATCAATTTGACAAAGGTGGACTTGGATATTCAAGAGTATTTTGGTCTGTGATTGAAAATGCTAAAAATATAAATGACCTGAAAAAAGGACTGATTCCGAGTGGATATAAAATCATTAAGTGGAATGAACATAGCGAATTGATTTTACAAAAATGGGAACCATATTATGAATCAAAAACAACTTACGAATTGAATAACAAAACGGAATTCAACGGAATAAAAATTAATATAACTGAATAAAAAAACGAACGCACAACAACGTGTATAATTAATTGCTATGTTCTTCCCTACTTGCGAAAATTCCTGCGGAATTTTCTCTGGTCCGTAAAAGTTTGCTAAATTAGCTACCAAACCACGCAACTAACCATACACGTACTAGGCGTTAATTCTTCGCGATACAACCATCCGTAACGAGCAATTAAACAGGCATCCAACACATCTGTTTTCTCTTTTACTATGCCTGATGAACGTTTAATTTTCAACGGACTCTCTTCTACATAAACGATGTTTTGACTAGACAAATAAAGAGCCAACTTTAATGAATAATAGCCTGTGTTTTCAAAACAATAAAAAAAAGGTACTTCTTTACATATCTTTAATACCCATTTTATTAGGCTTTTATAACCAATTATATCATTCACAAACTCCTTGTGTGCATGAGCTTGGTAACAATAAGCATCTATTGTCCTTTTTGATACATCAATACCAACTACTTCTTTGTAATTTTTCATATTTTTACATTTAGAGTGATTAAATAGGTTGCAAAAACTAATTCCTTTATCGGGTTCTTATAGCCCTGGTATTCCAAATGGTTCTTTGCAACTTTATAGAAAGAGAGGACTGGTACGTGTAAGGGAGCTATAAATCTAAAACACGTTATAGTTCTCCTCTTTTTCTATCTAAAGTTATTTAATACAAACTAAAGAAACACGTTAGCATACATATGAAAAAAACTGTCCTTTATTTCATAATATTGACAATAAATATTAGTTATTGTCAAAAGCAAAGAGCAGGACAACCTTATGCTCAACCTGATTTGTTAATATGGAAAAAGGACACTATTCAAATTCAAACTTTCCCTCTATACTGTTTGTCTAAATTTGACCAAAGCAAACTTTTTGGTAATAAAAATGTAAAACCAGAGTGTTGGGGATGTTTGAAAAATTATACTGCGGAATGGAAAATAATAAAAGACAAACTCTACTTATCAAACATTTATAGTTTCAACTTTAAAAAAGACAGTATAAAAGCAGACTTAAACGAACTCTTTCCTAATAAAATTAAAAATAATTTGGTATCCGTCGACTGGTATTCTGGGAATCTTTTTGTTCCAAAAGGAGAAAACATCTGGATGAGCCAAAGTCCAGGTTTCCCCATTTATGAGTCAGAATGGAATTTAACCTTAAAAAAAGGAAAAATTGAAAATGCGGTTTTTAAAACAGGTAATTATCATAAATCAATTTACACTCAAGACCCAAAAGAAATTGTGAGTTTTATTGACAATCAGTTAGACCAAGAAACGAGAACTAAATTGAAAAACAAACGGATTTCAATTATCTTCAAAACTGGAAAATCAAAAAATAACTACTCTGTTTCTATAAAAGGAATTAATGATAAAAACTTAGAAATGAAACTAATTAACACATTAAAAAAGTTGCCTGATTTTGACTTTTATTATAGACATGGAGAAGAATTAAATTTGACCATTCCCGTAACCTATATAGACAATCGACCTTAATAAAATACGTATGCTAACACCGTATAAAAAAAATTGCTAGTTTTAGCTAAACCAAAGTTAGTTACTCGTTTGCTAGCTTCTGATTTTCCTTCGGAAAATCCTCGCACACAAACACGCAACTTTCCTTATACATAAACGTTAGCCACAAGTTAAAAACACACGTATAAAAATCAAACTTAAGAAATAGGAAAAATGGAAATTTCTTTGCCATTTGCATACCGTTTTCCCCAATCGCAAAGACTTTCTAAAATAGGAACTAAATCCAAACCTTTATTGGTCAAAATATATTCAATTCCAACAGGAACAGTATTGGGAATTTCCTGTTTTACTAAAATGGCGTGAGTTTCTAATTCCTTTAATTGTCTTGCCAAAACAGCTTCTGAAATATTAGGCAATTCTTGCTGTATCAAATGAAACCGATTATTGCCCTGAGAAATTGAATAAACAATCTGAGATTTCCAACGACCGCTTATCATTGCAATTGCTGAATTCAATTCGCAAACTTGAAATAAAAATTGCTCATTCGCATAATTGGTTGATTTTTCTTTTCTCATAATCAATAATTTAAAGACTAACAATTTTGTTAGTTATTGTTTCAAAAATAGTCTTTTAAGACCTTTGACAAAAGTACAAAAATGAAAAACATCGCTTTAATTACAATATTTATGGTTTTGTCGCAATCGCTTTTTGCCCAAACAGTTTTCAAAATAAAATCAGACAAATTAGAAAGAAAAGTCCCTGTTCTTGTGCAAAAACCAGCCAATTATCAATCTACAAAAAGTTATCCATTGGTTTTTATGCTTCACGGATATAGTGAAAATTATAACCAATGGAACGAAACAACCGATTTGAAAAAATTGGCGACTGATTATCAAATGATATTAGTTTGTCCAGAGGGATTTGTCAACTATTATTTGAACAGTCCAAATTTAGAAAACTTCCAATACGAAGATTTTTTCTTCCAAGAACTTGTTCCTAAAATTGAGAAAAAATACAGCATTGACAACAAGAATATTTTTATAACAGGTTTAAGTATGGGAGGCTATGGAGCGTTGAGTTTATTCATAAAACATTCCGACTTTTTCAATACAGCAGCTTCAACAAGTGGAGCTCTTGAATTTGATTATGAAAACTTCGAAGAAATCAGTTTAAAATTCTTTGAAAGTGAACGAATGACAAACGATTTGGAAATGACGTTAGGAAATCATAAAGAAAATAATTGGAAAAAGTTTAGCATCTCGACTCTACTTGAAAGCAAAAAGGACTTTACAAAAGGATTTTTTATTGACTGTGGCTTAGATGACCCCTTGGTTTCAAACACCCTGAAAATTAAAGAACTGGCTTTATCTAAAAAATTGCCGATAAGACTTTCAATTCAACCTGGAGAACACAATACCGAATATTGGGCAAAATCCGTTGAATATCATTTTGTATATTTCAAGCAGAACTTGAAAACTGAATAAAAAAACCTTTGGCTAACAAAGAACTGAGTTAAAAAACAAGTAACTTTAAACTAATTTTGAAACATAGTTTTCATCATAAGGCAATCCACTTTTTGCAATAGCAAAGGCCTGTTTTAGCAACTTATTCGCTACCGCTATTAATGCTAGTTTGGCACTCTTTCCTTTAGCTACAATTCTATCAAATAAGGCTTTGCAGGCTCGGTTATATTTATAGGCTGAAAAGGCTGCTAAAAACACAAGATTTCTTAATTTCTTGTTGCCTACTTTACTTATTCTACTACGCCCTCGCACACTGCTTCCTGATTCTCGAATCGTTGGTGTAATGCCTACATAACTACAAAGCTGTGCTGCACTTTCAAACTTTTTAAATCCATCTGTTACTACGATTAAAAACAAAGCTGTTTTTAAGCCTATTCCTGGTATGGTTTGCAATAATGTTAATTGCTCTTGTTGGTCTTGTTTTACCAATTCTAATAAGCGCTTCTCTAATATTAAAATCTCTTTCTTTAAATGGCTTAGGTCTCGTTTTAAGGAGCGATAAACCGTTTTTGATGGCATTCCTAGTGTTTCTTCGCCATGCAGTTTGTTTTTGGTCGCTGTACTCTTTTTTACGTAACTATCTAATAACCTAAAGAGCTGTAAGCATTCTGTCTGTGCATCTGTTAGAGCATTGTACAATGGAACATCATTAAAGATACCATACTCACAAATAGATTTTGCATCACTCTTATCCGTCTTTACTTTTGCTAGTTTCATTTGAATAAAACGTTTTACTGACAAGGGATTTACAACAGATACTAATACCCCTTTCTTATATAAAAACTGAGCTAATCTGTAATGATAATATCCCGTGGCTTCCATTACTACCAAAGCATCTTTTGATAAACTTTTTAGTAGTGTTTTAAAACCCTTTTCATCATTCTTTAATTGAAAATGTCCTGTATCTTGATTGTAAATATCAAACACAGATTTACTAATGTCAATACCATAAATTTTTCTATCTTTAGTCATAACAACTTGAAATTTGGAAAGAACAACGCTACTCATATTTCAACAACTTAAAAACGAGATCTAGGTCTCACAGAACTGAACGAAGTTTAAGTAGTTAAAGAGAGAGGATTATCAATGTTGCCGAAGTCTAATGCTTCACCGTGTATAGTAACCTTTATTCTCTCTTTTGTTCTTTCTGATTATTAATTAAATTTAATAAATCAAAATAAAGGTATTCCAAGCAAATTATGGGCTACAACCTCGATAACCATATGAGAACATCACTTTGCAAAAAAGCACTCAATATGGCCATTAAAAACAGAAAATATTCTCATTTAAAACTTATTCACCACTCTGATAGAGGCTTCCAGTACTGCAACCCTAAATACACGCAGTTTGCAGAAGATAATAATATCACCTTGAGTATGACAGAACAATATGATCCTTACGAAAATGCAGTTGCTGAACGCATTAACAGAACACTAAAACACGAATACGGTTTAAAACAAAATATTAAGAACACAGAATTAGCACAAAAAATGACCGACCAAGCAATTTATATTTATAACAATTTAAGAACGCATTTTAGCCTTAACTTAAGAAAACCAGCTGAAGTACATCGTAATCCGAACATCGAATACAAATCCTATCGAAAAAATAATGTAAATTTACCTGAACTTACGATTTAAAAACAGACCTAGTTCAAACTATTTTTTTGCCTTCTAAACGACTAAAAAAAATCTTTTGAACGTGGATATAGTAACCAAAAAGAGTCAACCTATTTCAGTATAATACACCGTCCTGTTCTAATTAAGGGAAGCTTACATACACACTTGGTGAGATACTATCTTTTGAAACATAGTTTTCATCATAAGGCAAACCATTTTTTCACAATGGTAAAAGCTTGATTCTTAATTTAGTTTCTCTTAATTAACTAATCTATGTGCCTGATTAATTGGTCTAAAAACTATTTGATAAAACTTGGAATCTGTTATTAAGTCTTTAGTAAAGTTTTGTATATCTTCTTTAGTGATTGAATTAACTATAGTTTCAAAATTCTTTGGATTTTCAATATCATAACCATCTCTAAAGAATGTTACCAACCTACTCAAGTCATAGCTATTGTAATCTTTTTGTTGCTTTCTCTGTTTTATGTAGTTAGTAATTGTCTTATTTAAATCACCTTGATTTACATCTCCATTTGCTATCTTTTCAACTTCATTATGTACTATACCTACTAAGGTTTCTACTTTTTCTGGGTTACAATCAAAGCTAATTGAAAGGGAAGCTACTTGTTTTGGCATTTTTGATACACTTGAGCTAGCACTTGCTCCATAGGTTCCTCCCTCTTCCTCTCTCAATGTATCTGTAAATCTAAGTTTTAATATATCTCCTAAAACACTTGAAATTATATCAGATTTAATACTGTAGTTAGTATCTTTTTTATAAGCAATCCTTACAGAGCTTTTAGGGTCTTCCATTTTTAAATAAATGTCTTTTTTTATTTGCTCTTTTAGCCAATTTGTTGAATTGTCTTTCCATTTTTCCTTATCAAGATTACTTGGTATACTAGCTATATATCTTGTAATTAAAGGCTTTACCTTATCTATTTCAATATCTCCCACTATAAAAAATTCAAAATCTGAAACATTATCAAACCTATCTCTATATATGGTTTTGATTTTTTCGAAAGAGATATCTTTAATAAAATTATCATCAAACAACCGGTGTTTAGGATTATTTTCGCCATACAACGTAACAATCATGCTATCTTTAATTTTTTCACCAATAGCCTCACTCCTTTTTATTTGATAATTTTTTACATTCTGCATAATAACATTAAAACCATCTTCATCAAAACGGGGCTTAACAAACCTAAGGTGTGTTAATTGCAACATAGTTTCAACATCTTTAGTTACTGCTGCCCCAGAAAGGGTCTCGTGTAAACTGCCTAATTTTATAGAAGATCGAGCTGTTTTTCCTGATAATATTTTAGTTAAATCTGTAGCGGAATAATTACCTAGCCCTGAATATTGCACAACATTTTCAAGCAAGTTAGCAGAAGGAATATCATCATCTTTCAGTAAAGACATTCCGCCTTCACTTATAGCATATAACTGTACATCATTTTTATTTTTATCAACAAATTTGTAGTGTAGTTTCACCCCATTACTTAGGAAAAAGGTTGTAGCTCCTAAATCTTCGTTCTTTTCTTCTTTTATTATTGTTCCTGGTATTATTTTAGTGTCTTCTAAAAGTCCTTTTTGTATAAAATCATCTTTGTATGCAACTAATGTTTCATCCTGTTCAATCTCATTTATAATACTTAGGGCTTCTTCTTTACTTAAATTATGCTTACCAGCTAAACCTGTTACAATTAAAAACCTATTTTTTTTAGAGTATAATTTTTTTATGGTATCATGAAGTTCTTTAGATGTTAAATTTTCTATTATCAGTTTTACTAAGTTATATTCCTGCTTTAAATCTTTAATAGTGATATTGTTAAGGTAATGATTTTTAATAATAGAAATTAACTGACTATGTGACCTATCTTCTTCTTTCTTTATTTGGTTTTCATAGTAATTTTCAATGAGAGCTATTGTTCTTTGAATTTCTCCATCTGCAAAACCAAATTTAACTGCTCTATTCACCTCTTTTAATATATCTTTAAAAGCTTCATGTTGTTTATCTGGCTTAGGAGACATAGAGATTTTAAAAACATTAGATGTTCTTGTTTGTTGTCCAAAATTTACTGTTGTGCCTAAAAAACTTGCATCTGGTTTAATAGATAATTCTTTAAGTCTTTTAGACAGCATATTAATTACCATTGTATTTAGCAAATTAGTTTTTAAATCTGCTACAGTTTGATCTACTAAAGAATTTGGATGTCTAAATCCTAAAGAAATTGACGAAGTTGTTACCTCTTCATCCATTACTAAAGAGTAGAGCATTTTATCATTATTTGGTATTGTTATATTTAACCTCTTTTTAGGATTGTCAATTGCTGGAATTTTAGAAAAGAGAGCTTTTATCTTTTGCTCCATAACTTCTATATCTATATCTCCAATAACTGCAATAGCTTGTAAATCGGTTCTGTACCAATCGTGATAAAAATCTTTTAGTGCTTTATACTCAAAATTTTCAACAATATCCATTTGTCCAATAGGAAGTCTATAGGCATATTTACTATTGTTAAACATAGTCTTTAAGGATTTTTGAAATACCCTCATTGCCCCGTTTTGTCTAGTTCTCCATTCTTCTTTTATTACACCGCGCTCTGCATCAATCTCTTCTTCTGTTAGTAATAAAAAATTAGACCAATCGTGTAATATTAATAACCCTGTATCGATTAATTCTGGAGTAGTTGGAATATTATTCACATTGTAAACGGTTTCATCAAATGATGTATAAGCATTAATATCTTTGCCGAAAACCAATCCATGTTTCTGCATTGTGTTTAATATTCCTTTCCCTTTAAAATTTTTGGTTCCGTTAAATGCCATATGCTCAAGAAAATGAGCCAGTCCCTGTTGGTTGTCCTCTTCTAATATAGACCCCACATTTTGTATAATGTAATAACTTGCCACTCCTTTTGTAACATCGGTACTTTTTAAATAATAAGTCATGCCATTAGACAAAACCCCAGTTTTAAAACTTTTATCTATTGGTAAGGGACTATTATAATTTAAATTTTGAGCACTTGCATTTAAAAATGTAAGCAATACCAGTATTCTTAATATATTTTTCATTCTTTTAATTTAGTTCTGTTGTCTTCTTATTAATATTGTAGCACCTGTTAGCACTATTAGCAATGGCACTCCTCCTAGCAGTATTACTTTTAACCAAAAAATAGAATTTCTATCCAATAAAATTTTGGTATCTAAAGATTTGGGTCTTACTGTTGAAACTGGATATTTATTATCGCTAAACCATTTAAACAACCTAAGAGCAAATTGCACATTAACATTCCGCGGAGAATTTCTATTCAATTGTGTATTTGTCATAAAATCTGCATCACCTAACACTACAATTTTTTGTTGAATAGAATCTTTTAACTTCCTTTGCATAGCAATGGCTGTAGGAACTTCTAATCGAACATCTTGAATACTATCAAATGTTATTTTCTCTGTTTTTAAATTAAATGACGTTTTTTTATTCCAAGTTTTAAATTTATTGGTAACTAGTATGGGTGTTACGTTAAAACCAATAGAATCTCGATAAGAAATACCCATTGCTTTTGGATTGACTACAATTGCATTATTGTAAAATTTGAATTCTGGTATTTCTTCTTGATTTGTGAATTTACTTTGTATTAAATCAAGTTCATAATTTTCACTTTCTTGTAGTAACACACCATCTAAAAACTTCACTCCCAAATAAGAAAGCACAGGATTTAATAATGCTTGTCTTTCTGGTTCGCCAGAAATAAGTATGTTTCCTCCATTATCAATGTACGATCGTATTTTTTCTAGTTGTTCATTGCTGTATGGCAACTTAGGATCTGCCATAACCAATACATCTAATTCTAAGGGTATAGACTCTAGATTATCTAGTTTAATATTAACAACCTCAAATCCGGAATTAATAAGCGAGCCCCTAACATTTAATCCCTTAGTTATTATTTTGTATGAATCATCTCCATCTTTATACGTATCTCGTTCTCCGTTACTTGCCAAAACCCCAACTAAAGCTGGTTTATCTATAAGTCTTTTTAAATTTGATGAAATATCCTTTTCTTTTGGGTACACAAAAATATCATCAAACATCCTTAATGGAATAGATTGATTTCCATAGTTAATAAACCTAACCAATCTATTACCTTCTGAGGTTAAATCAATTTGTTCTTTAATTTTTTCTGGAGAAAGTACTTTATTAAAATTTACATGATGGACTTTAGCAGCTTTTTTTGCCAACTCTTGTAAGGTTTTTGTAGTATCTATATAAGGTACCGAATCATAATAATAAACATAGTCCATAGTCATGTCAGGTAGAAACCGTCTGTACATTTCAAACCTTTTTAAGTCATCAATTCTGTTTTTAGGTGCCCCATATTGAGCCGATCTATGAATTAAATTCACATAACTAGTTATATGGATTGGGTGCTTTAATTGCTTTATAATGTTCTGTGAAGTCTGGGTTAGTGTTCTGTCTTTAAAGTAAGTAGTATCATAATACTTATTCATATAGGGCAAAGAGGTTATATACCCAATTAAAACAACCATAATAGTCACCCCTGAATAGTGCGCTATCTTTACATAAAGAGCTGTAGTTCTACGTTCATATTTTAATTTCAAAATACTAAACGTTAAGAATAGCCCAATTACCAATAAAAAGTATATGATATCTTTGGAGCTTATCAGTCCATTTACAAAGTAATCTGCTCTTCCTTTCATAGACAACCAATATGTAATATCTCTTAACACATCATAAGATTGCCCTACGTTTCCTATAAAATTAAACAAGGCCAATACCGCCAAAGTGCTTATGGCTGCCACAACCTGATAATTGGTTAAACTTGACATAAATACTCCTATAGATGCATAAGCACACATTAGTAAATACACCCCTAAAATGCCTCCTATAACAAATTTCACATCAAGTGATTCTACAGAAATAATTCCCACTACAATAAAACAACCTAACAAAGTAGCTAACAAAGCATTATATATAAGCATGGAGAGGTATTTCCCAAGAATAATTTCTTTAACAGTTACTGGAGAGGAATACAATAGTTTAATAGAGCCACTACTTGTTTCTTTACTCATTAACCCCATTGTTAATAATGGAATATATAAATACAAATAATTTTGAGCAGTGGCCAATATACCATCTTCTCCAGCAAACAAAATTTTTGTAAGCACCTTTAATGGCCTTTCTAACTGCTGATTGGTTTCATATTTATAAAGAAGCTCTGTAAAGGTTAACCCTGTTTGAATAAAAAAAATGATAAGCACAAACCAAGCAATTGGAGAATAGAACATTAAACTTAGTTCTAGCTTTGCTATTTTTATTATTTTTTTCATGAATTAGTATATTTATTTTTCTTGGACAATTGAGCAAAAATAGCATCGAGTGAACTTTTCTCTAATTTAATTTCAGACAGATCCCACCCCTTCTCTAAACTAAGTTTAATAATTGATTTTGTAATTTCTGGGCTTGTTGAAAAAGTTAACCGTATATCATTTCTGGTAATAGCATCAGCATTTGTTATCCCTCCTATTTCTAACAACTCCTCTTTATCTGGAGGGTTATCCATAGTAACTCTAACAGTATTTGGTTTTATATAATTGTTAAAAGCATCCATTGTATCCTGAAAGACAGTTTCTCCATGCTCTATCATTACAATAGTATCACAAGTAGCTTGTACTTCAGATAAAATATGTGTTGATAAGATTACTGCTCTATCTTCTGCTATATTTTTAATAAGCTTCCTAACTTCTAAAATTTGATTAGGATCTAAACCATTTGTTGGTTCATCTAACACAACTAGTTTTGGGTTATGAATAATAGCCTGAGCTATACCAACCCTTTGTTGATATCCACCTGAAAGGTTTTTTAAAACACGTTTACTAAAATGTGCAATCCCACATTTTTCTTTTGCAAAATCAACAGATTCTTTTATACTTTTCGAAGGGATTGATCGTAGATGGGCACAGTGTATTAAGTACTCATCTACCGTTAACTCTAAGTGTAATGGAGCTTTTTGAGGTAAAAACCCAATAAGTTTTTTGGCTTCTACAGGGTTTTCCCTAATATCAATTCCGTCAATTAGAGCTTTTCCTTCGGTTTGATTTATTACTCCACAAAGGATATTCATAGTTGTTGATTTTCCCGCTCCATTAGAGCCTAGCAACCCTAAAACACCTCTGTTTTTTATTTCGAAATTTATATTTCTAATAGCCCAATCCTTACTATATCTATGTGATAAGTTTTGAATTTTAGCAATACTTTCTCCCATCATTTTATGTTATTTAATGAATTATATTATTTAGTTTCTTCTTCTTTTAATTAATGTATACCCTCCTAAAACCGCAAGTAAAAAAGGCAAGAAACCTGTAAATACAATTTTAATCCATACGATTTGTTTTTGAGATACTAAGATTTTATTGTCAATTGGTTCGGGTCTCGAAGTGTCAATAGGATATTCATTGGCACTAAACCATTTAAACACCTCGGTAACAAATTGCATATTCTCCTGTTTTTTTAAATTAGAACGTTTAACTTCTTTATTACTCATAAAATCAGCATCTCCAAAGACCATTATCTTTTGATTTACTCCATTTATTTGTCTTGAAAGTGCAAGGGCAACCACAGCAGACTCTTTTGTATCTGTTTTATGGTTAAAAGCGACTGAATCTGTTTCTATATTTGGATTACCTGAATAATTCCAGACTAGGTCTTTATCAGTTTTTAGTATGGGTTCAATTTTAAAACCTAATGTATCTTTAAACTCAATAGCCATAGCACTTGGCATGCTTATAACACTTTCTTTGTCTATTTTTAAATCTGAAATAAGTGTATTTGAAGTAAGTTTAGCCTGAATTAAATCTAAATTGTAATTAACACTTTCTTGTAATAATATTCCTTTTTTATACTTAATACCTAAATTTGTTAAAATAGGGTTTAAAAGTTCTTCTTTATTAGGTTCTCCTGCTATAAGCACATTTCCACCTTTATTTATGTAGGTTTTTATTTTTTCTAATTGGTTACCATTATAAGGTTTAAACGGATCTGATATAACTAAAAGTGAATTATTAATAGGAAACTCGTCTATATCTTTTATTAAAATACTAGATACATCAAAGCCTTGATTTATTAAAGAAGATCTTAAGTTAAGTTCATTAAGAACACTTTTATAATCTTTATCTCCTTTCTTATCAATACTTCTCTCATCATTACCTTTTAAAACACCTATTTTGCATGCTTCGTATAAAATATTTTTTATGGCTGCTGAAATTTCAGACTCTTTTGGATACCCTACTTGATCAAAAAACATACGTAAAACAGCCTGTTTACCATCATACTCTACTACCCGTACAAATCCATTTAACTCTTTGGATAAATCGATAGTCTTTTCAATTTCATTAGGAGCAAGCACCTCATTAAAATCATAACCGTGGGCAGTTGCGTAACGTCTTGCACGTTCTATTAGCGGTTTTCCGGTATTATCTCTATCATCTAAAGTATAATTATAATAGGGCACATAATCAATTTCAAGATTAGGTAGAAACCTAGTGTACTCATCAAATTGTTTTAAATCAAATATTCTAAACTTTGGAGCACCTAAATGCCCAAAAAAATTAACAACATTAGAATAAACTGTTATTTTAACAGGTTTATCTAATTGTTTTAATAAAGACTGTGTACTTTTAGTTAAAGTATTGGTTTTAAACCTTGTTGTATCATAATACCCATTCAGTGTTGGTAAAGAGCTTAAATAACCAATAAATAAAACACCAATAACAACAGCAGTGTATTTTAATAATTTATTAGTAATACTATAAGTACTTCTCCCTGAATTTAAGCGCATAACACTTAAGGTTAAGAATAAAACTATTATTAATATAAAATAAATAACATCTTTACTACTTATTAAACCTGCTATAAAATTGTCTACTCTATTAGAAATAGTCATCCAATAGGTAATATCTCTAACAAATTCAACACTTTGTCCTACAGAGCTCATAAAATTAAGAGCAGCAAAAATAGCCAAAGTACTTATTGCAGCTACAACTTGATAGGTTGTTAAGCTAGACATAAATAACCCTATTGCTGCATAAGCACATGCTAATAAATACAATCCTAAAACAGCACCAATTAAGTATTTTAAATCTATTGCTTCTATTGAGATATATCCTACCAACACTACTCCTAAAAGAACCAATACTAATAAGAAACAATAAGTCGCTGCTGCCAAAAATTTTCCTAATATAATTTGTTTATTAGTTATAGGAGAAGATGCTAATAACTTTATGGAACCACTACTTAATTCCCTGCTCATAAGTCCCATTGTTAGCAGTGGAATATATAAGTATAATTTGTTTTTTACAGAATTAAAGAAAGCATTATATCCCCCATAAATATTTTGTGTTAAGGATTTTAATTGATTACCTAATTCTTGTTTAGCTTCATGAGTTTCTAAAATATCTGTTATGGTGATACCACATTGAATTATAAAAATAATTAATATTAACCACGCTATAGGTGAATAAAAAAGTATACTCAACTCTACTCGAGCAATTCTTAAAATTTTTTTCATTAGACAATATTATGCTAATGTCTTATTTAGACAGTAGGTTATTGATTACTTAAAAGAACTTACCTAGTAAGCCATATGGTTACTAGGTAAATCAATATATAATGTTTTTATAGTTGTGTTCCTAAAGCTGTAATTTTTCCAAAACCAGAGAAAGTTGAAATATTTGGAGTATCTATATTACCTATACCTGTATTAATCAAAGGTAATAGATAAACTTTTCCCTCTGAACCATTATAGGTGGCCATCATTAAAGCTTTATTGTTTAATGGCAAATAACTTTCAGAACTTCTAAACGGATAATCTGCTTGCTGATAAACTTGTAAGATTGTAATTTCTTCTCCTGCAGAAACACTGTAGCGTTCTTGAATTACAGCCGTAGCTCCAGAGAATAAAACAGCATAAATTTTAGTGCTTGTAGCATAATATAATATCTTTTGATCGTCAAGAAAAACAAAAGATTGCGCTTGTTCAATATCAGGGGCACTTGTTAAATCATAAAAAGCTATTGGAGATGGTGGTATTGTATTTGGGTAATCACTTTCACCTCCATCAAACAAATAAATCCCAACTTCTCCTGTGTCTTCATTTTTAAGTAAATGCCTAAAATCTCCATTAGTTGCAGCATTAGCAGCAAGATTTACCATACCTGTTAGAGCTCCAGGATTAAAAGCTGCTGTAGTATTTTCTGGTATTTCATATCTATTACTGTCTCCAAACTGCGTTACTGATGGTTGATAAACAAATTTATCAATCTCATCGTTATAATAGTTAATGGTAACCGGTGGGTTTGAAACAGGGTTTGCAGCTATTATAGATGACACACTATATTCTGAATTAAACGGTGTACCAAACTTTTGAGAAGCACCAAAATAAGTAGAAGTTAATCTTCCGTCATTTATAAACAGACTCCCTTGATAAACTTGCCCTAATGCTTCTGGTTTGTATGATGCTTCTGCTACATAAAATAATTCATCATTAATACCTGCTAGGGTATAATCTTGTGGTTCTATTTTATATATCATATCATCTGTAATTCCTAATACTGCATTCTGCCCGTAAATTTGATAATATTTTAACTGTTTCGTTAAACCAGGTATTGTAGCTCCATTTATTTTAGAATACACTTGGTACTTTACACTTACCCCTGTGTAATCTGTTGTAACTTCTTCACTCATAATATGGCTTATATCAGTTGTAATTCCATCATAAGTTTCGGCCACTACAATACCTTCTCCTATATTATTAAGAACTGTTACAGGCCAACTCATTATGTATTTTAAATCTGACTCTAAATCGGTAACTGTAAATACTAATTGATGAGCATATCCAGGATTGGTTGGTTTAAAGGCAATTTGCTCATTCAAATTAAGTTCTTTACTTAAAACTTGATACATGGTATCATTTGGTTCAAGATTTATTTTCCATTCGTAATCTAATTGGCTCTCTGCTAAACCTTCGTTATTTAATTTAGGTTCTACTACTAGATTATCAAATTGGTATACTGAAAAACTACTAACGCCAGTAGTATCTATTTCTATACCTGGAATGTAATTTGTATCAAAGCTGCTCGTATCATGAGAGCAAGACTGAACCGCTATTATTAAAAATAACGCTACAGATAAATTTATTATTTTTTTCATATGATTTACTTTTTTTTGTTAGAACATCAAGAATTATATTGATTTCTAAATAAGTATAATGTTAATAAATAGGGATAATTTCTTCACCAGCATGATCTCCGTCATCATGTAATAATGGGGTACCATTATCTATTTCATATTGACGAACATAATCTCCAAAAGCTTTACCCATAGCTTGTGCTCCTGTAGGACCTAAAGCTCTATAATCATTAAGTGTAAACGATACCATACCTGTACTTGCAATAAAAGCTCTGTATGCCGCCGTACTAGAATATCTGGTGAAAAAATACCTAAAATAAGTCCAAGCAGGAATTACTATTTTATTGGTCCATATAAGCTTAACGCTATTGGTATCGTAATTACCTTCAATAAAATCACTAGATGGTTCAATTCCTATATGAATTGCTACTGAAGATGTTTCTAATATTGGGTCTTTTTTTAGTTTTACTGATAAAGATCCCGTAAAAGAACCTGCAGGCACAGTACCTTCTAACAGTTCGTAAAGCTCTGTAGGTGCTGTTGTTAATTCATCGTCAATTATTTTTGCAGTAAATGTTCTATCATAACTTACAGTATCTCCAATTATAGCCACAGGAACCTCCAAAATATATTCATCGGCAGGTTCGGTTATAAATGAATATTGAATAGAATCATTAACAAAGTTTATTGCAGATTCGGCCTGAAATTCATTTATTTCATCTTTATCACACGAAACAATAAGCAGTCCAAAAATTGCTAAAATGTATAAATTATATAATGCTTTCATGATTTTTTGTTTTTTTAATTATTGTGAATTTCCAAATTGTAATTCAATATCTGGATAAGGCAAGACATACACCTCATCATCTAATAAAATAGAATCTGATAACCCAAAAATTTCGGTTGCTCCTGTTCTCTTATAATAAAAGAATAGTTGCCCTTCACTTAAAAATTCTTTTTTATATTCTTTAGTTATTTCAAGCAACACATCTTCCTTCGAAGCATTAGTAGGAATATCTTCTACAATACCCCTACTGCTTCTAACTAAATTCAAATAATCTATTGCTATGTTTAATTGGTTAACATCTGTTCTTTTTGCATAGGCTTCTGATGCTATATAGTACATTTCAGAAAGTTTTATTAAAGGCATTTGGTTATTAGTGTTATTAGACGCAGTATTTTGGTCTAATTTTGTAATTGCCACACCTCTAGATTGTGTTTCCATAAATGTATTAAAACGAACATCTGCTAAACCTATATTAACATTACTGGTTTCAAAAGTATCTTCAGTAAAGTTGGTTGTATAAAACAATGCATTGTAATTTGTACCATCACCTTCGGCACTAAATAAATTTCCAATAATATCTTCAAAACCATCAATATCTAATGAAAACAATACTTCTTGATAAAATATCTTATCTGAACTCACTGGATAATTTTCTGAATCTATTAAATATGCAAAGGAATTGTTTATTACATCTTCTGCTGCAGTAGCTGCTTCAACGTATTTTCCTTGCCATTGGAATACTCTTGCCTGTAATGCCTTAAGAGCATAATAATTCATACGTTGTTCTCTACTATCATAAAACCCTTCTCTATTTACCTCATCATAATAGCCACTTGGTTTATCTAAGGCATATATTGGATCTTCTTCTAACAGTTTTAACCCTTCTTCAATATCATTTTCCAGAAGTTCAAAGGTGTTTTCATAACTTAGTTGAGCTGTTAAATCTTTACCATAGGTATTAACATAAGGTATGGTGTTATTTTGCAGAAGCTCTTGTCTTTCTTCAAGATTTCCATGCCCAAACAATCTAATTAAATCAAAATGAACAAAACTTCTTAAGCCTAATAACTCTCCTTTTATTAAACTATAATCAATATCTGTCAATACATTTTCCTTAGTATCAATCATTTCTAATGCTAAGTTAATATTAGCAATTACATTATACGCTTTAGCCCATAATGCTTCTATTTGAGCTACAGATTTCTCACTGATATAATTAAATTGTTGAACTGCAGCATAATCTGCACTAAAAGAAAAAGTTGAGTATTGTTGACTCAAAATATCAACTAGGTTCCAATTCATATCTTTAGAGTACAGTTCTTCTGAAGTCATTCCTAAATACACGCCCATCAGAGCATCCTTAAAACCATCAGTTGATGTAAATTGTTCCTCTGCACTTAACTGCATGTTAGATTGTTCGTCTAACCAACTGTCACTACAGGAACATGTTAAACCTATAAAAGTTAAACTTATGATTACTATTTTTATATATTTATTCATAATCGTCATATTTTAAAAATTAGCAGTAAGAGAAAAAGATGCTGTTCTTGCAAAAGGATAAGATGTACCTCGTTCTATTTCTATTGATGAGAATTGAGCTACATTGTTCATATTAAAATTTAAACGTAAACGCTCTAAGCCTAAAGAGTTAACAATTTCCTTTTTGAAATCATAATAAACGTTTATAGAAGCTATATCTAATTCTCTTCTCTTTTGAACAAATCTAGAAGTAGGTTTAGTTAGCGGCACATTGTAATTGTATGCTCCTGTTTCATAATTATAATATCTAAGTCCTTTAAATAGCGTTTCTTGACCTTGATATTGCCACCTTCCTGTTAAAACGCGACTATCAACATTATAGTTCATATCTACATTTTCAACTTTATCTACTAATGTTTGATTGTATAATTCTGCACCCCCTAAATATCTTGCTGTTACGGTTAAGCCAAAACCTTCGTACTCACCTGAAATTCCGAACACTCCTCTATATTTTGGATTGCTATCACCTACAACAACCATATCATTAGCATCCCATTCATAGGTAGTACTACCATCTTGTTTTTCATAAATTTCTAGACCGGTAGCTGGATCTATCCCCTTAGAAGGAACAGCCCATATAGCATTCATAGACATACCATCTCTATATTTTATTACTGGAGAATTATTATCATCACTAGCTGCAATTTCATCTTGAGATTCATTGAAAGCCTCCATGGCATCAGATAGCTTAATTATTTTATTTGTATTGGTAGTTATGCCAAAATTGGCATTGATAAAGTTTTTTCCTTTAGACCAAATTAAATAAGAAAGATTAGCTTCTATACCTGAGTTTTTAACCTCTCCTAAATTTTCTTTTACACTATTAAAACCTGTTGAATATGGTATCGTTATATCTGTAATTAAATTTTCGGTATAACTTTCGTAATAATCGAACCTAAGATTTAAATTTTTAACCTTAACATCTAACCCTATGTTATAATCAAATTTTGATTCCCACTGTAATGTAGGGTTACCCATATTTAAAATATATGACCCAGGATTGTCTTGGTAAAATTTATCTTGAAAATAAGCGTAAGTTACTATAGATTGGTTTACGTTAAAGTTTTGGTTACCTGTAGACCCCAACGAACCTCTAATTTTTAATTGGTCTACAAATGTATTTCTAAGAAAAGACTCATTATGCAAGTTCCAACCTAAACCTAAACTCCAAAAAGTAGCCCATCTTTTGTCTTCTCCAAATTGTGATGAAGCACTTGTTCTTAAAGTTAAATCACTGAGAAACCTATTATCATAAACATATGATCCTAAAGCTAATAAACCAAACTCTCTAGAAACGCCACTTATCCCTGTTGGTCTAGAATCTAAAGCGTAAGCTCTTGCAAAAGTAATATCATTTAACCTACTGCTAGGAAAGCCTTCTGCTAAATGTGATAGCTCTTGATATTTTCTCTCACTTAAATTAAAACCTCCATTTCCAAAAATAAAGTGTTTGTTAATTTGCTTTGAGTATTGCAAATTAAAGTCTCCCGAAACGTAAGAGCTTTTACCACTATTCACCCTATATGATCCTTTGCGCGTATCATCTGTGTAGTCATCAAACATGGTATGTTGTCCTGGGTAAAACTCATCTGCATCACTTCTTTTTAAATCAATACCTATTCTGGTAATTGCTTTTAAAGTTGGCAATATATCCCACTCTAGATAAAAGTTATTTATAAAATTAAAATATGTTGATTCGTTACGTGAATCTAGTGTAGAATTGTATAATGGATTTGTAAAACTAACACCATCACTAAAAACCTCTGAATAGTACGGTATGGTACCGTCTATATTTTTAGCTCTCCAATAGGGGTTCATTACAGCATAATCACTAAAATCTCCATAAGGTGATTCTTGGGTACTATTACCTAATATAAACATACTGTTTTTGAACTTTAAATTCTTTACATTATACATAGTGGTAAGCTCTCCTCCTACATTTTCTCTAAAGGATTCTTTCATAACCCCTTCCTTTTTTTGGTAATTAATGTTTGCCATTACCCTTAGGTTATCACCTCCTAGCTCTACACTTAAAGAATGTCTTTGCCCTATACCATTTTGCAATGGAATAGCTAACCAATCGGTATTTAATCCTTCTTTTGCCAATTTAAGTCTAGAATTATACAACTGTTGTAGTTCTATATATGTATCTGCATCATTTGACAAATAATAACCATCTAGCCTTTCAGCTTCTATTTTTTGTAATGAATTGGTTAGATTATAACTTGTTAAATCTGGTAACTCTAAATCTAGATTAGTAGTATAAGATACTCTTACCTCATCTCCTGTAGGCGTTTCTGTTTCAATTACAACAACCCCATTAGCCGCCTTAGACCCGTATAAAGCTTTTGATGCTGCATCTTTTAAAACTGTTAACCGCTTTATTCTATTAAAATCAAGATCAAAAACACGCTCTACCGAAACCTCAAAACCATTTAATATAAATAGCGGTTGGTTTGGACTCTTTAAGTAGTTACCTTTAAAATTATCTGTTTCGGTTGTTTCCGGAAATGTGGAAGTTCCTCTTATTTGAATATCTGGAAGTGCGTTAGGATCTGATCCTAATTCAAAATTATCCAAAAGTGCTATTGATGGATCAATGTTTTGAATAGCCTGAAAAATATTCTGACTCCCCACTTTTCTTAATTCATCTCCCTGCATAGTAACAGCAGACCCCGTAAAGCTTTCTTGTTTTCTCTCAAAAACACCATTTATTACAACCTCATTAAGCTCATTTAACGCCTCTTTTAAAGTTAAGTTTATAGATGTTTGGTTCCCAACTTTAATTTCTTGTTTAATATACCCTATACTAGAAAACACCAATATACTTTCTATGTTTGGCACTAATATGCTATACTTACCATCTAAATCTGTTGCTGTTCCTATAGAATTTTCTTTCACATAAACATTAACACCCGGTATAGGCATACCATCTTCATCTACAATTAAACCTGTAATTAGTCTAGATTGTTGATCTGCAGGTGATTTTTCTTTAATTAAAATGGTGTTATTAGGTGTGATTGAAATATTTACATTTGCTCCTAATAAACTTTCTTCAAGTAGTTTATTTAACCTAATACTTCCTTTTTTCAGATGAATTTTTGGAAAGTCTTTAAATAAATCATCTTGATAAATAAACATGTAGTCTGTAGTTTGCTCCTTAATGATTTTAAAAACTTCATCTATAGTTACTTCTTTATCTTCTTCAATTTTAATTATTGAGTTCTGAGACAAAGAATAATACGGAGAGAGACTAAATACGGTTGTGCAAAATAAAAATATACATATTCGCATAGTAAAAGTTAAAACTCCTTTTTTTGATATAAAAAGGACATTTGTCAATTTAATTTTCATAAATTTACTGTTGTTAGTTAGTTAAAAAATTTAATTAATTAATACCTCATAAAGGAGGATATAGTTATCTACTTTCCTAGGGTTTAAACTATACCCCTCCTTTTTTTATTAATTTTTTTTGACGACGGCTTTTAGTATTTCTTTAAGTCATAAGTTTTTCATTTTTAGTTAAACTATTTTAGAGATACGTGCTTGTTGTTTATTTCAAAAGATTGAATTGCATTTACATTTTTCATAGTTGTTAAAATCTCAACAATACTATAATGCTTGTTAAGCAATCCTGTAAATTTTTTATTTTCTAGTTCTTTGCGCTCAAAACTCACATCTATATCATACCATCGTGATAGCACTTTCATGATTTCTTTCATTTCTACACTATCAAAGTTAAAAACACCTTCTCTCCATGCTATTTCTTTATGAGTATCTGTATTAGCTACTGTTAATGTATTTTCTGTTAAACTTAAATTGGATTTCTGTTTAGGTTTTAGGTATCTAACTTTAGAACCAACACTTACTGAAACTCTTCCTTCAACTAAAGTGGTGTATATATTGCTCTCATTTTTGTAAGCTTTTATATTAAACTCTGTTCCTAAAACCTCAATATCTTGTTCTTTATGATGCACCTTAAATTTTGCTCCTTTATGTTGTGAACTTGGTGTTACATCAAAAAAGGCTTCTCCATATACCAACTCAACTTCCCTTTCTTTTCCTTGAATGAATTTTACAGGGTACTTTAATTGAGTTTCAGAATTAAGCCACACTTTTGTTCCATCAGACAACACAACCGTAAATTGCCCACCTCTGGGTACCGTTAAATAGTTATAAGCTATTTCTACAGATTTAGGTTCTTTTAATGACTTATAAATAAGTTCCTCACCATTACTCTTTAAATTATTTGATATGTACTGAGTCCCTTTTTCTAAATTTATCTCAGAACCATCTTCTAATGTTAATTTTGCTTTATCTGTTCCGGCTTTTATATTATTGGTAACAATAATAGAATTGTTCTTGACATCATTTACAGAATTTTGCTTCAACAAAAATGTTATTGATACAAGTAGAACTATAGAGGCAGCAATAGCGTACTTCCAATAATTAATTTTCTTTGAAGTTGGGGATATTTGCTTATTTATAGATTCCCATCCTTTCTTAACATCTACTAATAATTCATCATTTTCAATATTATCTTTTACTTTATCAAAGTATTCCCTATGTAAATCTGATTCATTGTACCACTCATTAAAAACAGCCGCTTCTTCTTCGGTAAGCCTATTGTTAAGTTTTTTTAATATTAGTTTAAACTCCATTTAGTTGTCTTATTTACATCTCTTTTACATATAGACAACAATAAAATAATAATGGGTGACAAAAAATTTATTTTTCTTCTAAAGAATTTAAAAAAAAGATGAATAAAAAACAGAAAAGTGAGTCTTTTACGAACTTAAATGTATCAGAACAGCAATTATTGTTACAGATTTAATAATTTTCAATTTAGCTCTTTTCAATTGGGTCTTAACAGTATTTACAGAAATATTAAGTTCTTTAGCTATTTCTAAATACTTGTAATTGTATATAAACCTTAGTTTTACTATTTCCCTCATTTTCTCTGGCAGGGAATCTACTATTTTTAATATTTGATGGTATACAATTTTTTTTTCGTCTTCTGAAATAGAGCTTAAATCCTGTTCTGTTGTCAATTTTAAATTAAACTCTAAAAATTCATAGTTATCAGTAATTTTTATAGATTTTAAATAATTTAAACACCTATTACGTATCATCGTATACAAATAGCCTTTTAAGGAAGTTTCTATTTTTAAATTACTGGCATTTTCCCATAAATATATAAACACTTCTTGAACAATATCTTCACTAGAATCTTTATCAAAAAGATACTTATTAGCAAACAAAACAAAATCTTCGTAATAATTTTCAAAAAATTTTTTGAATTTTTTTTCGTCCTTTCTAATTATTTCATTGAGAGTAAGATTCATTAAGACTGCGAGGTTGCATCATCACAAATCTATAAAAAAGAAGTTATATAAAATAACTCTAGACGGAGTTAAACAATTTTAAGATGAAACATCTACTAAAAAAAGAAAAAACTGATTGAAACAAAACTAATTTACTTACTAAAATAACAAAAATTATTTCTCTCTTTGTTGCAAGTCCACTTGGTATAACAGAAGAAGAATACACTCTTATTTAGGGTATAAATCTATAGAAGAGTTTAAAATTGAAATCTTTAATCAAAAAGTAGCTGCATGACTCTTATCTAATTGTCCACTTTTTTATTGCAAGTCTAGAATTTCCATTTGATTCGTTTCAGAGATAACCTATAGATAAAAGATTATAATTTAAAGGAATAATTCTAAAAGCTTTTTTATGGACGTTATCGAAATGACTTCAGCATATTAATATACTTCGGTAGCATTCCTTTCCAAAATATTTATTTTGTGTTTTTTTAGGGATACACATCGTCTCGAAGACCCAAACTAACCAAAATGACATCAAAACCACAAAGTTATTGTTTAAAAAATAATGCGCTCTTGCCTTTCTAATACCTCTTTTAAATAAATTGAATTACTGTGTTTTTCTTATGCACTTCGTTATAAAGTGTCGATTAGTTCCAAATTTGCTCATGTAGATACGCATTGCAACACCTATTACTTATTACTTAGATTTAAAATAATATTGTCATAATCATAATTCTAGATATAACCATGTAAAAACGATTGCTGAAGCAATTGAAGATATAAAATCATTGTTAACACAATTTTTCTTTCAACATTTTAAATGTGAATAAATTAATCCTGCCATAAATATAAATTTAGGCAGGATTAAAAATTAGCTATTAATCAAAATTCTATAGGGTTTTAATAATGCCATCTTACAAAAGCCTCCATAGCAGCGTAATGCGCTAAACCTAATTGGTGGTATATATCGGCTGTTTCGCTATTGCGATCTTCTGCGCGTTGCCAGAACTCTCTACTATCGGATCCTTGAAAGACCACACCATCCTTTTGCGATTGGTGCTTGAATATGGCATGACGTTTTTCCAGTACTTGGTCTGGACCCATTGGTACTGCCA
>NZ_JAFMPU010000018.1:0-31532 GCF_049132085.1 Seonamhaeicola sp. NFXS20 | reverse complement strand
TGAACGAAAGTATACCGAAATGTTTATCAAAATAGGAAAAGCAAGTAACATTTTTCGTTTGGAAGTACCGCCTGAAGTTTTTGCCGCTTACCTAACGGATGGAGCAGAAAACGATGCTATAATGGCCTTTTATAAAGAGACCAATAATATGGAAAAAGCCATTAAGAAATTTATAAACCTTAAATAACAATATCATGAAACATCATTTAAAAAAGCGTATGAGAACTTTGGGAATGCTACTGGTTCTCTTCTTTCTATCAATCAGTAGTATTAAGGCTCAAGGAATGCCAGTCTATGATAATACCAATTTTATCAGTTTAGCAAAACAACTTATGGAATCTGCTAAGCAGACCTCAAATCTTTTAAAAACCGTTGAGTTTTTAAAACAACAAAAAGAACGTATTGAGCAAGTGAGTAATGTAATCCAACAATTGGATGCCGTTGGGCAATTGATACAAAACAATGGGCAACTCTTTAATATGGTGCAAGGCGATTTACAAGATATTTTAAACTCCCCTTATATCAAATCTGAAGAGATAAATCGAATTACAAATTCCTTTAATGATATCATTGAGCGTTCCATGGAAAGTGTTGATTATGTTAATAAGATTCTAACTAGTGATTATTTAAAAATGACTGATGCTGAACGCGCTATGATATTGAAAGCGTATGAAACTCAGTCTGATGAAATGGTCGCTGAAGTAAAGCATAAAACAAGGCGGTATAAGGAGATTATAGCATTCAGAAAAATACAGGATAGGATCAATAACAGAACAAGCGAATACTAATAGGGTATGTTTTTAGGGATAGGATTGGAGTATGTGGATACGGTCTTTCAGACCATCAAGAATAGTGATTTTTCTCAGTATACTATTGCCGGGATGAAAACATTAGCTGTGTTGTTCTTTCTAATTAATATTCTAAAAAAGTATAATGAAGGTATCGCTAGTACCGATGGACATACCTGGGGCTTAACACCAACAGAATTAGCCAAGAACTTTGTTATTGTTTTGTTGGTGATTTTTTCAACCCAAGTATTGGGCGTTTTTGATGGTATTTTAGTAGCTATTGAAACTCAATATCGGGATACGGCTCCAGCACTCCTCCCTTTACAATTACAGGATGTTAGTCTAGAACAGGATGTGGGTGCAATGGAAGCCGCCAAAAAGGCGATGGCCATCTTATATGAAGCCTTAGTGACACCCTTATATGGTCTTAAAATGATTGCCTTTATAGGTGGTGTCGTGCTTTGGCTTTTAGATTTGTTTATTTACCCACTATTCTTGGCAGAGCGTTATTTTTTACTAGGCATTATGCAAGCATTTTTTCCATTAGTTATTAGTCTAGCAGTTTTTGAAAAGTTTAGATCTCTAGCTTATACTTTTTTTAAGCTTTATTCAGGGATTTATATGTTGGTCCCCGCTTTCTTTTTAGTTAATGTGTTTGTGAATAACCTTTACACAGAAATCAACACCCATTTTTGGATGGATTTATTCGGAACAGATTGGGGTAGTGGGGTTTTTGCTCCAGTTATTGAATGTGCTTCCATAGGTTTTATTGTGCTTCTCAAATTTAAATTATACCGAAAAGCTAGCACGTTTGTCCTCAGGCTTTTTACAGGAGGTTCATAAAAACTAAAACTAAAAGCAGCATGAAAATACCTTATAAAAATATCTTTGAAGTACTTCGTATCAATCGTTTTATTGTATTGACAACAGTAGGATGTGCTACTTTGACTTGTCTGTTTTCAGTCCTGATGACCATCAAGATGTATAGGGAATCCCAAAATAATGCTTTTGTAGTGGGAACTGAAGGCGATGTAGTGCCTCTAAAAATAGTCAATCAACGTGAAAACTTTGAAGTAGAGGCGCTGTCGCATTTAGAGCGCTTTCACCATTACTTTTATAACCTTGATGGTAATAATTATAAAAAGCAGATTGAAAAAGCCCTGTGGTTGAGTAACAGTTCTGTATCAAATCTATACAGCCAGAAGCAGGCAGAGGGTGTCTATAATAGACTTTTGCAGTATTCATTAGTGCAGCATGTCATCAAAATTGAATCCCATGTAGAAACCGAAAGTGAACCGTATCCATTTAAGACGGTAATCATATTCCAAATTAACCGAGGTACTACAACTGATAGCTATGAACTTATATCTAGCGGAAACCTAATTCAAGTGGAACGAAACTTTCCGCATAACCCACATGGGTTATTAATTACAGACTATTTTGAAAATACACTTAGAAAACTTGAAGATTATGAAAATTCAGAAGAGTAACATTGTGATGGTATTGATTATCATCAGTGTGGTTTTGTTTATTGTTTTTTATTCCATTATCACTTTTGGAAAAGACAAAGAAACAACGATTAAAAACAACCAAGTACCTGTTCCTAAACTTGGAGAAGGGGAAAAACAATATGAAAGTAAAATAGAAGCCTTAGAAGCACTGAAAGAACAGCGTGAAATCAATGCTCCAAGTGTATATAGTGAACGTTTGTTGGATTCTATGGGTTATTTTAATTCTAAACAGGATAGTATCCGCAAAAAACGAATTATTGATAGTGTTTATTTTTTAGGGCAAAAGCGATATAAAAACTTAACCGCTTTAAAAAAAATAAAAGGTCATTATAACAAGCAAGATAACGAACCCAACTCTCAAATTATCGATACCTCTAATACCTCTAAGAAAGACACCTCTATAACCCAAAAAGGAGTAGGGGTTAGAACAAAGGAACTAGGTTTAGAACATCAATTGTTTTTTGCTTCGAATCCAAAAGAAAATCCGAAGCAGTCTATACATAATACAGATAAGGAATTAATGGTTCGTGTTGATGGTACACAAATGGTAAAGCAAGATTTTAGATTGCGTATGAGACTCTCTAAGTCAGCTAAAATAGGAGGGGTTTTAATTGAAAAGAACACCTTAATTTATGGTTTTGTGAGTTTTAAACCTAACCGAACCATTCTAAATATTGAAAATATTAAAGGGCGTGCTATTCAATTTGAAGCCTATGACTTGGATGATGGTAGTAAAGGGATCTATATAGAAAATAGTTTTCAGGAAGATTTGCAAAAACAAGTTGTTGGTGATATGGTTGATGATGTAAGTGTACCAGGGGTTCCACAGGTAAGTGGCATTAAACAACTCTTTAGAAGAAACAACCGACAGGTTAAGGTAACCATAATGGATAACTATCAGTTACTCTTAAAACTAAAATCATGAAAACAATATATATACTATTAACTATTATTCTATCGTGTTCATTACAGGCACAACAAACGCTAGATACATTATATGCCAATAACCAAAATACCGTTGCTGTATTTTTTCCAGAAGCTATCAAACAAGCAATTACTGGGGCTTCCCATTTTGTGTTTACCTATAATAGGGAAACAAAGCAGTATTTTGGGTTATTGCAAGCGCAACAAGGTAAAACAAGTAATCTGTTAGTTGTTACAGATGACGGCCAGGTGTATTCTTATATTTTAAAATATACTCAAGAGCTACCAAAACTAAATTACTTTATTTCAAAAACCGAAAGCATTGGTAGTGAAGTTTCTACTCCTATCAAGCAAATCCCCAAGAAGAAAACTTTAGATAGTATTGATAAACAAGCCAAAGACTATAAAAATTATTGTCAATTGTTGCTTAAAACGAAATCCGAAAGATTAGCTGCTAAACAAAGGAATGGGATTAAAATACAGTTACAGAAGATGGTTTATCACCAATCTGAAACCTATTTGGTTTTGGAGGTGTTCAATACTTCTGGTATTACCTTTGAAACCGACTTTTTAAAGGTTTATAGGATTAGCGGTAATAAAAAGCGTAAAGCTTCTTATCAAAGGTTTGAAATGAAACCTGTATACATGTATAATTATCCTAAGAAGATAAATACTAGCCAATCGCTTCGATTTGTATATGTGTTATCCAAATATGTGCTTGGTAAAAAGGAGAAATTCTTGATTGATTTACAGGAATTGAATGGAGGTAGACAAGTGAAATTATTAACAAAAATAAGGCGTTGATAGTTTGATTTTAATCTGTTCTTAATGAGGATTATTACTCCTTTTATAAAATGAGTACTACAATAAAGAAGTTTTGTCATTATTTTTTTAACCCATATCTTACAAAATTCCGTTTTCAAAGTTTTAGCTAAATATTAACAGAGGTTATATATATTAAGACTAGAAACTAATAGTCTTCATGTTTACAATATTTATTGTAGTTTTTCTATAATTTATAAGAAAACACACATAGTATTGTTTTTATTTGAATAAAAACAATACTGTTTTCTCTGTCCTTGGTGTAAATTGAAAAAAAATGATAATTTTACTTATATAATAAATATCTATAGTTGAAGATAATAACTAGTAAATTCTTTATGACATTAAAAATTATAATAATTCATTTAAATAAATGAGGTTTAAGGTAAATAATATTATAATTTTTTTAGTTGTTTTTTGTGTCTCTCCAGCCCTTGCCCAAAAGGATGCTTTGTTTTTTAAACATTTAACGAATGCAGATGGATTATCTTCTAATAGAATAAATGCTATACAAGAAGATGGAGAAGGGTTTATTTGGTTTGCAACGGGAGATGGACTTAATCAATTTGATGGAAGTACAATAGAGGTTTTTGATGAACAAGTTTCAAGTATGGTGATGCATTCAAAAACTAAAAATCTTATAGTTGGTACATCAAGTGGATTGAAAATTTTTGATAAAAACAAAAGACATTTTACAAACCTAAATCTGGAAAATAACTTTGGAGATAAATTAGATAGTGTTCAGGTAAATACGCTATACTATAGTTCAGATAATCAATTGTTTGTAGGTGGAGATTCTTTTTGTATAATTAATGACTCGTTAACAGACTTCATCAAATACCAACTCCCTAAAGATGAAAAGGGGAGGCAGTGGGAAATTACTTCTATAATTGAAACAGAAAAAGAGGAAGTTTTATTAGGCACAAAAAATGGGGTATGGCAATTAAATATACAAACGGGAAAATATAGTAGAGTATATCAAAGTGATAACTTAGGTATTATTAGTAAGTTATTTATAGATAGTGAATCAAATTTATGGATTTGTACCTACTCTAAAGGCATTTATTTTGTTAAAGGAGGTGATATTAAATCAAGTCCAGAGGTTTACAATTATGAAAGGGGCTTTTTAATAAACAATCGAGTTATTGATGTAATTGAAGATAAACCCCAAGTTTTTTTAATTGCAAATATAGAAGGAGGGTTAGTGAGGTTTGATAAAAATAAAAAAGAAGTTGTTTTTTATGAGCCAGATATACATAATGTTAATAGTATAAGTGGGAAAGCGTTAATGACTCTAATGAAAGATAGTCAGGATAATGTTTGGATAGGGACATATAATAGTGGTGTGGATTTTATAGATAGGCATCGAAAAAACTTTGAGCATTACCAAATTAATTTTAAGAAAGACGGTTTATTTAACAATAACATAAGAGCGTTATATGAAGATTCCAAAGGAACTATTTGGGTTGGAACCAAAGAAGGTGGAGGTTTAAGTAAATTTAATCATGATAAAGGAACTTTTGTTCACTATAAAACTGATGAGAAAAATCCATCAAGTCTTGGAGATGATTATGTGTTTTGTATTGAAGAATTAGATTCTAAACATTTAATGATTGGAACTTTAAAGAATGGTTTAGAGATTTTTAATACAGAAACAGGGGTATTTACACATAATGTTTTCAATAAAAAAAATTCAATATACAATGCTGTTTACACTATACATAAGGACTTAAATGATAATATATGGATTGATTATGGAGGGTTGTTTTATCAGTTTTTTCCAGAAAGCCATACTATCGAAAAAATTGATGGCATTGTAAGGGTTAAATGTATAATTGATGAGGATGAAAATCATATATGGTTAGGAACTCTAGAAACAGGTCTGTTTTTATTTAATACCCAAAAAAAAGAAATACAAAAAATAAAAATACAGGCTACAGAAATTAATGCTTTACGAAAAGACAGTAGAGGAAATCTTTGGGTAGGAACGAAAGAGGGGCTGTTTTTTAAGAAATCTAATACAAGTGAATTTGTGAGTTATACTGTTAAAAGCGGTTTAGCAAATAATCAAGTTTTAAGTTTAGAAGTAGATAATAATGACAATGTTTGGGCAGGAACAACCAATGGCTTGTCAAAATTTGATGTTAAAAAACAGAAATTTTTTAATTATGATGTCCATGACGGTTTGCAAGGAAATGAATTTGAACGTTATGTGTCTCTTAAAACTAAAGAGGGAGAATTAATATTTGGAGGTCGTAATGGTTTTAATGTTTTTAAACCCAATAGGATAACGGAAAATTTAAACGCTCCAAAAGTCGTAATTACAAATTTTAGTCTTTTTAATAAACCTGTAGCTATTGGGACTGAAAATTCACCACTAAAAAAGCATATTTCTCAAACAAAATCATTGACATTAACTCATAAACAGTCAGTAATAACTTTTGAGTTTGTAGCATTAAACTATTCCTCTCCTGAGAAAAATCATTATGCATATAAATTAGAGGGTTTTGATGAAAACTGGAATTATATAGGAAATAAACGTACTGCAACATATACTAATTTGCCTGCAGGAAGCTATGTTTTTAAAGTGAAAGCTTCAAATTCTGATGGTTTTTGGAATACAAACGGCGCATCTGTTAATGTTACTGTATTACAACCTTGGTGGAAAACTCCTTATGCTTTTTTAATATATCTTATTATTATTATTCTCCTTTTGGCTATATTTTATTATTTTTTATATACATATTTAGATTTAAAAAATGATTTAAAATTAGAGCAAATTGAAAAGCAAAATAATAAAGAATTACATCAAGCAAAGCTTCAATTTTTTACAAATATTTCCCATGAATTTAGAACGCCGTTAACATTAATTATAAATCCATTAGAAAGACTTTTATCATCTAATAAAAATGAAGAAAATTTAACCAGACAACTTAAGTTAATACATGCAAATGCAGATAGGTTATTACGTCTAATTAATCAACTTATGGATTTTAGGAAAATTGAAAAAGGAAAAATGACCTTAAAAGTTTCTAAATGTAATATAGTTGAAATTACAAAGAATATTGCAAAATCATTTGTAGATAAAGCTGAAGAATCTTCAATAAATTTTAAAGTTATCAGCTCTAAACCAGAGGTATTCGTGTATTTAGATATAGAAAAATATGATATTATTTTGCATAATTTACTGTTCAATGCCTTTAAATTCACTAAAGATTATGGTAATATCTCTGTGGAAATTTGTTTAAGAAATAAAGAAAATAATCATTTTGTAGAAATACGAGTGAAAGATGATGGTAAGGGTATCTCTGAAGATAGTATAACCCAGATCTTTGAAGAATTCTACCAAGAAGAACAAGGTCTAAAAGGTACAGGTATAGGCTTATCTCTTACAAAAAAATTAATAGAACTACATAAAGGCACCATTGAGGTGGAAAGTGCTTTAGAAAAAGGTAGTTGTTTTATAATAACTTTACCATTAGATGAGGCTCATTTTAATTCTTCTGACGTTTATGAACTTTCTAAAGATTATACTTTTAAAGATAACTTGCATAAACCAAGTGTTCAAGAAACAATAAAATCAAAACGAGTATTAAATGGAGGGTATAATAAAAACAAGACTATAAAAATTTTATTAGTAGAAGATAATGAGGAGCTTAGAAGCTATTTGAAAGAAAGTTTAGAGAGCCAATATGTAGTATATGAGTCTAACAATGGTGCTGAAGGTATCAAAACGTGTCTGAAGATTTCTCCAGATTTGATTATAAGTGATGTGATGATGCCTGTTAAAGATGGAGTAGAGATGTGTTACGATATAAAAACAGATATACGAATAAGCCATATTCCTATAATTTTGTTAACAGCTCGAACATCGTTAGAACACAAAATAGAAGGTCTTAAAACAGGTGCAGATGCCTATTTAGAAAAACCATTTAAAATGGAATTGCTTGAAACTCAAATAGCTAATTTAATTGAGTCAAGAAGGAGATTAAGAAAACGGTTTGGGAATGATATAAACTTAGAACTTCATGAAATTTCTAATTCATCAGCAGATGACAAATTTTTAAATAAAGCTAGAAAAATTGTAGAAGAACATTTGTTGGATACTGAGTTTAGTGTAGAAGATTTTATAAAAGAAATGGGAATGAGTCGTAGTAGTCTTCATGTTAAATTAAAGGCATTAACCAGTAAATCTACGACTGAGTTTATTCGTGCTATACGATTAAAAAAGGCCGCTATTTTTCTTAAAGAGACTAATCAGACTATTTCAGAGATAGCATATAAAACGGGATTTGCATCACCAGCGTATTTCTCTAAAAGTTTTAAAAAACTATTTGGTAAACTTCCAACAGATTATCGGAATGAATAGACTTATTGCCAAATAAACATCATAAAGAAAAAGATATATTCTTCTTTGATGTTAAATCACATATTACATTCGGGTATTATATAAAAAAGTTATCTATAAAAGGCTTGATTATAAATTAAAAGATGATTTATAATTAGCTAAGAACTTTTTTAAAAACATTAGCCTTTACTATTAGTGAATTTAAGTGTGTTTTATAAACATGAAAAGTTCAATATTCTACTTATGTTTTCTTAATATTTAGTTACCTACGTTATTTTTATTTTAAAATTTTATTAAATAAATCTTAATAAAAAAACACTTTCAAACGAAAGGTTATTCCTATATATTAAACATATGTATCTATTTTAAAACATATGTGTGATTTGTCGAACATTTGTATAGATATTAAAAACAATAGTGTTAGTTCTTGTTTGATAAATTTTTTTCCTTGTGAAGGCATTACAGATACAACTTCTTTAAAATGAAAAAGAAAAATAAAAGTGTAGGAATATTGATTTTGAAAATAACAATAACAGGGGTTCTATTTGTTTTATCAATATTGTTCTTTATTTCCTTGCTGTAGGAGGAAGGTAAGATACAGTATGGTAACAAACTCTAATATTAAAAACATATATAGTATATGAAAAAAGATTATTCTTTATTTATCATTAAATGTTTAACGGTTTGTTTTGTTTTAACAGCATTTGAAATTCATTCGCAGACTTATGATTATCAAGATTTAATAGGACGAGTGGTTACAAACCAAAGAGTAAATATTTCTGGAACAGGTACCTTAACTAATTGGGTGAATTCACAAAATACAGACGGTAGTTGGTCTGATGTAGAATACGGAAATAGTACAAACGTAACAACAACTAATAATCATGTATATCGTCTGTGGCAAATTGCGGCGGCATGTTCAGAATTAGGACATGAAAAATATAATGATACTGATTATAAGGATGCTGTTAAAAGAGGTTTGCAATATTGGTACAATTCTAATACGATAGACTCTAATTGGTGGTATAATGAGATTTATTTCCCTCAGTACCTAGGTGAAATTCTTATTTTTATGCGAGAGTTTGATGGTTTTATACCTAAAACAACTTCTGAAGGTATTGATGAGCCAGAAATACTATCGTTATTTACGCCAACAAGTTTAAGTGGTATTATTTCTCATGGAACAGGTGCTAACGCTATTGATATCGGGTTGCATTATGTATATCGAGGTCTTATTACAGAAGATGGTTCGCTTTTAGAAAATACAAGAGATATTTTAGAGTCTATTTTAGCGGATAACATCAGAGGAGATTTGATGTACCAAGACCATGGTCCGCAAATTATGACAGCTAGCTATGGATGGGTGTTTTGTGATGGATTAATCAATTTAGCAACTTATTTGGCAGGTTCTCCAGCAGCTTTTGATACAAGCGCAGAAAATTTTAGTAAGGTTTTAAGTTTTATTAGAAACACCCAAGCATTATCAACAAGAGGAAGTTCTTGGGATTTTAGTGTTATGGGTAGAGGGGTAAGTAGAGAAAATGCTTTAAATGCTAATATGAATTATTTACAAAATTTAGCAGATTATATTGATTCTTCTAATGCCCAAGTATATTTAGATATTTTAGATAGGTTAAAAGGAGTTAAAGAACCAAGTTATAATGTAGATGAATTAAACAAATACTATTGGGCTTCTGATTATACCCAACATTCCCGAAGCGGTTATCTCTTTACTGTGCGTAATACGTCAACCCGAACTGTAGAGGCAGAACAGGGGAATGGGGAGAATTTAAAAGCTAATTATTTTTCATACGGTGCTAATTTTATGTCTGTTGATGGAGATGAATATTTAAACATCATGCCTGTTTGGGATTGGTCCATGATACCAGGTACTACATTTCCTTATACCACAACGTTTGAATCAAGGAGTGATTGGGGCACTAATTATGGAACAACATCTTTTGTAGGTGGTGTTTCTGATGGTGTACATGGCGCATCGGTATTAGATTTAGACGAGGCTGGAATAAAAGCAAAAAAAAGCTGGTTCTTTTTTGATGATGAAATTGTTTGTTTGGGAGCAGGAATAGAAGATAATAGTAATAGAAATGTACGTACAACTATTAATCAGGCTTGGCTTAAAGAGTTATCTTATTACAGTGAGGTTGGGGCATCAACTGAAACGGTACAGACACTAAGTTCTAATGTATATGCAAATACGAATTTAAATTACATCCGAAACGGGAATTTTGGATATTACTTTCCTAATCAAGGCAATGTAAAATATACTATGAAATCTCAGACGGGTACTTGGCAATCTATTAACTCTAATGAATCTAATGAGTCTCAATCTGGTTATGTGTTTTCTTTATGGTTAGATCATGGTCTAAACCCGAGTAACGCTACTTATAGCTATATTGTAGTGCCTGGTATTGATAGTGCTCAAAAAGCACAGAGTTATGATGTAAGTGCTATAGAAATAGTTGAAAATACAACTTCAATACAAGCTGTTTACCATAATACATTAGATCTTTTACAGGTTATTTTTTATGAGGCAGGTACTGTTAGTTTTAAAGACAAATCTGTAACAGTTAATCAACCTTGTGCGTTAATGTTTAAAAATGGCACGCTTGTAACGGCTTCAAATCCTTCACAAAGTTATTCTGGAATAACAGTAACTATTTCTATTGATGACACACCTTATACTAAAGCTGTAGCTTTACCAACTAGTACAGCAATGAAAGGGGCTTCTACTACAGTCGATTTTCAGGATGTATTAGCAGTTAATAAACTTTCAGATACTGAAATAATAACAACATTTTATCCCAATCCAACACAAGGGCTTTTAAATATAGAGAGTGATAATAACGCATCGTTAAGTTATAAAATAGTGGGAGTAAATGGGCAGATAATATTAAGTGGACAATTTCAAGGGAAGACAACTTTAGATTTATCAAATATAACTAGTGGCTTGTATTTTTTATCAATAAAAGATAATAAAACACATGCCTGTGAGATTCAAAAAATAATAAAACAATAATGTTTCGTGTAGGATTAAACTCTTCCTTTCGGAAAATGCAAATTATTAAACAATAAACAAACATGAGTAAAAGAATTTTGTCACTTTCAGTTGTTTTACAAGTAACAGTATTACTTCTGTTTATAACGAGCCTTAGCGCAGTGTATGGTCAAAGTAATAAAACAATTACAGGGGTAGTGGTCGATCAATTAGGAGTGCCTGTCCCAGGAGTTTCTATAGTAATAAAAGGCACCACTACAGGGACAACTACAGATTTTGATGGTAATTATAGTATTACAGTTAAGGGTTCTGAAAGTATATTAGTTTTTTCGTATATGGGGTTTGTTACTGTAGAAAAATTGGTTTCCAGTAACCGGTCTATTAACGTAGTTTTAGAGGAGGATATCCAGTCTTTAGGAGAGGTTGTGGTAGTAGGGTATGGAGCGCAAAAGAAAGAGACGGTAACAGGGGCTATTAGTACTATTAAAGGGGGGGAGTTAGCAGATGTGCCAACTTCAAATTTAAGTACAGCCATTACAGGAAAATTACCAGGTGTTGTAACCGTACAAAGTTCTGGTCGTCCAGGAGAAGATGCTGCCAATGTGTTTATTCGAGGACAATCTACATGGGTAGATAGTTCTCCTTTAATAATTGTTGATGGTGTAGAACGTAACACTTTTTCACAAATAGACCCTAATGAAATAGAGAGTATTTCGGTTTTAAAAGATGCTTCTTCAACGGCTGTTTATGGTGTTAAGGGTGCTAATGGGGTTATTTTGATAACGACTAAGCGAGGTAAATTAGGAGAGCAAAAAATAAGTGTGTCAGCAAATTTCAGTGTGCAACAGCCTGTTGCTATTCCAGAATTTTTAGGTTCTTATGATCACTTGGTGTTAAGAAAGCAAGCATCTATAAATGATGGATTGAATTTGGAAAACGATCCATTAATTTCTGATGAATCTTTAGAGGGATACCGTTTAGGAGTAGATAAATATAGATATCCAGATATTAATTGGTATGATGAGGTGATTAAATCTGCTGCTTTACAACAAAAGTATAATATTAATGTGTCGGGAGGAACAGAAAAGGTTAAATACTTCGTCTCTTTAGGTTATCTTGATCAAAGCGGGATGTTTAAATATACAAATACTCATAACCGTTATAGTTCAGATACAGATTTCAAACGTTTTAATTTTAGATCTAATCTTGATTTTAAAATTAATGAGTATCAAATAATAAGTGCTAACATCAGTGGAAGAAAAGATGCTCAGAATGGTTTCCCAAATGTGAGTAATGTATTCCAATCTTTGATAGCACAGGTGCCTTATGCGTTCCCCATTTATAATCCTGATGGTAGTTATGCAGCCATTGCAGGACAAGCTAACCCAATTGTTAAAATTGCAGAATCTGGTTATGACAGAACAGATACCAACAATTATGATATTGTAGGTAGCCTAAAAAACGATTTAAGTTTTATAACCGATGGTTTAACGTTAGACATGAATTTGTCTTATAATAGTTCCACAGGTTCTACAAAGAGTTATAGAGAGCAGGCAGATACTTTCCAGTACAACCCCAATACCGATGATTATGATCAAATTACAGAGTATACTCCTTTAACCTATTCGGGAGAATCTGCGACAACAACCTTTACACGGTTAGGGATTCAATTTGCTATGCGCTACACAAAAAAAATAGGAAAATCAAAAGTGAATACTACCTTGGTTTATAATCAACAAAATGAAAAAAGTAATACTGAAAAACCATTTGTATTAATGGGGTATGCTGGACGTGTAGAATATGATTATGATAGTAAATATTTAGCCGAATTTAATATGGGTTATAATGGGTCAGAAAATTTTGCACCAGGTAACCGATTTGGCTTTTTTCCAGCAATGTCTTTTGGATATGTGTTGTCTAGAGAATCGTTTATGGAACCTTTATCGTCTGTAGTGAAATTTTTAAAAATAAGAGGGTCTGCCGGTTTAGTTGGTAATGATAAAATTGGAGGTAGTCGCTTCTTGTGGCAAGGTTTGTACCAGTACTTACCTGCTACTGGTTCACTTTTACAATATATTGGTTTTGGAACAACAAATCCATCTAGTTCAGGAGGTATTTATGAGACACGAACCGAAAATAGGTTGCTGACTTGGGAGAAATCACTAAAACAAAACATTGGTTTAGAAGCTAAACTATTTGAAAATAATAGCTTAAATATTTCTTTCGATGTTTTTAATGAACGCAGAACAGATATATTAATGTCTGCACGATCATTACTTAGTACAACAGGTATTCCTTCTCCTCAATACAATATAGGAGAGGTGAAAAATTGGGGATATGAAATAGATGCTAACTATAGGAATACTATTGGAGAAGTTAAGTATTCGTTGAGGGGACTATATAGCTTTGCGCGAAATGAAATTGTTAATTACGATGATCCGCAAGGAACCCCTACATTACAAAAATATGAAGGGTATCGTATAGGTCAATATAGAGGGTATAAGGTATTAGGCTTTTTTACATCTCAAGAGGACATAGATAACTCACCAGACCAAACCACTCTTGGAGGGCCTATTATTCCAGGAGATTTAAAATACGAAGATGTTAATGGAGATGGTCAAATTAATGAGAGTGATATACAGCCCATAGGTTATTCTCAAGTACCTGAAATTGTTTACTCAATAACCCCTGAAATTTCATGGAAAGGTTTTACTCTGAACGCTACTTTTCAAGGAGCAGCAAATGCATCAGTATTATTCACCTCTAATGCGGGGTTTGAGTTTGGAGGAGCTGCAGGTGGTGGGCAGGTAACTAAAACTCATCAGGATTATTGGACTGAGGATAATCAAGACGCTAGTTATCCAGCATTACATCTTAACCCGCAACATAGTAATAAAAATGTAAATTCTTTTCATTTAAAATCAGGTAATTATATCAGGTTGCGTAACATACAGTTAAGTTATGAGTTGCCAGAGCAGGTTTGTGAAAAGCTCAATGTGTCAAATATAAGAGTCTTACTAAGTGGAAATAATGTAAAAACATGGTCAAAAGTAGAAGGGTTTGACCCAGAAACTGTAGATCAATCAGGAGAAACATATCCACAACAAAAGGTTTATAGCTTAGGTGTTAATATTAATTTATAATAAAATGAAAAAAAATAAACAACATATAGTAGTACTTTTTATAGTAGTCTTACTAAGCGCTGTTTCATGTACCGATGTGTTTGACGAATCACAATTAGATCAAGCACCGGAACAAGATTTGGATTTTGATAAAGTATTTACAGATTATGAGCAGTTCCGTGAATATTTGGATTATAGTTATTATTTCATGCCAGGGCATTTAGGACGTCTGTGGAATAGCCTTGTAGCAGAACTTTCAGATGAAGCTGAAGGTTTAGGAGTTAATGTATGTTCCCCAGCTTTTAACAATGGAGCTTGGTCTGGTGATGAAATATCAGGTATTGGTTCAAACCCTGTAGCTAACGCTAATAGAGAGTTAGTATACTTATGGGAAGACTTATTTAAAGGTATTCGTCAGGTCAATACCGTAATTAAAAATATCGATTTAGTAGAAAATTTTCCATCACAGGAAGTTTACGACCGTTCTTTAGGAGAAGCATATTTTATTAGAGCATTTCTGTATTTCGAATTAGTGAAACGTTGGGGAGGAGTCCCAATTTTTGATACACCACTAGAATTGGGCGTTGATGAGTTAGATATACCTCGAAACACTTATGAAGAGTGCATCAATTTTATAGTTGAAGATTGTGATAGAGCTTCACAATTATTAGGTGTAGAATATACTGAGGGAGATGTGGGTAGAGCTACAATAGGAGCGGCTTTAGCTTTAAAATCTAGAACATTATTATATGCAGCAAGACCTTTAAATAATCCTACCAATGATCTTGAAAAATGGAAATTGGCTGCTGCCGCTGCTTGGGATGTTATAAATCTAAATCATTATAGTTTAGACCCTGATTATGTTAATATGTTTTTTAGACCTGATTTAGGCTCAGAAATTATAATGAATAGACCTAGGCCAAAAATAAATTTCGAGCAAGGTCATACTGATAATAGTAATTTTTTAGTACGCTTTATAGTACCTCAAGGTTATAACGGTTGGATGGGGACAGCTGTAACACAAAATTTTGTAGACCTTTATGAGGATTCCAATGGTTTTCCTATTACAGACGCTAGTTCAAACTATAATCCTAACGATCCTTATGCAAATAGAGACCCACGCTTAAGAATGACGGTGCTTTATAATGATAGATATTGGTATGATAGAAATACGCAATTTTATACGGGAGGATTAGATTACGGTAGCACATTAATAAATCCAATAGGGTATTCTATAGCTAAATTTTGGCCAGAAGCACACCAACGCTATAAAGGGACAAGTACCTATTTAAATTATATCTATTTCCGTTATGCAGAAATATTATTAAACTACGCAGAAGCTGTTAATGAAGCTTATGGACCAGATGGGACATACCCCGGTTCAGGTTTAACAGCTAGAGAAGCAACCACACAAGTACGTCAAAGAGTTAATCAGGTACCAATACCTATGGTACTATCTTCTTCTAAAGAAACTATGCGCGAACGTATTCGCAATGAGCGTGCTATTGAGCTTTGTTTTGAAGAACAACGTTGGTATGATGTGTTAAGTTGGGAAAAAGGTGAAGAAATTTTTGGCGAGCAAAACCCTATCAAAGGAATGAAAATCACTAAAAATCCTGATGATACATTTATTTATGAACCCTATATATATGAGACACGTGTTTTTAAATCACATATGCATCGTTATCCAATTCCTAATAATGAAATATATAAAAGTACAGTGTTAGAACAAAACCCTGGCTGGTAATAACTATATAATTATAAGTAGATAAAATACATAAAAATGAGTCAAATCAAAACAAACACATTGGTAAATAACAGCCTATTAGCTCTAATACTTTTGTTCTGTTCATCACATGTTTTTTCGCAAGATATTCAAGATCAAACATTAGGATATGAATTAAGTGGTATTGTATTAGACAATGAAGGAATACCTTTAAAAGATGCTGTTATTGCTCTTCAAGAAAAATCAAAAGTTGTAAAAACCAACAGTGAAGGCGTATTTACATTACATGTTTTACCATCAGATGTGCTCACTTGCAGTTATAAAGGCTTTAGAACAGAAAAGGTGTTGTTAGAACAAGATACAGAAGATTTAACCATTAAGATGCTACCTTTTTTAGAAGAAGATGAACTTGTAAATGTAGCTTATGGGGTGTATTCAAAAAGAGAATTATCAGGTGCCGTTTCAATTATTAAAGAGAGTGTGGTTAAAAAGAATTCGGTTAATGCTATAGAACAAGCTTTAAACGGAACCTTGTCAGGGTTGTCTTCGATAAAAAATGGTGGGCATAAAATAAGTGAGTCTAACTATGATTTTTACCTAAGAGGTCTAGCTACTACAGGAAATAACAGTCCATTAATATTAGTAGATGGAATTGATGCTAATATCAATCTATTAGATCCTAAAGAGATTGAAAGTGTAACCGTTTTAAAAGAAGCAACAGAACTAGCAATGTATGGTATGAGAGGTGCTAATGGTGTTATTCTTATTAAAACTAAACGAGGCGATAAGTTTAACAATTACATGAATGTAGAAATAAGAACAGGAGTGCAAAAACCTGATTTTATAACCAATAAGCTTAATGCATACCAATACACCACACTATATAATGAAGCTAGTGCTAATGATGGTAACAGTCCTGTTTTTAATACATCTAATTATTTGAGTACAAATAGAGATATTTACCATTACCCCGATACTGATTTTCCTGATTTATTTTTAAGAAAAGACACACAGCATGTGTATCAAAATTTTAATTTTTCTACAGGAGGAGGTAATAATATCGCACAGTATTATTGCTTGGTAGGGTATATGAAGCAAGACGGTTTGTTTACCGTGCCTGTAGGTTTAGGAAATGTAAATCAAGCTGGAGAAGAGCGTTATAATTTTAGAAGTAATATTGATGTTAATTTAGGCAAAGGTTTTGTGCTAAATACAAACATTGCAGCTGTAAATGATAATCGTAGGTCTCCTTGGATAAGTAGTGGAACTAACGTGAATAATTCTGTTAGTGTACTTTTTAATAGAATTATGACAACGCCAGCTAATGCTTATCCTTTAATAAATTTAGATGGATCGTTAGGAGGTACATCAGAGTATCAAAACAATATATTAGGTACATTACAAGCTGGTAATAGAATTGAAACTACTCGTCAATTAACGGTAAAAGCTAAATTATCAAAAGATTTAGGGAGCTTAATAAAAGGGTTAAGTGTGAATGTAGTTTATAGTTTTGAAAACTATAACTCATATTATGAAGGACGCTATACGGGTTTTGCTGTTTATCAATATGATCAAGATGATAATTACATAAAGTATGGTGTAGACGATACTAAAGTAACAACATCAGGAGGTCAGTTATCTGATTATTATAAAGATATAACCGTTATGGGTGGTTTAGACTATAGTAATACTTTTAAAGATCACCAAATAACAGCTGCTCTAGTAGCAAATCAATATACAAGTCGTATTAGTGGAGATAACCCAGATTATAAATGGTTAGGAACCTCAGCACGTATTATGTATGGTTTTAAAAATCGTTATTATGCCCAAGTGTCAGGGGCTTATCAAGGCTCTAATAGCTTTGCAAGTGGTAAACGATATGGCTTTTTCCCTTCAGGAGGAGTTTCTTGGGTTGTTTCAGAAGAACCTTTTCTTAATACTAGCAAGGTCATAAACTTTTTTAAATTAAGAGGATCTTATGGTTTAGTTGGAAACGATTTTGGTATTACTCGTTTTTTGCATCGTCAAGAGTATATTCAAGGAAATGGTTATGGTTTTGGTAATCCTAATGGTTCGGTTACAGGAACTTATGAAGGGGCTTTAAGTAACCTTAATGCATCTTGGGAAAAATCATATAAAACTAATGCAGGGTTTGATATTAATATGTTTCAAAGAACTTTAACATTGTCGTTCGATTATTTTCATGAAAATCGAAAAAACATATTAGTGGATCAAGGAAATGTTGTGCCAGAAATTATAGGGGTTGATCTTTCTGAGTATAATGCAGGTAGAATAACAAACAAAGGAGTAGAACTTCAATTAGGTTATGAGAATCAATTTGGAGAAGTATTTATTAATGTTGGTGGAAATGCCACTATAGCAAAAAGTAATATAGAAGATTTAAAAGAAGTTACTTATAGTGACCAAGAGCAATACCGTTATCGTAAAGGTAATTCTGTAGATTCATATTTTGGTTTTATTGCAGATGGTATTTATACAAATCAAGCTCAAATTGATGCAGACGCTATAACTTCTTCTTATGGAACACTTGCTCCTGGGGATATTAAATATTTAGATTTAAATAACGATGGTATTATCAATGATGCAGATAAAAAGGTTATTGGTAATTCGTTACCAGAATTGATTTATGGGGTGCATTTAGGAATTGAATTTAAAGGTTTTGATTTTTATTGTTTTGCTGAAGGTACGTCAAAATTTACATCACATATCATGCCCAGCCAATTTTCAACTTATGCTTTCAATAATAGATGGACAACAACTACAGGTACAGCATCATCTGCTTATCCAAGAGTAAGTTTAGAAAGTACTCATAACCAACAGACTTCAACCTTTTGGCAAGAAAGAGGGCATGTGTTTCGTTTAGCAACACTTGAATTTGGGTATACATTTCCTAAAAAATTAGCACGAAGCATGTCAATATCAAACTTAAGATTATTTGCCAATCTAGATAACTTGTTTTCTACAACAAATTCAATAGAAAATCGTGATTTTGAAGCTGTTAATGCAGGTTATGCAGATTACCCGTTGTTAAAAACCTACTTGTTAGGCTTATCCATAAATCTTTAAAATATATAAAATATTAGATAATGAAACTATTTAAAAAAATATTTTTCCTTTTAGCTGTAGTTAGCTTATCATCATGTGATGATATGTTAGATCCAGATTTAGATGGAACTTTAAGTGAAGATGCTGTTTGGTCCAATAATAATCTAGCATTTGGCTTTTTAAATAATGCCTACAATAACTTGCCAAACGGCTATAACCGTATATCAAACGCCATGTTTGCAGCGGCTACCGATGATGCAATATGCCCAGACCCTTTAAGTAGTATCAATGGGTTTAATGATGGGACTTGGAGTTCGTTTAATGTTATTGATGATGTGTGGAGTAAAAACTATGAGGGTATTCGTAAAGTAAATACTTTTCTTGAAAAGATAGATGATGTACCACTTCCTAAACAATCAAATGCTTTAGGAACAGATGAAAGCATTTTAAATACAAGAAATAGAATGAAAGGAGAAGCACATTTTCTTCGAGCCTATTTTTATTTCGAGTTGGTAAAGCGTTACGGAGGAGTGCCTCTCACCAAAACAGTATTAAGCTCAAGTGAAGCCATAGATATGCCAAGATCTAGTGTAGATGAATGTTTTGAGTTTATAATAGAAGAATGTGACTTGGCAGCACAAGAGTTACCAAGAAAATACGGGGCATCTCCAACAATCGTTGGTTTTAACGAAGCTAAAGATATAGGACGAGCAACATCAGGTGCAGCATTAGCGCTTAAATCAAGAGCATTATTGTATTGGGCTAGTCCATTGTTTAATGAAACTAATGATGTTAGTCGTTGGGAAATGGCAGCAGAAGCTGCAGATGCTGTTATAAATTATACTACAAATGAAGATGGAAGTGGAGGTAATGTATATTCATTACAGCGTTTTAGTTCAACCTTAACGATGTCAACTTTGTTTTCTACAAATTCTGTATTGCCACAATATCACGACGAGCTTATATTTTCAACTAATTATAATAACAATACAACTGTAGAACAGTTGAATGCTCCTATTTCATATGGAGCTAAGGGATTGACAAATCCAACTCAAAATTTGGTAGAAAGTTTTCCTATGAGTAACGGTAAGCCCATTACAGATGCAACCTCAGGGTATAATCCTGATGATCCTTTTTCAAATCGTGACCCCAGATTAAATATGACCGTTTTAGCTAATGGAACCAATTTTGAGGTAAATGATAAAACAGGTGTTTTAGAAACTTTTGAAGGTGGTATTGATGGTTTAGGTGCTTACCCTAATGCAACACAAACGGGTTATTATTTACAGAAATATATTATGCCTTATGCCGTATGGGAAGGACGTTCTGTAAATGTTACACGAACCTGGGTGTTAATTCGTTTGGCAGAGATGTACTTAAATTTTGCCGAAGCAAGAAACGAAGCTGTTGGACCTGATGACGACGTATATTTCGCTTTGCGGTCATTGCGTTTTCGTGCTGGTTTTCGTCCTGTTTATGTTCCTACGGGGTTAACTCAGGATGAGATGCGGAAGTTTATTCAAAATGAAAGACGCCTTGAGTTAGCCTTTGAAGAACATCGCTTTTTTGATGTACGTCGTTGGAAATTGTTTGATGACCCTTCAGAACGAGATAATTTGTTAACTATACGTGGGGTTAAAATAACAAAAGATACATCATCAGGAAATTTAATTTACGATACAAACAATGTTATACAAGAACGTGTTTTTTCTAATAAAATGTACTTATATCCAATACCAGAATCAGAGATTAATAAAAGTAGTGCATTAGAACAAAACCCTGATTGGTAAAGCCAAATCCCATATCAAATAAGTATTCAATTAGGTAAGAAATATATTGTAAAAGTACTCTGGTTAAAATATAAAGGGTTAAACATAGCTATGTTTTTTCGTTTAGGAATTATAAAACTGTCTTACCAAAAAGTCTGTTTATTAAAACATAACCTATCTATTGTAATTAGGTAAAAAAGTAAATATTAATTTAAAAACAAGTATTATGAAAAAAAGATTATCTTTTATTACTGCCGTTTTTTGTGCGTTGACAATGCATGCACAAATATTGTATGTGTCTGCTACGGGGAACAATTCAGATGGCTCTTCATGGACTAACGCTTATCAAACAATTCAAGCTGCTTTAAGTGCAGCCACTTCTGGTGATGAAATTTGGGTGAAACAGGGGACTTACACTATTCTTACTGATACAGAGCAATTAAATTTTAAAGAAGGTGTTGATGTATTTGGCGGTTTTGTAGGTAATGAGACAATGCGTTCTCAGCGTCTAACAGATCCAGAGCTAACAATCATTAGTCATGATGAAAATGGTTCTGGGGATTTTAGATTATTAACTAGTGTAGCTCTAAATGAAGCAACTACATGGGATGGTTTTACTTTTGATGGTAAAAATGTGGGTACAGGAGTATACTTATCAAGTAATTGTAACCTTAATAATGTTATTGTTGAGAATGGTGCAGTAACAGATGGTTCTGGCGCTGGTGTTTATATTGGCTCTAGCGAGAGTGTTTTTGGTACGGTAAACGTAACTAATGCCACAATAAGAAATAACACTATTTTTGCTGATGGAGGTGCTTTTTTTGGAGGGGGAGCTGGTGTTTTTGTCGGTTCTAGTTCTAATGCAGCTCTAATAGAAGATTGTATCATTTCTGGAAACACAATTAATGGTTTATCAAGTGGTAGTTCTGTATTTGGCGCAGGAGTATTTATTATTGAAGGTGAAATAAAAAATTCTATTATTGATAATAATAAAGTCATAGGTGCCGCAGGAAACAATGTTACAGGAGCTGCTATTGCTATTGTACCAGAGGCTTCAGAAAGAAAAGTGCTTATTGATGGTTGTAGTATAACAAACAATGAGAGTCCTGCTCGTGGTGGTGCTATTATTATAGATCCACGTTGGAGTGGTCAATATCTTGGAGAGTATACTATTTCTAATACAAAAATAATTAATAATAAGTCTACTTCTGTGGGAGCGGGTATTTTTACTACAGCGGCTACACAACAAACAACAGGATGGACATTAAATGTTATAAATTCTATTATAGCTAATAATACAGCCAATACGGGTGGAGGTATTTATATAAATAGCTCTGGAGCGGTTAATATAACGTATTCAACCATTGTTAATAATGAATCAACAGCCACATATGGTGGTGGTGGAATATTTTTTCAAGGTTCTAGCCAAACCATTAATGCTACAGTAACAAATGTGTTGTTGTGGGGTAATACTCAATCAGGTACAGACTCAGGGCGCACTCAATTTAATAATGGTTCGCAGACATCAACAATCAGATATTCAGCTATACAAGATTATAACTCAGGTTATTGGGGATGGGGATCATCTACTCTGGAAAGCGTTATCAATTTAAGTTCAGATAATAACGCTGGTCCAAAGTTTTTGTTGCCAACAACAGCCGGATTTGGAATTAGTGATCTTTCAGAGTTAAGATGGCAAATAACAGAGAATTCTCTTTGTATAGAAGCGGGGACTGATGCTTATGACAACAATGGAAATTTAATCATTACAGATTACGAAGGTAAATCGCGCCCTATATCTGCAAATGATTTTATTTACCCAGATATAGGAGCTTATCAGTTTGATAGTTCTAATCCTCCGACTCTTAGTGTTGAAAATTATGAGGTAGATGCTTCTGAGCTTAAAATTTATCCAACAGTAACAAATAGTGTATTGCATATAACAACCAATAAGGCTATTAAACAAATAGAGATATTTAATGTAAATGGAAGCTTAGTTTTAAAAACAAAAGCAACTGATATTGTTGATGTAGCAAATTTCACTAGCGGAATGTATTTATTTAGAGTCATTTTTAATGATAATGAAGCTGTTGTAAAACGCTTTGTAAAACAATAATTTATAAGTAAAAACAGGTTGTAAACCTGTGTTAAATTACAAAACCTAAGATATTCAAAATATTACCCTGCAAGTGTAAGAGGATGCAATATTGCAGGGTAATTATTTTTAGTTCACGATATAATAACCAATATGGAAGGTGTAAAGAAGTATAAAACGTTTATTAAAAATACTATTATATTATGTTTAGTTTATGGTTTGTCTATTGAAACTCTTTGTACTCAAGAATATAATTTTGAGCAATTAAGGTCACGTGTAACTAATAGTAAAAATATAAATCTTACAGATGTAAAAACAATGGATGCTTGGGTATTGTCTCAAAGTCCAGATGGTAGTTGGGGAGACATGCAATATGGAAAAACAACATTGACAAATGCACTAACTAATAATCATCTACATCGATTGTGGCATTTAGCCGCGGCATGCACAACAACTAACCACAAGAGATACGATAATTTAGATTATAAAACAGCTATAAAAAAAGGCTTGAAATTTTGGTATGATTCTAAAAGTGTGGATGCTAATTGGTGGTTTAACAAAATTTATTTTCCACAACGGTTAGGTGAAATCCTTATATATATGCGTGTTTTTGATGGTTTTATCCCTCAAAAAGCAGCAAAAGGAATTGATGAACCAGAAATTTTATCATTATTTACACCTACAGAAATAAAAGACATAACCCAGCATAGTACAGGAGCTAATGCTATTGATATAGCATTGCACTACGTGTATAGAGGTTTGCTTACTGAAAATGGAAAACTTTTAGAGGACACAAAAAATAAATTAGAATCTGTTTTAACCGATAATATTAAAGCAGATATGGTATATCAAGATCATGGCCCACAAATTATGATAGCTAGTTACGGGCTCGTATTTTGCGAAGGTTTAATTCGTTTAGCTTCATATTTAGCAAATTCACCAGCAGCTTTCAATACCAAAAGTGAAAATTTTTCTAAAGTAATATATTTTATAAAAGAGACTCAGGTTTCGTCAACACGTGGGCGTTCATGGGATTATAGCGTGTTAGGAAGAAGTGTTAGCAGGCCTAACGCGATGTATGTTAATATGGAATATCTTCAAACTTTAGCAGATTTTGTTGATACAAAAAATGCAGAAATATATTTAGATGCATTAGAACGATTAAAAGGAAATGCTCCTCCTAGCTATAAGATACGTGAGTTTAATAAACATTATTGGGTTTCAGATTATACGCAGCATGCACGCAGTGGCTATTTATTTACAGTACGTAATACCTCAACTCGTACTGCTGAAGGAGAAACAGGAAATGGCGAAAATTTAAAAGCAAACTATTTGTCGTATGGAGCCAATTTTATGGCTATTGATGGAGATGAGTATATTAATATTATGCCAGTTTGGGATTGGTCTATGATTCCTGGAACTACATTTCCATATATTAAAACATTTCCTAAGCGGTCTACCTGGGGAAGTAATTTTGGTAATACAACTTTTGTAGGTGGTGTTTCAGATGGAAATTACGGCGTTTCGGTTCTAAATTTAGATGAAGCCAATTTAACAGCAAAAAAAAGCTGGTTCTTTTTTGATGATGAAATTGTTTGTTTAGGAACTAGTATTGTAGATAATAGTGGTAGAAATGTTCGTACTACTATCAATCAATCATGGATGAGAAGCCCTTCGTTTTACTGCAAAATTGGAAAGAATAAAGAAACTAAGGTAGATTTAAGTTCGACAGTATACAAACATTCCAATTTGAAATACATTCGTAATGGTAAATTTGGATATTATTTTCCTGAAAAAAACCATGTAAAGTATAGCATGCAAACAAAAGCTGGGGGATGGAGAACTATTAATAAGGTTGAAGATTCTATAAAAATAGAAAAAGGGAATGTATTTACTTTATGGATAGATCATGGTGAAAATCCAGACAATGAAACATATAGTTATATTGTAGTTCCTAACATTGATTCTAAGAAAAAGGCACAGCGTTATAATATGAACGCTATCCAAATAGTAGAAAATACAGCATCAATACAAGCTGTTTATCATAACAAATTACACATATTACAAGCGGTATATTATCAAGCAGGAACTGTTCATATTGATGGATTAAGTATTACAGCAAATAGACCGTGTATGTTAATGTTTAAGCAGGGAGGAGTGGTTACAGTTTCAAACCCGTCTCAAACGTATTCAAATGTTTTGATAAATATTAAATATCGGGATAACACTTATTCTAAAATTATTGAGTTACCAACAGGAAATAATAAAGAAGGAGCATCTACATCTGTTGATTTTCAAATACCTAAAAAATAATATCGAAAAAAGAATTAAAATAATAATCTAAAAAAATTAAATATGAAAAGATTTTTGAGTTATGTATGTGTTTTAACAATACTTGTTAGTTGCTCTAAATCAAAAAATATAAAAAAAAGTGATAATAGCCAGACTATAAACTTTATAACTAAAAGGCTTGAAAACACCTTAAAAAGCAATCCAGATTCAACTAAAATTCCTAGAACAATAAATGAAGAAGGAGACTTGGTGACTGTTGGAGCTTATGATTGGACAAGTGGTTTTTTTCCAGGAAATTTATGGTATATGTATGAGCTTACTAAAGATGAAAAATGGAAAAATGAAGCTGTAAAGCGTACAGAGGTTTTAGACACAATACAATATTGGACGGGTAATCATGACGTTGGGTTCATTATGTATTGTAGTTATGGTAACGGACTTAAATTCGGTAATCAAAAACAATATAAAGACATTATTATACAAACAGCAGAGTCCTTAAGTAAACGTTATAATGACACAACAAAAACTATTAAATCTTGGAATCGTCAAAAATCATGGGATGGTAAAACAATATGGCATTATCCTGTTATCATAGATAATATGATGAATTTAGAATTGTTATTCGAAGCCAGTGAGTTAAGTGGCAATTCAAAATATAAAGATATTGCAGTACAACATGCTAAAACAACCATGAAAAATCATTATCGTGAAGATTACTCTTGTTATCATGTCGTAAATTACGACACTATTACTGGAGCTGTCCTTGATAGAAAAACAGCACAAGGTTTTGCCGATGAATCTTCTTGGTCTCGAGGGCAAGCTTGGGGACTCTATGGGTATACACTTTGTTATAGATATACGAAAGATAAAGAATTCTTGGATTTTGCTGAGAATATTGCAAACTATATTATAAATCATCCCAACCTACCAGAAGATATGGTTCCTTACTGGGATTATTATGCAGGTAATTCTAATTATCATCCAGAGTGGAATTACAATAAGGCAAATTTTCCTACAATTCCTCGAGATGCTTCAGCTGCAGCAATTACAGCTTCGGCTTTATATGAATTATCAGAATATTCAGAAAATAAGGAGGTGCTATTAAAAGCTGCCGATAAAATTCGTGAATCGTTATTATCTCCTGCTTATATGGTAGAAAATAGCAAGAATAAATATTTTATTTTAAATCATAGTGTTGGTAGTATCCCTCATGGTGTAGAAATAGATGTGCCTTTGGTTTATGCTGATTATTACTTTTTAGAAATGTTATATCGAAAAAGTAAGTTAGATAAAAACGAGGTAATGCAATAAATAGTAAGAGTAGCTACTTGCTGTAATCTTTTAATTTTTTTTTTAATGAAACATTTTTTAAGAGCTTTTTTGTTTTTATTTTATTTAGTGTGTAATAGTCAAGAAAACACGCATTCCTTTTGGTTGGATGAAAAAGTGAATGAAGACAACAGAATGCCTATGCGTGCTTCGTATTATGTTTATGAAACGGAAGCATTAGCAAAATTAGGAGACTGGAAATCTTCAAAAAATTATTTAAACCTAAATGGAGATTGGAAATTTAAATATGTTGAAAGCCCAAATCATTTACCAAAAGGGTTTGAAAAAGTAAATTTTAATGATGACTCTTGGGATGTGTTTAAAATACCAGCAAATTGGGATGTTAATGGGTATGGGTATCCAATTTATACTAATATTTCATATGATTTTTCTAGTATTATAGATGTAAACCCACCATTGGTACCAGTTACCTATAACCCAACCGGAGTATATAGACGCACCGTTACCATAAATAAAACCTGGTTAGATAAAGACATATTTCTACATGTAGGAGCAGCAAAATCCAACCTAACGGTTTGGGTTAATGGCAACTATTTAGGTTATGGTGAAGATGGTAAATTACCGCAAGAATTTAAACTTAATAAATTTTTAAAGGCGGGTAAAAATACAATTGTATTAAAAGTAATGAAATGGAGTGATGGGTCTTATCTAGAATGTCAAGATTTTTGGCGTATGAGTGGCATTACAAGAGACACATATTTGTATACTAGAAATAAAACTCATTTAGTAGATTTTGAGGTTACACCAAATTTAGATCAAAATTATGTTAATGGTTCTTTAAAAATCTCAACAAAAATTTCAAGAGTTACAAAAAAAGATGCTTATTATTTAGAAGTTTTACTAAAAGAAGAGAATACTGTAATAACTTCGAAATTGTTTAAAATTAATGAAGTTACCAAAAACAACAGCTTTACTTTTAATGTAAAAAATCCTAAAAAATGGACGGCAGAAACCCCAAACCTATATCAACTGTTTTTTGTTTTAAAAGACAAACGAAATAATATTGTAGAAGTAATTTTACAACATGTTGGTTTTAGGAAGATTGAAATTAAAGAAGGGCAACTTTTAGTAAATGGTAAAGCCGTTTATATAAAAGGAGTTAATCGCCAAGAAACAGATCCTGAAACAGGGCAAACAATCTCTAGGGCTAGTATGGAAAAGGACATTAAGCTCCTTAAAGAGTATAATATAAATGCGATAAGGATGTCGCATTATCCTAATGATGAATATTTTTACGAACTGTGTGATAAATACGGTGTTTATTTAGTAGATGAAGCCAATTTAGAATCGCATGGTATGGGCTATAAGATTACTAAAACTCTCGGGAATAAGCCAAATTGGGAATTGGCACATATGCAACGAATAAAACGTATGGTTGAGCGCGATAAAAACCATCCTTCCATTATTATTTGGAGTATGGGTAACGAAGCAGGAAATGGCTATAATTTTTATCAAGCATATTTGTGGTTAAAAAAACGGGATCCTTCTAGACCTATTCAATATGAGAGGGCTTCTGTAGGAGAATGGGAAGGAGTTGATTTGGTATACGATTGGAACTCCGATATTATAAACCCACAATATAGCTCCCCTAATAGTATGGTAGATTATATAAAGGCACATCCCAATCCTAAAAGACCCTATATCTTAAGTGAATATGCTCATGCTATGGGAAACTCTATGGGTAATTTTAAAGATTATTGGGATGTTTTTAGAACACATAAAAATTTTCAAGGAGGGTTTATTTGGGATATGATAGACCAATCAATTTATAAAACGAGAGAAGATGGTACTCGCATATTGGCTTATGGAGGTGATTTTGGACCAGAACATGTTCTAAGTGATAATAACTTCTTAAACAATGGGATGTTTAACCCAGAACGTAACCCAAATCCACATGCTTTTGAGGTTAAAAACACATTACAAAATATACTTACTTCTTGGAGTGATAAAAAGAATGTTACCATTAATGTGTTTAATGAGTTTTTCTTTAAAAATTTAGATAATGTACAACTACAATGGCAATTGGTTTTAGATGGGGTACCTAGTGTCAGTGGAAAAATTGAAAGTTTAGAAATAGAACCCCAATCTAAAAAAGAATACACGCTTCCTATTCAATTAAAAGATAAAAAATTTCAAGAAGCCTTTGTAAATATAAGTTATGTTTTAAAAGAAGACGAGCCACTTTTATCAAAAGGATTTGAAATAGCTAATGAACAATTGCACTTAAAAGGCAATTGGAAAAACAATATGGACATAGAAAGTATAGCTGAAATAGACGTAAAAGAAGCAAAAAATACTATTAATATTGAAAGTAATAAAACCGAAATACAATTTGATATAAGTTCAGGTTTCATTAATATGTATAAATATAATGGTCAACCTATTTTAAAATCGGGGTATAAATTGCGCCCTAATTTTTGGAGAGCTCCTAATGATAATGATATGGGAGCGGGATTGCAAAAAAGTTTAATAGCATGGAAACAAGCTACAAAAACCCCAAAACTTATAAGTTTAGACTATTCAAAAAAAACAAATAAAGTTATAGTTACAGCTGCGTATAAGTTGTCTCAGGTTCCCGCTAAATTAAATCTTGATTACGAAATAAACAGTAATGGAGAATTACTTATAAACGCATCATTGGAAATAGATGAAAATAGAGATACACCAATGCTGCCTAGGTTAGGTATGGAACTAATTTTGCCTAAAACTTTTAAACATATTTCCTATTATGGTAAAGGTCCTTTTGAAAATTATATCGATAGAAATTACAGCTCAAAAGTAGGTATATACAATCAAACGGTTTCACAACAATTTTACCCATATATACGTCCGCAAGAAACAGGAAACAAAACAGGCATTCGTTGGTATGAACTTTCAAATGATACAATAAATTTAAATATTCAATCTAATACATTATTAAGTGTTACGGCTCTGCATTATTTTACAGAAGATTTAGATGATGGACTTGAAAAAAAGCAAAGTCATCCAGAGGATATTAAAGAAAGAGAAGCCACAAGTCTTAAGATTGATTATAAACAAATGGGTGTAGGGGGTATAAATAGTTGGGGAGAATTACCTATGGAAAAGTATTCACTTAAAGAAAAAAAATATCAATATCAATTCAAAATAAAGCCTTCTATAGTAGATTGATAGGTGGCTTTCTAATAATATAATATAAACATGAGTTCAAGAAGACATTTTGTAAAGCAAACAGTTTTAGCGGGAACAGGATTATCTATATTACCAAATGTGTCATTAGGGGCTGTTTTAGGAAATTCTGCCCAAAAATTAAAACTGGCTTTTATAGGAGTTGGTTTAAGAGGGTGTAATCACTTAAATAATGCGTTACTAAGAAAAGATGTTGACATTACAGCTATATGTGATATAGATGCTAAGCGTATAGAAATAGCATTAAAAATGATTCAAGATGCAGGGTTTCAAAAACCAAAGGTTTTTGGGAAATCAAACTATGATTATAAAAACCTCTTGGATTTAAAAGAAGTAGACGCTGTAGTGATATCAACACCTTGGTTATGGCATACAAGAATGGCGGTTGATGCAATGAAATCAGGGAAGTATACAGGCTTGGAAGTTTCAGCAGCAAACACTATGGAAGAATGTTGGGATTTAGTGAATATCCATGAAGAAACAAATACACATTTAATGCTTTTAGAAAATGTAAATTATAGAAGAGATGTGCTTGCAGTTTTAAATATGGTAAAACAAAATATTTTTGGAGAATTAGTTCATTTTAGATGTGGCTATCAGCATGATTTGCGCTTTGTAAAACTTAATGATGGTAAATCGGCTTATGGCAAAGGGGTTGAGTTTGGAGAAAACGGTATTTCTGAATCTGCGTGGCGAACTCAACATTCATTATTAAGAAATGCAGATGTATATCCAACTCATGGTGTTGGACCTATTGCTACTATGTGTGATATTAATAGAGGAAATCGTTTTATATCCTTAACTTCTAACGCATCAAAAGGTATTGGCTTACATAATTATATTGTTAAAAATGGAGGAGAAAAACATCCTAATGCAAAATTAAAATTTAAACAAGGGGACGTTATAACTTCTACCATTGAAACGGCAAATGGTGAAACTATTATTGTTACTCATGATTGTAATTTGCCACGACCTTATTCTTTAGGTTTTAGAGTACAAGGAGCAAATGGTTTATGGGAGGTTGATGGTAACCGTATTTATATTGAAGGTAAGTCAAAACCCCATCAGTGGGACCAAGTCGATGAGTGGTTAAAAAAATACGATCATCCATTGTGGAAAAAATACGGAGAGTTGGCAACTGGAGCAGGGCATGGAGGTATGGACTTTTTTGTGTTACATGCTTTTGTAGAGTCAGCAAAAAGAAATATAGCTCCTCCGTTAGATGTTTATGATGCCGCTGCTTGGAGTGCAATAACACCTCTTTCTGAAGTTTCTATTGAAAATAATGGTGAACCCCAAGATTTTCCAGATTTTACACGAGGAAATTGGATAAAAAGAAGTCCTTATAATTGGATGAAGGACTCTTTTTAGGTTGGTATATTGGTTGTAATCTTATCGAGACAAATCGGAATTTTACGAAAAAGAATTAGCGGTAAGTAAATAAAACAAAAATTTAATACTTCATGAATAAAACAAAAAACCCCAACCTAATCCCCATAGCAATCATAGCGAGTTTATTTTTCATCTTTGGCTTT
>NZ_JAFMPU010000017.1:0-32471 GCF_049132085.1 Seonamhaeicola sp. NFXS20 | reverse complement strand
AAAACTCATTACGTATTCTGAACATCCGCTTAACTTAGATTTGTTTCCTCGTTTTGCGGGTGCAAACATACTACCTATTTTCCTTTTTGCAATGACTTTTTTAATCTTTTTTTATGGTTTTTTTTAGCCTAATACTTAACTCGCTTATTTACCATTACTTACGTATGAAAAAAATGAGTGCGATATAAGATTTAAACTCGAAAAAATAAAATGGGAACGTTAAATATACGATTTTTTTCTTAAACTTTTCAATTTATAATTGAATTTTCTAGTGCGTTAGGGATAGTAGTGGATAGCCCACAGCGAGGTACGAGCGAGGACTTGGAACGGATAGCCCGCCCCTTTGGGTAACGCCCTTCTTTAAAATATTACTAAATGTATTACCTTATATATTAATGATACTATCTGTTTTTGCTACTTGATTATAAATATCTGCGCTAAACATATATAGTTTTGCTGGTTTTTTTGATGCTCCTTTTTTCTTTTCATCTAATGGTACTATATATGGTTTGCTTATTGCTTTTTTTCTGAAATTGCGATTATCTAGTTCTATTTCTAAAACTGCTTGGTACACCACTTGCAATTCATTTAGAGTGAACTTGACTGGAAGAAAATCAAACACTATTGGTTGTGTTATTATTTTGGTTTTTAAATCTTGGTATGCATCATTGATTAGCCTATGGTGATCAAAGCCTATTTCTGGCAAGTTTTTAATTTTAAACCATTTTAAGGTATCTTCTTTATTTAGTTTTATTTTATTTGCCTGTATGTTTAAATAATATGCTACTGTTACAGTTCTTACTTGTGCGCCACGACTTCTTATCCATAATAAATCTTTATCGGATTTCAACCTATTAGGGTTGCCATAAGTTCTGAATTGGATTTTGTTAAGATTATCTTCTCCTATCAATTCTTTAAACACTCTATTTGCTGACTGACCTAAATTGTTACTTTTAAGTACATAATGCCCTGGTAGCACCCAATCATCTATAACTGGTAAGCCCTGAGTATACATATTTAATGAACGTTTTCTTAACAGAACATTTAAAAAGTTTCCTTTTAGGGCAAAAATTACACAATCTACTGATAAATTATCAATTTTTCTAAAATCCATATGAAATAAAACGTTAATTTTACGTTTTTACGAAAATAATCATTATTGCAGTAATATCAACTCAAAGAGGATACTTTTTTCTATTAGTTTAGTTGGGTTATTAAGCGTTTTGTAAGATTTAATTTTTTTAAACCACTTTTAATTAATATAGTTATATGTCGAAATCATTTTATCTTAATATGGAAAATTTAAAACAATTGCCTCCAAATGTTTTAAAGCCATTATTTAACAGAGATAATATTAAAACTAGCATTCTACATATTGGGGTTAGTAATTTTCATCGTTCACTTCAAGCGTTTTATACGCACGAACTTATTGAAAGATTTAATGAACTAAATTATGGTATATGTGGTGTAGATTTGTTGGATACTAGTCGCAAAATTTACAATATTTTAAAAGATCAAGATGGTCTTTACACTCTTTACATAAAGGAAATAAATGGTGTTCATAAAGCTAAAGTTATAGGTTCTATTGTAGAATACTTTTTTGGGCCTGAAAACCCCATGGCTGTTATAGAAAAAATGGCGAGTCCTGATATAAAAATTATATCGCTAACCATAGCAGAAGATGGATATCATTTAAACGAAATAACTGGTGAGTTTGATTTAAACCACCCATCTGTATATGAAGATTTAAAAAACCCTTTAAGCCCTAATACTGTTTTTGGATATTTAACCCAAGCATTTAAACTTAGAAAACTAAGAGGACTACCTGGATGCACCATACTTTCTTGTGATAACATTAAAGAAAACGGAAACACTATTAAACAATCTTTTTTTAATTATGTTAGCAAGGTTGATCCAGACTTATTGCCTTGGCTTACTAAAAACACTACTTTTCCCAATACGATGGTTGACAGGATTACACCAATTACCGAATTAAGAGACATATACTCTTTAAAAAACGAGTTTTTAATTGAAGACCAATGGCCTGTGGTATGCGAATCTTTTTCGCAGTGGGTTATTGAAGATAATTTTTTTGATGAAAAACCAGCTTGGGACAAAGTAGGTGTTCAATTTACAAAAGATATTAAGCCTTTTGAACGCATGAAACTAAGACTTTTAAATGCAAGTCATACCATTTTAGGCATTTTAGGAACCTTACATGGCTACAAAACTGTTCATGAAGCCTCTATTGATAATGATTTTAACACATTACTGAATTCTTACATGGACAAAGAAGTTACAGCCACTCTTGAAATGCAAGATATTAAAACTATAAATGATTATAAAAAAAATATAATATCTAGATTTCAAAACCCATATATAAATGATAAACTTTCTAGGATTTGTCAAGAAAGTTCGGCTAAAATACCATTGTTTATCTTACCCACAATTAAAGATCAACTAAAAGGTGAAAAGCAAATAAAAATTGCCGCTTTTATAATTGCTGCATGGTGTAAATATAATGATGGTATAGATGACCAAAACAACCCCTATAAAATTATTGATAGTTTAAGCGGAACCTTAATTAGAAACGCAGCACTATCTCACCAAAATCCAACAAAATTTTTAGAAATAACATCTGTTTTTGGCAACTTAAGTGAAAATGAAATTTTTAGAAACCATTATTTAGAATCACTATCCTTACTAAGAAGAAAAAACGTTAAGGATTGCGTACAAGAGCTCAACTCATTAGTTTGATGCAACCATAAACACTATTTTAATACAAAAAAGCCTTACATTAAAATTGTAAGACTTTTTTAAATTGCTATTAATCAAAATAATTAAGTTATAATAAACATTTACATTAGAACACCAGTTAAATTTTTAATTGACATCTCATTAATAACAGGGTTTGCACCTTCACTACTAGTTACTAATGCCCCAACCGCACAAGCGTAATCTAATGATTCTTGAGGCGCATTATTATTAGCTAATTTACTTATTAAGGTTGCCAAAAAAGAATCTCCAGCCCCAACCGTATCAATTACCTTAACTTTATAACCTTTATTATAATACAACTCCCCTTCATCATAAAGAATTGCTCCTTTTTTTCCTCTTGTTACACAGATACTTTTTGCTTTAGTTTGACTTGCAATACTAATGATGATTTGTTCTAATGAATTAGTTGGTATATTTAAGAAATCTCCAATTTCAAGAATTTCATCATCATTAAACTTTATAAAATCTGCATGATTCATCAAGTCTAATAAAACATTAAACGAATAATGAGGCGCTCTTAAATTAACATCAAAAACCTTGTACTTTGCAATTTTCAATAATTCCTTTAAGGTGTTTTTTGAAACTTTATCTCTTGAAGCTAAACTTCCGTACACAAATATATCTGAGGTTTTAGCAAGCTCCATAGCTGTTTCTGAAAGCTCTATTTTATCCCATGCACAAGGGTACTCTATTTCATATGAGGCACATCCTTTTGAGTCTAGCAATACTTTTACATTCCCTGTTTTATAAATTGAATCAATTTGTATAGCAGATGTATTTATATTTTGGTCTTGCAAAAATTCTATCAATTTTCGTCCACTTCTATCATCTCCAACCCTACTAATAATAGCTACATTATTGCGCATTGACTGAAACCTTACCGCTACATTTAAAGGTGCACCACCTATTTTTTTATGTGTTGGAAATTCATCCCACAACACTTCACCAAAGCAAAGAATATTACTCATCTAAATTTCAGTTAAAACTTTGTTATTCATTTCCTTTACACATTTCTCAACCCCATATTTCACAATATTATCATACGCCTTTGTGTATGCTTTTACAAACGTATTAGATGCACTAAGACCACCAAATACTGTTTCTAATTGTAAAAATATTTCGGGGTTATTTCTAGCTTTTAAAGCCTGCTCATGCAAAATATTAGCCATAGCATCTTTTATATTTAAGTCATTTTGATACTCATCTTTACCTAAATTATAAATAGCCCATGCAGCAATTACAAAAGCTGCATATGTAATTGCTCCATTTTCTTTTAGTTGCGCTTTCACTGTTGGTAATATAAAAATTGGAATTTTAGCAGAACTCTCAGAACAAATTCTTTCAATTTGATCTTTTATATAAATATTTCCAAAGCGCTCTAGCAATGTTGCTTCGTAACTTTCTAAATCTACCCCTTTTAAATCTCTTAAAATGGGAGCCACCTCATCCCTCATATAAATTTTAAGAAAGTTTTTAATACTTTTGTTGTTTGCTGCTTCATCAATAGTGTTATACCCTATTAAGGCTCCTAATATACCTAACACAGAATGTCCTGCATTTAACAATTGCAACTTCATTTTTTCAAAAGGCTCAACATCTTCAACAAACTGCACTCCTACTTTTTCCCAAGGCGGTCTTCCTGCTACAAAATCATCTTCAATTATCCATTGTTTAAACGACTCACATACCACAGGCCACGCATCATCAATACCAGAAGTTTCTTTTAAATGTGTTATATCCTCAACAGAAGTTACAGGCGTTATACGATCTACCATAGCATTAGGAAAAGACACATTAGTTTCAACCCATGACACTAATTCTGGCTCTGCTTTTCTAATATAACTTAGCAACATTTTTTTTGTCATATCTCCGTTACCTTGTATATTATCACAAGATTGTATAGTAACACCTTTTAAACCTAATTTTTTCCTAAGTTTAAGCGCTTGTGTTAAATAACCAAAAATAGTTTTTGGAGTTTTAGGATACTCTAGATCATGTATAATTGATAGATTACTAAAATCAAAAGCTTTAGTAGCCTCATTATAATTATAACCACCTTCGGTAATTGTTAAAGTTATTATTTTAACTTCAGGACTCGCCATTTTTTCTATAACAGCCGTTGGGTTTTGTGGCGCAAACAAATATTCTACTATAGAGCCAATAACTTGCTTTGTTAATGTACCATCTAACTCTTTAACAACCAAAGTATATAACCCATCTTGATTCTTTAATGTTTGATAAATTTTAGTGTCAAAATCTAATAATGCAACCCCACAAATTCCCCAATCTTTTATATTTTCATTGTGTAATAATTGATCGGTATAATAAGCCTGATGCGCACGATGAAAACCACCAATACCAACATGCACAATACCTGTTTTAATAGTAGATCTATCATACGTTGGCACTTTAACTCTTTCAGCGATAGCAGAAAGATTTTTACTATTTAATTTTAAATTTTTCATAATATTTAATTTTGTATAGAATCACCTCTTTTAAGTACCCATATTGTTGTAATAAAGTAGATAATAGTACAGACAAAAGCATATTTATAAAATACCTCCCTATTTTCTATGTACGCGCTTTCATTAGAACTACCAAACAACACTGTAGATGCTAATACAACAGTAATAATTAAAACCAGAATAGAAATTACTCGCAACACTTTAGTTAAAGAAGTATTATCTTTTAAATGTACAACATGCTCTTTTGCTTTTTCTTCTTGAAATTTTTCAATATCCTTATTTCTTTTGTTTTCTTTTGCTTCTTCTTCAGGGTATTTATTTTTTGCTCCATAACGTCCTGCCAATAGCGTATAAACCACTATTGTAAAAATCCAAGTAGGAATAAATAAGTAAAAAAACGACATTACATTTAGTGCATTTAAACCAAAACCAAACACAAGCCCTAAAGCCCATGATGCAACAGCTGGTGTATTAAATGACAACTTGCGATAACGTGCCCAGTAACGCGTATAGTTAATTTTAGGGAAAATCTGATGTTCTGCAAATACAATTCCTCCAACAGGCACAACTATTAAACCTGCAAAGGTTAATAATGGAAGAATTTGAGAAAATACAAAAGGAAAACACGCCACCACTACGGTAACTAAACCAACTATAATGGTTGTTTTTTTTCTTGAATTGTTATAAAAAATAGCCTGTGCTGCTAGTCCTGCTCGGTATAGATTAGCAACTGCTGTAGTCCAACCAGCAACAATAACGATGATAAACCCAGACCAACCTAAAGCATAATAAGCAACATCTCCGGGGTCTAATTCAACAATAGACTTACCAATGATTACAGCTGTCCCTGCCCCCATAATTCCAGCTGATATCCAAGCAAGGTAATGCCCAAACATCATTCCTGTACTAGTAGATAACCCGTACACTTTCTTTTTTGCAAAACGCAATAAAGCCATATCTATAAGCCCGAAATGCGTAATAGTATTTGCTGCCCATGCAAAACCTATCACCTCTACTAAACCAATACCTGGTTTTCCTTCACTATTAACTCCTGTCCAAATAGACTTATCTCCTAGAGTTATAAAATCACTCCATCCTTTTGGTAATGTTTCTCCTAAAACCTCTAATGAAAGTGCTGGCAAGAGTACGAATGCACCACAAACGAACATAACAAATAACCAAGGTGCGCAAATAGCAGAGAATTTAGACACAGCTTTGAATCCATATATAGCAATAGAGACCACCACAGCACCTACACACAAAACAATTAATATAAACCATACATTTGTAGGATACCAATTAAGTTGCGCAGGAATATTAAAAGCAAAACGTACAGCTGTAGAAGATACAGTAATCATTGCTGCTGATATTACCGTAAAAATGATAACATTTGCCCAATTATAAAGATTTGTCATAGAATCTCCTGCTATTTTATTTAAGTAGGTATATAAACTTAATCGGGTATCTACAGCAATGGGAGACGTTATAAAGGTCCAACTTAAAACAGCTAAAATGTTTCCAATTAATAAACCTAAAATAATATCTTTAGTGGTGGCACCAAGCGCTACAAAAGTAGCTCCTATAACAAATTCTGTAGCAGCAACATGTTCTGCTGCATATAAACCTGCAAAATGAGTCCAATTATACAGTTTATGTTTTGCTATTGGCAACTGTTCTTCTTCAATATTTTCAAACTGAGAATATTTATTAGTGGCGTTCATAGTTTAATTATTTAGTTTAGTTTTTAAAATAATGTAACATCTAATTGTAATACTGTTTTTTCTTGCTCAGGATTCCACATAGCTGTTACACCAATAGGAAGCTTATGATTTCCAATTCTAATTTTATCACTAAAAGTAACTCCAACATTAATCAAGTTTCCGGCACCTTCAGTATAAAATGTCTTATCTGTTATAAATGACCATGCACCCCCAGCAAATAGCAACAAATTAGCATCTGCTTTTTCCCAAACCTTACTGTTTACTTCAAAATAATGAGTCCAAGAATTTTTTAAAGAACCATCCGTTTGCACCTCATAATCACCAGCCCCACCACCTACAATGGTTGCCAAATAGAGTAATATTTTTGAAGAAATATTATACCCAAAGCTAATATCAACAAAATTATAACCTTGTGTTTTATCATAACTCCAATAATGCAACACATCTCCACGTTCTTCAACACCAGTATAGTTATTATGAGTAACAGCCTCAACAAAAAATTTATTTGATAAACGATATGCCGTATATATTGAAAACTCTTGATAATGAGCTGCCACATTTTCACCTGTGTTTTTATTCACAACGTCTACTGTTGTAAAACTTGCACCACCCCATACACCAAAAGTAAATTTTTTGTTTCTAGAATTATATTGTAAACTAGTAGCTACCATAGCCCCAGGATGCACTACAAACCCATGCCATAGGTGCATATTTTTAAGATGAGCATCAGCTGTAAAAGCCTTGTAATCATTTTTGTTTTCATCTTGCCCATTAACAATAATTGCAGCAAAATATAACAACATTAACCATATGAGTTTAGACTTAGAAGCAACAACCTGTTTTGTTTTTAAAATCCTATAATTCATTTGTCTTATCTTAGCTGGTTCTATTAAACGTAAAAACAACGTTTAATAACAACAAATGTATATAAGATTACTTGATAATTAAAATTTTAATTCAAAAAATTCATTTATTACTTTTATTTTTATATTTTTTTCAATCATACTCAGTTTTTTATAAAGATTATTTAAAAAAAATTATAAAACGTAAAAAATACGTTTGATAAAATTTTAACATTAATAAACCAACCACATGTAAAAAGCCATGAAAAATTGTTAAATAACTCAATTTGTAGTATATATAATTATGTTAAGAATTAAAATCTTAATTAAATACTCACAAAACACAACCTTAAAAATAGAAACACAGTTAAAATAAATTACACCCATTATATATTGCGTGTATTTGTTTATACTATTATCTTTGCAGCCTATTTTAATTTAATTAGATGATACATATTACTTTACCAGACGGTAGTGTAAAAGCGTTTGAAGAAAACGTTACACCAATGGATGTTGCTAAAAATATTAGTGAAGGATTAGCTAGAAATGTTATTTCGGCAAGTTTTAATGGTACAACCGTTGAAACAGCAACCCCATTAACCACCGATGGGTCATTGGTTTTATATACCTGGAGAGACGATGCAGGAAAACAAGCTTTCTGGCACTCTTCGGCACACGTATTAGCTCAAGCAATTGAAGAATTATATCCAGGGGTTAAATTAACTATTGGTCCTGCTATTGAAAATGGATTTTATTATGATGTAGATTTTGGTGAGCATACAGTATCTGAAAAAGATTTTAAAACCATTGAAAATAAAATGTTAGAGATTGCACGTGGTAAACACGATTTTAAAATGCGATCTGCCACCAAAGCTGAAGCCTTAGCTTTATATAAAAATAATGAGTTTAAAACTGAACTTATTGAAAACTTAGAAGATGGTACTATAACGTTTTGTGACCACTCTACGTTTACAGATTTATGTAGAGGAGGCCATATACCTAATACCGGCATTATAAAAGCGGTAAAAATTTTAAGTGTTGCTGGAGCCTATTGGCGTGGTGATGAAAATAAACCTCAGTTAACACGTGTTTACGGTATTTCTTTTCCTAAGCAAAAAGAACTTACCGAGTATTTACACATGCTTGAAGAAGCTAAAAAACGCGACCATAGAAAACTTGGAAAAGAGTTAGAATTATTTACTTTTTCTCAAAGAGTAGGACAAGGTTTACCTTTATGGTTACCTAAAGGAGCTGCCCTACGCGAACGTTTAGAAAACTTTTTAAAAGCTGCTCAAAAAAAGGCTGGTTATGAAATGGTTGTTTCACCACACATAGGACAGAAAGAATTATATGTAACTTCAGGGCATTACGCAAAATACGGAGAAGATAGTTTTCAGCCCATAAAAACCCCTAAGGAAGACGAAGAATTTTTATTAAAACCTATGAACTGTCCGCACCATTGTGAAATATTCAATAGCTTCCAATGGAGTTATAAAGATTTACCAAAACGTTATGCCGAATTTGGTACAGTTTATAGATACGAACAAAGTGGAGAACTACATGGTTTAACACGTGTTAGAGGCTTTACACAAGATGATGCCCATTTATTTTGTACTCCAGATCAATTAGATGAAGAATTTAAAAATGTAATTGATTTAGTATTATATGTATTTGGATCTTTAGGATTTGAAAACTTTACGGCTCAGGTTTCTGTAAGAGATCCTGAAAACCCCGACAAATATATAGGTGATGTAGCTAATTGGGAAAAAGCAGAACAAGCCATTATTAATGCGGCTTCTGATAAAGGCTTAAATTACGTTATTGAAGAAGGAGAAGCTGCTTTTTATGGTCCTAAATTAGATTTTATGGTTAAAGATGCCTTAGGAAGACAATGGCAACTAGGAACAATACAGGTAGATTATAACTTACCAGAACGCTTTGACCTTACATATAAAGGAAGTGATAATGAATTGCACCGTCCTGTAATGATTCACAGAGCACCATTTGGAAGTATGGAACGTTTTGTAGCATTGTTACTAGAACATACAGGAGGTAATTTCCCGCTTTGGCTCATGCCAACACAATGTATTATATTGTCACTCAGCGAGAAATATGAAAAATACTCCGAAAAAGTTTTAAATTTGCTAGAAAATCACGAAATTCGCGCCCTTGTAGACCATAGAAATGAGACTATAGGGAAAAAAATTCGGGAATCCGAAATGCAAAAACACCCGTATATGCTTATTATAGGGGAACAAGAAGAGAAAGATAACATGGTTACTGTACGTAAACACGGTGGTAAAGATTTAGGAATGATGACTATTGAATCTTTCTCAAACATTATAAAAGAAGAAATTGATAAAACGTTAAAATCGTTTTAATAAAAAAAGTTTAATTTAAAAAGTAGTAAGCCATAGCAATTAGAAGAAGAAGACAGCCTCAAAGAGTTATTAAAGAGGACAAACACAGAATCAACTCTAAAATTACAGCACAAAAGTTACGTCTTGTTGGCGATAATGTAGAAATTGGTATATACACCAAAGGTGATGCCATGAGAATAGCTAATGAGCAAGGTTTAGATTTAGTTGAAATATCTCCTAACGCAGACCCTCCAGTTTGTAAAGTTATGGATTATAAAAAGTTTCTTTATGAACAAAAGAAACGAGATAAAGCCTTAAAAGCTAAGGCTACTAAAGTTATTATTAAAGAAATTAGATTTGGACCACAAACTGATGACCACGATTATCAGTTTAAAAAGAAACATGCTGAAAAGTTTTTAAAAGAAGGTGCAAAACTAAAAGCATTTGTATTCTTTAAAGGACGTTCTATTGTATTTAAAGAGCAAGGACAGATTTTGTTATTACGTTTAGCTCAAGATTTAGAAGAATTTGGTAAAGTTGAACAAATGCCAAAATTAGAAGGAAAGCGAATGACAATGTTTATTGCTCCTAAAAAAGATAAGAAATAACTGAATGTATTTTCAGTATTAAAAATAATTAAGCGAAATAAATTAAAACTAGGAAAAGAAAATGCCTAAAATGAAAACAAAATCTAGTGCCAAAAAACGTTTTAAGTTAACAGGTACTGGTAAGATTAAAAGAAAGCACGCATTTAAGAGTCATATATTGACAAAAAAATCTAAAAAGCGTAAGCTTGCTCTGACTCATGATACATTAGTACATAAGGCAGACGAAGACAATATTAAAACTATGTTACGTTTAAAGTAACCACGTTTTAATTGGTTAAATAAATTATAAACCCTGGAGTTAGGCTCAGTAAAAGTGTCAGTTTTAATTGACCGCCTACTACAAAAAAATTAAAATTATGCCAAGATCAGTAAATTCTGTAGCTAAAAGAGCTAGAAGAAAAAAGATTATTAAACAAGCAAAAGGTTACTTTGGAAGACGTAAAAACGTTTGGACAGTAGCCAAAAATGCGGTTGATAGAGCGATGCAATATTCGTACAGAGACCGTAGAAACAAAAAGAGAACATTCCGTGCTTTATGGATAACCCGTATTAATGCAGGTGCCAGAGAACATGGTTTATCTTATTCTCAATTTATGGGGAAATTAAAAGCTAATAACATTGAATTAAACCGTAAGGTTTTAGCAGATTTAGCTATGAATAACCCTGAAGCTTTTAAAGCTGTAGTTGATAAAGTAAAATAAGGCGCTTAGCCTATTGTAAAACATATATTTCGCTTAATAAAAGTCCAACTCTTAAGAGTTGGATTTTTTTATTTAATACATTTTAAACACAAATAATTATACAAAATCTTAATTTTGCCAATTATTAAAATTATATGGATTTATCTCAAGTAAAATTAGTAGTTAGTGATATGGATGGTACGTTACTAAACTCTAATCACCAAGTAAGTAATTTATTTTTAAAACAATTTGAAGCCCTAAAAAAACACAATATTTTGTTTGTTGCTGCAAGTGGAAGACCTTACTACAGTATTGTAGAAAAATTAAAACCTATTAAAAATAATATTATTGTAGTTGCAGAAAACGGAGGGCTAGTTATTCAAAACAACAAACAAATTCTTTCTACCCCAATAGATAGAGATAATTTATTTGAAATTGAAAAAATAATTGACGTCAACAATCATATTCATCCTGTATTTTGCACAAAAAGTAAGGGCTATTTTAAAAGCAACTCTTTTGGTTACATATCTGTTTTATCAGAATACTACCCTAAATTTAAAGTTATAGACAGTATAGAAGATATTGATGAAGAAATCATGAAAATAGCACTTTATCATTCCGAAGATTCCGAAAGGTATATTTATCCTTTAGTTAAGTCTTTCGAAAATAAATATGCTATTAAAATTTCTGGGAAAAATTGGTTAGATATTTCTGATCATTTAGCAAACAAAGGACACGCTATAAAACTATTACAAGAAACCTTTAATATTTCTGAAAAAGAAACCATGGCTTTTGGCGATTATAATAACGATTTAGAAATGCTAAGATTAGCTAAATTTAGTTTTGCTATGAAAAATGCCCATGACAATGTTAAGCAAATTGCTAATTACGAAACTAAAAGCAACAATGATTTAGGTGTAGAACACATTATAGCAAAACTTTTAGATGCCAAAAACTAATTACCAAAAGCAGTAATTACTAAGTTTCTTGAACCTCCATAATCTCTATGCTCACATAGGTAAATACCCTGCCAAATACCTAAGTTTAATTTACCATTTGTAATTGGTATTTGAACCGAAGCACCTAATAAAGAGGCTTTAATATGTGCAGGCATATCGTCGGGTCCTTCATAAGTGTGCTTATAGTAAGGAGCATTTTCTGGAACCATTTTGTTAAAATGACTTTCAAAATCTGTTCTAACAGTATAATCTGCATTTTCATTTATGGTTAAACTAGCCGAAGTGTGTTTTATAAACACCTGTAATTGTCCTATATTTATTTGGCTAATTTGTGGAATAGCTTTTAATATATCATCAGTGATAAGATGAAAACCTCTTGTGTAAGGCTTTAATTTTATTTGTTCTTGAAAAAATTTCATAACATTAATTTCTTTCACTATTTTTAAGTTGTACAATATATTCACTAAAATAATTATATTAATTATTAAGTTTTATAACGCAACCTTTTTTTATAAATACCATCTTAATATAAAACATTATGAAAATGAAACTACTTTATATAATCTCTATTTGTTTTATATTTTTAACTAGTTGCGATTTAAATGATGACAATGAAACTACCTATGAAGAAACAACTTATTTAACAGAATGGCATTTAATTGAAGTTAATGGTGGTATTTCTGGTGAAACAGATGAATTTGATTTAAACACAGTAGTTTGGACTTTTAACACTGAAAACAATGTCTTAACCGTTGTTAACAACAATACTGATGATACTAAAGAAGATGCTTTAGATTCTGGTACTTATTCTTATTCTGAAACTGATTTTGGTGGCATCTTTTATTTAAGTATTGATGGTGATGAATTTGGCGAATTTAGTTTTAGCTCTTCCAACAATTTTTTAACTATTAATGCTACTGAATTATCTACAGAAATGGTTTCTGATGGTTACATTTATGAATTTCAAAGAGTACTTGTTGAAGTAGAATAATCATTACGTTTTTTGTTTCTTTTTTCTAGCTGCAGGAAAAAGCACATTATTTAAAATAAGCCTATATCCGGGTGATGTAGGATGTAAATCTAATTCGGTTTTAGAGTCTCCTACTTTATGTTGATAATCTTCTGGGTCATGACCACCATAAAAAGTAAAGAATCCTTTTCCTTTTATGCCATGAATGTATTTAGCTTCTCCATTAATTTTAGTTTCACCCATTATTAACACATTGGGCTTAATTTCATCTCTTGTAAAAGAAGTTGTTTGCCCCATAAACCCTTTTATTAAAGCTGTATGATTTTGACACAGCATGGTAGGAATAGGATCCCATTTTGCAGAAAATTCCATTAAGGTAAAGTAATCTGAAGTTCTTGGTACATTCCTTTTTCTGGTCATATCAATTGATGAAAACTCATAAATTAACGGGCTTCGTTCTAAAGTAAAATCTTTAAAAGCTAAAGTTTTGTTATAATCTATTTTGTTTTGGTACCCAGCATCACTTCCATCTCCATCAAACATAGGCTCACAAATATCAACACCTTCGGCAGATAGAGCTATATCAAAACTATCTGTAGCGCTACACATAGCAAACATAAATCCACCGCCTACAACATAATCACGAATTTTTAAGGCAACTGCCAACTTAGATTGAGACACTTTATGAAACCCCATCTTTTTTGCTAAAGTTTCGGCAGATTTTTTTTCGTTTATGTACCACGATGCGGCTCTATAAGCGCCATAAAATTTACCATATTGCCCTGTAAAATCTTCATGATGCAAATGCAACCAATCATAAAGTAATAAGTTGTCATTTAGCACTTCTTCATCATACACTGTTTCATACGGAATTTCTGCATATTGCAAAACCATTGTAACGGCATCATCCCAAGGCTGTTTACCATTAGGTGTATAAACTGCAATTTTAGGTGCTTTCTCTAAAACAACAGCTTCCATATTTTTGCTTGGGCTACTTATTTCTTCTAAAATACTTTCTGCCATAGCATTTGAAATAACTTCAAATGAAACCCCTCTAATCTGACACTCTTTTTGAATTTCTTGGGTATCTGGTAATAAAAAAGAACCGCCTCTATAATTTAGTAACCATTTTACTTTAAGTTCTTTCTTTAAAGTCCAATAGGTAATACCATAAGCCTTTAAATGATTTTTTTGACTTTCGGCATCCATAGGAATTAGTATGTATGACGCAAAAGCATTGACTGAAATAAACAGAAAAAGTATTAGCACAATAGTACGTTTCATAGACCGAAAGATACTTAAAATTTAATCTAAAAAACAGTCTTAACAGAAGATTAATTCTTAGAAAGGTACATCATTATCATCATCTTCATTAAATGAGCTTCCAAAAGCTTGGTCTGGGCTTGCTGTAAAGTTATCTGTTTTAAAGGTATCATCATTAGCAGCAGCATTCATTTTAGAATGGAACTCGAAAGGAGAATCAAAATCATCTAAATTATCAAACTTACCAAGGTGTCCAATAAACTTCAATCTTATGTTTTCTAACCCACCATTTCTGTGTTTAGCAATAATAAATTCGGCTTGTCCTTCGGTTGGAGAGCGTTCTTCATCATCCCATTCATCTATTTTATAATATTCGGGTCTGTAAATAAAACTTACAATATCAGCATCTTGTTCAATAGCTCCAGATTCACGTAAATCTGATAGTAGTGGGCGCTTACTTCCTCCCCTAGTTTCTACCGCACGCGATAATTGAGATAAAGCAATTACTGGTACATTCAACTCTTTAGCTAAAGCTTTTAAGTTTCTAGAAATCATAGATATTTCTTGCTCTCTGTTTCCATTATGACTACTTCCACCTGTCATAAGCTGTAGGTAGTCTATCATAATGAGTTTTATATCATGCTGAGAGGATAAACGGCGTGCTTTGGCTCTTAAATCGAAAATTGAAAGTGAAGGGGTATCATCTATAAAAAGTGGTGCTTTTTCTAGTCCTTTTACTTTTACATTAAGCTGTTCCCACTCGTGTTTTTCTAATTTACCGGTACGTAATTTTTCTGACGATAAGCCCGTTTCACTAGAAATTAAACGCGTAATAAGCTGTACTGAAGCCATTTCTAATGAGAAAAATGCCACTGGTATATTTTGATCAACCGCTATATTTCTTGCCATAGACAGTGTTAAAGCTGTTTTACCCATACCCGGACGCGCAGCTACAATAATTAAATCGGATGGTTGCCAACCAGAGGTTAATTTATCTAGCTTAGTAAAACCTGTTGGAATACCACTAAGACCTTCTTTATTAGAAATTTCTTCAATTTTCTTTTTTGCTTGAATAACTAAATCTTGAGCAGACTCACTAGATTTTTTTATGTTTCCTTGGGTTACTTCGTATAATTTGGCTTCTGCTTTGTCTAATAAATCAAAAACATCTTTAGTTTCATCATAAGAATCTTCAATAATTTCACTTGAAATTTTAATTAAACTACGCTGAATAAATTTCTGTAAAATAATGCGGGCATGAAACTCAATATGTGCAGAAGATGATACTTTTTGTGTTAAAGAAATGAGATAAAAATCACCCCCAACTAATTCTAACTTAGCATTCTTCTTTAATTGTGTTGAAACCGTTAATAAGTCTATAGGTTCACTGTTTTCAAACAACTGAAAAATGGCTTCAAAAATATGTTGATGTGCTTCTTTATAGAATGCTTCCGGACTTAAAATATCAATAACTTCATCTACTCCCTTTTTATCAATCATCATCGCTCCTAACACAACTTCCTCTAAATCAATAGCTTGCGGAGGTATTTTACCTTTTTCGAGACTGATTAAGGTGCTTTTATCTACTTTATATCCCTTTATTTGGTTGGGTTGCTTCATAACTACGAAAATAACTAAAAAAGTGTGTTTAATTAAAAATAATCTACAATTGGATTTTAACCGGTAGTTAACAATTTAACTGTTAATAACTTTAATATATTGTGAATAAGCCAAAAAAAAACTGAAGTTACAAACTTCAGATTTTTGTATCATGTGGTTTTAAAAGTGTTAGCCTTTATAAACTCCCATATTAGCATACTTATCCATTCGGTTAGCAACTAAATCTTTTGGTGATAAGTTTTTTAATTCATTATAATTTTTTACAATGGCATTACTAACTGCAGTAAATGTTTTTTGTCTATCTCTATGGGCTCCTCCCAAAGGTTCCTTTATAATACCATCAACAAGTTTAAGCTTTTTCATATCGGTAGCAGTAAGTTTTAAAGCTTCAGCAGCTTGTTCTTTATACTCCCAACTGCGCCATAAAATAGAAGAACAAGACTCTGGAGAAATTACAGAATACCAAGTGTTTTCTAGCATTAATACTTTATCTCCTACTCCAATTCCTAGTGCTCCACCAGAAGCTCCTTCTCCTATAACAATAGTTATAATTGGAACTTTTAAACGTGTCATTTCTAAAATATTTCTTGCTATGGCTTCGCCTTGTCCACGCTCTTCAGCTTCTAATCCAGGGTATGCTCCAGGTGTATCTAAAAGAGTTACTACTGGAATACCAAATTTTTCTGCCATCTTCATTAACCGAAGCGCTTTTCTGTATCCTTCTGGATTTGCCATACCAAAATTACGGTACTGTCTTGTTTTGGTATTATAACCTTTTTGTTGCCCAATAAACATAAAGCTTTGGTCTCCTATTTTACCCAATCCACCTATCATGGCTTTATCATCTTTAAAGTTTCTATCGCCATGTAATTCTAAAAAAGATTCTCCACAAATGGCAGTAATATAATCTAACGTATAAGGTCTGTTTGGGTGGCGAGACAATTGAACACGTTGCCAAGGCGTAAGGTTTTTATATAATTCTTTTTGAGTAGAAGCTAATTTCTTTTCAATTTGAGAACAGGTTTCTGTAACATCAACTTCACTCTCCTCACCTATCACTCTACATTTTTGAAGTTGATCTTCTAGTTCTTTTATAGGTAGTTCAAATTCTAAATATTCCATAAGAATTTATTTGGCTATTAATTTTTGGTTAGAGTACAAATATAAAAACTTTAATCTTGATTAAAGCCTATGATTTTTTCTTTTTATTTTTTGTGAATTTTTCAATATACCGTTCAGTATTACAGTTGCAATAATTAAAAGGGCTCCATAATAAAAAGAAGCACTCATTTTTTCACTTTCAGGAAATAGTATTAATGCTATTAATATGCCGTAAATAGGCTCTAAGTTATAGGTTAAAACTACGGTGTATGGACTTATAAGTTTCATTACATGAACCGATGCTATAAAAGCATATGCGGTACAGACCGATGCTAAAATTAATAAGTAGAAAAAATCTGATGTACTTAAATTGAAAAATTTTAAATTAAAACCTTCGGTAGTAAAAAGTAAATACAACGAAATGAAAATTACACCACTTAAAAATTCATAAAATGAAATAACTGTTGCTGTATGTTGTTTTAAAAAACTGCCATTTAAAACAGCAAATAATGATGATAAAAAAGCCGAAGATATACCTAATATTATTCCGGTTAGGTATTTTATTTCGCTTTGCGTTATTATAATAACTCCTGTAATTACTATTAACCCAAATAAAATTTCATACCAAATAATTTTTCTTTTATATACTATTGGCTCTATTAATGAAGCAAAAAAAGCACCTGTTGAAAACATGGCTAGTGCTATGGATATGTTGGCTTCATCTATAGCTCCAAAAAAAGTAATCCAGTGTGCTGCTATTATAATTCCTGCAATTGATAGTTTTAAAACCGATTTTGGCCTAATGCTTAGTTTTACCTTTGCTATTTTAATATAAGCAAACATTAAAACAGATGCTATAATCATTCTATACCAAACTAACGGAATAGCAGTAATTGTAATTAACTCACCCAAGATGGCTGTAAAACCAGCTATAAAAACTAAAAGATGAAGGTGTAAATAATTTTTAAGTTTAGCGTTTGGCATTGTAAAGCATATATGCTGCTAAAATACCAAAAATGATATTTGGGAACCATACAGCTATTAATGGAGGGAAATCTGATTGTTCTGCCATAACCCCAAAAATCTTATCAAAAAACACAAATATCATAGCTATGCAAATACCAATTGCTAGGTTTACCCCCATACCACCTCGTCTTTTAATTGATGATACTGCTACGGCAATAATGGTTAAAATAAAAACTGAAACTGGTAAACTCCACTTACGGTATAAAACCAACTTAAAACGTCCAACTTGAGTTGACCCTCTAGCCTCTTCTTTTTTAATAAACTCTCTTAAATCATCATACATCAATATTTCGGCTGCATATAAAGGTGGAGTTAAATCTCCTACATTAAAGGTAAAGAGTGTGTCTTTTCTTTTTAAAGTCTCTATTTTATCTTCATTTTCAAGAATATCGCGTTTAGTATAATTTGTTAATCTATAGGTAGAATCTTTTTCTATAAATCTAATAGAACTAGCTGTTATTTTATATGTAAGCTTATTATCTTCAAAATGTTCTAATGTAAAATTTTGTCCGTTGTTATTTTTAACATCAAAACTACTTACATAAATAATTTCATTATCATTTATTTGTCTAAAAACATTGGTATTATCAACCGCTTTTCTTCCTTTTTTTAGGTATTTATAACTAAAACTATTAAACCCTTCACTTGCTTTAGGGGCTAAAAATAAACCTAATATTATTGAAAATACAGCTACAATAGCTGCACCTATTAAGTATGGTCTTAAAAAGCGTGTAAAAGAAACACCAGAACTTAAAAAAGCAATAATTTCTGTGTTATTGGCTAGTTTAGAAGTAAACCAAATAACCGATAAGAATAAAAATAATGGAAATAGTAAATGCGCAAAATAAATAGTAAAGTCTAAAAAGTACAGTAATACTTCTGGTAAAGGCACTTCGTTTTCAAGTATTTTACCAATTTTTTCTGCTAAGTGCACTGTAATTCCTATAGGAATAAACAGCAGCAACATCATTGTAAATGTTAACAAATAGCGTTTTAATATGTACCAGTCTAATATCTTCATTAACTTTTACAAACGTTTATCCATTTGTTTTACCATTTTATCTTTCCAAGTTTTAAAATCTCCTGCTAATATATGTTTTCTAGCTTCTCTAACCAACCATAAATAGAAACCTAAATTATGAATAGTTGCTATTTGCTTTCCTAACAATTCGTTAACAGAAAATAGGTGACGCAAATAAGCTTTGGTATATTCAGTATCAACAAAAGTTATATCCATTTCATCAATTGGAGAAAAATCGTCCTCCCATTTTTTATTTTTAATATTTATGGTTCCGTGTGCTGTAAATAGCATACCGTTTCTTGCGTTACGTGTTGGCATTACACAATCAAACATATCTACACCTAACGCAATATTTTCTAAAATATTGATTGGAGTTCCTACTCCCATCAAATATCTTGGTTTATCTTCTGGTAAAATACTGCAAACAATATCTGTCATGGCATACATTTCTTCGGCAGGTTCTCCAACCGATAAGCCTCCAATAGCATTACCAACTGCTCCCGAATTTGCAATATATTCTGCAGATTGTATGCGCAAGTCTTTATAGGTACTTCCTTGTACTATTGGAAAAAAAGCTTGGTTATAATTGTATTTTAACGGTGTTTTTTCTAAATGCGCAATACAACGGTCTAACCACCTATGTGTCATGTGCATAGAACGTTTTGCGTAATTATAATCACACGGATAAGGTGTACATTCATCAAAAGCCATAATAATATCTGCCCCTATACTGCGCTGAATTTCCATAACATTTTCGGGTGTAAATACATGATAACTCCCGTCTATATGCGATTTAAATTTTACGCCCTCTTCTTTAATCTTTCTATTTGCAGATAAAGAATATACTTGATAGCCTCCAGAGTCTGTTAAAATATTTCTATCCCAATTCATAAATTTATGAAGTCCTCCAGCTTTTTCTATAATATCTGTTTGCGGGCGCAGATATAAATGATATGTGTTGCCTAAAATAATATCAGGATTTATATCTTGTTTTAATTCACGCTGGTGCACACCTTTTACAGTAGCAACAGTACCTACTGGCATAAAAATAGGTGTTTCTATAACCCCATGATCTGTGGTTAACTTACCTGCCCTTGCTTTACTTTGTGAATCTTTTCCGTTTAGTTGAAATTTCATTTTTTATTATTCTGAGCGCAAAGATAAATAACTGAAAAATGATAACTATTGTATTGAATAGAAAATAAATTGGTTTTGGCAACGTTTTTGATAATGTTAACCAAATCTTAAAAACGAACAGTTATGAAAATTTTTAAAAACTTATTATTTAGTCTTTTTATTATTGCTTTAGCTTCTTCTACAGCTAGCGCTCAAACCTCTACTGGTTTTGGGTTAAAAGGCGGGTTAAATTACAATGCTAATGGTGATTATTTTGATTCTGTAGGTGATAATGCTAAACATCCTGATAGAAATATTGGGTATCACATTGGGGTTTTTGGTAAAATAGGAACCAAACTTTACTTTAAACCAGAACTAGTTTACACAAGCACAAAAAGTGATTATAATGATGATAGCTTTAACATGCAAAAACTAGATGCGCCTTTACTTGTTGGTGCAAAAGTTATTGGCCCGTTAAGTGTATTTGGAGGTCCTTCTTTTCAGTATATATTAGACACCGAATTTGATGGGATTTCTATTAATGATGTTGAAAATGATTTTACTGTAGGTCTTAACTTTGGAATTGGGTTAAACTTAAACAAAGTAGGCATTGACCTAAGGTATGAGCGCGGTTTTAATGATAACGAAGCTACATTTATAAATACCAATTTAGGTGCTGTTGAAAACAGATTAGACACTAGACCAGATCAATTAATTTTAAGTTTATCTATTGTTTTATAAACTTTAGTTTTCAGTTATAAAAAAACCTCGCTAAAAGCGAGGTTTTTTTTATTTATTCTCTTTTTATTCTAAGTATTAGATTCTGTTTCTTCAGGATCTAAATATTTAGGTATACCGTTTTTACCAATGTCATTTGTAGGGTCTCCATCTTCATCAATATCTTCATATATTGTTGGTATACCATCTCCATCATCATCTGTATCGTAATAATCTGGTATTAAATCATCATCAGTATCATCATCAGTTGTTGGATCTTCACCTTCATCTTCATTAGCTAAAGTAAATTCTCCATCTCCATTTAAATCTTCTAAATAAGAAGGTACCCCATCACCATCATGATCATTTTCAGTAGTATGTATTAATTCAAATTTGAAAGCTATTGGCGAATATGATGAAATTGATGATGTAGCACTAGAAAAATAACCTAAACCAGATGGTAAAAACATTACACCTACACCAGAGTTAACAAAATCTACAGTGCCATCGTTATTTTCTACATAACTTTCGGCAACATTAAAATCTGGCAACACTTTTCTCCAACCAGGTACTAAGTTTATTAAATCAAATTCAACTGGGGTTACTGCACTATCAAACACTTCGTTATCTAATGTAAAACCTTCGTAATTCACTAAAACATTATCTGAAAATGTTGGAGAATCTTCACCTCCACCTTGGTTTAATTTCAATACATAAAATTCATAATCTGTATCTGCATAAACTGTTTTTTTAGAAACGCCTACAGCATTTATTAACAAAGAATCTGCATCCTCTGAAATTGTTAATCCCTCTGTGCTCTTTATTTGTAATTCTGAAATTTTCGGATTTGTGTTTCCTTCAAAAGCACTTTTGTTGTAGTAATGTGTTTCTAAATACTCAATAATAGAATCATTATCTACAATCTGTTGTTCTGCTCTATCTCTTATTTCTACTGTAACAGTATCATCTCCATCGTCATCTTTTTTACAAGACAAAAAACAAACAGACAAACACAATATACTCAAACAGATTTTCCCTAATTTCATATGAATTTTAAATATTGTTATTTTTGAGGCGCAAGATACAATTTTAATACAATCTTGCCCAATAACATTAACGTAGTTTTATCAATAATTATATGCGAATAGACAAGTATTTATGGTGCGTTAGGTATTACAAAACCAGATCTTTAGCTACAACAGCCTGCAAAAAAGGGCATGTAAGGGTAAATAATGAAATTGTAAAACCTAGTAGAGAGGTTTATCCGTTAGATATCATTGAGGTTAGAAAAAACCAAATAAACTATAAACTAAAGGTAAATGATATACCAGAAAATAGAGTTGGCGCTAAACTTGTTGATATTTACAGAACTGATACTACGCCAAAAGAAGCCTATGAAGCCCAAGAGCTTTTAAAATTTTCTAAAGATTATTATAGAAAAAAAGGAACTGGTAGACCCACAAAAAAAGATAGGCGTGATATTGATGATTATACTACCGAAAATGAGTAATTTTATACTTTAATTTTTACAATAATTATGACTGTTAAAAATAATGTGATATTAAACCATACAGAAATTAATCATAAAATACGCCGTATTGCATTTCAGATTTACGAGAATAATGTAGATGAAAAAGAAGTTATTCTGGCTGGTATAGATAAAAATGGATACATTTTTGCAAAAAAACTAAAAGCTGTACTTCAAAAAATATCAAACATCACCCCTGTTTTATGTAAAGTTAGTATTGATAAAAAGAATCCACAATCTGAAATAAAAACATCTATTTCTGAAGAAGATTATAAAAACAAATCATTAGTTTTAGTTGATGATGTTTTAAATTCTGGCACCACTTTAATTTATGGGGTAAAACATTTTTTAAACGTCCCTTTAAAACAATTTAAAACTGCTGTTTTAGTTAACCGAAATCATAAAAAATATCCTGTAAAAGCAGATTTTAAAGGCATTTCTTTATCTACATCACTTCATGAACATGTTAATGTAGTTTTAGAAGGAAAAGTTTATGAAGCTATTTTAGAGTAAAGTTATAATTTCTTCAACAATCTCTTCTTTTGTTTTGTTATCTGTAAGAATTTGATATTCTGCTTTGCTATAATAAGGAGATCTTTCAAATAAGTGCTTACCAATAAATTCTTCTAATTCTTCTTTTGTTTCAATATGGGCAATTAATGGGCGCTTAGCTTTTTTAAGAATTAGTTTTTCCGCTAATTTTTTAATTGATGCCTTTAAATAAATACTTGTGGCATTTTTGGCATTAACAATATGTTGCATATTATTACCAAAACAAGGTGTTCCTCCTCCAAGTGAAAGAATTATATTTTTATCATTTTTTAAAAGTTTTTGTAAATACTCCTCTTCTTTTTTTCTAAAATATATTTCGCCTTTGGTTTCAAAAATTTCTTTAACGCTTGCATTTTCTTTTTCTTCAATAAAATCATCTAAATCTACCAAATCATAATCTGTTTTTTTTGATAATCTCCTTCCAATTGAAGATTTTCCAGACCCCATATACCCTATTAAAACTATTATCATTTTTACGCTATAAATTGATTATTAAAAACATACGCTAAAGTGGTGCAAAAAAACAAAAAAATATTTAAAAAAAGTATTGTTTTATTAATTAAAGGTTCTATATTTGCACCCGCAAACGCAAAGAAGCCTTGCAAGACCGGGTAGCTCAGTTGGTAGAGCATCTCCCTTTTAAGGAGAGGGTCCTGGGTTCGAGCCCCAGCCCGGTCACTTTTAGAAAAACCATTAAATAACAAAACCTTGCTAATCTTATGATTTGCAAGGTTTTATAGTTTTTAAAGCATCATTTTATTTGATGTTATTTGGTTTTAAAAGTTCACAAATCGTCAACATTAGTTGAGTTAAAAAAAAATGTTGACGAATATCCGTGTAACCCGCTGATTATAAATAGTATAGTTGATTTGACTTTCGCCTATTATGTTTAACATTTTAAAAGACAACAACTATGCGTTCTTCAACAACATTCTCAGTCCTCTTTTGGATTTATACCTCCCGTGCAAAAAACAACCTATCCAACATTTATGCACGGATTACACTAAATGGGAAAAGAGCAAATCTGAGCTTAAAACAAAAGACAAACATCAACCTATGGGATCCCAAACGCCAAAAAGTTAAAGGCAACAGTAAATCGGCCAGAGAAATCAATTTCTATCTGGACGAAACCAAGTCAAAGATTGTACAGTGTTATCGAGACCTTATATCTCAAGAGCGAACCATTGATGTCGAATTGGTTAAAGCCAGATTTTTAGGAGAAGACAAAACAAAATACACCTTATCTGATATCATTGACTATCATAACGACACAATGGAATCTAAGTTGAGCAGAAAAACCCTGTGCCATTACAAAACTAGCCAAAAATACTTATTAGCCTACATTGAAAAAAAATATAACAAGGAAGATTTCTACTTACAAGAACTCAACTATTCCTTTGTGCTTGGGTTTGAAAGTTTCCTGAGAAACTACCGCCCGAAGCATTATCAAGGTAAAATAGGGAACAATGCCGTTATGAAACACATCCAAAGACTTCGCAGGATGATAACACTGGCATACCATATCGAATGGATAGATCGTGATCCTTTTGTAAAGTTCAAACCAACTTTAGAAAAAAAAGAGCGGGAGTTTTTAACCGATGAAGAGCTTCAAAGCATCATTAATTTTTCAACTGATATAGAAAGACTCGATGTTGTAAAAGACCTTTTTCTTTTTAGTTGCTATTCGGGAATATCTTATAGCGACATCATGTCACTTTCAGAAGATAACCTAAAGCAAGGAGTTGACGGAGATCTATGGATAATAGCTAAAAGAAATAAAACTGGGATACCTTTTAAAATACCAATCTTACCTTTGATTGAATCCCTAATTGAAAAATACAAAATTCATCCTCGAACACAATCTACCAATAAACTAATGCCTAATATTTCCAACCAACGCCTTAACAGTTATTTGAAAGAAATAGCCGACCTGTGTAACATCAAAAAGAATCTTACATTCCATATGGCACGCCATACGTTTGCCACGACAGTAACGCTTAGCAATGGGGTTCCCATCGAAACGGTTTCTAAAATATTGGGGCACACTAAAATATCTACTACCCAAATATATGCGAGAGTTATTGAGAGAAAGGTCAGTGATGATATGTTGAAGCTAAAAAATTTGTTAATAAAATAAATATGAATGAGAACAATAACGCTACTTAAAAACAGGTACATTCAACTTTTATTAGGTCACAATTCAACCAAAACTACAGAAATCTACACCCATGTAGCAAAAAGCAGTTTTAATTTTATAAAAAACCCATTAGATTTGTAAGAAAAATAATTATATTTACTTAAATAAATATAGTGTAGATAAACACAATTGTGTTTATCCAAACGTTGTGGTGCAATAGTTCATTTCGCAAGGACAATTTTTTCGGATTGTTACGAGAAGGTTAAGGAGTTTTCTTCTGATTAACTAAAGGGCGGACAAAGACTTTGTTAAAAAAGCCATATCCAGGTACTTTTCGATGGTATCGTGGAGAGGTTAGACTCTCCAAACGCTATCTCGTTATAAAGTACCTGACTAAGTTCGCAAAAAATTTTAACAAAGTCAAATTTGAAGCGGCATTATGTCTTGTTAATCAGAAGATAACGCTCATTTAGTTCCCATCACCGACGGATTATACACGGCAGTGTATATTCCATAGGTTCGGGTTAGATCCGAAAAAGTTGGGGATAAATTGCTACCGAAACTGAACTACTGTTCCTTTATTTTTTTACTTTTATAAAAACTAAATTAAAAATATAAAGCACACAACATGCTGTATAATTAATGGCCGCATAAAGCCAACGCTTAAACCAAGCCACTAACCATACAGCTGTACGTTGGCAATAATTTGAAAAATGAAATTCGATTCTAAAAAAATAGATTTAAAAATTTTTAAACTCAACAATACATTTTATGAGTTTAAAGACAAATCTACAATTGAAAGAATTAAATTAATCGAAGACAACCATCTTAAAAAATTACGCCTTAAATATGATTTGGATGAGCACCATAAACTAAGACCTGTAATAACACATTCAACTGAAGAAGATGGTTTTGAAATTTGGAGTTATTGTTACAATCAACCGAAAGACCAGTTTTATTGGAAACTGTTCCTGCCTGAGAAACTCAGCGAAGGACAAAACTTTGAAATAATAGAATTTTCTTTTGTCCTATTCATAAAATACAAATCAAATATATATTGTGTTATTGGCGGAAGTGGAATGAGTGTTATTAGAAAGTATATTGACCCAGATTTTGGGATTAACCTCTATCAACATTTTGCAAAACCAACTGAGGATATTTTGATTGAATTAAATGCTCGTGGAATAGCAAGTAATATTTCTCAGAAAAGACATACTTATAATTTAAATCAAACTATATCTGAAACGCTAGAATATTCAGAAATTCCAACAAAAATAAAACTTGTTCTTCGCAAAGAATTAAAAGATTCTGTTTTCAAAAAATACAAACTTGGTACAGATAGAACTCTTCTTGAAGTCGGGTCATATTTTTATTTAAGAAAAAGAATAAATTTTGAGGAGCTAAAACAATTAATCATTGATTTAGATAAAATCCTTAACGATGACAACTTCACCCAATTAACACTTTTCCGAAAAATAGACGATGAAAACTTAGTTAATGAACTTGATAAAGTTCTACAAAATAGAATAATAGATGATGTAATAAAATTAAGTACACCTTCTCGAAACACAATTCAAAAAGATATACTTGAAGTCGTTCATCCCTCTAAATTAGAAAGGTTCTATGAATGTAATAATTACATAATCAAAGCTAAATATTCTCGTGGTAAACACGATATTGAAGTTAGCGATAGACAAGAGCTTTATATAAAATCAATTGAGCATATTAATAACAATTCAGACGACCTAACAAATCGTTTTGAAATTGGAAAAAAACTTTTCACGCTTGGTATTGTAGGTCGTGTTAATGATAAAGAATTGACTTATGCCAATTTTTATGCTCATATAATTGCAGAAATTGAATACTTAAGTCAAAAATATTTTCGGATAGATGGGAACTGGTATTTTCTAAAAGATGAATTTCTTGAACTTATGAATTCTGATGCAATCGACTTTTACAGAAAATATGAACTAAAAGAAAATATCTTAAATAAATGGGAAGATGGAGATGATGAAGACACCTACAACTTAAGTCATAAAAATGATAATTACTACGTTTTAGACAAAGTAATTGACAGCAATATTGAACTTTGTGACCTTTTGATAATAAAAGATGATATAGCTTATTTTGTGCACGTTAAAAATGGTTTCAACACAAAAATGAGAGATTTATATGTACAGGTAATGCTCTCTGCTAAAAGACTTTCAACTGATATTAAAAATAATAAGTCTAGTAGTTACTTAAAAAAGACTTTACAAGCCTATAAAAAGATAAACAAGAAAAAGGGACTAGACGTCAAAGAATTAACTAGAAAAATTTTAGAAAAGGAATATGAGATTGTCTACGTTATGGCTTTTAAGAACAACTATAGAAAGTCTGATACCATAATTGATAAAATAAATAAGAGTAAATCTAATATTGCTAAGTATTCAATCGTTCAAACAGTTAAGGAAATGCAAAGGTTGAACTTTGGAATTAGACTAAAAGACATATCTGAAATTAAATAAAAACTATTGCCAACACCGTATATAATTTATTGCTTGTTCTAGCCTACTTACGAAAATCCTCGCGGATTTTCTATTCGGTTTTTATTTGCTAAATTAGGTGCTTAAACACGCAACAAACCATATACAAATACGTTACCAAACATAGTTTTACAAAAAAAACAGACCCAACAGATTTTCCCTTTTTGCTATTTTCTAGAAATTTAAAAAAGTTCGTTTCCTCTAAAAAAATTTAAATATTTCGGACGACGAACTACTTGCCTATTTGCTGTTTAAAACAGTAGTTTAATGGTCATTTACTTGCTAAAAATTTTATCGGACTTTTGGGCTCGTGTACTTTTGCCAGGGTCACTAACCGCCTAAAATAAAAAGCGAACGTGTTAGAAAAAAAAAAGCAAAACGCAACCAGTTTTCGCTTTTTAAGCTATTTTGCTTTTGTCTGGGCATAAAACTACGTTTGGTAACATGGGCTATAATTCATTGCTACGGATTTTTCCTGCGGAAAAATCCTGCTTTTTTGCTATCTTCGTGCTACGGCGGAAACAATCCTGCGGATTTTTTCCGCAACGAAACCATAGCCAAACCGTTGTGGTGCAATAGTTCATTTCGCAAGGACAATTTTTTCGGATTGTTACGAGAAGGTTAAGGAGTTTTCTTCTGATTAACTAAAGGGCGGACAAAGACTTTGTTAAAAAAGCCATATCCAGGTACTTTTCGATGGTATCGTGGAGAGGTTAGACTCTCCAAACGCTATCTCGTTATAAAGTACCTGACTAAGTTCGCAAAAAATTTTAACAAAGTCAAATTTGAAGCGGCATTATGTCTTGTTAATCAAAAGAAAACGCTCATTTAGTTCCCATCACCGACGGATTATACACGGCAGTGTATATTCCATAGGTTCGGGTTAGATCCGAAAAAGTTGGGGATAAATTGCTACCGAAACTGAACTACTGTTCCTTTATTTTTTTACTTTTATAAAAACTAAATTAAAAATATAAAGCACACAACATGCTGTATAATTAATGGCCGCATAAAGCCAACGCTTAAACCAAGCCACTAACCATACAGCTGTACGTTAGGTGTAATTTGGAAAAACGAAAACAATATGCAGAAATATATAGATGCAAATCCTGAATCTGGCAAGAAATTCTATCAGGACTTCCACAACAAAGGAAAAATAGTGATGCTAAACTTATTAAAGTTTCGAGAAAAAGCTAACTATAAAAATTTGGAACAGATAAAACCTAACGAAATAATTAGCGGAGAAGACGCTTATAAACTTTATATGAAAAGCACTTTACCTGAATTAAAAAAAGCAGGTAGTCGAATAATCTATTACGGAAAAAGCAACGGTTTTTTAATCGGACCTGAATCTGAAAAATGGGATGCAATTTTGATAGTTGAACATGAGTCTGTATTGAAATTTATGGAGTTTGCTCAAAACAAAGATTATTTAAAAAATGCAGGACATAGAACAGCTGGATTAGAAGATTCTCGATTGTTGCCTTCGACTGAAACAAAAAACTACACCTAACATTGTATAAAAATAATGCTTAAGTTTAATCCTAAATCTAAAGGCTAGTGCTTTTTTAGTCACTCCGATTTTCCTACGGAAAATCCTCGGACACAAAACCGCACTATTCTTATACGTAACCGTTAGCAGCAATTAAAAAAAACATATATGAGTGAAACAAAAGAAGCAAAAATTAGTATCTCAATTATTGAAGGGAAATTTGAAATTTCAGGTTCTGAAGAGTTTGTAAATAAACAAATTGAAAACTTTAAAGAAGTTATTACTAAAACATTAGAAAAGCCAACAAATGTAGTTGGTTCAAAAATGGAATCGCAATTTCCTGTAAAAGAAAAACAGATACAACAAGCTGAAAAACAATCAAAAGTACAAGATGACAGTTATTCTCATATTTATGTTGTAGATGATGAGAAGATTCGAATCATTTGTGATATTCCCGGAAAAACTGCTGCTGAAAAAACACTAAATACAGCATTAATATATGCTTTTGCAAAAAATAATTTAGGCATTGAAGAAGCTAATGTTGGAGAGATAAAAACAGTTTGTCAAAATCACGGATTCCTAGATAAAGTTAATTATTCAACTCATATTAAAAAAGGAGACCCCAAATTATACTTAGACAAAGGCTCTGGAAAAGAAAGAGCGATAAAACTTGTAAGACCAGGAATTAAAAAAGCGAAGGAAATAATTGAATTAATTGTAGCTGATTAATGAGTAAACTAACTGCATTTTCGGTTCTTGAAAACAAATATGGTTTAGAATTAGCTACTAAAACATTAGATGCGTACAAAGAAATTGAAGAAAATTATTTTTTAGAAAAATGGAAGCCTAGTGAATTGGATGCAGGTCATTTTGTTGAATGTGTGAGACGAATAATTGAATGGGAATTATGTCCACCACATACGGATTTTAGTAGTAAACTATCAAATTTTAGCGATAATGTACTTAAATCATATGAACAAAAACAAGGGAATGAGAGCTTTAGAATGCTAATTCCAAGAACACTAAAGTCTGTATATAATATTAGAAATAAAAGAGGTGTTGGACATATAAAAGACATTTCACCAAATAGAATGGATGCTACATTTATTCTATTTTCAGTGAAATGGGTACTAGCCGAGATTGTTCGTTTGGCTTCTAATTTAAGCATTCCAGAAACTCAAATACTTATTGATAATATTGTAGAAAGAAAACTCGATATTATTTGGAAACATAATGGTACTACTCGAATACTTTACAATAAACTAGTAGCTAAGGAACAAATTTTAATTCTACTTTACGAAACTAGTCCTCTTTCTTTTAATTCATTAATAAATTCTATTGAGTATAAAAACAAATCAACATTTGAAAAGATTTTGAAAAAAATGCATACTGAAAGGTTAATTGAGTATGAAAATGATTGTATGCTTTCACCAAAAGGAACTATAGAGGCAGAATTAATAATTAAAAGAGTCAAAGAAACTGGAAGATAACTGCTGCTAACACGGTGTATAAAACATAGCTAATAAATGCTTAACAGAAAGGTTTGTGTATATTTAAAAAGTCCGCCAAATTTTTAATTTGGCTTTTAGAAACTGAAAAATTAAAAACAAAATATAAAAATTCGGCTCTGTGTTAATCCGAAAAGTTAGTGTCTTTTTACACGCTACGTTTCATACACAAGTCCGTTCTACACCATTTGAAACAAACATTGCAATTAAATGAAAAACTTACTTCTGATATTATTATCTGCTTTCCTAATTTCATCTTGCGGAAAAAATCGAAATGGACAAACATCGATAATTAATGAAACAGAAAGTTTAAACGAAAATTCGGAATTTAGAATAATCAAAGACACTTTTGAGTTTTCAATAAATGGAGACTTAAGAAAAGTAGCTTATTTTAATGATAAGTATTACTGTATGTTTGAAACAAATCGCGAAAACACTTCAAAAGAATTAAAGAAAATGATAGTACTCGACAAAAATGGAAATTTTGTTGAGGACGTTTTTGTTCCTGGAGGAATACAGAATATGATTTACTATGACATAAGAATAGAAAATGATAGTTTATTTCTTCAAAGAGCACAATTTGATGAAGAGAATTTTGTTTTAGGAAAATACGTTGCGGATTTTCAACCAACAGAAACAAGAGCATTTAAAATTTTCGAAGACGAACAATTTAACGTTTATTCAACTTGTCGAGGAGAATGGGGAGGAACGGTGTTTTTTCAAGACAAAAAAACAAATGAACTATTTGAAGGTTCTTCAACTTGTCCTACAGTTGTCAACAAAATAGGAAAGGAATACTTTGTTACAAACTATATGGGACATATGATAGGATTTGCAAGTGTCAATAAAATTTCAGACCCAAGAAAACTCGAAAAATCAAAATGGGATTTTAAAAGACGTTTTGGAAGTGAAAATCAAACAGGAATTGAAAAAGTTCTTGACACAATGGGTTTTTATATTCCGACTTCCTTTGTTTCTAAAAACAAATTAATGCATATTTATAATGATAATAACGGAACTTATATTGCTGAAATTGAAAATGGAAAAATGAAACCAATCTACACTTTTGAATTTAGGTTTTATCCTCAATTCAATCAACAATTAGAAAACGGAAAGCAAGTACTTACTTTTGAGGTTGCAGAAAGTGAAAAGGATGGAATTTTACTGATTGATGGAAATAAGTTGAATTTTAAATTCTTGAGATGAAATAAAAACGGTGTAGAACAACGTATATAATCCATTGCTAGTGAGAGCCTACTTACGAAAATCCTCGCGGATTTTCTATTCAGTTTTTATTTGCTAAATTACGTGCTAAACCACGCAACGCATCATATACAAAACCGTTGGCAACAAGCTACACCCGTCCTGAAATATGTATACACTAAAACAAATGTTTATGTATAAAAATGACGGATATGTAAGACGCTATAGCGAAAGCTTTAAACTCAAAGTTCTTGATGAACTTGCTAAGGGAAACCACTC
>NZ_JAFMPU010000016.1:0-76398 GCF_049132085.1 Seonamhaeicola sp. NFXS20 | reverse complement strand
AAAGTAATTTATTTTGAGGTCATTTATAAGCCCGTCAACAAATCGGCTAACAGATTGTTTTTTGAGTTTGTAAATGATTGATATATAGTATATTATATAAGAGGAAGAGGCTTCCTGCCACCCCGACAAATTTAATAACCAATTAATATCAAAACCTTGGTAATCGTAAGATTATCGAGGTTTTATGTTTTTTGTGCTTATCATAAGAATTGAATTAATATGACTTAATTCGGTTCACAGTTTCTAAAGACAAAAAGTGTAAGCCAAATAGGTGGTTAAAGCTATGTAATTGAAATAGTTGTATTGAATTTCTTGTTGTTTAAATTTTTTAATAAAAGATAGTAATTATGTAATTGCAAGCCCTCTTTACTTATCATTTTGATTAAATATTTGAGGTAAAATTAATTGTGAGGTATTTGAAAATTTAAATGAGTCTCAGATAATTCAAAAAGCATTAAATTGCGTTGTAAATAATATGACTTGGCAGATAATACTATAATAAAGCATACTATTCATGAGATTGCAGAAGTTTTAGGAGAGCCTCTACAATCTGGAGATTTTTATGTGCATATTTCTCAAAATAAATTTGAAAACATCCCTTTTACCTATCCATTTCGTACCGATAATTATGGTTTACTAATTGTACGTCAAGGCAAACTCAAAATTCTTTTAAACTTAATTTCATATACAATTCAGAAAAATGAAATTATAGCTTTAACACCTCATACGGTATTTCATTTACAAGATTATTCAGAAGATCTAGAAATAGCTGCATTAAGTTTTACAGCAGATTTTATTTTTAAAAATTCGTATAAAATTATTGAAATTGATGCGTTTAGTTTTTTGGTAAATTACCATATACCTAAATTAAAGTTAACATCAAAAGATGTAAAATTATTTGTTAAACTTTTTCAAATAATTAAAGAAAAAAATAATGATAAAACGCTCTTTTGGAATGAAATAATAACCAATTCTTTTGGTGTTATTATGTACTATTATACTTCAAAATTTAAAGAAACTTATCCCAACCTTGAAATAAAAAACACAAGATATGAAGAGTTAACATTTCGTTTTTTAAAGTTGTTAAATGAAAACTTTAAAGAAGAACGTTCTGTTCAATTTTATGCAGATATTTTATGTGTTACTCCAGGGCATTTATCAAAAATTTTAAAAGAAGTATCAGGCAAAACGGTTAGTCAATTAATTAATGAAATTGTAGTTATGGAAGCTAAAATAATGTTAGGAAATCATAAACTAACAGTGGCCCAAGTTGCTAATGAATTACAATTTAGTGATCAATCTGCTTTTGGTAAATTTTTTAAAAAACATACAGGTATCTCTCCTTTAAATTATAGAAAATCTAATATTGAAAAATAGTTTTTTTAAATGGGTAATGAAAACTTAAGAATTATTGTATTTAAACCAAAAAATGATGTTTAATAATAGTTTTTAAGTTAAAAATGATTGTTTAGAACCAATTTAGGCTTTGTTTAAACCTGTTTTTTGCACAGATTTATAAATAGTTTTGTAAAGAATTTATTTAAAATCTTTTCAAGCGATGTTAAAAAAACAGATACTTTCCTTATTAGTACTATTACTTATTGTAAGTTGTAATAAATCTAACCAACAGAGTAATAATAACAGCTCTACAAAGCAAATAAAGGTAAGCGTTGTTGAAATAGATAATAAAACAATTGGAGAAACTTTAACCTACAACGGAGCAATAGAACCAAAGGTTTCAACACCTATTAGTTTTCTACTTCCTGGAACTGTTAACTCCATTTATGTTGAAGAGGGAGATTGGGTAAAGAAAGGGCAAATACTTGCCAAAATAGATGATATATCTCAACAAAATGCGTACAAAGGAACTCTTGCAGCCTTAAATCAAGCAAAGGATGCTTTTGATAGATTAAAATCTGTTTATGATAAAGGAAGTTTGCCTGAAATACAAATGCAGGAAGTAACCTCACAATTAGAACAAGCTAAATCTGCCAACAGCATTGCTTATCAAAATTTACTTAACTGCACTTTAAAGGCGCCAAGTTCGGGCTTTATTGGCTCTAGAAATGTAGAGGTTGGCTCAAGTTCAATACCCGGAAGTCCCGTTTTTAATTTAGTTTCACTAAATGAGGTGTATGTTAAAATTGCGGTTCCTGAAAACGAAATCAATCAATTAAAAAAAGAACAAAAAGTAGCGGTTGTTATACCAGCTATAGGGAATAAAGAATTTTTTGGATACATAGAGAAAATAGGTGTAATAGCCAATATGCTAACAAAAACATACGAAGTAAAAATTCTTCTAAAAAATCCTGATTTGATTATCAAATCTGGTATGGCATGTGATGTTAGTATAAAAACAAATCCTCATAACGGTAAAATAACAATTCCGTATCGTTCAGTCTTAAAAGAAGAAAACGGCAGACCCTATGTTTTCAAAGTATTAAAAGATAAAACAGTCTCTAAAATCTATGTAGAATTAGGTGCTTTTATTAACAATAACATAGAAATATTATCAGGTTTAGAAAAAGGAGATGTGATAATTACAGATGGTCAACACAAGCTTTCTGAAAATGATATAGTGATATTTTAACTCATTATTATAATAGTAATTACTTATGAAAAAAATGAATTTTATAGAAGCTACTATGAAGCACCATCAAATTGTATTGGTCATAGTTGCTGTTATGATGCTTTTAGGAATTTATGGGTTAAAAAACATGCCACGTAGGGAGTTTCCAGAGTTTACTGTACGCCAAGGAGTAATTGTTGGTGTTTTTCCTGGGTCAACATCGCTTCAGGTTGAAGAGCAACTTACCACCGTTGTAGAAGATTATATTTTTGGTTATGAGGAGGTTAACAAACTAAAAACATATTCTCATTCCAAAGAAGGGCAAATGATTATCTATGTAGAATTGAATGATAATGTTAAAAATGCCGATAAATTTTGGTCTAAATTAAGACATGGTTTAAGTGAACTTAAAATGCAGTTACCATCTGGAGTATTGGCTTTAATAGGTAATAACGATTTTGGCGATACTTCTGCATTATTAATAACAATGTCATCAAAAAAACATTCTTATAGAGAACTGGAAGACATAATGAAAGATTTAGAGGCCGAAATTAGAAAGGTAGAAACCGTATCTAAAATAAAGCGTTTTGGTACTCAAAAAGAAGAAATACATATTTATATTAAACCAGAAAAACTCACTAGGTTTAATTTAAAACCCTCTAATATACTGGCATCTTTTAAACTACAAGAGTCTTTAAATTACTCTGGTCAGTTAGATAATGGAGACCTAGTTTTACCTATTCATTTGCCACCAAGGTTTGAGTCTGAAAAAGATTTAGAAGAGCAAATAATTTTTAATGATCAAGATAATAATGTTATACGTTTAAAAGATGTTGCTTACATAGAAAGGCGTTATAAAAAACCTACAAATTACATTCGTAATAATGGTAATAATGCTTTGCTACTTTCATTAGAAATGCAAAAAGGCAATAATATTGTACAATTTGGTGATGAGGTTCAAAACACTTTAGATAATTTCTCTAAGAGCATAGGAGATGATATAAAATTAAATATAATATCCAGCTTACCTCATGTTGTAGATAAATCTATTTCTCATTTTTTAAAGGAATTTGTAATTGCTATTGTTGCGGTAATTATAGTAACCATGTTATTATTACCTTTTAGGGTAGCTGCTGTTGCAGGGGTTTCTATACCAGTTTCTATATTAATAACATTAGGAATTATGCAGTTGGTGGGTATTCAGTTGCATATTGTTTCGCTAGCAGCATTAATAGTGGTTTTAGGAATGGTGGTAGATAACGCAATTGTTGTTATAGATAGTCATGTAGAACTACTTGATCATGGAGAAACACCTTGGAACGCTGCTTGGAAAGCTGCCACAGAACTGTTTGTTCCTGTACTAACAGCTTCGGCAGCGATATCAGCATCTTTTTTTCCTTTAATGTTTTTCTTAACAGGAATAGCCAGCGATTTTGTAGGGACTTTTCCAGTAACTATTGGTATAGCATTATTAATTTCTATGCTAGTAGCGGTTCTATTAGTGCCATTTATGTGTTTCGCTTATATAAAAACAGGGCTTCATAAAGAAGAAAAAAATGATGACAAAAAAAGTGTTTTAGATAGAGTTCAAAACACATTTAATAAGGCATTAAATTTTTGCTTTAAAAACCCTAAACTTACAGTTGTAGGGGGCGTGTTATCAATAATTTTGGGCATTATATTTTTAATGAATGTAGATCAGAAGTTATTTCCAGCAATGGAAAGAAACCAATTTGCTATAGAAGTATACCTACCAGAAGGATCATCAGTTAGTAAAACAGAAAAAGTAATTGATAGTTTAGAAAGTATTTTAAATCAAGATAGTAGAATAACAAATATTGCTAGTTTTATAGGTAATGGTTCTCCTAGATTTAATGCGTTGTATGCACCACACTTGCCAGCAGAAAACTATGGGCAGTTGTTATTAAATACAGAGTCTGATGAAGCTACCATTGAAGTGCTTGATGAGTATACCAAAAAATACAAAGATGCTTTTCCAAGCGCTCATATAAAATGGAAACAATTAGCAATGGAGTCTTTTAGTTCTCCTATTGAAATTAGAATAGCTTCTAATAATATTTCAGACTTAAAGACAGTAGGAAAACAAGTAGCAGAAATACTTAATGAGAATGAAGATCTTACATGGGTAAGAAATGATTGGGATGAAAAAAGACCTGGTATTTCTGTTCAATTAAACAAAAATAAAGCTAATCAATTAGGTTATGCAAAATCTTTGGTAGCGTCATCGTTGTTAATTTCTTTAGATGGTTTACCTGTTACAACAGTTTGGGAAGAAGATTATCCAATTAATGTACTTCTATCAAAAGAAGATTATTTAAAAAATAGTATTAATGATTTAAATGATCAATATGTAACTTCTCCGTTAACCTTTGAGTCGTTGCCATTAAGAGCCATAGGCAAATTAGAACCAGAATGGACAGAAGGTACAGTGGCTAGAAGAAATGGAGTACGTACACTTACTGTTAAGGCAGATGTAGCAAGGGGTAAATTGGGGGTTACTGCATTTAATGCTGTAAAACCTAAAATAGAAGCTTTACAATTACCAGAAGGTGTTAATATAATTTATGGGGGAGAACATGAGGCAAATATTGAAAACTACGTTCCTATGGCTAAATCTTTAGGGGTGAGTGTTGTTTTAATATTTTTTATTCTCATGTTTCAATTTAAAACCATTAGAAAATCACTACTAATTATGTCTACAATGTTGCTGAGTATTTTTGGCGCAGGCTTAGGACTACTACTTTTAGGTTACCCTTTTGGTTTTACTTCATTTATGGGCATTATTGGTTTAATGGGTATAGTAGTACGTAATGGTATTATTTTAATTGATTATGCAAGCCAATTGGTAACTACTAATGGAATGTCTTACAAAGAAGCTGCATTAGCAGCAGGAAAAAGAAGAATGCGCCCAATATTTTTAACCTCATTAGCGGCTGCGGTAGGAGTAATACCAATGATTATAAGTGGCTCACCGCTTTGGGGGCCATTAGGTACAGTAATTTGTTTTGGGTTGTTAACAGGTATGGTACTTACCTTATTAGTGTTGCCAATATTATTCTGGAAATCTATTGGGAAAGCAGCCAAAAAAGCAGCTATAAAAGCTAAATTAAATTAATTATGTTAAAAGTAATGGCAAAGAGAAATATTAGTTTATTAGTATTTTTAATAATAGGTATTCAATTATTTGGTCAAGATTATACCTTAGAAAAATGTAAAACATTAGCATTAAAAAATAATTTAAGTATAAAAGAATCAAAATTAAAAATTGATGCAGCTAAAGAGCTAAAGAAAAATGCTTTTACCAATTATTTCCCTAAGGTCAGTGCATCAGCTAGTCTTTTTAAATCATCAAAAAGTTTATCAGAAATTGAAACACCTGAAATGAATTTACCAGTTTATGATGGCAATCCTGAAAATTTGGTAAATCCAACACAGTTTGCATACATTCCGTCATTTTCAATAGAAACCTTAGATTATACAAATTCTGCTGCATTAACAGCAATACAACCCCTTTATGCAGGAGGCAGAATTAAAATAGGAAACAAACTGGCAACTTTAAATAAAGATGTTCAAGAGTTACAGCATGATCTTACTGTAAGTGAAATAATGGTTAAAACAGAAGAGTATTATTGGAATTTGGTAGCTTTAAATGAAAAAAAGAAAACCATAGAAAACTATCAAACACTTTTACAAAATCTTCATAAAGAGGTGAACGATTTTTATGAGGCAGGTTTAACCCAAAAAAGTAACGTGCTAAAAGTAAATCTTGAGTTAAATAAAATTGAAGGTAATAAACTAAAATTAACTAACGGAATTGATGTTTTAAAAATGGTTTTTGCACAACATCTAGGTCTTGAAGATTACCAAAACCTATCAGTGTTAGATAGTATAATAGATATAAAAAAGCCAAGTGTTTATTATCAAGAACCCCAAATAGCTATTAAAAATAGAAAAGAAACTGCACTACTAAATAAAGCTGTTGATGCTGAAGTATTACAAAAAAAACTATCAACCGGAGAGCATCTTCCAGAATTAGGTGTTGGTGTTGGCGGCTTGTATCTTGATGTAGCAGATAATAGCGATTTTTATGGAGTTGTTTTTGCATCATTATCTATTCCAATATCAGATTGGTGGGGTGGTTCTCATAAACGTAAAGAGCACAATTTTAAAATAGAAATGGCCAAAAACAATCTTGAAGAAAAATCTCAGTTAATGCAAATTCAAATATCTAAAGAATATAAAACATTAACAGAATCATATAAACAGATTGAAATAGCCCAAACATCATTAAATCAATCTAATGAATATTTGCAGGAATTAGAAGATACTTATGATGCAGGCTTAACCAATTTATCCGATTTATTAGAAGCTAAAGCTATAAATCAAGAAGCTAAAGATGCTTTAATTGATGCTAAATCAAAGTATAAAATTAATATAGCAAAATACCTGTTAGCACTTGGGAATGACAGTATTCTAGAAGATTAGTAAAATATTTAAATTGGCAAAGTTTACTATTTGTAATAGAGCTTTAAAAGGTGTTAAAGAGTATAATTAAGTAAATAAATTGTTTCGATTAAGATGTTAAGATGAAGCAAATACAAAATACTATTTGAAATGTAAAAAAAGGTGAGATGACCAATTCTAAAAAGCAATTAATATTGAATAGGTCTTTGCTATTATTCTTAAATTATGGCATAAAAGTGGTTTCTATGGATGATATTGCAAATAAATGTGGCATCTCTAAAAGAACTCTTTACAAACTGTTTGATAGTAAATCTGATTTGCTAAAATGTATTGTAGAAAACAAGACAGAAGAATTTTTATTAAAATTATCTGTAATACATGATAAATCAAAAGATGCTGTAGAAGAATTGTTAGAATATATAAAGCTAATTAGTACTGTTTTTAAATCAATATCTCCAATAACAATAAGAGATTTAAAAAAATATCATATAGATATTTATTTACAGATTTTACGTTTGAATCCTAATAAGTTGCGTCCTCTTATAAATGAAAATATGGAAAGGGGAATTGAAGAAGGGCTCTATAATAAGAATTTATTTATTGAGGAATATGAAAAATCATTTATTAAAATTATAGCAGCTTATTTTAATAGTAGTACAGAGCAAAAAAAGCTAGAGGAGCACTATCAAATGTTAGACTTTTTTTTCAAACTCTTTTTCAAAGGGTTGTTTACAGCTAAGGGATGCAAAAGGTTTGAGAAGTATTATGTTTAAAAAAAGTCAGAAACAAAGTTTCTGACTTTTTTATCTCTACTATTAATAGAAATTTAGTTCATGCTGTTTTTTATAGCATATTCTACACCTCTTAATTCTGCAAGACCACGTAACCTGCCAATACCAGAATAACCAGGGTTTGTTTTCTTTTTTAAATCATCTAACATTTGATGACCATGGTCTGGTCTCATAGGTATTATAGCATCTTTTAAGCCTTCAGATTTTCTTTTTCTTTCTTCTAAAAGCGCTTCTTTAATAACGCTATACATATCTACATCACCTTCTAAATGGTTAGCTTCATAAAAATTACCTTTTTCATCACGCTTAGTACTTCTTAAATGTATAAAATGTACTCGATTTGCAAAACGCTTAAAAATTTGTACCAAGTCATTATCGGCTCTAACACCTAAAGAACCGGTACAATATGTAATACCATTTGCTCTGTCTGGTACCTCATTAAAAATATGGGCGTAATCACTTTCTGTACTCACCACACGTGGTAACCCTAAAATAGGGTATGGAGGGTCGTCTGGGTGAATACACATTAATACATCATTTTGTGATGCAACAGGAATTATTTCTTTTAAAAAGGCAACTAAATGCTCTCTTAACTTATCGGCATCAATGTTTTTATAAGTATCTAAAATAGTTTGAAATTGTTCTAAAGTATAACCTTCTTCGGCACCAGGTAAACCGGCAATGATGTTGTTTATTAAAGTGGTTTTTTCATCTTCTGATAAAGTTTCAATATATGCTTTAGCTTCGGCTTGTTGTTCTTTTGTGTAACTAGATTCTGCTCCCGGACGTTTTAATAAGTAAAGTTCAAAAGCAGCAAAGGCAGTGGTATCAAAACGTAATGCTTTAGAGCCGTCTTCAACTTCAAAACCTAAATCTGTTCTAGTCCAATCTAAAACTGGCATGAAATTATAACATACAATGTTTATACCGCATTTAGCAAGATTTTCTATGCTTTTTTTATAGTTTTCAATATAGGTTTGAAAATTACCAGAGCGTGTTTTTATATTTTCATGTACCGGGATACTTTCAACAACACTCCAGGTTAATCCTACGCTTTCAATAGTTTGTTTTCTTTTTTCAATTTCATCAATTGTCCAAATTTCACCATTAGGAATGTGATGAAGAGCAGATACAACTCCTGTTGCACCTGCTTGTTTTATATCTGATAATGATACGGGGTCATTTGGTCCGTACCAACGCCATGTTTGTTCCATTTTAAAATAATTTAGTTGTTAAACACCACTGTAAGCACTAAAGCCACCATCAATAGGAATAACTACACCTGTTACAAATGATGAAGCATCATCGCATAAATAAAGTGTAGTACTTATTAAATCTTCAGGTTCGCCGTAACGCCCCATTGGGGTTTGGTCTATAATTTGTTGTCCTCTTTGTGTTAAAGAGCCATCTGGATTAGTTAATAAAGTTCTGTTTTGCTCGGTTAAGAAAAATCCTGGAGCTAAAGCATTTACGCGAATACCAACTTTTGAAAAGTGAACCGCTAACCACTGTGTAAAGTTAGATACAGCTGCTTTAGCACCACTGTATGCTGGAATTTTAGTAAGTGGAGTATAGGCATTCATTGATGATACATTAAGAATACTACACCCTTTTTTACCCACCATATCTTTGGCAAAAATTTGAGTAGGTAATAAAGTGCCTATAAAGTTTAGATTAAAAACAAACTCAATACCCTTAGGGTCTAAATCGAAAAATGTTTTAAAACCTTCAGCGGTATTTGTTAAATCTTCTTCGTGTAAGTGAGGATTTGATGTTGTACCTAACGGATGGTTTCCACCAGCGCCATTAATCAAAATATCACAACTACCTAATTGATTGTTAACTTCAGTTTTTGCGTTTTCAAGTGATTCTTTTTCTAATACATTTGCTTTTACACCAATGGCTAAACCACCATTTTTATTTATTTCATCAGCAACTTTTTTAGCTGCTTCAAGGTTAAGGTCTAACAAAGCTATTTTATGGCCTTGTTTTGCTAAAGCACTAGCCAATGTGCTACATAAAACACCACCTGCTCCAGTTACTACTACTACTTTACTCATTTTATTTATAAATTTAGTTGTTATTCTTTGTTTTAAAATGCGGACGAGCAAATATAAATATAATTTTCGTGTGCGCACACGAAAATTATATTTATTTATTCTACATCATAGAATTAGGGTTGTTTTAAGTTCTCTTTTTTTATACAAAAAAGTGTAGTACAAATGTTGCTTTTGGTTACATGTATGCGAATACACAACATAAGTGATAGTGTTTAGTGTATGTGTGCTAATATATTTTTTAGTTATAGATTAATTTTGTTTTTATAAATCTATAGAGAATTTCAATAAATTATTTTATGATTAAATCGAAAAAAAATCTAGTATTAATTTTTAGTGTACTGTTTAGTTTTGCTAGTTATTCACAGCAACAGAGTTTTAATGAATCACCAGTATTACAAAACATTGAATCCAGAGAAAAAATTAGTTTAAATGGTTTGTGGCAAGTAATAATAGATCCTTTAGAAAATGGATATTATAACCATAGGTGGTTACCACGTGAAGAAGGGTTTTTTACTAATAAAAAGATGGAAAAACCATCAGATTTAGTTGAGTATAATTTTGATACCGATTACCAACTTACCGTACCGGGAGATTGGAACTCTCAAATGGAAAAGCTCTATTATTATGAAGGTACAGTATGGTATAAACGTTCGTTCGATTATAAAGAGAAGGAGGGTAAAAATACATTCTTGTATTTTGAAGCTGCTAATTACGAAGCTCAAGTTTACTTAAACGGAGAAAAAATAGGAAGTCATATTGGAGGTTATACTCCATTTCAATTTGACGTTACTGGTAAACTAAAAGAAAAAGATAATTTTTTAATTGTTAAAGTAGATAATAAACGTAAAAGAGAGGCTATTCCAACAATAAATACAGATTGGTGGAATTATGGAGGTATTACGCGTTCAGTACATTTGGTGTCAACTCCAAAAAATTATATTCAAGATTATTCTGTTCAATTATCAAAAGAATCTAGTAGAAGTATAGAAGGTTGGGTTAAACTATCAAATAGTAGTTCTAATGATGATGTACAAATTAACATTAAAGAGCTTAAAGTTAACACTAATGTTAAAGCTAAAAATGGTATAGCTTATTTTAAAGTTAAAGCTAAACCTAGTTTATGGTCTCCAAACAACCCAAAACTTTATACAGTAAATATTAATACTAAATATGATAAAATTTCAGATGAAATTGGGTTTAGAACAATAAAAACAGAAGGCAGTAAAATTTTACTTAACGGCGAACCTATATTTTTAAAAGGTATAAGTATTCATGAAGAAGCACCTTTTAATTCTGGGCGCGTAACTACAAAAGAAGAATGCTTAGTGTTGTTAAATTGGGCTAAAGAGTTAGGTTGTAATTTTATAAGATTAGCACATTATCCGCATAGTGAAACTATGGTTAAAGAAGCCGAAAAAATGGGCTTTTTAATATGGTCTGAAATCCCTGTGTATTGGACGGTTTTATTTGACAATCCTGATACTTATAAAAATGCAGAAAACCAGCTAACAGAAATGATTTCTAGAGATAAAAATAGAGCAGCAATTGTACTTTGGTCTGTTGCTAATGAAACTCCTGAAAGCACCTCTAGAAATAATTTTTTAAGCAGTTTAACAAAAAGAGTAAAAGCCTTAGATAGTACTAGGTTAATTACAGCTGCATTAGATACTCAAAAAGGAAACGGAAAAAACGAACGTTTAATTGAAGATCCACTAGGTGAATTTGTTGATGTTATTGGTATTAATAGCTATTGTGGTTGGTACGGTGGTTCTCCAGAATCTTGCGCAGATTGGGAATGGGCAAACCATTATGATAAACCAATGATTATGAGTGAAGTTGGTGCTGGTGCTTTACAGGGCTTACATGGTGATGTAAATGAACGATGGACAGAAGAATACCAAGATGCTGTTTACAAATACAATATTGAAATGATGAAAAATATTGATTTTCTTGCGGGTGTTTCTCCTTGGATATTAATGGATTTTAAATCTCATAGAAGGCATTTAAGACGTATTCAAAATGATTTTAATAGAAAAGGACTTATTTCTGAAAAGGGAATTCCTAAAAAAGCATTTTACACTTTGCAAAAATTTTATAATGAAAAATAATAGTTAGTTTTTTAGTTAGTTTTAGTTGATTGTTAAAAAGCAATAACAACCTATTAAGTTAGGAATGTTATTGCTTTTTTATTAGTGTTAATTAAGATTTTGGAGAATTAAAATCTAGGTTTTCTTTTATAAATTCTGTTGGAGATTTTCCGTATTGTTTTTTAAACGACTTTGTAAAATAATTATGAGAATTAAACCCAACAGCATAACCAATTTCATTTACTAAATAGTTGCCTTCTTTCATTAAGTTAACAGCGTGTTTTAGTCTTATACTTCTTATAAACTCAGTTGCAGATTGATCTGTTAAAGAGGTTAGTTTTCTATGTAAATGGGTTCTGCTTAGGTGTAGTTTTTCTGCTAAATTTTCAACCGTAAATTCAGAATTACTTAAATTTTCTTCAACTATTGATATGGCTTTATGTAAAAACTTTTTATCTAAATCTAGTACTTCAATATCTTCTTCCCAAACTTTTTGATGAGAAGAAAATAAGTTTCGCAGTGTTTTTCTAGAATTTAATAAATTATTTATTTGAGCAATTAAAATATCATCATTAAAAGGTTTTGGCATGTAAACATCAGCACCAGAATGTATTCCTGTTAAGCGGTCTTTAACGGTGTCTAAGGCTGTAAGTAAAATAACTGGGGTGTGGCTAGTACGTATATCATTTTTAATTTTATTACACAGTTCTACACCATCCATTTCAGGCATCATAATATCAGAAATCACTATGTCTGGGTAAAGAGAATTCATTTGTGTGTAAGCTTCTTTACCATTTTTAGCTTTTGCTACCCTAAAATGGTTTTGTAGTGTGTCTCCTAAAAAATCTAATAATTCTGGATTATCTTCTGCTATTAAAACAAGGGCTTCTTGGTTAGCTACAGTTTCTTCTTTTGTTATTTTAATATCTGAGCTATTACTTGTTTCATAGCTATAATCAAAAGAATTTACTTTGTGTTGATTGCTTGAACTTTCATTAAAAGTACCTATTTGCTTTTGTGGAATACAGATACAAAATATTGAGCCTTCACCTTCTTTAGAGCTTACCGTTAACTGCCCATTATGCATAGATATATAATTGGTAGATAATGAAAGCCCAATACCAGTACCTCTGTTGTAATTATCTTCGGTTTGAAAAAAGCGTTCAAATATTTTTGGTAATAAATCGGCAGAAATGCCTTTACCCGTATCTTGTATGCTTACAGAAACAAAATCATCTTCTAAATTACTACCTACAGTGTAACTTCCCCAAGTTTCATTAAAGTTAGGTTTTTTATTACTTAGAATTTTAACAGTGATTTTGTTATTATCATCAGAATATTTAAAGGCATTAGAAATAATATTTACTAACACTTTATCTAGTTTATCGGCATCAAAATCCATTTTAAGATTAGGTACATCTGTTTCAAAATTAAATGTAAACCCCCGGTGGTTGGCATGTTCTTCAAAACAATTAAAAACGTTTTTACAAAATGAAACAATATCTGTGTGAATAGGGGTGAGTTTTAATTTTCCAGAATCGGCACGTCTAAAATCTAAAAACTGATTAATTAGGCGTAACAAACGGTCTGTGTTATTTTTAATTAAAGCTAATTGTTTGTTGTAGGTTTCGTTTTGGTTTCCCATTTTAAGTAGCCTGTTTACAGGGCCTTGAATTAAGGTTAAAGGGGTTCTGAATTCATGAGATATGTTGGTGAAAAACTGCAGTTTCATTTGGTGTAACTGCTGTTCATTTTCTCTATGAATTTTAGCCATATTGATTTCAGATTTAAGTTGTTGCCTATTTATAACTTGTTTTCTAAAAAAATAAACAGATGTAGCAAACAATAATGTGTATAAAACATAGGCATACCATCTTTTCCAAATAGGCGGTGTTATTTTTAAATCTATTTGAGTAGGGGTTTCATTCCAAATACCATCGTTGTTTGCGGCTTTAACTTCAAAAGTATAGTTACCTGGTGGTATGTTTGTGTAATTAGCTTTTCCTGTATAATCTGAAATAACCCAATCATTATTAAAACCAGATAAGCGGTATTTAAATTTATTTTTTTGCGGGTTAATAAAGTTGTTAGAAGTGAATTGAAAATTAATAGAATTTTGTTTGTGTTTAAGCTGTAAATTACCTGTTTCTTTAAATAATATTTCTTTGTTATTTACATAAATGCTTGTTACAGTTGTTTTGGGTTTTATGGGGTTTTTTATAATTCTGCTAGGTAGAAATCTAACTAAACCGTTAGAACCGCCAAAAAATAGCTCGCCATTGGTGGCAGCCAAAGCAACACTAGGATTAAAATGATTGTTTTTTATGCCCTTATTTGTGGCATAAGATTGAATAGTGTTATTGTCTAGATTAAATTTACAAATACCATTTTCAGTTGTTAGCCAAAGATGATTGTTAGTATCTTGTAGTATAGAAAATATTTCGTTACCAGAGAGTCCGTCTTTAATAGTAAAATGTTCTGTTTTTCCTGTTTTAGGGTTAAATTTATTAAGACCTTGCCCATTTGTTCCTAACCATAGATATCCGTTATGGTCTTCATGTATACTATAGATGTAATTTGTAGAAATACTTTCAGGGTTGTTACCTTGATGAAAATAATGAGTAAATTTTGATTCTTCTTTTTTAAGTAAATTCAAACCGTTTTGCGTTGCAAACCAAATGTTGCCATTACTACCTTCAATTATATGATGCACATTATTACTAGAAATGCTATTTATATTAAGAGGATTGTGTCTGTATTGCGTAAACTTTTTTGTTTCAAAGTTGTAAAAGAAAACACCTAAAGGGTAATTACTAACCCAAATACCTTCATCTGTTGCTAAAATATCTAAGGCTTGAAATCCGTTTTCAAATGGTAATTCTAGTTTTTTAAATTGTTTTTCGCCATTTTTTTGATATAATATGCCATTGCCGTAAGTACCTATCCAAAGTGTTTTATGTTTGTCAAAAGCAAGAGATTTAATGTTTTGTATGGTATCTTTTTTATATATTACTGGAACAGATGAAAACAAATTATCATCTAAGTTATATTTGTTTAAATTACCATCATCTAAACCAATTAAAAGTTCATTTTTATTAGGTACTTGAGTTATACTACCAACAATATTTCCTGTTAATGATTTTTTAGAAGTAGATTGGTTATAATGAAGAAATGCGTTATTGTAATTGCTATGAAAAGCTAAACCACCCATCCAGGTGCCTATCCAAATATTATTTTGAGAATCTTTGTATAATGCCCAAATAGAATGGTTTGGTAGCTCAGAATATTTTTGTTCGGTAATAATTTGTTCTAATTTAAAGTCTTTAATTATAGCTATACCGTTATAAGTTCCTACCCATATTCTGTTTTTGTTATCTTTAATAAGGCTTCTAACTTGGTTATTTGGCAGTTTAAGTTCTTTTGTTAAACTTAAGCTGTCAAAAATGTATTCGTGTTCTCTTGTTGTTATATTAATACATAATAATCCTTTGGTTTCATACCCAATCCAGATATGATTTTTATCAATATAAACAGAGCGTACTAAGTTTTTAAGACCTTTAGCGAAAAACTGAAAAGTATTAGAGCCGTTTGGTAAAAAATAAATGTCTCCATCATTATAAAAAGCCCATATATTATTGTTTTCATCTATAGACAGGCAACTAACTCTACTAGTCTTATTATTTACATTTTTGTAAAAAGCTCTTCCGTTTTTAGGGTTTAATGTACCAATGCCTTTTTCATCAGAAAACCAAAATGTACCATCATTATCTTGAAAAAAAGAAGAAATATCTTTACCTATATTATTATCAAATTGGTCTTTAAAAATGTAGCGTTTAAAAGTGTCTTTATTTGAATTGTAGGCGCATAAACCATTTTCTGTAGCTACCCAGATTTTACCAGAATAGTCTTTGTAAAGCTGATTAATTCTGTTAGTAGAAATAGTTAAAGAATCGTTTTGTAAATGGCTATACCTTTTAATATTAACAGAGTTGTATGTAAACAAACCGTTATTGGTACTAAACCAAATAAAACCTTGATTGTCTTCTAAAATAGAAGTTACTTGAGAGTAAGCTACCCCACCTTCAGGTGTAACTTTAGAGAGTGATATATAGGGAGATTGAAAACCAAATATTAAAATTGGTAATAATGCTATTAAAAAGGAGATAAAACGCTGTTTCATGTGCTAATAATATTTTTTAACATGCGTATAAACACTTATTATAACGCTGTAAAAAATAAGTTTATATGTATATAAATATTTATTTGAATTTAAGTGAACCAAAATACAAATATTATATGCAAAACCAGAAATTACATTTTAATTAAAGCTAGTACAAATGTTGTTTTAGGGAACATGATTGTAATAATGTGACATATTTACAAGTAATTAGTAACAATAGGAAGAAATAAAACAAAATACAACTAATAGCTTTGTTCAACCAAACTATAATAAGGTTAAATGAGACATTTTATTACGCTATTAATAATTTTTTGTTTGATTGCTTGTAATGCCTCTAAAAATAATTTAGGCAAAAAAGAATTGGCAGAAAAAATAACCAATCAATTAAAATACTCGCCAGTATTAAAAAAACAAAATTTAACATCTTCAAAAAGAATATTTCCACGTTCTTTAGAGTCTAATGGAGACATTAGATTGGTAGGAAAAAGAGATTGGACAAGTGGATTTTACCCAGGTGTATTGTGGTTTACGTATGAGCTTACAAATCAAGAAGAATGGAAAAATTATGCCGTTAAATTTACAGAGTTATTAGAGTCTGAAAAACATAACGCTTCAAACCATGATATTGGATTTAAGATGATGGGAAGTTATGGTTTGGGGTACAAATACACCAAAAACAAAGCTTATAAAGATGTTTTAGTAGAATCTGCAAAGACATTGATTACTCGATTTAATGAAAATGTTGGGTGTATAAGATCATGGGATCATAATAAAGATAAATGGGATTTCCCTGTTATTATAGATAATTTAATGAATTTAGAACTTTTGTATTGGGCTTGGAAAGAAACAGGAGATTCTGTTTTTTACAATATAGCAACAACACATGCTAAAACAACAATGAAAAATCATTTTAGAAATGATTATAGCTCGTATCATGTAGTTGGATATAACCCAAATACGGGTGAAGTTGTATCAAAAAACACACATCAAGGATATGCCGATGAGTCTTCATGGGCAAGAGGGCAAGCTTGGGCGCTTTATGGTTACACCATGATATATAGAGAAACTAAAGAGGTTGAGTTTTTAAATCAAGCAGAACATGTAGCTAATTATATTATGAATATTGCTAATTGGCCAAAAGATTATGTGCCTGTTTGGGATTTTGATTTAAAAGATGATGCCAATGAGCCTAGAGATGCTTCAGCTGCAGCTGTTATTGCATCAGCTTTATATGAATTAAGCACATTTACTAAGAGCAATAACAAACCATATTTAGATATGGCCGATAAAATTATGAACTCACTTTCATCTAACAAATACTTTAGCACTGTAGGAACAAATAAAGGTTTTTTACTAAAGCATTCTACTGGGTCTAAACCAAAGGAAGATGAGGTAGATGTACCGTTAATATATGCCGATTATTACTATTTAGAGGCATTATTAAGAAAACAGAAATCTAATAACTAAACTTAAATTTTATGAAGAAACAACAGCAACTAATTAAACTAATGTGTTTTGCATTTGTTTTATTTGTCTTTACAGGGCATGCACAAAACAAAACCATTACAGGTACCGTAACAGCAGAGGATGGTATTGCGCTCCCTGGAGCTTCTGTCTTATTAAAGGGCACAACTACAGGTGCTATGACAGATTTTGATGGAAATTACACATTACAAGTGTCAGACCAATCAAATACTCTTGTTTTTAGCTACATGGGTATGGAAACACAAGAAGTGCAAATAGGAAACCAAACAACTATAAATGTTGTTCTTAAAGCTTCTGAAACTACTTTAGATGAAGTCATAGTAGTTGGTTATGGTACTCAAAAGAAAAGTGATGTAACAGGTTCTGTTGTTTCTGTAAGTACTGAAACTTTAGAGGCAAGACCAAGAACAAGTTTAGAACAAATGTTACAAGGTACTATGGCTGGTATGAATATTAGTGTAACTGCTTCAAATGCAGAAGGGTCTTCAAACTCCATGTTAATTCGTGGGCAAAATTCTATTTCAGCATCAAACAGTCCTTTAATTATATTAGATGGAATTCCTTATGCAGGAAACCTCTCAGAAATAAATCCTAAAGATATTGGCTCTATTGAAGTGCTAAAAGATGCTTCAGCATCAGCTATTTATGGTGCAAGAGGAGCAAATGGTGTTATATTAATTACCTCTAAAAAAGGAAAAGAAGGTAAATTAAGTGTTAATTATTCTGTTTCAACTACCTTTAATACCCCTATTAATATTCCTAAGCTAATGGATGGTAAAACTTTTTATGAAACAAAAATAGACCGTGGTTTAACAACTACAGCTGTAGAAGATGAAGGTTATGCAGAAGGAAGAAGTACAGACTGGGTAGATCTAGCAACAAGAACAGGAACTACCTTGCAACACGATTTGTCTTTCTCAGGTGGTACAGAAAAAACAAATTACTATGTATCTTTATCATACTTAAACTCAGAAGGGGTTTCAATAGGTGATGATTTTAAACGTTATACCTTAAGACTTAACTTAAGCCAAGAACTTTTACCATGGATGACTTTTAAAACTAGCACACAATACGGTTATTATGACAGAAGTGGTAATAATGCTAGTTTTTCTGGTGCATTCTCAATGAATCCACTAGGTGTGCCTTTTAACGAAGATGGTACACAAACTTTAGAAACTTGGGATGATGGCGTTTATGTAACAAACCCTTTAGCTCCATTATTATATGATAATAGTGATATTACAAGAAGATTTTTTTCTAACAATAGTATAACTATTGATGTTCCTTTTATTAAAGGCTTAACATATAAACTTAACACAGGTTACGATTACCGCTCTAGACTTGCGCAAACTTATAGAGGTAGAGATACCAGAACTGGTTTAAGTGTTGGCGGTTCTTTAGATATAGCTAATGAATACGATGAAGACTGGATTGTAGAAAACATTATTAGCTACAAAAATACATTTGGTAAACACTCTATTTTCTTAACAGGTTTATATAGTGCACAAAGTGAGTGGTCTGAAGATCATGATGTAAGTGCAGAAGGATTCCCAAATGATGTAATGTCTTATTACCAAGCTAGTAAAGCAAGTTTAGTAGAACCAAGTGCATCATATACCAAGGAAACACACATCTCTCAAATGTTAAGAGCTAATTATGCGTTTGATTCTAGATATTTAATTACCTTAACAGCACGTCGTGATGGTTATTCAGCGTTTGGTACAGATACTAAGTTTGGTATTTTTCCATCAGCAGCGTTGGGTTGGAATATTTCAAATGAAAAATTTTTAGAAGATTCAAATACTATTAATAATTTAAAATTAAGATTATCTTACGGAGAAAGTGGTAATGAAGCAGTTACACCATATTCTACATTACCAACCTTATCATCAACTAATTATGTTGATAGTGATGACGGAACATTATTTGGCTTTTACCCCAGTAAATTGGGAGATCCTACTTTAGGTTGGGAAACTACTGCCTCATTTAATGCTGGTTTAGATTTTGGATTATTTAATAATAGAATAAGAGGACTTATTGATGTTTATAAATCTAAAACAACCGATTTATTATTAAATAAATCTATTTCTAACGTAAACGGAACCCCGTCTATAACTGAAAATATTGGAGAAACATCAAATAAAGGTATTGAGTTTCAAATTACCACAACTAACATTAGAAAAGACAACTTTACGTGGAAAACAGATTTTAATATAGCGCATTACGATACCGAAATAGTAAACGTAGGATTAACTGATGAAGATGGAAATTATATAGATGATATTGATAGTAACTGGTTTATAGGAGAACCTATTAGTGTTAATTATGATTATGTGATTGACGGTATTTACCAAGAAGATATGACAGATACGCCACAAGGAGATGTTCAAGCAGGTGATATTCGTTATCTTGATGCCGATGGCGATGGTGAAATTACAACAGCCGATAAACAAGTTATAGGAAGAAGAATACCAGATTTTATTGCAGGTTTAACTAATACATTTGAATATAAAAATTGGACTTTTAGTTTCTTCATTAATATGGTGTCTGGTATAACAAGATCTAATACGTTACTCTATACAAATGATATTGATTTAAGAGAAAACAGGTATGATGTTGAATTCTGGACTCCAGAAAACCAAAGTAACTCTTACCCACGAAATGATAGAAGTGCTAGTGTAAACCCACTTTCAGCAAGCTTTTACCGTAGTACAGATTTTATAAGATTGCAAGATGTTACTCTTAGTTATAGAGTGCCAGAAAAAACACTAGATAAGTTAAAAGTTAATAACTTAGAGTTTTATACCAACATTAAAAACCTATATACACATACAGATTGGATAGGACTTGATCCTGAGTTTACAAGCTCATCTCAACAAACAGCTGTTCCACAAACCTTATCAATATTATTAGGGTTAAAAGTAGGTTTATAAACTAAATAAAAAAACAAGATGAAAAAAATATTAATACTAATCACAGTCGCACTCTTTTTCACTACAGCATGTGATGAAGATTCATTCTTATTAGAAGAGCCAAAAGATGATATTTTCGCAGAAAACTTATTTACAGACTATGATGGTTTTGTAAACGGATTAAATGCAATTTACAGTTTAGTTAGACAAGACAGAGAGTCTCAAAACAACGTAACCCGTGCAGCTTTATGGCAAATGGGTACAGATAATGCCTTTGTAAATGGAGGAGCCGGAACCATTGATCCGTTTAATGATTATAGCGATCTAAACTCAGAAAATAATCTAGTAACATCAAATTTTAATTGGTTATATAAAATTATAAATTCATCTAATCTTATCATTAACAGAGCAGAAACTACAAGTGTAGATTGGATGGGAGGAAATGATGCTAACGATGTAATTAATCAAAACAAAATAATTGCACAAGCACGTTTATTTAGAGCCTGGGCTTACAGACACTTGCGCTATGGTTGGGGTGCAGTACCATTAAGTACTCAAGAAATTGATGGTACCACTTATCGTAACGATTGGGAACGTAATTCTGTTGCAGAAATTAATGCCCAAATGGAAATAGATTTAACTTTTGCTAGAGATAATCTAGAAATGAAAGAAACAACTGGCATGGTAAATAGTGCTGTTGCTAGTACTATGTTAGCAGAATTATATCTAGATATGGGAGAAGATGAAAAAGCCGAAACGGAAGCATTAAGAGTAATTAATAGTGATGAGTATGAATTAATGACAGAGCGTTTTGGTGTAAATTCATCGCAACCTGGTAATGTGTTTTCAGATTTATTTGATAACCCCATGCCAGAAGATGGTAATAAAGAAGTATTATGGGTGTTAAACAATGCTTATCAAGATGTTGTAGGTAATGCTTATTTATATGTTAAAAATGTTTGGATACCGCATTACGGAAAAGATAGTGTGCTTAAAAAATTAAATTTAGATACGCTTTATACTTATAACGGTGGTAAAGGTGCTGGTCGTGTATCAATTTCAGATTCTGCATTTAATTGGTATGAAGAAACAGATGATAGATTTTCAGAATATGCTGTGAAGAAAGACTACATATATCCAACCGATGAAACAGCAACAGATTTTGAGGTTGTTAGATACACTACTATGGAATATTCTAAAGACAGTGATTTAGAAGATAATTTCCTTTGGCCATGGGTAAGAAAATGGGAATACAATGATCCCTATGTGTTTGATAATGCATCGCGTGCAGGACAATATGATGATCAAATGTTTATGCGTTTAGCAGAAACCTATTTATTGGCAGCAGAAGCCTTAATGAATCAAGGTAAAAATGATTTAGCAGCCTTTTATTTAAATGAATTAAGAAGACGTTCTAATGCTTCAGAAATTGAGGCTTCAGATGTGACCTTAGAATTTATCTTAAAAGAACGCTCTAGAGAACTTGTTTCAGAAGAATATAGAAAACATACTTTGGTTCGTACAGGTACATTTTATGAGTGGGCCGTTAAATACAACCCAAGGTTAGATGAAAGTAAAGTTAATGAATATAACGAGTTGTTACCAATACCTCAAGGAATTATTGATTCTAATACAGGGGCAGTAATGGAACAAAATCCGGGTTATAGTTTGTAATAGATTAGTTTAATCCCGTTCAAACGTACATTACGTTTGAACGGTTTTTTAAAAGTTTTTAGTATATGAAAATGGTTTTTAGAACAATTGCATGGGTAAGTTTATCCTTTTTAACAGCATGCGTACAGGCTCAAGATACAACGCCAAATATTATTTTAATTATGGCAGATGACCTCGGTTATGGTGATGTAGGTTTTACCGGAAATAAAGAGGTTATTACTCCTCAAATGGATGATATGGCAAACAAAGGTGTAACATTCACTAATTTTTATGCAGCTGCACCTTTATGTTCTCCTACAAGAGCAAGTGTGTTAACTGGTAGAGATCCTTTTAGACAGGGTATTTTTGCTGCACATACAGAAGGTATGAGACCTGCTGAAAAAACCATTCCAGAATTGTTAAAAAAAGAAGGGTACTCAACAGGATTTTTTGGGAAATGGCACCTAGGTTGGGTAGAACCTGATAAAGTAGAATCTAGAGGTAAATATTCTCCACCATGGCACCATGGTTATGATGAAACCTTTGCTACTAAAAGTGCAGTGCCTACATGGAATCCAACAAAAACTCCAAAAGGATGGACTAGTTGGGGGGCTCAAGAAGATGGTTCTTGGGGAGGATCTATTTATGTGCAAAACGGTAAACCCGTAACCGATAACTTAGATGGTGATGATAGCCGTGTTATTATGGATAGAGCCATTCCTTTTATTGAAAAATCTATAAAAAATAAAAAACCATTCTTTGCTACTATTTGGTTTCATGCACCTCATGAACCCGTTGTTGCTGGTCCTGATTATTTAGCAAAATATCCTAATTTACCAGAAGGAAAAAAACATTACTATGGCTGCATTACGGCTATGGATGACCAAATAGGAAGATTAAAAAACTTTTTAAAAGAACAAAACGCTTTAGATAATACTATCATTTTCTTCTGTAGTGATAATGGTCCAGCAGACCCTCAAGCAAAAAAAGGTAACGCTTCTGCAGGTCCTTACAAAGGGCATAAGCACCAAATGTGGGAAGGTGGTTTGCGTGTACCTTCATTTGTTTATTGGCCAAAACAAATTAAATCTGGTATAGTTTCAGATTATCAATCTTCAACTAATGACTATTTACCTACTATTTTAGATATAATAGGCGTGTCTCCTAGTAAAAAAATACCTTTAGATGGGGTGAGCTTAAAACCAGTTATATATAACAACGAAACTTCAAACAGACCAAAGCCTATAGCTTCAGGTTATAAAAGATTGTATAAAAACACAGAATTGTATGCATTGGTTAAGGGGCAATACAAAATCTGTATTCCAGATAAAGGAGACAGTATGATGCTTTTTGATTTAAAAAATGATCCAGGCGAAACCAAAGATCTTGCTTCAGAAAAACCAGAACTATTTAATGAAATGATTTCTGAACTTGAAAAAGTTAAAAAATCATGGAAAAACAGTAGAGAGGGTAAAGACTATCAATGGTAATTAAAAAATAATGAAAACAATACATATAGTACTTTTTACATGCTTATTAATGTTGGCTTGTAAAGAGAATAAAAAAGAGGTTGTAGCTCAAAATACAACATCAGATTATGTGATGGTTGATGCCAAAGTTAAGGTGTACCATAGTGATGGAACTCGTAGCTATAAAGATTATCAACCTTTTAAAACAAGAACATTAAAGCATCTACCTAATTTTAATCCAAAAGGCGATGTAAAACTTAGTAAATATGGTGGTGATATGAGTCAACCACAACAAGAAGCAACCGGTTTTTATCATGTAAAAAAAATTGGTGACCGTTGGTGGGGCATTGATCCATTAGGGTATCCATATTTCAATATAGCCCTTAATAGTGTTAATACAGGTAAATCAGAACGCACTAAAGCTGCATTCAATAAAAAATTTCAAACAAAAGAAAATTGGATAAATGAAACCATAAACATGCTACAAGAAAATGGGTTTAATTGTGCTGGCTCTTGGAGCGATGTTAAAGCTATCACAGAGGCTAACAAAGTACTAAACAAACCTTTTGCATATACCATTAACTGGAATTTTATGAGTAGTTATGGAAGTAAACGAGGTGGTACACATCAGCAACCAGGGCACACAGGTTATCCTAATGATGCCATTTTTGTTTTCGATCCTGATTTTGAAACATTTTGTAACCAGCGAGCCAAAAAACTGATAGAATATAAAGATGACCCTAATTTGTTTGGATACTTTTCAGATAATGAAATGCCCTTTAAATTTAAAGCTTTAGATAATTATTTAGGGCTACCAAAAGATGAATATGGTTATAAAGCAGCTAAGAATTGGTTACAAGAAAAAGGCATTACAGAAAATGATATTACAGACGAACATCGTGAAGAATTTATGGCATTTGTTGCCGATAAATACTTTTCTATAGTGTCTTCGGCCATAAAAAAATACGACCCTAACCACATGTATATCGGGGCTCGGTTTTATGCAAATGAGAAAAATCATGAATTGTTCATGAAAACCGCTGGTAAGTACCTTGACATTATTTCTAATAATTATTATAATCACTGGACACCCGATGAACAAGACATGAAAAATTGGACAGATTGGTCTGGTAGACCCTTTATTGTTACAGAATATTATACCAAAGGCGAAGACTCTGGTATGGGTAATACTAGTGGAGCCGGATGGATTGTAAGAACTCAAGAAGATCGAGGACTTTTTTACCAAAATTATAACCTTGCTTTAATTGAATCTAAAAACTGTGTAGGGTGGCATTATTTTAAATATCAAGATAACGACCCCACCGCTAAAGGTGTAGACCCATCTAATATTGATGCCAACAAGGGGATTGTAACTAATGAATATGAAGTGTGGACTCCTATGATGGAAAAGATGAAAGCAATCAACAACAACGTTTATAACCTTATTGAGTATTTTGATGCTAATAAATAGAGATATAAATATTTTACAAAAAGTAGTTTACTGCTTTATTTGCTTTGCTTTTGTAGCTTGTAGTTCTTCTATTCAGCCTAAAAAATGGGAAAACCCAACGTTTATTAGATCTGAAAACAACCCTATGATTTCACCAGATATGGAAGGGTTAGAAGGTAAATTGGGCGAAAACATCAATGGGCCATCGGTTATAAAAGTTCCAGATTGGGTAGAAAATCCTTTAGGAAAATACTATATGTATTTTGCACACCATCATGGTAAGTTTATTAGGTTGGCATACGCCAACACACCAATGGGACCATGGACGGTTTACAAACCTGGCGTGCTTCATATTAATAAAACAGCTGCTGTTGGCCATATTGCTTCTCCAGATGTAATAATTGATGAAGAGACCCAAACCATAAGAATGTATTTTCATGGATATAATCATAACAAAGAAGGCCAAAAAACCTTTTTTAGTACTTCTAAAGACGGGTTGAATTTTACAGCATCTAATACTGTTTTAGGCCCTTCTTATTTTCGCGTTTTTAAATACAAATCAAATTTCTATGCTTTAGTTAAAGGAAGGTTTTATCATTCAAAAGACGGTGTAAAACCTTTTGAAAAGGGGGCTTTAGTTTTACCTAAAATTAGGCATTCTGCAGTTACTTTAGTTGGTGATAAACTTATCATATTCTACTCTCAAAAAGGAGATGCCCCAGAACGCATTTTAAAGTGCGAAGTTAACCTTTTAGAAGGTACTTATAAAACATGGAAAGCCAGTACGCCAAAAGAGGTGCTAAAACCAGAAACCGAATACGAAGGGGCGCATCTTCCTGTAGAAAAATCGGTAAATGGATTTGCAAAAGGGCCTGTAAACCAACTTAGAGACCCCGCCATTCTTGTAGATGGAAAAGAAGCTTATTTATACTACTCTATAGCCGGAGAATCTGGTATAGCTGTAGCAAAACTCAAATAGTAAAATAAACAATTTAGTTTTCTATAAGAGAAAACAGAACACACACATTACTATGAAACAATTTATTTTAATGTTTTTAGGTTTCTGCCTTTTAACAAATTGTAATTCAAATACTAAGCAAGAAACTAAAAAGAAACCTAACGTGCTTTTTATTTCTGTTGACGATTTAAACGATTGGGAAGGCGCCCTCTTAGGGCATCCACAAGCTAAAACTCCAAATATGGATAAGCTTTTTGCTAAAGGGGTTTTATTTACTAATGCCCATTGTTCTCAACCTGTTTGTACAGCTTCTAGAAATTCACTGCTTAGTGGTATTCACCCAACGTCTTCAGGCTGGTACAGTTCAACCAATAACATGAAAAAAAATTACGATACCGTAATGGCCAACCATAAAATGTTACCAGAATATTTTAAAGATAGTGGTTATAATACCTATGCAACGGGCAAAGTTTTTCATAACGGCATATCTGATTACAAAAATAAAACCGATGATTTCTGGACGGATTATTCACCAAGTTTTTGGAGTAATATGGAGCCACATATCAAAGAAAACGGATTTGGGTACAGAGGAACCATGTTTTATCCATTCCCTAAGGGGGGCGGACAGTTGGTTCAGTTATACGGAGAAGATAATATCATTAAAAATTATATGAACACTAATCGTTTCTATTCTTTATGTGGTGGTCCTTTAGAAGATGAAGATATTCCTAAAAAAGGCATGTACGACGAACAAATAGCAAATTGGGCCGTAAATAAACTCAACCAAAAACAAGACAAACCGTTTTTTATGGCAGTTGGTTTTATTCGTCCGCATGTGCCTTACACAGCACCTAAAAAGTATTTCGATATGTATCCTATAGAAGATATTGTTTTACCCGAAATACCTGAAAATGAATTTGAAGATATTCCCATAATGGGTAAAGCCATTGCTCATGGTTATACCCCCAAAGGAGGATGGGGAGATGTATCGACTAAAAAAGAAATATTACCAGAACTTATTCAGTCTTATTTGGCATGTGTAACATTTGTTGATGAGCAAATAGGAAAAGTGGTTGATGCTTTAGAAAAAAGCCCATATGCAGATAATACTATCATTGTTCTATGGTCAGACCACGGACAACATTTAGGTGAAAAACGTCATTTTAGGAAGCAAGCCCTCTGGGAAGAAGCTACCCGAGTTCCTTTGTTCTTTAAAGTGCCTAATAACAAAAATAACGGGCAAAAAAGCAATCAAGTGGTAAGTCTTTTAGATATCTATCCAACACTTACAGACTTGTGTAACCTTCCTAAATTACCAAAATTAGAAGGAGAAAGTTTAACCCCGCTAATTTATAACCCAAGTAAAAAAGAAGACCGTGCGGTTTTAACAACATGGTATTATAAAAATCATGCCGTTAGGAGTAACGATTGGCGCTACATTCAATATCGCGATGGTGGCGAAGAACTTTACAACCATAAAACCGATCCTGGAGAACATATCAATTTAGCCGGCAACCCAGAATATGCAGATGTTATTGAAGCACATAAAAAATGGCTTCCAAAACACAACGCCATACCTGCTGGTTCAACCGAATGGAAAGGCGACAATTTAGACAAAAGAGTTAAAGAGTGGCAAACTAATAACTCGATTCCTAATTGGCTACAATAATTCAATAAACATCATATTAATTAAAAAAATCTTCTATGAAGCAAATTCTTATCCTTTTTATAAATTTAACACTTATGGCAGGCTGTTCTTCATCTAAAAAGGCCATAACAGCAAACAAACCAAATGTACTTTTTATTGCGGTAGATGATTTAAATGATTGGGCTGGCTATATGGGTAATAATCAAATTATCACACCCAACATGGATGCTTTAGCTTCACAAGGTATATTTTTCAATTCAGCACATTGCCAATACGCAGTCTGTGGCCCCTCACGCGCGAGTGTCATGTCTGGAATGTATTATCACAGTTTGGGTTTTGGAACGGAAGGAAGCATTCAGAGGAAGGATGAAGAAATTGTTAATGCAGCTAAGAAGAAAGGCTCTTCCCTAGTCTATGAATATTTTGCAGACAATGGCTATAAAACTATGGCTGCAGGCAAGCTGCTTCACCATCACGTTCCCGAAGAAACCGTTGATGTATCAAATGGCCGTGGTTCATGGGACTTTAATTTAGATGAAAATGGAAAAAAGAAGCGCTTAAACTGGTTTGGCTCCAAAGGACTTTTGGATTGGGGGCCTATAAATAAACCAGAAGAAGAAATGAGTGATTATAAAGCTGCCGAATGGGCTGTAGACCAACTCTCTCAAGAACATGATAAACCATTTTTCTTAATGACTGGTTTCCTGCGTCCGCACACACCTCTGTACATTCAACAGAAGTATTTAGACATGTATCCTCTTGATGAGATAGAGCTTCCCCCTTACAAAGAAGACGATTATAACGATATACCTAAAGCCGCCAAAGAAGTTTGGAATTCCTATCCCGATGTTCCTTGGGCAATTAAAAATAAACAATGGCGCAAGATAGTACAAGCCTACATGGCATGCATTACCTTTACAGATGCTCAAATTGGAAAAATATTAGAAGCTCTGGAAAATAGCCCCTACAGAGATAATACCCTTGTCGTTTTATGGTCAGATCATGGATTTCATATGGGAGAGAAAAGCAGATTCCAAAAGCATACCGCATGGGATCGCTCAACAAAGGTTCCTCTTATCATAAAGGACCCTAGATCTAAATCAACAAAAAATCTGCCCAAACAAATTGAGGCCAACGTGCAGCTAATTGACCTTTACCCAACACTATTAGAACTCTGCGGCCTTCCAGAGAATAAAAAAGTTGAAGGACGCAGTCTAGTGCCCCTAATGGAAAATCCAGACCTCAAATGGGAATATCCTGCCTATACTTTCAGAAGAGGGAAATACGCAACGGTAAAATATGGTTCGTATAGATTTACAGAATATTTTGATGGTTCCAGAGAACTTTACAACCTAGAAAATGATCCAAATGAATGGAATAATTTGGTGCATTCAAATAATGATAAATACAAAGAAATCATCGAACAGATGCATCAATTACTCCAAAAACCTGATGTGGTATTAGGGTATCAAGAGTCTAAGCAGAGGTAGTACTCTAATCTTAAAAGGTTAGAATCAATTATCAAATTTTATACAGATAGAAGGCTATCTTAATAATAAATAATTCAAAAAAATGGAAATGGAAAATGGTTCTGCCAAATTAATTTTCGTGACAATTTTTTTCTTAGCACTAATCCCATTTCAGGGTCTTTCAGGTAATATTATAGACACTACTGATTATGCCTATTGGAGAAAATTGGCTAAAACTTCAAATATGTATAGTGCTATGAAAGCCAGTGCTATTTCTATAGCCAACCAAAATGATGGAGAAACCCGAGATGTTATGGGAGCCAATGCACTAGCCTATATTCTCGACCCCGCCAATAAAATTAGGTATGTAAACGCTATAAAAAAGAAATTTGAAACCAGAATACAAACCATGAAAATCGGGACAGGTGCTGCGACTTCTTCCGTTCCTTCCCACGAATTATTTTATGCCGTTTTGGCTCTTGATGTGATTCGGTACGATTTAGATTCTGCTGTACTTTCAAAATACGAAAATTGGCTGGAGGAAAAAATTATGGCTTTGGTAATTGGCAAGTGGGACCCCCATGCTTGGGCCATGAGAATGTTATACTACAAATACCTTGGAGACGAAACCAACTTTTTAGCAGCAAAAAAGGAGTTTGACATCGGATTATCAGAACACTATATGCCCAACGACGGGGTTTCGCCCGCTGGTAATGGCTACTGTGTACAGCGATGGAATTCCATTGAACGTGCTGCAAAAAACACAACACCCGATATCTTGGAATATATGGGCTTTAAGGAGTATTACTCCAATTCAGGGATTATTGGTTTAAAAGAGTTTATGTATGGTTATGCTGTTGCTCCTTTTGGTAGGATTTTGCTATATGGCGACTCCCGCAATACCGAAAGCCAGAAACCATGGGACATCGAGGAAGGAAATATCATTCTATCTCCCCATATTGTTTCGGCGGCTCGGTATTCAACTAAAGCTTATAAGTATGCTATGTGGACTCTACGTGAAGGTGCTGGTGTTCCTAAAGGCACAATAAAAGGGCATTTATCTAATTATATAATTTTAGCAGGTACAGCAGCAAATAATAATCCTATAGAATTTAATACAAATGATGCCGAATTAGCACCTAGCCGATTATTTAAAAACTATGCTGTTTTAAAATCTAAAGAACAATCTACCAATGCGCTCTATATGAGTATGCTTAATTTAACAGGCAATACAGAATATCATACCCACTATGAAACCAACGCCTTAGCATTGGCAGGATATGGGGAGATTTTGTTACGCAATGCCGGGTATAATGGTCCAAATGTAGATGTAACTATAGACGGTGCAACAGCTACTTTCGATTTTATGCATTCCAATTCAGAATCTGCAAATACTTTAATGATAGGAGGAAAAAGACATACCTCGAAAGTAGGTAGTGGCACAACCGAAGGATTTGTAGGTAATAACATCGAATATTTTAGAGGCTCTAGCTCTAAGGCCATTGAAGGCACACATCACAGAGATGTTGTTTTTATACAACCATCAAATCATGTTAACGGTTACTACGTTGTTATGGACCACGTAACCACTAACAATGCAGCAGATAATATTAACGTTGTTTGGCACCCCAATGCAGCTACCTTAAACATTATTAAGAATGAAACAGAATACTTTTCTGAAATAAAAATAGAAAAAGGAGATGCAGGTCCTAGAATATATTCTGAAAATAAAGTCACTTTAACCACTTTTTTAGGAACAGCTCCAACTTCTGTAGAAATAAAGAAAACCGCAAACCAAGCTCGGTCTGGATATGGTTACGCAGCAGATTATATGTATGCCAATTACAACACCACCAACCAACAAGCAGATATTCTTACGGTATTTTTTCCTGGCGATAAAACACACCAAACAGGAGATTTAAAAAGAATTGTAAAGGGTAATTATACGGGCAGTAAAATTACACAAGAAAAAGTTGTAGATGTGGCACTAACCTCTAATGGAGAAACAAAAGTAAAATATGGCTCTGAAACCTTTCAAGGCGAAAATATTTTTTATAGAAAAGCCTCGGGTAAATTCATTTCCTATTTTGTAAAAGGGAAATCGTTTACTTCAAAAAAGCATATTCAAACAGGCTTTAAATCAGATGATTCAGTTGTTGTATATATGAATGTTATAAATACACAACAACTTAAAGGTCGTATAATTTCTCATGGAACTAGAGTAACATTTTATGCTCCAGGTATTTCAACTATAAAATTAGATGGTGTAAAAGTTCCTGTTGATATTTCTGAACCAAATAGTATTAGTGTAAATATTCCAAAAGGCACTTTTGTGATTGAACTACTTTAACAGACTTTTAAATAAAAAATTGAAAATGAGAAATTTAAGAATACTTTTACTAATGCTTCCGGTGTTGTTTTATCAATGTAAATCATCTAAAAATTTAGCTAAAAACAAAGTTAAACCTATGGAGATTTACCTCTGCATTGGGCAATCTAACATGGCCGGACGTGGCCCTATTGAAGCCATAGATAAAGACACGCTAACCAATGTCTTTTTATTCACAGGAAAAGAAAACATGCCATGGGAAAAAGCTGCTAATCCGTTCAATAAATATTCTACTGTTAGAAAAAATATTAGCATGCAGAAGTTAAGTCCAAGTTATGGTTTTGCTAAAACAATAAGTAAGGCACAACCACAAACAAAAATAGGTTTGGTTGTTAATGCCAAAGGAGGCACTTCTATTGAACAGTGGAAACCAGGCGATACACTATACAACGAAGCCATAAAGCAAACAAAAAAAGCCTTAGAAACTGGAGGCGTTTTAAAAGGTATTATTTGGCACCAGGGAGAAGCCAATGTATCTAAATACAAACAATATATGTCCAAAATAACCGAGCTTATTAAAGCTTTAAGAACCGATTTAAACCAACCTAATTTGCCCTTTGTTGCTGGACAACTTTCTGAAGACAAACCTAAGCGAAAAAATTTCAATAAAATGATTTTAGAGCTTCCTTCTAAAGTAAAAAATACGGGAGTTGTTACAACAGAAAACACCCAAACAATTGATAATACCCATTTTGACAGCGAAAGCCAAAGACTTTTAGGGAAGCGTTATGCAGAAGAAATGCTTAAACTTTTAAATGATTAAAATGATAAGAAAATTATTTAGCCTGATACTATTGTCAAGTACGTTCCTGACTGCCCAAACCACTTATTTTGTTGATGACGTTATAGGAAACGATGCTTATAATGGCCTAAAAAAAAACACTCCTTTTAAAAGTATTGAAAAAATAAACCAATTGGTTTTAAAACCGGGCGATTCGGTGCTTTTTAGAAGAGGCGGGCAATGGACCGGAAATTTAACCCCCAAAGGCAGTGGCTCCAAAAACAACAGAATTGTACTTGGTGCTTACGGCAATGGGCTTGCTCCTGTTTTAGATGCTAAGGGGCAAATCTCTAAAGGAGAGAAAGTCTCGTACACCATTCGTCTTTTTAATCAAGAACATATTGAAATACGAGATTTAAAAATTAAAAACTTCAACCCTTTCGAAACTCCTAGAAAACTGGTTTTAAAAACCAATAGTGTTTATGTAAACGCTCCTAAAATGGGCATTTATATTCAAGGTGAAGATTGTGGTACGCTTCATGATATTTACCTAAGCAATCTTGAAATTTGCCATGTAAACGGCGATATGAGTACTAAGCACAACGGTGGCGTTTTTGTTGAAATTACTTGGAACAAAACCATTTCAAAACGAGTAAAATCAAATTTTGATGGCCTGTACACCGAGGGATGCTACATCCACCATGTAGATCGAACCGGTTGGTCCAACAAATCGGTTTGGAGCCGCCGGTCTTTGCACAGTAAATGGGGAGAGCTTTTGGCTAATGGCAAAACACATAACTGGTTCCCTAGCGAAAATGTTGTTTTTAGAAACAACAAATTTGAAAAAGCTGGAGCCAATGCCTTAATTGTTCGCGTAGCAAAAGCACCTTTGGTAGAATATTGCTTTTTTACCCATAATGGCATAAAAGGCAGTGGCAATGCCTCGTTTCCTTTTAATAGCGACGATGCCCTTTTTCAGTACAACGAAGCTTGCTACACGTATTATAATACTGAAGCCGATAGTTGGAACGGCAAAAAAGATGTAGATGCAGGAGGCTTTGATAGCGATTGGAACTGTAAAAACACCATTATACAATACAATTACAGCCATAACAATGGCCACGGAGGGGTTTTAATATGCTGCGATGGCGCTAGTAAAACAAGCTTTAACGATGGCACGATTATACGTTATAATATTTTTGAAAACAACGCCCACCACATTATAAGAAACTCGGGCACTACAACCAATACCCAAATTTACAACAATACCTTTTTTGCTGGCAAAGAACAAGATTCGGTACAACTCGTGTACCATAAAAGCTGGAATGGCTATCCCGGAAAAACCATATATGCCAACAACATTTTTTACTCTTTGGGCAATGGCAACCATTTTGAATTTACCAAAAGCAAAAACTATACGTTTAGAGCCAATACTTTTTTTGGAGACATAAAAAACCTACCCGAAGATTCTAAAAAACAAACCAAAAACCCGCATTTTAAAAGCATAGAAACCTCAACAACCCATTGGAAACCGTATTTAAGATTTCTTTTAAAACAAAATTCACCAGAAATCAATAAAGGCATTGTTATAGAAAACCACGCTGCAAAAGATTTTATAGGAACTCCCATTCAAGGTTTACCAGACCGCGGAGCATTTGAAAGAAAATAATAATCTAACTAACCACTAGATACTACAATAAAACCAATTTTAAACACTAAATAAGATGAATAAACTTTACACAAAAAGTGCTTTGGTACTATTTTTACTAAGCTCCTTTTGGGCTGTTAATGCTCAAGACTATGGCACATTTATCCATAATGCAACCGAAGACTCCTATATCCGGGGCGGTTCAAACGGCGACGTAAATTATGGCAGCGAACTGGAATTATTAGTTAAAGCAACGCCTACAAACGAAAAAAATTTCAGGAAAACAGTTTTAAAATTCGATTTATCCAATACATCGTACACCTTTGGCAGTTCTGATAAGGCTGTTTTGCGCTTACACGCCAACGATTCAGAAACAGCTACCATAACGGCCTATGAAATGGGCGATTCTTGGTCTGAGTCTACAGTAACCTGGAACAACGCCCCAAGCATTGGCAACCAAATAGCCACTGTAGAAATGGGAGATAGTGGCATGTATTACGAATGGGATATTACAGCCTATGTACAAGCAGAATTGACGGGAGATAAAATCATTTCTATAGCCTTAAACGACCCCAACGACTCTAAAACAACCATTGGATACAACAGCAAAGAAAAAGGCGTTAACGTGCCCCATATTGCCATTACAATAGACGACCCCAATTTAACGGCTATTTCGGCAAGCCAAGATTCTGAAGTGTTTTACTGGGGCAAACCTTCACACGACAAAAACTATGGCAGCAACGACGACCTTTCGGTTAGGTACGACGACAATGTAAGCAGTTGTACCGATAGTTATATCGAATTCGATATTAGCAGTATTTCCGAAGCCAAAGAAAGCATTCTTTTAAAGCTATATGCTTTTGAAGTAGAGCGCGCTTCTGAAATTTCGGTTTACGGAACCGACACCGAGGTTTCTTGGTCTGAAACAACTATTACTGGTCGCGATAAACCTTTGGCCACCGAGCGCATTGGCGTATATCCCATTTTTACAACAGGTTTTGTTAACCTAGATGTAACCAACTACGTAAATAAAGCTATTGAAGCAGGATGGAACAAGGTAACCCTTATTGTAAAAGAAAACGAGGGCGCCAAAATTTCGTTCAACTCTAAAGAAGCTGCAAGCAATGGCCCACAACTTATGGTAAGTTCTAATTCCGGTAGCTATGTTGCACCAACCGTTATGTCTGGAACCTTTTATTTTGATGCCGAAAATGGCGATGATAACAACAACGGCACCTCTGAAGCTACAGCATGGAAAAGTTTATCGAAAATTAAAAACCAAACATTAGCCCCAGGAAGCCAAATACTTTTAAAACGAGGCAGCGTTTGGAGTGGCGAAGAAATTGTTTTTAAAGGTTCTGGAACCAACGGAAACCCTATAATTATTGATGCTTATGGATCAGGAGACAAGCCTTTGCTAAACGGTTTGGGTACATCTACAGGGCTTATTAAATTATTTAACCAAGAGTACATTGAAATTTCTAACTTACACATTACCAATTTAGGAGCAGAAAAAGATTATTTAAGAAGGGGCATCCATGTGGTTGCCGATAATTACGGAGCGGTACACCACTTACATTTTACCAATCTTAAATTCACAGATATAAACGGTACCGATGGGCTAGATGGCGGTGTTTATGCCAACGAAGATGACGAAAAACGTTCGGGAGCTATTTTCTTAGAAATAAGGGGAGACGACGTACAAACATATTTTGATGATGTTCTATTAGACCGTTCGTATTTTTACGATGTCTCAAATACAGGGTTTGCCAACATATCCCATTGGTCTGATTTGGAATTGACTTCAGATTTCAATTCTAATACCGTTCCCGGAACCGAAGACGAGCACTACATCCATAATTTTGTACCTAGTAAAAACGTGGTTATAAAACGAAATCGGTTCGAAAATATTAATTCACAAGGGCTTATTATCCGTACTGCAGAAGATCCGCTTATGGAATATAATTTGTTCTACTACTGTTCTATTGGCCGGGGCTCAGACAATGCTTGTTTTAACTCAAAAACCACAGGAGCTGTTTGGCGTTACAACGAATCGTGTTTTACCGAGTATACCGAAGGGAAATCGGATGGAGCTGGAATCGATTCAGACCTTCGTTCTAAAAACACACTTATAGAATACAATTATTGCCACAATAACGAATACGGCGGTATTATTACCACGGGAGGTAGTTTTGAAGGTTCGTTTAACGACAACACCATTGTGAGGTACAATATTTTAATTAACAACGGTATTAACAGCTTAAGAATTTGTAACCAAAACACCAACTTATTGGCACACAACAACCTGATTTACCATAACGATGCCGAGAATGAAAACAGCTTGGTTTTTATACACTTAAGCGACAGGACAACACAAGGCCCTACGAATTCGGTTTTGGTAAACAACATTTTTTATACAACGAACAACAACGGAATGTTTACAGCCGATGTTGAAAGTACAGACCCCAGATTTGAAGATGCTATTTATAGCAACAACCTATTTTATGGTATTGATGCTGCTTACCAATACCCTAACGATGCCAATAAAGTAGTAGGAGACCCCTTGTTTGCTAACGGAACGGTACCCACACAAGATATTGGAGGTTATGTACTTTTAGACGAAGAAGGATTGCCTACAGGCAATGTAAGCTATGATTTTTTAACAGGTTTTGGATTATCTGACTTATCTCCAGCTATAAACGCAGGCACTTCCAGTTTTATTTCTGAAATACCTTTGGTTGATTTTGCTAATAATTCTTCGTTAGTAGGTACTTTATTAGATATTGGGCCTTTTGAAAACCAAAATGTCTTAAGTGCAAAAAATAACACTTTAGATTCTAAAGTTACCCTCTACCCAAATCCTATTTCAAATACCTTAAATATAAATATGCCTAACGGTATTACAATTAAAGAAATAAGTATTATTAATTCGTTAGGGCAAATGATAATGCAAAGTAAAACTTCAAATAACATTATTCCTTTAGATAGTTTACAAATGAAAAACGGTATTTATTTTGTTAGAATAGAAAGTAGTTTAGGAGTAACCATAAAGAAAATTATAAAAGAATAATAAATACTTTAAATTATTTTGTTTAAAAAGCTCTCATCTAGTTAAGATTACTTTAAAAAAGCGTTGAATTTTTCAACGCTTTTTTTTATAATAATTTATCTTTTATAATTAGTTGATTCAAAATACGTAAGTTTATAACCAAATAAAAACTTTAAATAATAGTATGAAAAAGCTAGAGTTACATTGGCAAATATTAATAGGAATGGTATTGGGTGTTATTTTGGGGTTTATCATGACGGCAGTAGAAGGCCAGGGATTTGTAATGAATTGGATTGAGCCCATTGGAAAAATATTTGTTAAGCTATTAAAACTTATTGCAGTGCCTTTAATTTTAGCGTCTTTAATAAAAGGTATTTCAGATTTAAAAGATATTTCTAAGTTTAAAAATATGGGATTACGCACCATAGTAGTATATATTTTAACAACAGTTATAGCTATAACAATTGGTTTAGGGCTTGTTAATACTTTAAAACCTGGAAATGGAATAACACAAGAAACGGTTACCATGCTTAAAGAGAAGTATTCTACAAGTGATAAGGCTAAAACAATACTCACCAATGCACAGCAACAAAAAGAAGCAGGTCCATTACAATTTTTAGTAGATATGGTACCCGATAATGCTGTATTTGCAATGAGTAATAATAAGCTAATGTTACAAGTAATAGTTTTTGCTATCCTTTTAGGAATTTGTTTATTGCTTATTCCAGAGGAACAGGCTAAACCTCTAAAAAACTTTTTTGATTCTTTAAACGAAGTTGTTTTAAAAATGGTTGATTTAATAATGCTTACAGCTCCTTATGCCGTATTTGCATTGTTAGCAACAGTTGTGGTTTCTGCAGATGATCCAGATATTCTTTTAGCATTGTTAAAATATGCGGGTGTTGTTGTTTTAGGTTTACTTTTTATGATTTGTTTTTATTTAATTTTAATATCTGTTTATGCTAAAAAATCACCATTATGGTTTATAAGTCAAATAAGTCCTGCACAATTATTGGCATTCTCAACAAGTAGTAGCGCAGCAGCTTTACCAGTTACTATGGAACGCGTTGAAGAACATGTTGGAGTTGATACAGAAGTGGCTAGTTTTGTATTGCCAGTAGGAGCCACTATTAATATGGATGGAACGAGTTTGTATCAAGGGGTTGCAGCAGTTTTTATTATGCAAGTTTTATGGCCTGAAGGCTTGGTGTTTAGCAATCAATTAATGATTATTTTAACAGCTTTGTTGGCTTCTATAGGTAGTGCCGCAGTACCAGGGGCAGGCATGGTAATGTTGGTAATTGTACTAGAGTCTATAGGATTTCCGTCAGATTTGTTGCCAATAGCTCTAGCTTTAATTTTTGCAGTTGATAGACCTTTAGATATGTGTAGAACAACTGTTAATGTTACGGGAGACGCAACAGTTTCAACTATTATAGCTAAATCATTAGGTAAATTAGGTGAGCCGCATGTAAAAAATTGGGATGATAATTATCCTGTTAAAAAGTAATAGTCATGAAAAAAATAATATTGATTTTTATTATTGGTTTTATAGCTATTTCATGTAATTCTGAAGAGAAAAAAAATGATAAAACTTCTAAAAGAGACCCAAATTCATTTACTATTGTAATTCATGGTGGGGCAGGAAATGGTATTATTCCTGAAAATTTGAATGAGGAAAATCAAAAAATATATAAAGCTAAGCTTCAAAAGGCACTTAATGCAGGGTATTCTGTTCTTGAAAAAGGCGGTAAATCTATAGATGCTATTCAAGAAGCTATTAAAGTTTTAGAAGATTCGCCTTTATTTAATGCAGGCAAAGGTGCTGTGTTTAATAGTGAAGGTAATCAAGAAATGGATGCCTCTATAATGGATGGAAAAACATTAAATAGTGGTGCCGTAGCAGGTATTAATCATGTTAAAAATCCCATTTTGGCAGCAAGAATGGTTATGGATAGTACCAAGCATGTAATGCTTTCTGGTATAGGTGCCCAACGAATTATGAGAAAATTGGGGTTAGAAATGGTAGATAGTAGTTACTTTTTTACATCAAATAGGTATAATCAATTAAAACGATTGCAAGGAAACCAAATTAGTGTAGTTAATACTTTAAATGAAAGTATTTTAAATGATAATAAATACGGAACTGTAGGCGCAGTTGCAATAGATAAACAAGGTAATATAGCAGCAGGAACTTCTACTGGAGGAATTGCAAATAAAAAGTATGGAAGAATTGGAGACTCTCCAATAATAGGAGCAGGTACCTATGCTAATAATATTACTTGTGGAATTTCATGCACAGGAACCGGTGAATATTTTATTAGAACCGTTGCAGCTCATGAGGTTTCAAGTTTAATACAATACAAAAACACACACCCAGCAGATGCACTTCATGAAGTTATTTTTAATAAGATAGCTCCATTAGGAGGTGAAGGCGGTATGATTTTGTTAGATAAACATGGCAACGTTTTTTGGGATTTTAACACCAAAGGCATGTTTAGAGGCTATAAAAAATCAACTGGAGATAATATTGTTGAAATGTTTGCTTCTAATTAATCAACTCTAATATAGTTTTCAGCATAAATGTAATTTCCTAAACTATCAACTTCAATTTGAGTGAATTTATCTTTTGAAATAATAATATTAAAATCCCACTTATTACTAATTTTTAAGCGTTTATTTAATGGTTTAGAACCATAATCTAATTTTTCGGTTAAAATACCGTCTTTAAAGGTGTAATCTCCAACTCCAAACCAATCTAAAGAATCCCAAGTTCGTAATTTACTCCACATAACCTTAGTTTTAGAAAACATTTTTCTTTGTTTAATTTCGTTAGAAGATTTAATGGTATCTACTGTTCCATCTCCTCTGTAGTTTATATAACTGTCTATTTCCCAGACACCTTCAAGCGTATGTTTTTTAGTTACTTGTAGAGGTTCTGTTAGCATGTCATTTTGTTTATTATTAGTGTTGCAGCTTGTTAAGGCAAATAACACAATAAACGTAAAGTATAGATGCTTTTTCATGTCTATTGAGTTTAGGTGGTTATTCTTAAATTTACAAAAAAAAATAACATCAATTTTATTCTATAGATTTTAAATATGCAGTTATAAGAAAGTGTTAATAACTTCTATGTAAGTTTTAGATCAAAAATTCTACATTTGTTATACTAAATAGATAAAATTATGGCAGAAGATATAGAAAGAGTTAAATGTTTAATTATTGGTTCAGGACCTGCGGGTTATACAGCAGCTATTTATGCAGCAAGAGCCAATATGAATCCTGTATTATATCAAGGGTCTCAACCTGGAGGACAATTAACAACTACTAATGAAGTTGAAAATTTCCCAGGATATCCAGAAGGAATTACTGGGCCAGAAATGATGATGCAGTTACAAGCTCAAGCTAAACGTTTTGAAACAGATATTCGTGATGGTTGGGTTACAAAAGTTGATTTCTCTGGCGAAATTCATAAAATATGGGTAAATGATACCAAGGAAATTCATGCCGATACTGTAATAATTTCTACAGGAGCTTCGGCTAAATACTTAGGTTTAGAATCTGAACAAAAATATTTAAAGCTAGGTGGAGGTGTATCAGCCTGTGCTGTTTGTGATGGGTTTTTCTACAGAAATCAAGAAGTTGTGATTGTAGGAGCAGGAGATTCAGCTTGTGAAGAAGCTCATTATTTGTCTAAGTTATGTAAAAAAGTAACTATGATTGTAAGAAGAGATGAATTTAGAGCCTCTAAAATCATGGAAGCTAGAGTAAGAAATACAGAGAATATAGAAATACTTCATAACACAGAAACCGATGAGGTTTTAGGTGACGGACAAGTAGTAACAGGTGTACGCGTTTTTAACAATAAAACAGGGGAGAAGCATGTAATACCAGCTACTGGTTTTTTTGTAGCTATTGGTCATAAACCCAACACAGATATTTTTAAGGATTATTTAGATTTAGATGAAACAGGTTATATTATAAATAAACCAGGATCTTCAAAAACCAATGTAGAAGGTGTTTTTGTATCAGGTGATGCTGCAGACCATGTTTATAGACAAGCTGTAACAGCAGCAGGAACAGGTTGTATGGCAGCATTAGATGCAGAACGTTATTTAGCGGCAAAAGATGCTAATTTTGAAGTATCTACTTCGTCTTATAATTAATAAAAGAGTAATTATTTTAAAAAAGCCAAAGTAAAACACTTTGGCTTTTTTGTAAATATTAAAAAATGTGTTTTCTTTGAAAACTAATTTTTAAATCGGGATGTGGCGCAGTCCGGTTAGCGTACACGGCTGGGGGCCGTGTGGTCGCAGGTTCAAATCCTGTCATCCCGACAAAATAGCATATCAACTTAAAACAAAAACCTGTTAATCGTATGATTTACAGGTTTTTATATTTTTAACGGTTTCAAAAGAAAACAAAAAATTATGTTAAAAAAGTCAACAATTCGGATAACAAAATTAATTTTCGAAATGTGTTGACCGAATTGTTAAAATCCATCGGTTGGTTAGAATAATAAATGTATCTTTAAAGTGATTTGGCTTTCGTCTGGTAATAAAAAAGTATTAACAAAAGACGAAAATCATGAGAACCTCAAACACTTTAGGTATTTTGCTCTGGGCAGATTTGAACAGGGCTAAAGACAATCAAGCCTCCATTTATGTAAGAATTACGGTAAACGGTAAACGTGCAACGCTGAGTTTAAAACATAAAGTTTCCGTATCGGATTGGGATGTACATAGGAGCAGGGTACGTGGAACAAACCAAAATGCAAGGAAACTTAATAACTATCTAGAGCAGGTTACTAGTGACCTTTTTTCGTGTTACCAAGAATTGAAGGCAGAACGTAAGCTAATAACCTCAAATGCCATCAAGGCAAGATATCTTGGGGAGGATGAAGAGAACCATTCCATTATGGATATTATCAGCTACCATCACGAAGATATGGAGGGTAAACTTAAGTGGGGTACTCAAAAAAACTACTACACTACGGAAAAGTATGTGTCAAAGTTTCTATTGAAGCGTTTTAAAACGAGCGATATGTATTTACGTGAACTAGATTACAATTTCATACTCAAGTTTGAGAAATACCTGAGAGGGTATGTTCCAACGGATCACCAAAGGAAAATGGGCAATAATACTGTAATGAAACACATAGAACGATTTCGAAAACTTATTAATCTGGCGCTGAAATTGGGATGGATTGAAAAAGACCCTTTTATAAACTTTAAGGCCAATATTATAAAAACAGAAAGAGGTTTTTTGAGTTCAGATGAATTAAATGCGATAGAGGAGAAACAATTCACAATAGGGAGGTTGCAACTGGTGAAGAATCTGTTTGTATTCAGTTGTTATACTAGTTTAAGCTATATTGATGTGATAAACTTAACGGAAGACAATATCAATATTGGAATAGACGGAGAATTGTGGATTCATTACAGGCGGGTAAAGACAGCAAAGGTTATTAGAATTCCACTATTACCCCAAGCCCTGCAAATTATTGAAGCCTATAAAAACAACCACAAATCAAAAGCTCAAGGCAAGTTATTCCCTAAAATATCGAATCAGAAGCTCAATTCCTATTTAAAGGAAATTGCCGATGTATGTGGCATCAAAAAAAATCTGACTTTTCACATAGCCAGACATACATTTGCCACGACGGTCACACTAAGTAATGGTATCCCATTAGAGACGGTATCTAAATTGTTGGGTCACTCTAAAATATCTACAACTCAAATTTATGCCAAGGTGATAGAGCGAAAGGTCAGTGATGATATGAAAAGGCTAAGAGAGCAATTTTTAAATTCAAACAAGGAGTCAGATAGCATGTGTTAAATTTGATTCTAAAGAAAAATCTTTAAATAGAACTGCAAAAAAAGGTGTATTAAGACACACACGGGACATAATTTGTTATACTTTGTATCATTACAGTGAGTTTTAAACTCACTATTTTACTATAGAAAAAAAGCATTTGCAGCGGTTTCAAAACCCAAATACACCTATGAGTTATTTTGGGTTTAACATTTACTTGGAAATATTTCTACTTAACATTAAAAAGATTTATATTTTTAAGTTTTTATAAATTTATCAAATAAATGAGCCAAAATATACTACAGTACGAATCTAAAGTATGGTCAACTGCCGACCTTTTAATAGCATCTGGAATAAAAACATCAGACCGTCCAGGAGGTTATGGATCCGTGGATTTATATTATGTAGAATTAGGAGAAGAAGGTGAATTAGGATTCATAGTAAACTTAGGCCCAGAAATTAATACCAGTGGAAGAGAATCATTTCCATTTACCTCTTCAAAGAATGCGTTATATTTTTCATCCGATGGACATTTTGGTTTAGGCGGTTATGATGTATTCTATCATAAGATAAATTCAGATGGTGAATTGGTAGGAAACCTATTGAATGTAGGCGAACCAATAAACTCTAGTTTTGATGATGTGTGCTATGTAGTAAAAGGCGATAGAGGCTTTGTCAGTTCAAACCGTACGATAGAAGGCGAGGAAGTCTATGATAACATTTATACGTTTATAGAGAATACCCCTATAAAGGATATCTATTTAAAGAGTCTTTTACATGGAGTCGTTACAGACACATCTATACAATTGCCATTGGCAGGAGCGACAGTAGAGGTTTTAGATGTAGATAACCATGTCATAGCAACCTTATTGACTGATGAAGAAGGTCGCTACTCAAAAGAAGTGGAGTATGAGCCCTCTTATATATTAAAAGTAACTAAGGAGAACTATAGCAGTGCCGATGGGTATTCAGAAAAGCAACAAGAAGATAGAGAGCACAATTTTGAATTATCACCGGTAGAGAATGTTATAGAGCCAGGCACTGATTTAGCCAAGGTGTTGAACATTCCAATGATTTACTTTGATTTTGATAAGTCTAATATTCGTCCAGAAGCAGCAGTGGAATTACAGAAGATAGTAGAAGTGATGAATCAATATCCAGAGTTGAAGATAGATATTCGTTCGCATACCGATAGTAGAGGAAGTGATGCATACAATGAGGCGTTATCAGACCGACGCGCTAAATCAACGATGCATTATTTAATCTCTCAAGGAATATCAAAAGACAGATTGACAAGCAAAGGCTATGGAGAATACCAATTAGTGAATCATTGTAGTAATGGTGTACCATGTAGTAAGGAAGAACACCAAGCTAATAGACGTAGTGAATTTATTGTCGTAGAATAATGATTTAAACCTCTCCTTTCTTATTCTAATCTTCAATAAGATTGTCTGGTTAATAGCAAAAAAGTAAAGGTAGAGGTTTAAATTGTTATTTAACGTAAATAAAATAGAATAGAATAAATATTTTAAACTGCCCTCCCTCCACAAATTTTCCTGAGATTTGATTAAATAGCAGCGGAGGAGAGGGCTTTTATGATCTGAATTTAAAGAAAAGATTAAATAAATTAAAATTTTTATTTGAAAGAATATAAAAAAATAGCAAAGAGAATTCACTAAAGATGATTGCGGTTATGACTGTAATTATGATGGTAGCCTTTTTTGTAAGGGGAATAGTTATTAGATATATGTGAATTCTATAATTTTTTACAAAAAATTATATCCTTTATTCAGGACGGACCAATATGATCTTGTATTTTACTGTAATAGGTTGACTTAAATTAAATACTTTTAGTAATTATTATACCTGATCTTAATGAAACTCTTAAAAAAAAAGTAGCTTTTGTATATACTAGCTCTTAGTAAAGAAGTGTTAATGCATTAAGATAATGATAACACGATACCAATATTCTTATTAAACTATAGTTACAAGTATAATAATTTGTTAAAACAAATCAAATCAACATGTTTCTTTACGTTTACAAAATTTTAATGTTTACGAATATTGAACAGTTGGAAATGATGGATATTAAAATATACTATTTTTAAACAACGTTTTAAATTTCAAAATAAAATCAAGACTTGAGAGGGTTATTAAAACTGAGAAAACAGTTTGGGGAGGTGAACCTGAAAGTGATATAATTACTAACCATCTATGTCCAAAAAAAATTAATATCCTAATAATTACATTAAACAGCAGCTAGTTTTTAGTATATAATATTATTCATGATTGACGAAATAACACCTGTTAATTGGATAGGTAGCCCCTAAGTGATGTAATTATGATTAAGTAATTTGCGCTATAAATTTAACTAATATACTTGTGAGTAAGATTTTTATTAAAATTTCTCTGCTAATTATTATATCTGTTCTGCATAGATTTGTTGAAGCTCAAAACCCTAGTGCTTTATATCAAAATTGGGTTGATGCTCAAGTTAATGGAACAGAACCTATTTTGCCAACATTTAGCTATGCAGGTTATCATAATGGAGAAGTAGGATTACCAACTTCGTTTACACAACCAATTTTTGATGTTACGGAATATGGAGCAGTTCCAGATGACAGTATTTCTGATAAATCGGCTATAATTTCCGCCATTTCCGCAGCAGAATCAAGCCCAACAGGAGGAGTTGTTTTTTTTCCTCCGGGGCGCTTTATAGTCAATGATAAAAATGTAGATGATTTAAGCGAAGTCATAAGAGTCTCTAAAAGTAATATTGTTATTAAAGGAAGTGGGACTGGATCAGGAGGAACGGAAATATATCAAGTAGATTATACAACACATTCAGAAATGGAAACTAAAGATTGGGTTTGCCCATATTTATTTTTATTTTGGAATGGAGAAGATTCTGTAAATAATTTTATAACTGAAGTTACTGGTAATGCAGCTAGAGACACTTATTCTGTTGAAGTAGCTGATGCATCATCCATAAACGTAGGTCAATGGGTTGAATTATATATTAAAGATACAACCCCGAGTTTATTAGCAGAAGAGCTTGATCCTTATACCACAGCGGATCTTTATGAACCTTCAAGTTTAAATATTGTAAATAATGGGGTAGAAGTAAGAGAAATACATAAGGTAGTTGGTAAGAATGGTAATACTATTATATTTAAAGAACCAATACATCGAGCTGTTGATGCAACCTATGATTGGAAAATAAATAACTTTAAAGCTCTTGAAGAAGTAGGAATTCAGGATTTAAAATATACAGGTGGTTTTATTTGGGAGCATATACACCACAGAGCACCACAAGAGTTATTTCCAGATGAGTCTGTAAGTGGACCCAATGCTTACTTAAGTTCATCGGGCTGGAGTGGTATACAATTTAATCATGTAATTAATGGGTGGATTTCAAATATTGAGTTTTCTAATATGTCTCAAGTTGCTCAATTTAAATTTTCTGCTTATTGTACGGCACTAAATAATTCTTATACAGGAAATCCGGGGCATAATTTTATTGTAACCAACTCGTCTACGGGCTGTCTTATAGGAAAGAATATAGATTATACAACAGGGATATGGCATGGTTGTGGTGTTAATGCTTTATCTATTGCCAATGTGCTTTGGCGTAATGAAAGCCCTCTAAATGGAAACTCAGGAATGGAAAGTCATGCTAGTCAGCCAAGAAGTACTTTATTTGATGCTTGTAAAGGTGGTTTCTTTTTTAACCAAGGAGGCTCAATAGGAGCATTACCAAATCATTTAAAGAATTTAGTATTGTGGAATTTTGAAGGAGTTTCTTATCAAAGTTCAAATGTTAAATCATGGCGTCCTAATTCTGAAACGGTTTATACTAAGTTTTTAACACCTATAATTTCTGGTTTACAGGGGTTTACTATGTCAGATGAGGTTAATCAATATCAATATAACGAATCTCCAGGAGTACCTGTAGACGAAGAGTCTTTGTATGAAGCTCAATTAAAATATAGATTGGGTACGCTACCTACTTGGATTGATGAAGAAGGAATAAGCCCTTTTTATCCTATTTTTTATTATGAAGATTTTGGAGCCGAAAACAGAGGCTACTCTGTTCAAATTATAGCTAACCCCAATTTACAATCTGAAGACCAGATTGGTAAACGAGTGAGTGATATACCTGACGCAACAGATTCTAATGGTCAGTTTATAGAAACACGACCCGAAAATAGGATTCCAGCAGATCAGCCAAGAGACCAAAGAGCACTTTCAATAGTAGGAACATCTTCCAATACAAATTATGGCTTAGAAGCTTGGATAATAATGCAAACTATAGATGTGTCTCCAGAAAACCCATATATAAGTATTAATGATAATTATAAGTATGTAAGTTTTTGGACAGAACAGCGTTATGCTAATGGAGGTATTTCAAGCTTAGAAGTTTTTATTTCAACCGATTATATCAATGATGTTGAATCTGCAACTTGGACCAATGTGACCTCCAATATAGGGCAAATAGCTACTTCAGATAAAAACCCTCAAACTTATATTAAGTCTGTTTTAGATATTTCAGGTTATGATAGTAAAACATTTACCTTAGCATTTAAATACGTAAGTAGCTCTTCTAGTTGGTCATCAACAACAAGAAATGGTACATTTTATATTTCAGATGTTAAATACTTTGTGTCAAACGCTAATTTATCAAATGAATATATTAAAAAAAGAAATTCAATAAAAGTCTATCCAAATCCTGTTTCTAATAAACTCTATATTAAAAGTAATAACAGTTCATTTGAACAGGAAACAGTATCTTTATTTAATGTGTTGGGTAAGCAAGTCTATTTTAGCAAAGATATTAATGGTATTGATGTTTCAGAATTAGCAAAAGGAATTTATTTTTTAAAAATTAAAGGAGATGACGGTAGTGCAACAGTAGTTGAGACAAGAAAAATAATTATTCATTAAATAATTGTAAGGTTACAATTAAAAATAATAATTTTTAAAGTATTGCTAAACGAATTTTTAAGTCGTATTATACAACTAATTTTGCTATGAGAATTTTGAAAATAGGTATATTGAATATAATTAAGTTTTTATAGGAAAATAACCAGATGTGTTCGAGCACAAAAATTGGTCTTTCTTACTATATTTGTTAAGTTAATTAATTAGAATAAACGTATCATTTTTAGAGTTTTAGTTTACATGAAATTAAGGTATATTTTCTTCATAATATTTGTTTTTGTTGTAAAAATTACTACTAATGGACAAGTTAATACAGAAGATTATAATACCTTAAAACTTAAACATTTTTCAATTTCAGATGGTTTATCACAAAGTTCGGTACTCGCCATACATCAGGATAGAGATGGTTTCCTATGGTTTGGTACACGAGATGGCTTAAACAAATATAATGGGAAATCATTTCAAGTATTTAGGCATAGTAATCAAGATTCAACTAGTTTAAGTCATAGTTTAATAAAATGTGTAATTGAAGATAGTAAAGGTGATTTATGGGTGGGAACTGTTGATGGTTTGAATAAATACATTCCAGAAAACGATGCTTTTATTAGGTTTTATTATAATACAAATAAGTTAAATTATGAGAATAATGAAATTTGGGATATTGTAGAAGCCAGTGAAGGGTATTTGTGGTTAGCAACCAGTATGGGATTAAAAAAATTCAATACAAAAACCAATGAATTTGTAGATTATCCCTATCCAAGGCAAGGAAGCTATATCCTTAAAAAACCTATCCGTGCATTATTATGGGTTGAAACAACAAAACAACTTTGGGTTAAAACAACAGAAGATATTGTAGTTTTCAATGTTCATAAAAATACTATAAAGCGTTATCAATACCCTGAAAACTCGCCAAAAGAACTTAATAAAAATAATGTTTCTGTATTTTATCAAGATAAAAGAGGACAAATTTGGTTGGGATTTAAAAATGGACTAGCTATTTTAAATCCTAAAACAGATAAATTTGAGTTTTTTAAAAGTAAGTATTTAAAAAAGGCAAAGATAAATATAAAAAATGTTCGGAGTATAGTTGAAGATAATGTAGGTAATTTATGGGTTGGAACTTATAAAGGATTATATATATATAGTAATAATAAAGATGTTTTTTTTCATCACTTACATGATGAAAACAATCCTAATAGTTTAAGCCAAAATTCTATTTATACTATTTATGAAGATAATAGAGGAGATGTTTGGATTGGCACATATGCAGGAGGAGTAAACTATTTTGATAGAAGTTTTGATGTATTTAAACATTTTTCAGCAGGAATCAGTAACAAGAAATTAAACTATAGTGTTGTAAGTTCTTTAGTTGAAGATCAAAACAATAACTTATGGGTTGGTACTGAAGGGGGCGGGGTAAATGTTTACAATGTAAAAACAAGAGCATTTAATTACTTAACTCACGAGCCTAACAATTCTAATAGTATTAGTGCTAACAATGTTAAGGCCATGATACAAGATCGTAAAGGGAATTTTTGGATCGGAACACATGATGAAGGACTTAATTTTTTAAATCCACATAAAAAGCCTTACAAATTTAAAAAATATAAGAATAACCCTAAAGACGAAAACAGCTTAAGTGATAATAGAATAATAGCTCTTCAAGAAGATACGGAAAATAACATATGGATAGGGACGTCAGGAGGAGGATTAAATGTATTAAATACAACTACTAATTTAATTAAAAAGGTTGATACTGAAGAATTAACAGGAAAAATTATTTATACTATATCGCAATCTTTAAGTAAGGATACATTATTTGTTGGTGGAGATAAGGGGCTGTGCAAAGTCAATGTAAAGACAATGTCTGTAGTACCAATTCATTATTTAGGAAGCGAAATGGCAAAACAGTCTGCTCGTGCCGTACTAAGTATATATCAAAGCGATGAAAATAATATATGGGTTGGAACAGAAGGAGACGGACTTTACTGTTACAATTTTCATCGTAGAGAATCTACAAAATTTGGAACTTTACAAGGGCTACCAAACGATATTGTTTATGGTATTTTGCCAGATAATCAAGAAAACATTTGGCTAAGCACTAACAAGGGGCTTTGTAGATTAAACTTGAATACTTTTAATGTTAAAAACTTTAATGAATTAGACGGACTTCAAAGTAATGAATTTAACTATGGAGCTTATCTTAAAAACCGAAAAGGAGAGTTGATTTTTGGAGGGGCTAAAGGCTTCAATATTTTTAATCCAGAAAACATTAAGGAGAATACTTATATACCTCCTGTTTTAATAACAAAAATAAATATTAATAATAGGAAGATAATAAACATTACAGATAATGTAAATGAAATTGTACTAAAACATAACCAAAATGTGTTTAGTTTAGATTTCTTTGCATTAAGTTATTCTCAACCAAACAAAAATCAGTATGCTTATAAATTAGAAGGCTTTGATGAAGAATGGAATTTTATTGGAAATAAAAACTCAGCAACTTATACAAATTTAGATGCAGGTAATTACACCTTTAAAGTAAAAGCATCTAATAATGATGGGCTTTGGAACGAAGAGGGAGATTCTATAAAAGTAAAAGTGCTTCCGGCTCCATGGTTTACATGGTGGGCTTACTTAATTTACATAGGTATAATTATTATACTACTTTATCAAATCAGAAAGTACAGTTTAATAAGAATTCAGGAGCGCAATGAACTCAAACAAGAGCGTCTTGAAAAAGAAAGAATAGCAGAAGTAAATAAAATGAAACTTCAATTATTTACTAATATCTCTCATGATTTTCGTACCCCTCTTACACTGATCATTGGTCCGCTAGAGCGTTTGTTAAAAAAAGATTATAGTAAAACCTTTATCAAAGAGCAGCATGAAATCATGTATAGAAATGCAAGTATATTAATGGAACTTATTAACCAACTTCTAGATTTCAGAAAAAATGAGGCAGGTAAATTAAAAATAAAGGCTTCAGAATTAAATTTAGTCTCTTTTATAAAGGATATTAAACAGTCATTTGATGAGTTGGCTAGAGAAAAAGACATAATATTTAATTTTTCTTTTAAAGAGGAAAAAATAAAAGTATGGTTAGATAAAACTCAGGTGAAAAAAGTGGTGTTTAACCTGTTATCAAATGCTTTTAAATTTACTCCCAAAGGAGGAGAAATTACATTGAGAATTTCAATTAGAGAAAAAGTGTATAAAGGGGTAGTTAAAAAGTATGCAACCATAGAAGTAGAAGATAATGGTAAAGGTATCCCTAAAAAAAACATCAAATATATTTTTGATAGATATTATCAATTAGGTGAGCGTTCAGGAACAGGTATAGGTTTGGCTTTAGTTAAAAATCTTGTAGAATTACATAAAGGATTTGTAAAGGTAAAGAGTAAAAAAAATGTAGGAACTACTTTTAAAGTTTTCTTTCCTTTAGGTAAGAATCATTTAAGTAAAGATCAAATAAGTAAAAAAAATATTGAAGATGATACTTGTAATGTTAAAAAAACAGTATATGTAGATAAGGAAATAATGTCTTTAGATACTAATAATCTATTTAAATTAAAAGAAATAGATAAAAATCTATCATCTATTTTAATTGTAGAAGATAATTTGGATGTGCGTAAATTTATCAGAACTATTTTTGAAGACACATATAACATATTTGAGGCTCCAAATGGGAAAAAAGCTATTAAATTAGCTAAAAATAATGCTATTGATTTGATAATTAGTGATATCATGATGCCTGAGATGGATGGTATTGAATTATGTGATAAAATTAAAACTAATATAAAAACTAGTCATATTCCAATACTCTTATTAACAGCAAAAACTTCGAAAGAATATAAAAAAGTAGGTTTTCAAACAGGAGCAGATGCTTATATAACTAAACCTTTTGATTCTAAAATATTAGAACTAAGAGTACATAATTTAATTAGTTCAAGAAAAAAATTAATAGATAAGTTTAAAAAAGATCTTATTCTTCAACCTAAGGAACTCACTGTAACTTCTGCTGATGAACTATTCTTAAAAAAAGCTATAGAATATGTTGAGGCCAATATATCTAATTCAAATTATACCATAAAAAATTTTGTAATAGAAATGGGAGTTAGTCGTTCTGTGCTTTATAGAAAATTAAAAGCATTAACAGGGCAATCTATATCAGAGTTTATTAAGACAATAAAATTAAAACGCGCAGCACAACTTATAGAGCAAACATCAATGACAATTTCAGAGGTTGCATTTGAGTTAGGCTTTAATGATTTAAAAAACTTTAGAGAGTCATTTAAGAAAGTGTTTCATAAACTGCCATCAGAGTATAAAAAATCTAAATAAGTAAGTTTCTTAAAAAAAAATGAGCAATAATAGGAGGAAATCAAATAAATGAACAGTTTTCCTCCTATAAATAATCATTAATCCCCCTATGTAAACATTTGTTTCAATATAAGTTTACATAATCAAAATAAACTAAAATTTTAATTATAATGACTAAATTTATTAACGTGATGAAATTCTTTTCATTCAATTTTAAAAAAAGAAGGATTACATTATTACTACTCTTTATAGTTACTAGTATGGCTACTAATGCTCAAGTAAAAACTATAACGGGTATAATAACTGATGAGGTTGGCTTACCGTTACCTGGGGCAAATGTACTTGAAAAGGGAACCAAAAATGGAATTACAACAGACTTTGATGGTAAATATGTATTACAAGTAACAAATGAGTCAGTTCTGTTAATAAGCTATTTAGGTTACAAAACATCAGAAATATTAGTAGGAGAACAAAAAGAAATAAATTTAAGTTTAATACCAGATTTACAACAATTAGAAGAAACGGTTGTTGTTGGATATGGTTCTGTAAAGCGAAAAGATGTTACTGGTTCTGTAGCATCTGTTAAAATGGATAAATTAAACGAAGCTCCAGTAACTAATTTTGATCAAGCTCTTGCGGGACGTGTTACAGGTGTTCAAGTAGGTTCAGATTCTGGTGAACCAGGAGCTGGTTTAGAAATAATCATTAGAGGAAGAAATACAGTTAATGGAGATAATTCTCCATTATACGTGTTAGATGGTTTTATTATTGAAGATTTTAACCCAGGTATTTTAAATCCTACAGATATACAGAATATAGATGTTTTAAAAGATGCTTCGGCGACAGCTATATATGGTGCCCGAGGAGCTAATGGTGTGATTTTAATAACTACAAAACAATCAAAAAACGAAAAAACAAGCGTGTCTTATGAAACTAGATTAGATGTTAAAAATGTAGCAAATAAATTAGATGTGTTGCCAGCCTATGAATATGTTAAGCTAGCTTACGAAATAAATCCAGGAGGAGCTACAACAAGGTTTTTTGTAAACGAAGAAGATCAAGTTGTTGGTAATGTAGAAGATTACAAAGATTCCCCTGCAGTTAACTGGCAAGACCAAGCATTTAGAACAGCTTATTCTAAAACACATACTTTAAAAATAGGTAGTGGGAATGAGGTTACAAAGTTGAATGCATCTATTAATCTTTTAGATGATCAAGGTACTTTGCTTAATTCTGAATATAAAAAAATAAATGGACGTTTAAATTTAAGACATAAAATAAACAACAAATTAGATGCTACTTTAAATGTTATTTATGCTAATACAGAATTACAAGGTTTAAATACTAAAGGTAATACTGCTTATTCTTTTATGAGAAACCTAATAACATACCCCAATGTAGTTAATAAGTTTGTTGATTATGGTGATTCTAATCCTTTGTATGGGATAAATACCGATGAATTTGATGTTAATAATATTTTTAATTGGCACCCCATTGTTTCATTAGAAAATGAATATAGAAAACGAGAAACAAATCAATTTATCTCTAACCTTTCTTTGAGATATAAATTAACTTCAAACCTAACATTTCAAACAAAAGGTAGTTATAATGGAGATTTTAGAACAACAGGTATTTTTAATAATAGTAATACAGTATATGGAAGGTTAATTAACCCAATTAACGGTATTAACGGTAGTATGAATTACCAAAATTATAAAACGTTTTCTGCAATAAATACATTAACATATAATAAAAATTTTGGTAAGCATAATTTAAACGCTTTAGTTGGTCATTCAATTAATAGAAAAAAAGTAACTAGAACATATATTACATCTATACAAATACCACAATATGCAGAAAGTCAAGGGATAAATTCCTTAGATGAAGGAACCTTAAATTCATTAGACGACATTAATGGAAGTGAAGTAACTAGGTTAGAATCTCTATTAGCTAGGCTAAATTATGCTTACGATAATAAATATTTGCTAACAGCATCAATTAGACGAGATGGATCCTCAAAATTTGCTCCAGGACATAACATTGGTTATTTTCCTTCTTTAGCACTTTCGTGGAAGGCAGAAGAAGAGGCATTCATTAAAAAGTTAGATTTTATTTCTCAGCTAAAATTTAAGGCTGGTTATGGAAAAACAGGAAATGACAGAATTGATGGAGATGCAAGGTTTGATCTATATACATCAAGTTTAGCTTCATATTACATTAATGGTAGCGAAATTTTAGGGCAACGTCCAACATCATCAGGAGCCAACCCTAATGTAGAGTGGGAAATAACAGAACAATATAATGCGGGTGTAGATCTAGGTTTTTTTGATGGACGTATAGCTGCCTCTGTAGAAGTCTATGAGAAAAATACTAAAGATTTACTTATTAATGCAGATACTCCACCATCGCAAGGTATAAGTACTATATGGAGAAATAGTGGTACGGTACGAAATAGGGGATTAGAGGTTACCTTAAGCACAATAAATATTAATAATAAAAAATTTAAGTGGACAACAGATTTTAATATATCCTTTAATCAAAATAAGGTAATGTCATTACCAGAAGGTAAGCCTATTTTTGGTAACCCTAATTATTATCAAAGATATAGTTCCAACCAATTTATTGTAGAAGAAGGACAGCCTTTAGGTAACATGTTTGGATATATTTCAGATGGGGTTTATCAGCCAGAAGATTTTGAAAACTATAACCCTGATGATGCTACACATGTGCTTTTAGCGGGGCAACCTGATTACGATGGAGGATCTGCTATACGTCAAGCAGGTGATGAAAAATATAAGGATTTGAATGGTGATGGTAAAATAACTTCAGATGATAAAACTGTAATAGGTAATGGTTTGCCAAAGCATTTTGGAGGGTTAGGAAACACATTTTCATATAAAGACTTTGAGTTAAGCTTATTCTTTCAATGGTCTTATGGCAATGATATTCTAAATGCAAATCGTTTAATTTTTGAAGAAATGGCATATTACGGGCAAAATCAATATGCAACGGTTTTGGACAGATGGACTCTAACTAATCAAGATACAGATATGTTTAGGGCTGGAGGAAGAGGTTTTGAAGATGTGTCTTCAAGAATAATTGAAGATGGGTCATACATAAGGTTAAAAACAATTAATTTCTCCTATAATTTTTCAAAAGAATTAGTGGAAAAGTTAAGTGTAAATAAAGCATCAATTTATCTAGCAGCGCAAAACTTATTTACATGGACTAACTATAGTGGCTTTGATCCAGACGTGTCAGTTAATAGTTCCCCAATCATGCCAGGGGTAGATTATTCATCATATCCCGTAAGTAAAACAGTAAGCATAGGTTTAAACTTAACATTTTAAAAAAAGAATTATGAAAGCTAAAATTTTAATTGTCATAATGTTTTGTGTAACGTTATTGAACAGTTGTGATGAAAAACTAGATATATTACCACAAGACGGAATAGGTTCAGCTACTCTTTATCAAGATGAAGCAGGAGCAACAGCAGGTTTAATGGGGGTATATAGTAGAATCGTTAGTGCTTATAGAGAATCTATTATAAACGCTATGTATCCATCATCAGGAACTGATGAAGCATTTGAAAACAGAACAGAAAATAGATCTTTTGTAGAAAACAGTTTTACTAGTAGTAATGCAGATGTGTTAAGTGCTTGGACATATTTTTATGAAGGCGTTAATGCTGCTAATATTATGATAGTTGAAGTAGAGAATTCAGAAGGGCTTACTGAAGATCAAAAGCTAGAGTTCACAGCAGAAGCACGCTTTATAAGAGCTTATCTTTATTTTGAATTACAAAAAAACTTTGGAGGAACTGGAGGTATCCCTATGCCTACAGAAAACACTTTAAAAGAATTGTTGCCAAGAACTGAGGGTACAGAAGTTTACAACCAAATTATATCAGATTTAGAGTTTGCAGAGGAAAATTTGGGTGATATTCAAGAGGTTACACCAGGAAGAGCCAGTAAGTCAGCTGCACAAGCTTTATTGGCTAGAGTATGCTTATATAGGGCAGGAGAACCGTTTAATGATGCTTCATATTATGAAAAAGCGAGAGATTGGGCAAAAAAAGTAATTGATAATGATTACCATCAGTTAAATACAAGCTATGAAGACGTTTTTAATAAACTAGCACAAGAGCAATATGATACTAGAGAAGTCTTATTTCAAATAGCTTTTTATTACGGTAACCAAAACCAGAATCAATCAGGTAAATTAGGATCAACCATGGGATTGAAAGTTGATGATGGTGAATGTAATAATAGAGGTTATGCTTTGTTCTCTCCAACAATAACTTTAACTAATGCTTATAGAAATGATCCAACTGATGAAAGAGGTCTTTGGAATACCTCTCCCTTTTATATACCAACTAATAATAATTGTGAATTTGCAACATCTTATAACCAATTAGCATATGCAACTTCTAAATACAGACGTCTTTTAGAGTCTGGAGGAACAGGTAGTTATGGACCACATCATTGGCCAGTGTTAAGGTATTCTGATGTGTTATTAATGTATGCAGAAGCCGAAAATGAATTAAATCCAGGGTCTGTATTAGCCTTAAACGCCGTAAATGAGGTTAGAAATAGAGCAAAAGCAACCCCTTTAACAGGTACAATAACTAAAGAATTAATTCAAGAAGAGAGAAGGTTGGAGCTTTGTTTTGAAGGATTACGTAAGTATGATTTAATACGTTGGGGTATTTTAGAAGAAAAAGTAGAAGAGACCTTAATAGCATTACAAGCAGCTGATGGTTCTGAAAATACAGATTGGCCTATTTATGGTACAGGAACCCCTACTACAAGAACTAATACTTTGCAAAGTTATTATTTAGATAGTTATTTCAACTATGTTGATGATAAGCACAAGTTATTACCTATACCAGAACAAGAAATTGGAGCCAACAATTTAATTAATCAAAACCCTAACTGGTAATATGTTAATTAACAGAAAGAATAATGAAATGATTAAAAACAAAAAAATGAAAAGATTTAAAGGTATAATAGTAAGTTTATTTCTATCAGTTTCTTTTATTCAAAGTTGTGAAGATTTTGAAACTGTTAGTGAACCTAATTTTACAGTAACTCCAGCTTTAGAAACGGTAAAATCAGGGGAGCCAGTAGAGTTTATAGTAGAAAATGCACCAGATTTTTTAACATTCTATTCAGGAGAATATGGGCATCAATATGAATACAGAAATAGAACAAATGCAGAAGGAATAGTAACTATGTCTTTTGAAAACTCACAAAAATGGGGCTTGGGGTCTAATGCAACAGGAACTTTTACTGTTTGGTATTCTAGAGATTATGACGGGTCAGGAACAGTAGAGGCTGTTAATAGTGCAACATGGGTTGAAATTACTGATCGTTTTGACATATCTACACGTTATGATTTTACTTTTCAAAGCTCAGGTATTGTTGATATTACAGATTTAGCAGATGGTAATACCATATACTTTGGATTCAGATATTTTTCAGATAATACAGAAGATAGAGGTGCTGAATGGTATTTCAACGATTTAAAAATAGAGATGCAAATAGATGATGCTCCAGCTCCATTAACCATAGCAAATGAAACTGAACCCGGTTTTATTCCTGTAGATGTACAAGGAATTGTTGATGCTTGGAATGGCGCTAAATGGTACTGGGATTCAGGAAAAGGGCATTGGAGAATGAGAGGGAATAGTCACAATATAGTTAATGAAGATTGGCTAATTACTAAGGCTATCAATTTAACAGCAGTTGAGCCAGATACAGGTATAAGTTTAAAAAACTATTCAACATTATTAGATTCATTTGATTATACATATTCAGAAGCAGGAACATATAATGTAACATTAGTTGGTAATAACACAACAATTCATGGCAGTAAAGAAAAAGTAGAACAATTTATAATAACAGTAACCGATTAATAACTTACAAAACGTTACTTTCTAAAGCCAGCCTTTTATAGAGGTTGGCTTTTTATGTTTGGGGTATAATGATTAACAACGTTGTTCAATCTGTTTTTTTTGTAGAAATTGGTTAAATAACCACTTTAAAATGATTAGTTAACCACTATAAAAAGAGAGGCCTGAATTTTACTTTTAGAGTCTAAAATATTTAGTAACTAAAACGTATTTGTCATGAAAAACATTACACAAAATCTTTTCTTTATTACAACATTTGTATCATGCCTGTTTACAAATGCTCAAATAACAAACACCACAGGATTACCAGGTGAGGATTTAATATTTTACGAAGATATGAGATATCTAGATGCTTCAGGTGCCTCAGGCTATATAATTACTGTTACTTCTGCAGGTGTAAGTCCAAGTGGTAATTCTAGTATCCCTGATGATGGTTTGGCCGCAGGCCAATTAGGCTATACAAGACCTAGTAACAACTATCCTGCAGGTGATACTGTAGATAATCGTTCGTTAAAAATACAAGCAAACGATGGTTCTGCTAATTTTGATACAGATGTATGGATAGTTGTTAATCCTATAGATTTGAGTGATTATGATGCTGGATCTAAGTTTTTTACATTTTCAACTCGTACAACTTATCGTGAAGATGGAGGAGCAAATTTAGATACCGATACTTCAGTACTATATGCTACAGATTTTGTAAAAGGAACAGATCCTACTACCGTAACTTGGACACCTATATCAACAACACCAGTAGGAGACTCTGCTGATATGGGAGCAGATGGCGTGTGGACAACACAAATGGTAGATTTGTCTGGGGTTACTTGTGGTACTCAATTTGCTATAGCCATAAGAAGGCAATCTAGTATTAACGGACCAACAGGAGGAGTATTTGATAGTGCAACTAACAGAAATGGTACTTTTAATTTATCTGATCTCGTATTTACTGGTTCAACATCTCCAATTTTATCTTTAGATAATGAAAATATATCGGCCACAGAAATTAGTGTATATCCTAATCCAGCAATAAAAACTATTAATATAAGTGCGGAAGTTAATTCTATAGATATTAAAAATGTTAGTTTAATTGATATATCAGGTAAAGTTGTTTTGAGTACAGACTATACAGAAAAAATTAATGTTAGTAATTTATCTCGTGGTTTATATCTGATAAAATTTGAAAAACAGGATGGAGGAATTATTACAAAAAAAATAGTATTAAACTAAAAAGGTTTAAGTAATAGAATCTCTAAAAAATAATTAGGTTTCAATTGCATTTTTAAGAATAGTAGTTGAGACCTTTTTTTGCTTAAAGTTCATTGTTTTGTATGTGTTGGTCAATTTTAGCTACTTTAAAGAACAAAAATCCCCTAAAACATTATCCGTAAAAAATAATCTTTGTTTAGATTTTAAACAATAAATGATTTATAAAAAAACAGATAAAAAATAATATATAATAATATGAAATCGAGATTAATAAGCAAAGGTTATTGGAATTTTAAAAAGGAATTAATGTTATTATTTAAAATACTTTTTTTATGTATAATCTTATGTTTTATTGGTTGTAAAGAGAAATCAAATAAGGAAATTGTAACTTCTAACAGAAGTTTAGAAGCCTTTAATTTGAATAAATATATTAATGATTGTAAGTCTCAATTAGAAATTTCAGTTCCTAAATTAACAGATCTTAGCAAACATCCTCGTTTGATAGAAACAGACTCTATAGAATGGAAAGAAGTGCCTAATGATAGATTAGTATGGACATCAGGTTTTTACCCAGGTATTTTATGGTATATGTATAATATAACAAAAGAAGAAAAATGGAAACGTGAAGCTATTAAACGTACTGAGGTTTTCGAAGATTTTAAGACTATAACTGAACATCATGATATTGGGTTTATGATGTTTCCCGCTTACGGAAATGGTTATGAAATAGGCGGAAAAAAAGAGTATAAAGATATACTCATAACATCTGCAAATTCGCTGGCCAGTAGATTTAACCCTAATGTAGGAACTATAAAATCATGGTCTAATAAAATGCATCCGCGTTGGCAACAACATATTACAATTATAGATAATATGCTCAATTTAGAATTGTTGTTTTGGGCTGCAAAAAATGGAGGAGATAAATCACTATATAATATAGCGGTTACACATGCAGAAACAACAATGAAAAACCATTTTAGACCAGATTATACCTCTTGGCATGTTTTAGAGTATGATACAATAACAGGTAAGGTTTTAAATAAGCATACAAAACAAGGTTATGCAGATAATAGTCGTTGGTCTAGAGGACAAGCTTGGGGTATTTACGGCTATACTATGGTGTATAGAGAAACACGTGATAAAAAATTTTTAGATTTTGCACAAAAAATAACCGACAAATATCTATCGTTGTTGCCAGAAGATATGGTGCCCGCTTGGGATTTTGATGTTCAAAATAATCCCAAAGAAGAAAAAGACGCCTCAGCAGCGGCTATTGTAGCCTCAGCATTATTAGACTTAAGTACTTTTGTGAAAAATAAAGTTGATCAAGAACGTTACTATCAGGCAGCTTTAAAAATGATTAAATCTTTGGGGTCAGATAAGTACTCTGCTGTTGGTAAAGCAGATTCATTCTTGCTTCATTCTACTGGGGCTAAATCATTAGGACATGAAATAGATGTAGCTTTAATCTATGCTGATTATTATTATATAGAAGCATTAAGTCGTTTAAAAAATCTATATAAAAATCAATAAAATAAATCAATCTGAGTTTAATGTTTGTCAATTAAAATGTTACAAAATTAATTTCAATCATAGGCTATAATTTTTATATTTATGAAGTACGTAATAATATGTTTTCTAACTTTCCTTTGTTTTACAAATTGCAAAAATTATTCAAAACAGCAAGTCAATAAATACAAGGAAGAGGTTAAGCCTAATTTGTTGTTTATTTTTCCTGATCAATTAAGAAATGCATCTGTAGGGATTAACAACCAAGACCCTGTGAAAACTCCAAATATAGATAAACTAGCAAAAGAAGGTATTTTAATAACCAATGCTATAAGTAGTTTCCCTTTATGTAGCCCATATCGTGGTATGCTTATGACGGGGTTATTACCATATAATAATTCTGTTTTAAGTAATTGTAACTCAAATAGGTATAAGTACAATAATTCTTGGAAGAAAAGCAATATTAGTTTTTCCGATATATTAGTAAAAAATGGATATGATGCTGGGTATGTAGGTAAATTACACCTAACATCCCCTGCACCAATAGAAGCTAAAGATTCTGTAATTTGGAATGCCTATACTCCAAAGGAATACAGACACGGTTTTAATTTTTGGTACTCTTATGGAGCAGAAGATAAACATAACTCACCCAGTTATTGGATAAATAACGCTAAAGAAAATGAAATTACTCATGTGCATGAGTGGTCTCCAAAACATGAAGCTGATATCATAATAAATTATCTCAGAAATCCTTCAGATAGCACTCGAAGTAAAAATAAACCCTTTGCTCTTTTTTGGTCTATAAACCCTCCACATCCTCCATATAATCAGGTTCCAGAACAATACCTAGAAACGTATAAAGAAAAAGCTCTAGAAGACCTATTGGTGAGAGAAAATGTAGATTTGAAAACAACGTCAAAAGACTTGGCTTTTCATAAAGGAACAACACGTAATAAATCTCAATTAGCTAAAAAACATGTTCGCAATTATTTTGCCATGGTTACAGGAGTTGATGATCAAATAGGACGCGTGCTAAATGTTTTAAAACAAGAAGGTTTAGATAGGAATACCATAGTGGTACTTACCTCAGATCATGGTGAAATGATGGGAAGTCATGGTCTAATGTCCAAGAATATTTGGTATGAGGAATCTATTAATATACCTTTTATAATTAGGTGGCCTGAAAAAATTAAGGGAGGACAAAAAGATGATTTACTTATTGCTCCTACAGATGTTATGCCTACCATTCTTAATATGTTAGGAGCAACAGAGGGTATACCTAAAAATTTAGATGGAGAAGACCTGTCTTCTGTGATACTTAAAAATAAAGGCAAACGACCTACTTCAGTATTATATTATTTTATAGAAGATGGGCAACCAGCTTCTGGTCATAGAGGTATAAGAACCCATACTTATACTTATGTAATTACACTTGATGAAAATAATATTGAACGTAAAATATTATTTGATAATGTTGAAGATTCTTTACAACTAAATAACCTTGCAGGAAATCAACTTCCTGTAGAGGAGGTTTTACATAAGCAATTGTTGAAAGAACTAAAGCTTAAAAAAGATCCATGGTTAAACCGTTATTTAAATTTAAATAATCAAAGAAAATAATATACTAAAACAAAAAATAATGATTTTAACAGCTTTGACAATATTAAAAAATCAATTGGGTATATCTTTGTTTTTTATTATTACAATGTTTGGGTTTTCTCATACAAATAAACCAGCAGTAGAATCTTTTGAATCTAATAAAACATTAAATTTCTATGAAACAAAAAATAGTGAGTTAATAATAAGTAATAAATATAGACGATATGGTGAGTCTTCGCTATATTGGAAATGGACTGAACCAAGTAATTATTTAGGAACAGCTCACTTTAAAATTTTGTCGCATCAAGAAAGTCCGTTAGCTTATGGAAATCACTTTCCTGCAAGCCCAACGTTGGCTTTTTCTATCTACAATGAAGCTCCACAAGATGGAGAAATAACAATCTCTTTTGAGAAAAATAAAGTAAAGGAAGTTTGGTTTAATATTAAATTATCTTTTAAGGGATGGCGTAGAGTTTGGGTGCCATTTTACGAAATGCAGGGAAATGCACCTAAAAAAGGAGCTCAAATTAATTACGATTATTTTAAAATTAGTTCTAATACTAACAGTGGAGCTTTATATTTTGATGATATTATTTTTTCACAATATCAAGATGACAGACATCAATATCCAGATGAACTAGTTCCGTTTATTAAATCTAACCAAGATTTAAAAAAGGATCATTGGATGCCTTTAATTTCAAATTATGAAAGGATTAAAAATTTAAAGGCAAGCCCTATTTCTAAGGCTATTAGAATGGACTTAAAAAAATTTGAACAGCTTATTGATCAAGATTTAGCAATAGACAAGAAATATAAAGTTTATATCAATACATTAAGAGAAATGTTTAACAAGTTAGGTGTTAAAAAAGAAGGAGGAAATGTTGTTGGACCGCCTTTAACATTTAAAGAAGAACAAGAATATTTTAATAAAAAACAACAAGGTGAAAGAGTTTTTAATGATGTTAAAGATTTGGGACAGGTCTTAAAGAAGTTAGCTAATTTTTATGATAGGGCTAATACTTCAGAAAAGAAAGAAATAGAAAATATGTTTCTACTTGGTACAGAGTATTTTTTAGACCAAGGTTGGCAAGCAGGTTCAAGCGGAGGGACTAGACATCATATTGGCTATAACGTAAACGAGATCACCGAAGCTTTTTATGTTATGAGGTATTTTTTATATGAGAATAATTTGCTTAATGAGGTTGGAGCTAGTTTACATTGGCTATATAATTTAGGTATGGTTTTAGATGATGAACAAAATTTTCATGTAAATATTGATTATTTGAATACTCAATCGTATTACCACTTAATGCTTATATTTTTACTGCAAAATCAAGAAAAGCAAGCAGCTTTACTGAGAGCTTATTCAAGATACATATCGATAGTTTTAGCACAACAAAAAGAAGAGTGGGGTTTTAAAGTAGATGGAACAGCATGGCATCATAACGGACATTACCCAGCTTATGGCATTGGAGCTTTTAAAACAGTTCCTAAAGTAATAAGAATATTATCGGGTACTAGGTTTAGGATTAGTACAGAAGGACATGCTAATTTTAAAAATGCTTTTTTGAAGAGTCGTATTTACAGTCAGTTATATAATTGGGGGTTTGGTAATGCAGGAAGACACCCTTTAGAAAATAATGGAATACAATCTTTAAAAAAATCATTTTTACTAATGGCCTATTCAGGAAATCCAGAAGGAACCTCTAAAATAGATAAAGAAGTAGCAGCTGCCTATCTCAGATTATGGGGAAAAGAAGATATATTGAACACTTCTATTTTTTCGGAAGTGAATGGCATTCAAAAAGAGAATTTATCAGGGTATTTTACTTTTCCGTATGCAGCTACAGCGGTTCATAGAAGAAAAAAATGGGCAGCTCTAATAAAAGGTTATAGTAAATATATTTGGGCATCTGAAATTTATGTAGATGAAAATCGTTATGGTCGATATCCAGCCAATGGTACCATTCAGTTATTAAATGAAAAAGGAGAAAAAGGTAGTGGTTTTAGTCAAGAAGGTTGGGATTGGAATAGATACCCTGGTGCTACAGTTATTAATTTACCCTTAAAAGAGCTCGAATCTAAAATGCCGTTAATTATGTTTCGTTCTAATGAAAGTTTTGTAGGAGGAACAACTCTTGATGATAATGGCGTTTTTGGAATGATTTTAAACGAGAGTAAAGGGAATAATGCTGACGGTGGAGAAAATAGGGTTGGTTTTCCAGGTAGGTTATATGCTAAAAAATCAGTGTTTTCATTTGGAGATAAATTAATTTGTATTGGTACTAATATATCAAGTGTTGATAAAAAAAATAAAACACAAACTAATCTATTTCAGTCATTTTTAAACCATGAGAAAACACCTGTTTATAATTCAACCGAAACTATAAAGAAATTTCCTTATAAAATAGAATTAAAATCTGATTCCCAAAAATGGATAATTGATCCTTATGGTAATGGATATCATATATTGTCAAATAATTCTGTTATTGTTAAAAAAGAGACACAGCATTCATATCATAACAAATATTCAATAAATACAGGTAAAATGAATCCTAAAGGTAAAGGAGCCAAGGAAACTAAAGGAAATTATGCTACAGCATGGATAGATCATGGATTTGCTCCAAAAGATGCTTCTTACCAATATGTGATTTATCCATTTTTAAATAAAAATGAACAGGAGAGATTTTCAAACAGAATAACAGAGGAAGATGATTTCGATATAGTCCGAGCAGATAGCATTGCACATATTATAACCGATAAATCAATACATACAACTGCCTATGTGATTTTTGAAAATGAACAAATGTTAAGTAAAGGGTACTTAAAAGAAGTATCTAAACCAGCATTTGTAATGATAAATCATAGTGGGAATAATTCGTTAACTATTAGTGCTGTTCAACCTGACTTAAATTTCCCAGAATATAAGAAGGGTAAGTTTAAAAATTATAGTCAAGAGGTAGAACTTAAAATAACCCTTAGAGGTAAATGGAGCGTTTTACCAAGAGATTTTATAAAAAATGTTAATACAAATTCATTAGACGAAACTATAATTACCTTAGATTGTATAAATGGGTTGCCTAGAGAATTTAAGGTCAGTAAGTTATAAGAATGATATTGATAGTTTTGAGGACTTACAGGATATGTCTTATGATGTTTTTTATCCTTACAAGATAATTTAATAATACTGTTTCATTTTTCTGGAAAAATATAAAATGAGTAAAATATACAGAGTAAATAAAATTTTAGAGGAACAAATCAATACAAATAGTAAAATAGATAATTTGTTATGGAAACAAGCAAATGTTATAACGGATTTTTGTTCACCATGGGAAGAAGAAAAACTAATAAATACTGAATTTAGGGCACTTTGGGACAATAAAAGATTATATTTTCACTTTAAAGTATATGACCCAAAAATCCATATTCATTCATCTATAGATACTAATGATAGTATTAATAATTCTGATCGAGTTGAACTTTTTTTTAGAAAAAATGAATCATTAAATCCGTATTACTGTTTAGAGATTGATCCCACACCTAGAATAATGGATTTTAAGGCGCTTCCAAATAGGCAATTTGATTTTAATTGGAATTGGCCCCAGAAGGATATTTTAATTAACTCTTGCATAGAAAAAAAGTTTTTTACGGTTGAAGGATATCTTAGTATAGATTCCCTTAAAGCATTTAACTTAATTAAAAATAATAGAATAGAAGTAGGTGTATATAGAGCAAAGTATAAAAGACAAAAAGGGGGTATGTATAAACCTATATGGATAACTTGGGTAAACCCAAAGACAGAAATACCTAACTTTCATATAGCTTCTTCATTTGGGGTATTTGAATTACAAGAATAATAATATTGGTCATTACAAATAATGCCTAATCTAAATAATGCTTAAAATTTTCAGAGTTAATAATATCAATAGGAAGTAAGGTTCTTTTAGGAATTTCTTTATCAAATAGTATATGTTCAGCCAATGCACTTAAACCTATTAAAGTTTGCTTTTTAGGGGTTTGATTAATTAAAAAGTCTATATGTCCTTCTTTTAACAAACGAATATTATTGTCCACTAAATCATACCCAACAATTTTTTATTGTTAATCATTTATTACAAAAAATAAAAGACTGCTAAAAGCTTTGTTTGAAATACCAAAGGTGCTTTTAACTGTAAAACAAAATGCTGCACTGCTTTGGCATCACTTTTTACTGTTTTTGTACTGAATTTTAAATACTTTTTAAGATTGTAGGTCATTCTATTTAAAATAAAGACAATTAATTTAATGAAACTAATAAGAGCGGGGGTGATTTACCTATCACTTGGGCTTAACTTGGAAGAGAAAAAGAATAATATCATCACTTCGTATTACCTATTAACTTTGTTGAATTAAAAGATAAAGCCTAGAGGTAACAAGAACTGAGTTGAATTTTATATGTTTTATAATGCGAAAAGTACTTTAATAAATTCAATAGTTATTTACCTTGCTTTGGTTCTAAATAATATTTATCTTTATAAAACCAGTAAGTAAAGTGATTTACTTTAAGTTCATTTATAGTATCGTTAACAAATCGGATAACAGTTTGTTTTTATTATTTGCAAACATTTGATATATAGTCTTTTATGAGGTTAGGTGGTCTGCCTGTCATCCCGACGAAACGATTACAATAGATAATATTATTAAAGTAAAAAAAACCGATGCTAAACTAATTAAGCATCGGTTTTAAAAACTAAACTAAACTCAAACTATTGTGTGATATATCCTGTATTTTGGGTGATTTCCTCGGTAACATCTATTGTTGCTTGAGGAATTGCATAGACTCTTAAATAAGGCTCTGTTGCAGCTTTAGCTGTATAGGCTTCGTCATAAGTTCCAAAACGAATCATCTGTTTTCTTCGGTACATTTCCCAATACATTTCAAAACCAATTTCATTGTATAATGTTTCTTCGTCTAATGATGTAATTGCAATGCCAGGGGCATTATCAAATAACGCTTCACGAGTTCTACTTGTTCTAAGCGTGTTAATATCGGCTAGAGCAAGTGCTGTTTCATTGTTACGAAAATAAGCTTCAGCTCGCATGCAATATATACCACCTAAACGATATAAAGGAATGTCAACTGCACTAGTTCCGTTTCCATAGTTAGGGTCGAATTCCCATTTAAAATTACGAACACCTCTATTTATTTGATCTTGTGTGAATACAGCTTCTAATGGATTATCAAAATTTAATTCAGGTGTATAGTCCATAGGAACGGTTGCGTTTTTTTCCATGTATAACATACTAATAGCAATTTTGCCATCTGTAGTCATATTGAATCCGCCTTCTCCATCAAGAGTAGGACCGTATTGTTGACCAACTTGTAACCCTCTGTTAAAGTGAAAGATGTACTTGCCTGTATCTGTTCTTGTATCTTCAGCAGGAACACTTCCTGTAGTACCATCATTCATGAACCAAGTACCATCAGAGTATTGATAATGTCTATGGAATCTAGGGTCGTCATGGTTACCATCCCAAGTATAATAAAACTCAGGCTCTACACAAGATGCATTTGTGCCTCTATTATCTGGTGTTTGTTTTTGAGCCCTACCAGTAGACATATAGGCAAAATCATTATCGCTTCGTCTTATGTTGTCATTTTCTTGAGCTACTGCAAAAATAATTTCTGATCCACCAGTGTTATTAATGCTGAAATTGTCAAAGTAATTGCTTTCAAGACTAAAGTTATCATTTATCAATAAAGAAGTGTAATAAATTACTTTATCCATATCGTTACCGTCATTATCAACAGCTGCTTCAGTAAAATTGAAGTTTGAACTAGCGTTGTAACGGTCTTTTAATACAGCTCTGTTTAAATACATATCTGCTAATAAAGCATATGCAGCTTGTTTTGTAAACCTGCCATTATAGGTTTGTTGTTCTCCAAGATTAGCAAGATCTGGAATGATAGTTTCAACTTCAGTAATTAAATTATCAATCTCAGTATTAGCTTGAAGAATAACTAAAGATTTATCTTCTGAAAATAAATCTCTGTAAGGAGCTTGGTTAAAAAGGTCTAGCGTATTGTAAACATATAATGCTAATAAACCTCTAGCTTCAGCCATAAATAGATCATAGTTTACATAATCAGGATTTTCTTGTAAAGATTCTATAGCAGTTAAGGTTTTTGTGATACCGCTAGTTAAAGCATTCCAAGTAGAAGCAACCGCAGCGTTATTGGTACCCCAAGTAAATTCGGTTAAAGCTCTCCATTTACCACCGTCACCCCAATCACTACCTCTGGTGGGTAGCATGCATTCGTCTGTTGGATATTCTTGTAAACCAAAAACATTACCATGGTCTGTAAAAGTACCATTAGCTAATTGGCCATAAGCAGCAGCCATGGCACTTTCTGGATTTGAACTTTCTCCTCCAATGACCTCGTCAATCACTTCTTCTTGTAAGTCTGTACAATTAAAAAGTACAGTGCTAATAATAAAAGCGAAAGTTAATTTTGTTAATATATTTGAGATTTTCATAAATTATAATTTTAAAGTTGCACCAATCATATAAGATCTAGAAGATGGATATGTTGTATAATCTATACCAATAGATTGATTACCATCAGTAGAACGCGGGCTATTAACAAGTGGGTCAAATCCTGAGTAATTAGTTATTGTAAATAAGTTTTGCCCACTAACATAAAGATTTAAACCTTTTAACCAGCTTATATTAAGGTTTTCTGTTTTAAGTGTATAGCCTATTCGTGCATTGTTTAAACGAATAAAGTCTGATTTTTCCATGTAAAGTGTGGATAACTGAGGGGTGTTTGTAGAACTAGCGCCAGCATAATAGTAATCTGATAATACGTTTCTGTCTGATGCTATGTTATTAATATTTAGTGCTAGGTTAGTGTTATTAACCAGTAGACCACCAGTTTGCCCAATAAAAGCAAGACTAAAATCCCAGTTCTTATAAGAAATGCTAGAGTTTATACCAAAAGTAAAGTTAGGTAATGCACCTTCAAAAATTTGTCTGTCATCACTATTTATAACATCATCATCGTTAAAATCTTCAAAAATGTCATTTCCGTTTTCATCAAAACCTAAATGTTTTAGCATAAAGAAAGATCCAGCTTCGTAACCACTTTTGTAAATGTTGGCAGCAACACCAGATAATCCAGGACCTGCAACGCTACCAGAATATAATTCTGATACTGGTAAATTTTTAATCTTATTGTTTAAAGTAGCACCATTTACATCTAAAGTCCATGAGAAATCATCTGTACTTACTAATTGTGTTCCTAAAGTAAACTCAAAGCCTTTGTTAACTATTTCTCCATCAATGTTTTTCCAAACTGTAGAGGTTGGACTTAATGGCTCTGAAGGAATATTTAAAATGGCATCGGTGGTTGTTTTGTTGTAATAATCAATAGAACCATAAAGTTTATTATTCCATAAGCTAAAGTCGGTTCCAATATTAAGTTGAGTAACTACCTCCCATTTTAAATCTGGATTTGCCGTTCTGTTAACAACAATACCATTTATTAGGTTGTAATCATCATAAAGATAATATCCTCCAGAAGCAGATTGAGAATAACTTGCTTGGGTTATTTTATTTTGTACTTCTTGATTTCCTGTTTGGCCCCAACTAAGTCTGAATTTTAATTGGTTAATAGTTTCAATGTTACTAATAAAATCCTCTTGGTCTAAATTCCAACCTAATGCAAAAGAAGGGAAATACCCATATTTATTATTTTCTCCAAATCGGGTTGAACCATCTGCTCTTAATGAAGCTGTAAGCAAATATTTATTGTCAAAATTATAGTTTAATCTACCAAAGTAAGATTGTAACTCATTTTCTTGAGCATAACCACTAACACCAGATTGCTCACCAGAATAACCAGGGTCATATTTTGGAGCTACTCCAGTACCCATTTCATCTATGCCTGTAAGCGAGAAAGAAGTTCCTGAGAAGTCGAATTTTTGATATGAAAATCCACCTAGAACCTCAAAATTATTTTTATCTATACCAAAACGATAGGTTAAATAATGCTCCATTAAAGAGCTTTGCGATTCTAAATTGCTTTGTGAATAAGCACCGTCAGGGGTTCTATCTGTAAAGTTAGGGTAAATGGTAGAATTTCTTTCGGAAACCGAGCGGTCTATACCATAGTTAAACTTATAATCTAATCCGTCTATTATTCTAAAAGTTGTCTCAATATTTCCTAAAACCCTTAGTGTTTTTGTTTGGTCATCATAAACATGTAACAAATACATTGGGTTATAATTTTGGTTCAAATTAAAGTTTGTATAATCTCCATCTTCAGTAAATACAGGCTGTGTAGGATTAGCCATTAAGGCATGTACAATTAACTGTCCATCTGAACCAGCATTGGCACCATTTGGTACTCCAGTTTCATCAATTTGACTAGCTGTTAAGTTTATTTTTACATTTAATCGCTTATTATCTAAGAAAGATTCTTCTGCATTTAAACGCGCTGTTGTTCTTTTAAATCCACTAGATTCTACAATACCTTCTTGATCCATAAACGATAGTGAAGCATAGTAGTTTCCGCTATCTGTTTTTTTAGCAAAAGAAAAATTATGATTTTGTGTAATTGCTTCTCTAAATATTTCATTTTGCCAATCTGTGTTACCACCGTGATCATAATTATCATCTGTAATAGCATCACGATATTCACTAGCAGATAATACATCCATTTTTTTAATAACGTTGGCTATACTTAGGTAAGAATCCATGGTTATAGAAGCATCTCCTGTTTTTCCTTGTTTTGTTGTAATAATTACAACACCGTTAGAGCCTCTTGCACCGTATATAGCTGCTGCAGAAGCATCTTTTAAAACGGTAATAGACTCAATATCACTTGTGTTAAGAAAATTTAAGGGGTTTTTTGCACTAGAGTTACCAAGACCAAAGTTAGGGCTAGCAGAACTTACATTTGAATTACTTAAAGGAATTCCATCTACAACAAATAAAGGAGTGCTACCACTTCTTATAGATCCTATACCACGTATAGAAACATCTACTCCTGCACCAGGCTCACCACTAGATTGTACAATGCGTACACCAGCTACTTTACCTTGTAGTAAATTGTCTGGAGATACGTTAACTCCTTTTTTAAAGTTATTTTCAGAGAGTTGGCTAACGGCTCCTGTAAGATCTTTTTTGCTTTGCTTACCATAACCAACAATTAAAACTTCATCAAGTAAAGAATTATTAGTTTTTAAGGTAATAGATATGTAATCAGAATCAATAAGAACTTCTTTGGTTTCATATCCTAAAAAAGAAATTTTAAGTGTTTCACCTAATTCAGCTTCTATAGAAAATTCTCCATCAAAGTTTGTAGAAACACCATTGGTTGTTCCTTTTAAAACAATGGTAGCTCCAGGTAAAGGAACTCCAGATTCGTCTACAATTATACCACGTATTGTTTTTTGTTGGGTATAATTTATAATTTCTGTTTTGGTAATACTGTGCGAATGTGCTGTATTACATATAAATATAAATAGTACTAAAAAAGCTATGTTTTTTAGTATAAAAAAATTAATTTTATTGTACATCTTTAAGTTATTGGTTATTTCAATGCTTAATTACTAGACCGTAGTTGTTCGTAGCAACTGCGGTTTTTTTATTTGTAATGATTGTGTTTTTTTATTTCATAGGGTTTTAAAATTTAAAAGATTAATAGAGAGATTTTTTATAATGTAGGGTTATTTAATTTTGGCTAAATAATAAAATGTTTGTCTGCGGTATTTTATCTAAAAGTTAAAAGAGTATTAAATTGTTGGTATTTAAAAATCGATTTAAATTACTGTTTATCAGTGTTTTTTATATTTTACATAAAGCATAATAATTGTGTTTTCTTTTTGATTTCATAACATCTATTTAATATTTAGAGAATATTTTTACTTTTTATTAAACAATCTGTTATGAAATATTATAAGCTTTTATGTTTAGTGCCTTTTATAAGTATTTATATGAGTGCCCAACAAGACGATACATTGCGAATAAATCAAATTCAGGTTATTGGTTCACACAATAGCTACAAGAAGGCAATTGCCCCCAAACTTTTTGAGTATTTGGTAGAAAAAGATAGTACGAAGAGAGTTTACGGTTTACAGTATGAACATATTCCAATTTTGGAACAGTTAAGTATGGGATTAAGAAATCTTGAGCTAGATGTTTATGCAGATGAAAAAGGAGGCCGTTTTGCGTATCCTAAGGGAATGGATTTGGTGAAAGAGCAATCCGAATTTGATTCAGAAGGGAAAATGAAAAAAACTGGCTTTAAAATGTTTCATGTAATGGATATTGATTTTAGAAGTGAATATTATCTATTATCAGAATGTTTAGATGACTTAAAAAAATGGTCTGAAAACAACCCTACCCACGAACCTGTTTTTATTACGATAGAACCTAAAGATGATTCAGTAAATTTATTTGGTTCATCGGCAGAACCATTTACTTCTGAAGTTTTTGATAGATTAGATGCCACAATTATTAAACATTTAGGAGAGGAACATATAATTACACCAGATGATGTAAGAGGTGAATACACTAGCTTAGAAGAGGCCGTTTTAAATAATAACTGGCCAACACTTGAAGAGGCAAAAGGCAAGTTTTTATTTATATTAGATGCACACGGAGAAAAGCAAGAACGCTATGTAACAAATCACCCTTCATTAAAAGAGCGAGTGTTGTTTGTTAATGCTAAAGAAGGAAAACCAGAAGCAGCTACCATGATTTTAAATAACCCTAATGATGAAAATATTTCAAGTTTAGTTAAAAAAGGGTATATAATAAGAACTCGTGCCGATGCAAATACTAAAGAAGCAAGAAATAATGATCATTCACGTTTTGAAGCTGCCAAAAAATCTGGTGCCCAAATTATTACAACCGATTATTATTTACCAAGTAAACTTTTTAAAAGTGATTATTATATTTCGTTTAAAAACGGTACTTATGTAAGAATGAACCCAGTTACTAAAAAGTAAAATATATTCTAATCAATGTTTTTTAATGTATTTGTTTTATCTATGATAAAATTATTAGCAGGAGCTCCATTTAAAAACATTGAGAATATATTATAAAACTCAAGTAGTTTTTTTTTGTTCATATCTATTTTTGCACGGTCTATTTTAGTGTTGTAATTTTTAAAAAGCCACTTGTAAATTTCAACTTGATGCTGCCCTATGTCTTCAATGGCTAAAACATCGGCATTTCTAACTCTGTAAAAATCAAAAATCATATCAAAGCCATTCCAGTGTTTAAAATCTGTTAAAGACAAACCGACTTCTTTTAAATCAGATTCTGCTTTTGCTTTAGCCATTTCCCATTCATTTGTATAAAAACCTTTTTGTTCTATCAGAGTTTTAAAATCTATATTAGAACTTAAATAGGGTAGTAGTAGTAATTCTTCACCCGTAATATTTAACATAAAATCTTTAAACTCAGGAATCCAATCATCCTTTAAAAACCGCATACGAACAAGTTCTTTTAAATGAAATATAGTAAAATTATAATACGAATTGGTTTTTAAAATATCATGATTCCATAAAGGCTTTTTATGTGTCTTTAAGTATTCATATTCCTTTTCATATAGAGGAAATAAACTGTTAAAATTAGGTACTTTCTTTATAGGAATGGTATTTACCTCTATAGTGTTGTTGGGTTTTATTTTTAAAATTTTGTAAGCAGGAATATAGGCAGCGATTGAAGGTGTTTGAATATTAACTAATGATTTTCCATTCTCAAAAGTTCTAAAACCAGTATCATTTATATGCATATGTCCTGCCACATGAACTTTTATACCCGCTTCTGAAAATAATTGAGCTACTTTTTCATTAGGAACACGTTCTAATTGCCATTTATTACCTTCAAAGAAATTTTTTAAGGCATAAGATGCATCATCATTAAAATCTATCATTGGGTAATGGCTAAAAGCAATTAATGTTTTTCCTAATTTTTTAGCCTGATTTGAAATTGTTTTCACCCAATTAATTAAGTGAGTTTTATGTTCAATTACATTATTGTAACCAATACTTGCACTGTTATAATTTTTTGGATTTGATGGTTTGCTATTTATTGTGTCTTTGGGTAAGTACACATTCCCATCAATAGCCAATAACCATAAATTAGGTAGAGGTTCTACAACATAACTAGCATCTGGTATGGTATATTTAGGAAGTATATCATACATTCTTTTTTCAAGAGGTGCATTTGCCAAACCTTTTTGATATGTATAACTTTCTGGAGTGTAATTAGAAAAAGGTGTAGCCCAATATAAATAGTTTTCTTGAGGGAAAAAACCAAAAGGTTCTAGGTGATTAAAAATACCTTTATACCCCAGTTTTCTTAGGTCTTTAGAAATAATATTTGGAAAATCTTTATTTTTTGCAATATTTATGTTTGAATGACTATATATGCCTTGAGCCTGTCCATGAGTACCTAAAAAATCTGATTTTCCAGATTCTTGAGCAAGTGGTCCTACGGGGTCGTGATTACCTGTAGTAATAAAAAATTGTATGCCATAAGTGTTGCTGTATGTTTGTAAAATTTCTTTTAATCCTCTCAGGTGTAAGGCTTGTCCATCATCAGTATAATCACCAGGTAAAGCTACATATTTTATGTCTTTTTCTACAACATCATTTAAAGCGGCAAAAAGAGCAAAATAATTTTCATTAAAAATACGTGTGGAATGCAATTGGGCATCCATGGTACGCAAAAGGGTAAACTTTTTTGTTTTATCATTAAATATTCCTTTGTAATTTGTATCAGAGAAACTTCCATATAAATCTTGAAAATGAATATCTGATATAAAAGCAATATTAATATCATTTGAAGTATGGGTGAGCTTTTTAAAGTATTGAGAGCATTCTAAGGGATGATCTGTGTTAATAAAATCAATCCCCAAATCGTGAAAAGTTTTCCAAGCTAAAGGAGTGTCTGGTGCACCCCAAAAACGAAACGGTTTATTAAGTGCATGTGCTTTTTTAACTATTGATTCAATTTTTTTTAGATCTTTTTTGGGTATTGGTTTTAATCCATCCCATGAAGAAAACTTGCTAAAACTTAAACTTATTAAAGAAACTTTATTAATACTTTCAGCAGGAATAGTTTCTAAGCGTTGATAATCAAATAAAATATATTCAGGATAATTATTGTAATCTTTTATAGTAGGTCTAAATCCAGAAATTACAAATGAAAGTTGAGGGTTGTTAGTGAGTTCAGGATAGTTTTTTAATGTTTTTACAATAGCACTAAGTGTTGTATATGCTTCAGATTTTAAGTCTATTAATAATTGTATATTTTGTTCATTATCCATATGTGTTAAAACCACTTTACTTAATGGTTTTAAATACATTGTTTCTAATGTTTTGGCTTCTTCTATATCAGCCTCATCATGAGTTACATACAATACGTTATTTTTAAAAAACACATCTACTTCTATTGAATTTAATCTGCAATGGTAAGCTTTCCAAAACGGTAAGTTTTGATTGTAATCATTGTGAGAATGTATGTTAATTGATTCTTGGGCAACAAGCGTTGTGGTAGTAAGTAATAATAAATATAAAAAATAACGTAAATGAAACATGTTTGAATTTTAATTAGAAGATTTATGTGAAAATATGTTTCAAAAATAGTATTAGCAATTGCTTATGTTATTAATTAAATATTAAATAAGGATTATTAAAATTGATTTAGAGATATTTCTTATTAAGTATTTTGAAAAGCAATGATTTTTTAGATGAAATCAATATGTGAAGAATTAGTAATTTTTATGAAAACACTTGTGATTTCTTTGTTGTTTAACTAAAGTTTTAAGGGCTTTCCACTTCTATGAAAGTAGTATTTAAAATGGATAAAAGTGGTCTTATTTTTAGAATCGCGTTTAGCGTTAAAGTTTTAAAAAGAAAGAATTAAGATTATAAAAAATTAATCCTGCCATAAATATAAAATTAGGCAGGATTAAAAATTAGCTATTAATCAAAATTCTATAGGGTTTTAATAATGCCATCTTACAAAAGCCTCCATAGCAGCGTAATGCGCTAAACCTAATTGGT
>NZ_JAFMPU010000015.1:0-100296 GCF_049132085.1 Seonamhaeicola sp. NFXS20 | reverse complement strand
GTTGACTTTTTTAACAGTATTTTTTACTTTCTTATGAAACCGTTAAAAATGCAAAAACCTGGTAATCACACGATTAACAGGTTTTTAATGATGATTGATATACTATTTTGTCGGGGTGGCAGGATTCTCAAACACAACCCAAACCACTGCATTTCAGCTATTTAAAATTAAAAATTTCAAATAGGACACTCTATAGGACATAGTCAAATGAGTTTTTGACATTCACGATATAAAATTAAACAAATTGATTGAATTAATATTAAAAGTTAACTCATAAGTTAAACTTTAATCTCCAAAAGAACTTATTTTACCAAATTGCTTACTTTATATTTTATATAATTTGAAAACATTCAACAAACCATAATTACTAGAGAACTACCAATTAATAGTTTATGACAGCTTTTTAATCGCTTTTGACAACTTATAAGTAAACAACGAAGGAATTCGAACTTATTTCTTTAGTTCCTATACTTGCTAAATTTCTCTTACCTATGTTTTTGTTACTAAACGAATTATAGACTAGTTTCTCCTGTCTTGTATCGCAGATTACAAATATAGTTATTCAAGATTAAATGACATCAAATCGTCCCCTCCAACAGTCCGTCTAAATTATAACCTATACAGGCAAGATGACCTTCTATACTATAAAATCCTCGATAGAGGAATTTGTAATAAGAACATTTTTTTACCATAAGCACTACCATCTCTTTATTATAACATTCTATTAAAAGTTATCAAACCCTAACCATTTTTGTTTTTTATTCTCGTTAATAGTAAAAACATGTTCCTCTTTTCCTTTAGTTAGGTTTTTTAACCATAACAAAGAATTTTTAGGAACATCATAATAAAGTACAGTATCCTTTGCTTTTTGCATCCCTAAAGACTTCCAATTTTTATCCCAATAAAATAGTTCGTAATCATCGCCTATATCTATATGATTACCGTCATTTCTAGCTTGAAACTCAATAGCTCCAATTAATGTAGGTTCATTAAATTCCATTCCTAACACAAAATCTTCTCCACCTGCAAAGGTTAAAGGGTTATCATCTAGAATAATATTTATTTTATTCCTTCTATTTCCTATAATTAAATTTTCTTCAAAAGGATTTTGATTTAATTTATTCATTTTATCATCATAAAAGGCTAACGTTGCTAAATAAGACTCTTCTTTGTTATTGGATTTAAATCTTACATACTTATATTTCTCCGATGATTTAAAATTTACTTTTTGCAAATGTGAACTACGAAAGTTTTTAATCTTATAAAGTACCTCAAAATTATTAAAATCTTTGTCATTAGACACTTGTATTTCAGCACCATTCAAGTTTATCATCCAATCTACCTTTCTTCTATCTCTAGCACTACTTAATCCATATTTCCTTAATAACTCGACGGAGTTTACCATAGAATCTTTTGGGTTAAAATACTGTATTTCTTTGTCCCTATTTATATAAAAAGGATAGTTAAATGGCGTTATATTACCATAGTTATTAATAGAGGCTGCTAAATACAATACATTTACACCTACATTTAAAAATTTGCTTTTCCCCCATGAATTAGTACCGCTACTAACAACTTCCCACTCTTTAGCCCCGTCATAAACACATAGCACAGGTTTTTCAATATCTATTTTAAATAAATTATCTATTTTGATATTGGCTGTTGTTAAATAACTGGGGGTCACATCTATAGCTAGTGGAGAAAAACATGACATATCTTGATATTCAAAAGACACTCTGTACACTTTCCCTATACTTTCATCTTTATAAATCTCTTTAGCATCTTTATCTCCACCTATAGTAAGTGAATATTCTATATCGTCATATTTTAAATAAACCCATGAATGTCCCTTGGAGTAGTGATTACCCATATGGGTAACATAATCTTTCGCACTGACAATCCCCAATGACCTAAAAACATTAACCAAATAATTAACGGCATCATCACAAACTCCCAATCTAGATTTTTCTAACTGACTAACACTTTGTGGTACAGAGTAATACTGTGAAACATCTCGAACATTAAAATCAAATTTCAAAGCAACTTGTTCCACAACTTTGTTCAGAGCGATTCCTTTATCAAGTTCGTCATACACCCAAGAAAACTTTTTGTAAAGTTTAGAACGGCTATCCATTTCAACGGGTTCATTAAATGACTTGTAAGGTAAAATATAATTGCAAAAATCATGGAAAGAAGCTCGTTTACTTTTAGGGATTTTATACCATGCCTCAAAAGCCAATTCAATATTATTTATTAAAAAATCTGCTTTTAAACTTTCAATTTCTTTAACCACCTTATTGCTAGGCATAGAATCACGTTCAGTTAAATAATTTTTATGATTACGCATCCTTTTTTTAAACTCTGATTTGCGATATTCTGGATCAGCCGTTAATAACTTACCTCCAGCCATTTTTCGAAATACACTATTAAACCTTTGGTCTATTGTTTTATGGGAATGATAAGGCATGTTGGATATTAAAAATTTCGCTGCTTTTAATTTTAAACTATCCTTAGGCCTTTTGTAATGGTCCAAAACTTTTTGCAATTCCCCCCTATTCTCACCGGCTAATTCTAACGCCATTTTCAATCTTTTTTCTTCTTTTCTAGAGTCGCAACCTGTAAAACCAAATATCAGGACCATCGTTACGATAAAAACATTCAATAAAATAATTCTTTTTTTCATGTATTTTTTGTCCTTTTTATAATGAATATTGGCAAATAAATAAGTATACCTATTAAAGAAAAAACTAGACCACCTATAGAACCAGCAGCAAAAGAGAACCAAAACGCCTCATTCTGCCCATTCCAAATAAATGGTATTAACCCAACAACTGTTGATATTATGGTTAAAAAAACGGGGGTGATTTTATAGTTTAACGCTTTAAAATATAGTAATTGAATATTTCGGTTTGGGTATTGTTTTTTTAAATTATTATAGTCATTAATAATGTATAATGCAGAATTTACACTGATGCCGCATAATAAAATAAATGACGCATAGCCTCCTTGATCGAAATTGAATTCGAAAAAATAAAACGTTAAAAAAACACCAATAAATGAAATAGGAATCATACTTATTATCGCAAAGGGTTGCCTTAAAGACTCCAGTACGATGGCACATATAAAGAATATGATTAAAATAACAACAAAAAGAGCGTAGTACTGGTTTGTACCATCTTTGTCCCAATTACCATTTTTGGTCTTCCCCATATTAAAACCGATAGGCAACTTTTCCTTAAAAGATTTAATATTATCATCTTTTACTTTCTTTGCCAACTGGTAAGTTCCAATAAAATCATAAGCAATAGTCAAACTGTATTTTTGATTCGTTTTAGAAATCGTGTTACCAGAATGCCGCTTATCAATAGTGGCTAATTGATTCAATTTATATTGTTGGTTTCTAATCCATAATGGCGTGTTTTTTAAATCCCACACATTAAATTTTTTGTAATTGTCGGACACTAATTTCACAGACTGCAGTTCATCATTGTTAACGATAGATGCCACGCTATTAGAATACACTTGATTTTTTAAAAATCGATAAATATTAGATTGAGATACCCCTACCTCTGCTATTTTTTCCAAGTCAAAATCTAGATAAAACTCCCCTAATGCCGTAGTAGAACGACCGCCACTTTGTATTTCAACCTCCCTAATTCTAGACATGGAACTATCGATAAGTTGTTGTTTAAAGGCCTCTGCATATTTATACAACTTATCATAATTATAACCTTCCATAGTAATTCTTTGGCTTTTATACCCTGTACCCAAGGCATTGGAAAACCCACGCCCTACTCCTGAGACCGTCCAATCCGAAGCCCCTAAACTAATGGCTTTAGACTCCAGCAAGCTCTTTAAAGTAAACGGAAAACTCCCAAACTCAAATGCATCCTTAAAATAAATATTGATACTGGCATTTTGCGGATTGTAAACATTGGTCTCATACAGGCTTACTTCATCATATTTGGAAATTAAATTTTCCATGCGCTCTACCGCTTCATTTAATTGTTCAATAGAACATCCCGGCGGCATTTTTCCAGTTACTCTTAGCATCGTCTTCTCAGGCTCAGCATGATACGAATTTGCAAATGTTTCTTCCGAAAAAAGACGCAAAGATCCTCCAACAATTTTTTCAAGCGTTGGCTTAACCTCTTTTCTAAACCACTCATCACCAAGGGTTCTATTATAAGTGTTCGCCCAAAAATCCTTTCCCTTAATTTCATCTGGTGTTAAATGCAAAGGCAAACCGAACCCCAAAACAAATAGTAAAACAAATGCCCACTTTACAGATTTACGCTTAAAAAAGGTCATGATCCGTGCATAGGTATGGGTAAATTTTACAACCCGGCGTTTGCGTTTTCTTGAAAAATTAACACGTTTATTTTCTATCTTGAACTTTTCTAATAGTGCTGGCACGAAAAACAAAGATACCGCCAAAGACACACCAATGTTTATCCCAATAACAAAAGCAAAATCCCATAGATTGATACGTTGCGCTTCCTTTAAAAAGAAAATAATCATCAATGCGCCAATGGTGGTTAAAGTTGCCGCCAATATGGCCAGAAAAGCCTTTTTATCACCTTTGTTTCTCAGGTGGTCTATCATAATGATGCTATTATCTATAATAATACCGAACGAAATGGTAATACCTGCAAAGGAGTATATATGCAATTCAACATCTAAGAGATAATAAAAAATAACGGCAATAGACAAATTGGCTATAATGCTTAAAAGTAACACCGATACGTATTTTATACTTCTATTTATCAGTACAATCAACACCAATAAAATGAGTAAGGAATACAGGGTACGCCTTTCTATTTTACTTATCTCTTCTGTTAAAAATTCGGTAGTATCGTTTGTTAATTTTAAGGAATATCCATCTTGATATACCTCATCCTTTAAATTATCAACTACCGCTCTTACTTGTTTTGCCAGTTCAATGGTGTTGACACCCTTTTCAGAAAACACCACTATGGATACGGAGTTTAATCCATTAATTCGATGGTAACTATTTACCTCAGCTTCCTGAAATCTAATTTTAGTTACATCGTCTAAATAAATAATCCTATCCCCAATCTTCTTTATAGGAATAGACGCCCAATCAATAGTTTCATCGGAATTAAAAACCATGGCCATGGCCACTTCCTCTTTTTGGGAAGTGTTTTTGGAATAAAAGCTACCAACGCCTAATTGCCTTTTTTGAAGATAGGAATTAATAGCCTGAGAAACATCATCAGCCGACAAGTTGAGCTGTAATAACTTGTTAGTACTATATTCCACCACCCACTCGTATGATGTGGCTCCTCTAACACTAACTTCATTAACCCCTTTAATTTCAGAAAGCCGTGGCACGAGTTTATCTTCGGTATATTTTTTTATATAATATGGGTTTTCGTGGGCATTGATACTATAATTCAATATCGCTTTTTTTCTATCCACATCGTCGTCTTGGATGCTACCGGATATATAAGGGTAACTAACCCCCTCTGGAAGTTCTTCATGGGTTTGACGAATAAGGTTAGCGAGTTCAAAACGAATCGCTTCCATGTCGGCACCCTTTTTAAAATCCAAAAAAACAGAACCTCTACCTTTTCGGGATACAGACCTTATATTTCTAATCCCCCTAACGGTATTAAAAACACCTTCCAGTTTAGAGGTCACTTCTTGTTCCAAAACCTTTGCCGAAGCATTACGCCAGCTGAAGCTAACATTTAAAGATGTTTTTTGTTGGGAAGGTTTAAGCTGTACACTCAATAAAGGTATTAGACTCAGTCCTATTATGGAAAGACAGACAAAAATCGTTAAAATGCTAAAAGACGACAACTTAAGCTTCATAGTACGCTAAATACTTTTAAACGAACGGCTCCACTGAAAGCGGTCATCTTTATTAGAAAATAAAATACAAGTGGCCTTACCAATGATCTTTTCTTCGGGTAAAAAACCAAAATATCTAGAATCTCTAGATTGCTTTCTATTATCGCCCAGCATAAAATAATAGTTTTTCTTAAAGGTATAACTTGTTATTGGCTTTCCCTTTACCTTAAAAATGTTATTCTTGTCCCTTTTAATAAAAACACCTTCATTATGTTTTATCACCCCCCTATACAAACGAAAGGTCTCATTGGTCAATCGTATCTCCATACCCGCTTTGGGTACTACAACTGGGCCATAATTATCCAGTGTCCATGCTTGGTTTTCACCCCCTCTCCCATATAACTTTCTTTTATTTAAAATATAAGCCTCAGGGCTTTTTTGTACAGAATCTATAAGGTTCAAATCTTTTAATGTTTCCATTTCCAAATATGATAATTCTGCCTCTTTCCAATCGCTATCCTTATTTATGCCATAAACACTAGAATTAATATGTAAAGAGTCTATAGCACGATAAAACCATTTCGGTGTGTTAACCTTAAAAGCATAAGTATTACGTATATGACTTGGTGCTCGGTAGTGGACCTTATTGGTATACACCTCGCCATCTATTATTTTAAGGGTATCGCCTGCAATAGCTGCACAACGTTTCACCAGAACTACATCTTTTCTAAAATTTTTAAAAACCACGACATCACCTTGCTTAATTTCACTTGTTCCTGTTAGTCGTTTGGCCGGCCATATTTTTTCTGTAACGGCTTCTTTAGAGTTATCCTGTAAAAAGTAAAATAAATTTAGCCAAGGGATTTCATAAGGCGAGCGTGGCAAATTAGGACCATATTTTAACTTATTAACCAGAATTACATCTTTTGGATATAACGTGTTTTCCATGGACGAACTTGGAATTAAGTAAATATCCACTATAAAAACACGAACACCAATTGCTAAAAAAAGCAGCATTAAAAATGAAAACAATACATTGGCTGTTTTTCTTATAAATTTGTGTTTTATATAGTTTACGCCCCTATATACTAATGCAACGATAAGTACCACAATGCATAACCAAAACAGGCCTAAAAAAGACAAAAAAATCAACATAGCTATTAATGTTAAATGTTTTTTATCTATATACGACATTATTAATGTTTTTTTTCATATAAAATCATATTCAACACCAATATCTCAAAACATAGTTTAAGTAAGGATCGTGGTATTTAGTCTACATGTAAACTGTTATTATCTAGATTTTAGTTTTTCAAGAATTTTAAATAATTATTCATAATATCAGTTGAAATCGTAGGATTGCCAATAAGTAATATTTCTCCTTTTTTATTTAATAAAACTGCTGAATTTTTATACCCCCTGTCTAAAAAAAATGTATGTGCTTTACCAAATTCATCCTTTTGATCATGGTATACAACCTCTAAAGGAAAACCTATTTCCTCTAAATTAGCTTTAATAACAGCACTACTATTTCCTGATAAAATAAATTTGAAATCAACGTCAAATGAAGCAAATTTTTGAACCATTTTTTTCCATTTAAACAATTGCAAATAACAAACACCACAATCACCATTATAATAAGCTACAATTCTATATTTTTTTTCTAATCCTGACGAATCATTAGAAACAGCTAACGGCTTTATTGACTGATAAGAATTTAAAATACTGCCTAATACAACTACTTCTTTAGCATTAGAGGTGTTTTCTTTTTTTTCCCTTAAACCGTTACAAGAATTTATGAATATGTATATTAATAAAAGAACCTTAAATTTCAAATTTCAAAATTTTATTTTCTTCATAATTCAGGCCATAAATGTATTTATCATTATAAACATCAAAAGTAAATATCCCTCTGTCCAAAATTAGCTTTTTTTCTGGTTGACCATTTAAATTAAAAACAAAAATCACGTCTACATCAATTTCACCCATTCGACTAGCATATAAAGCATATATAAATTTTTTTGTTACTCTAATGGAATTATAAACAAAATCTCTACCCTTAAATTCTTCATCTGGAATTTCATTTGTAGGCCCTACAATGGATTTCCATTTATTGTTTTCTAAATCAAATAGTTCTATCAATGGAAAATAGTGATATCCAAAAACAAACAAATCATCATTATGTACCATATGAGCATTATTAATTTTACCACTATTTTTACGAAAATCATTAAAAGATATATTTGTCTCTAAACTTCCATGCCCTTTAACATTTCCCCCTTCAAAATTAGATTCAAAAAATCTAAACTCGGTATTATTTTGGTCAGTATAATAAACCTTGTTTTCATAAATAAACGCGTTACGACAATTAACAGAATCTGCAACTTTATATTCTTTTATACAGGGCTTATTATTTATTAGTGAATCAACATTATATTCTACTATTTTCTTTTGTTTAGGATCTAGAATTAATAACGTCTCGTTGTCGGATTTAGAAATAGACCAAGCCACAATGGTTTCACAAGGACCTTTCCCTTTAGTTCCAAACGTTCCAATAAAATCTTCCTCAGGTAATTTAACTATGTTTAAGTATTTGTTCGATTTAATTTCATTCAAGTACATATATTCTTCGTCAATTTTAATTCTGTATGACACTAATATAGAATCAGACACCCTTTTTAGTACTTCACTTTTCAACTTAGAAACAATACTAAACGAATCATTAGAAAAACTAATAGTGTCTTTGTTCTCTAAACTTAACGTTGTTTTTTTTTTACAAGAAAACAGTGAAATTGACATTATAAGCGTAACTTTTATTATTTTCATATTCAATTTTTATACTTAGACATAAGTAATACAACGTGGTGAGATATCACTTATGTCTTAAGTTTTTTATTTTAAAATTAAAAATCTTTATAAGTACTGTAGTTAGCGGTGTATGTCCCTGTCACAGTTCCATCGTCACATAAATAAGTAACAGTACATGATTCAAGTGGATGATCTTCACAAAAATAATCTATATCATCGTATACATGATCTGAAGATATTCCACACTCAGCATTTGCTTTATTAATATTCAATAAACTTGACAAATCAAAATCCTGTTTTGATTCATTTAATGAAGGCGTGTTTAAAAACATTAACAAAGACATTAGACCAACTCCTACTAGAAAAATACATTTTTTCATTTTTTTAAAAAATTTTATTAATTAAATATACTCTTCCGTCATATAATCACAGATGATCTGCCACCCACTTCCATCGTCGCATATAAAAACTATGTTACAACTGTCATTTGGATGTCCTTCACAAAAATAATCGCAATCTTCTTGTTGTTGCGCTAATGTCATGTTACATTCTGCATTTGCTATTTTAACGTTTATTATGTCAGATAAATCGAAATCACTATTAAAACTATCCTTAGTATTTGTATTAAAAGACATGAACATAGCAATAAAAGTAATACCTAAAATTCCTATTATTCTCTTCATTTTTTTAATTCTCTTCATTTTATTAATTTTCTTAAGGCTACAACACCCTTAAATAATTGTTATAATTTTCAAAGTCTAAAGAGGCATGCCACTTTGCAAAACACAACAACAACCGTATCCTTTTTGGTTGTTATAATAGATTTTAATTCTTACATTTGAAATTTGAAGTTCAATTTATAAGACTCCTTGCCTTCGCAGGAATTAATCTATCCTCTGGGTGGTGTTAGTTTATTGACATAGGCTTTCATTTTAAAGGTTATACATTTTTAGCTATTTTAACTTTTTTAAACCCAGAGGTTTTTATCATTCGTTTGGCAAAGAAAACAAGTCGCTGGGACAAATTTTGTCCTTGTGCTATTTTTTTATACAATATTTACGTTTTGCCCTACAATAAACAATGTTATGCCCTTGCAACCTTAAATTTGCTATCATTCTTTTTATTGTTTTTTTGCTACATCTATAATCTGAGGCTACATGCTCTAAAGACACCAACATGTTCCTTTCAATTAAAAACAAAAGATGCTTTTCCTTTTCTTTTTTTTCTAGATAGGTCATAGTTTAGTTTGTTTTTGTATTTAAATGAGTTCTAATCTAAAATTCCTTGTTCTAAATCTATTGTTAACTCTCTCGATTTTCTAAAATTATAAAGTGTATACTGTTGTATTTCGTAATAATACCGCCAATAGTTAGACAATTTGGTCATATAACTCTCGTTACTGGATTGCCATGCATTTAAGGCACTTGTTAATCGCAACAGGTCAACTCGACCAGCCAAAAAACGCTTTTCTGTTATTAAATAAGATTCACGGGCTATCTCACTAGCACGTTGCGCACTTAGCACTAACTTTTCCTGAAGGTTAAAATCTGTAACCTTAGCTACGATCTCTTGCTTTAATTTACTTGCCGTTTGTTCGGCATCAATATCTTGAACGGCTTTGTTCATCCGGGCTTTTTTTATATTTCCCCGACGCTCTCCCCAATCTAAAATGGGCATTGTAAATTTTATGGATACCAATTCTTGCTGCAACAAGTTAACATAAGCATTGGAAAATGTTTCAGCTTGTTGGTTTAAACCATAACTGGCCGATAGCGACAAATCGAAACGGTTGTCTTTAATGGCTTTGTCCAAATCCCTTTGGGCTTCAATTTTGCTGATTTCTAAATCCAGCATATCTGGATTATTTTTTTTGTATAACTCTATAGCGTTTTCAACATCAATTTTTAAACTTGAAATCAACTCGGGCAGCACTGGCACGGAATAATTCGATAAATCGCTCCTTAAAAACAGTTCCAAATCTTCTTTTATGCGCTGTAGGTTCTTGTCTTGGATAGCCAAATCGGTTTCAGCATTGTACAACTGCAGCTCTAAGTTCAAAACATCTTCTTTTTCAACACTACCTATATCGTAACGCTTTTCACCTATCTTAAACAGCTTTTTCGAGGATGCTAATTTTTCTTCTGCCATAGCCTTTCTTTTAGATGCCAATGCCCAGTTAAAAAAGTATTGCACCGTTTTGATATTGATATTTTGAAGTTCGTATATCAACTCCTTATGAGACTTTTTATACTCTAGAGGCGCTGTTTTTTTTAACCATTTAAAACTATTATATGCCATTAATGGTTGGGACAGGGCTATACTCACAGGGGTTACATTGTAACTTTTAATAGTAGACTCGTTATAATTTATCAATTTATTGTAAGTAGAATTTAACGAGATACGCCCCCCTGTTGGAGAAATATTTTGGCTCAATGACAAACCAGCATACGAATTTAAGCTCCTTATTGGCCTAAATACATCTTGGTTTAAATCAGAATCGTAACGCTCCACAACTGAACTCCTATAAGTTAATGGCTGAGTGTTAAACGTAACTTTGGGCAATAAACTAGCCTTAAAAGACCGGAACGCCCAATAACTATACTCGTGTTTTCGTTGTGCTTTATAAGCATCTAAGGAATTTTTGCTCGCTATTTTCAATACCTCTTCAAGAGTGATTTTTTGCCCTGTTTCCGTTAGCGTGCTTTGAGCAAAAGCAGTAGACATAAAAAAAGCAAATACCACCGAGCACCTTACTGCTATTGATGTTTTTCTATCGATTTTTTTAAACAAACTCATTATTAGCTTTTTTATAGGTGATTTTTGAAAAATAATAATAACATAAAGGTATAAAGTAAAGGCTAACGATGGTACCCAGCACCATTCCTCCTATTAGTGACACTGCTAAAGGCGCTTGTAATTCTGCTCCTAACCCTGAAGAAAACAACAATGGAATTAAAGCTAAAATGGTCGTTAGGCTCGTCATTAATATGGGCTTCAATCTTCTTTTACCTGCTATTAACAATGCTTTTATTAATGGGTCCCCTTGACGCTGCAACTGAATAATCGTATCTATTTTTAATATAGAGTCGTTTATTATAATACCGCTCATAACCACAATACCGATGAGCGACATTAAATTTATGCTCATACCAAATAACTTTAAAAACAAAAATGCACCCGCTAAATCTATGGGAACCTCCAACAACACTATAAAAGGAAGTAAGAAAGATTCAAATTGCGAAGCCAATATAAAATAGAGCAATAGCAAAGAAATTAGCAACACTACCATTAATTCTTTTAACATCGCTTTATTGGAAAAAATACTGCCCGAAAAGTTAACCTCGTACCATTTATTATGGTTAACAATTCCTTTTATTGTAGATTGGGTACGCTCTGCATTATCGCTATTGACTTCTATATCCATAGGGTAGTATTCTCCCTCTGTTCCCCCTACAATGGTTTTTAAATCTTTAGTGCGAACTACTTTTACAAACTCTTTTACATGTATTAGAGCACTATCTCTGGATATAACCACCGTTTCATCAAGTACAGCTTCAATAGACTTCACTTTGCCACCCAATACTATGGGTACGATATCCTGATTATCTGTTATGGAAAACACAGAGCGCTCACCAAATGCACTCTTTAGTTTATTGAACAACTGATTTTCGTTAACATCGTAAATCATTAATTTTTCTTTATCAGCCACGAGCACCATGGACTCTTGCCATACTATAGGCTTTAGCTGAATATGTTCTGCACTGGTATTTACCTGATACCAGAGTTCTTGCAATTGCTTATTTTTCTGATTTTTTAAACCGCTTACATTACGCATTCTCGCCACCAAAGCAGGTTCGTCGTCAGAAAATATAGTGCTAAAGATATTGTCCACATCTTCATATTTGTATAGGGCATTAGGATACTTTTCAAGTAGATAGGCGTTCAATCTTTTGGTTATATTTTCTAAAGTTTTTTGATTACCACAATTTAAGTACAGGGTGACTTCAGATGGTTTGGCGAGGGCTTCTTTATCTAGCACGAATTGTTGACTACCTACTAAAGCTGTATGGTCTTTGATATCACCTTTAACAAGCTCTAAAGCCTCTAGAATGCGTTGTTTATTTTCATCTGTATTAATTTGTTCGTTCCAATCTACTTTTAGCAAAATTTCTGTTTTTGAAAATTCTGGCATCTGTGTTTTTGGCAGCATGGTATAGAGAACGGCTACCGAAGTAAGCAGTATGATAATGATTAACCAAGATAGTTTTTGCTTTCGCATTACCCAACGAAACCCTTTCTCGTAAACCGAATTATAGTCTATAGGGTTTGTTTTTTCTAAAAACCTTGAAACCTTTCCTTGTTTTGTCCGCTGCCGTTTATGAAACAAATAGTACAATACAGGAAGCAAGGTTAGGGACACCAATAACGACACAAAAAGCCCAATACTGATAGCCATGGCTTGGTCGTAAAACAAAGCACCAGTAACACCACTAATAAATATCAAGGGCAAGAACACCGCACAAGTAGTCAAGGCGGAGCTCAACAATGGCTTGAACACTTCGTTTGTTCCTAAAACACATGACTTGGACAAGGAGTTTCCTTGCTCGATATACTGGGTGATATTATCGATAACAATAATGGAGTTATCTATCATTAAACCAATCCCTAAAACTAAGCCTGAAAGCGAAATGATGTTTATAGATATATTAAAAAGCTGAAAAAACAGCAGACAAACCACCATAGAAACAGGAATAACAATGGCAATTAAAAATGGGGATTTTATGTTCTTTAAAAACAGGAACATCACGGCGAAAGCTAGAATAACACCCCACAACAAACTCTGCGTTAAATTACCAATAGCGTAATCCAACAACTTGGTCTGACTTCGAGTGACCCTAAAGTCTATAGCTCTATAGTCTTTTCTTAGTCGTTTTAATAGCTCCTCAAGTTTTTCTTTCAGGTCGCCCATACGGGCATCGTGTTGCTTTATAATCGCCATGGTAACGGCTTCCTTACCGTCGGACAGCACCAAACCCTTTCGCTTTTGGGGATGTTCTACAACTTGGGCAATATCTTTTAATTGGAATACACGATTGTGCTTTTTTATGTATAAATTTTGAACATCCCTAATATCAACAACTTGGCTTCCCAATCGAATATTGTATTGATATTGACTGTCCTTAATTGATAAATTACCTATTTCAACATCCGCTCTTTTAATGGCGGTTTCCAATTCATCTAAACTGAAACCTAAAGACTGTAATTTTTCTAGATTAGGAATGATTAAAATTTCTGAAGCTACCAAACCGCTTATATCCACCATCGCCACCTCGTTAACCTGCTCTATGCGTTTCTTTATAACCTGATTGGTAAAACGATTAAAATCTACAAACTCTTGTGGTACAGGGTACAAGTCTTTATTGCGAATGGTACTTTTCTTTTGGTTATCCTTTAATGTCGCGCTTATGTAGAACACAGGAATATCTGTAGCACTGGCTTTAATAACTTTTGGACGCTTCATGGTTTTGGGTAAGCGTCCCATAAAACGGTCTATCTTCTCGTTAACCTCGATAAAAGAATAATTGATTTTAGTTCCATGAGTAAAAAGCAACCTGACTACCGCCATGCCGTTTGTGGTTTCGCTTTTTATATCTTTTAAATGGCTGACCTGTTTTAATTGATTGCGCAAGTGCTTTACAACACCATCCTCCAATTGGCGTGCAGACATACTTTCATCGCTTATCTGTACTGTTATTTCAGGGATATCAATATCTGGCATTAAAGATATTGGTATAAAACTGGAAGCATAAAACCCTAAAATTAAAACGCCCAGAGTTGTCATTAAAACCGCTATAGGTTTATTTATAAGGAATTTTACCATTTATCTTTTACTCTTCTTAACAAACACCTCACTATCGTGAGCTAAATTTAAATTGCCCGATACAATGATAGAATCCCCAGGGGTTAATACTGCAGAGCTTTTATCGGGATGCGGTATGACGGCGTAGTTTCTGCTATTTTCATTGGTGGTCAGCACATAGGTCCAGTAAGCTTTTCCATCAACCACTTTAAACAGAACTTCTTGATTTTGTCGTAACACAACAGCTTCCTTTGGCACGACAAGCTGTTCCGGTATATCCTTTTGTATTAACACTTTTACATTCATACCCTCCATCAAGCTGCCATCGTTTTTTACAATGGCCTTTACCAAAATCGTTCCGTTTTTTTCTACTATGGGGTTTATTGTGGTAATCTTACCTTGGTATCTTTTTTCAAGAGCAAAGGGTATAACCTCTACTTGGTCGTTAACGCTTACATCCGCGATTTCAGATTCTATAAGATAAAACTCAACTTCAAAAGTTGAGTCATTAATTAAGGTCATAAACTCCCTTCCTGCACTTATTTGTTCAAACTGTTTGCTTTCAATATTAGCTACCCTGCCACTAAAAGGAGCTATTAGTTTAGAAGAGCGAAGTTCATATTGGGCATCTTCCAAGGTTCTCAGGGCGTCATCATAACCACTACGTATGGCCACCATTTCGTATATGCTTTTGGGAATGCTGTCTTTTACATCGTAATCATAACCTCTACCTAAAAGTTGGTCTTTAAAATCTAAAGTGGCTTTTTTTAAACTTATAGTAGCCTTATCCAGCTTTTGTTGGAATTTATAGGGTTTTAATACCGCCAAGGTTTGCCCTTTATTTACTTGATCGCCATTCGACACATATAACTTTTCCAGATGTTCACTAACTTCAAACTTTAAGGCATTTTTTTGAATGGCAATAAGTTTCCCATTACTAACCAATTCTTTTTTAAAAGGTTCTTGTTCTAGTAATTCTACTTGAACTTCATTTTTTTGGATACTATATGCTTTTTTATCGATAAGCACCTCTTCTGCATTTGCTGGTTTTTCTTTGCAGTTAATAAGATGCAAAAAACAAATACCTAAAAAAAGCTTTATAATGTTAGACTTGTAATATATTTTCATTGATATTGACTTGACTTTTATTTAAATCTTTAGAATTTACTTTATGGAATTATCATTGACAATGGTTTTCATCTCAACCTTCATTTCTTTTATGGCTGTTGACGATACTTTAACCTCTTTATTAAGCAAATTGTTCGCCATTTTTACAGCCATAGCTTTATTGCCACACTCATCATACAACTTGGCTTGTAAATACAGCGGATAAAACCTGGACGGAATCATATTATGAGCTTGCTTATATGCTAATTCTGATTTTTTGTACAGTTTGGTTCCTTTATAGGCGTCACCCAAAGCGGTTTGTATAATGGTGGTATTTAAATGTTGTGTTGCCTGATTTAAAATAGATATAGCTTCAGTATGTTTTTCTGCTAAAGACAATGTTTTTCCGTAATTCATTAAAAAATCACCGTCTTTTTTAAAAAGTGGATAAGCAGTTTCATATTCTTTTAAAACATCATCATAATTGTAATAGGGGCTTAACGCAAATTGCCAAGTTTTAAATCCTTCACTAAGTGTGCTGGCATACACCCCCACTTTAGTTACCCCCAGTATTGCTATTAACACAAATGACACCTTAGCAACTCTTAGAACAGTAGTATTTCGGGGTGTTTTTACGCAATTGAAATTCACATCCATACTAGCCAACATAGCCAGAGCAGTCACTCCTATCATTTTAATGGGCAATATTTGCATGGGGTATGAAAAACATGCAAAAGCACTAATAGCCAATAAGCATATTTTAAGAATATTAGAAATGTATATGTTTCCATGCGCTGCTTTTGTTTTAAATAGCAGAACGATAAGAACTATAAGAGACAAAAATCCCACTAAGCCATTTTCAACAACAAACTGCACAAACTCATTAAATGCATAATATGAATTATCTGCCATCATAGCCTCAGCCGTTTCGCCATGCTCAGCAAAATAATTGGCTTGGGCATCCATGTAGTGTGCTTTAAACCTATCGAAGCCAACGCCGACCACACGATTCTCTTTAATTATTTCAGAGGAAACTTTCCATATAAATAATCGCCCATCCGAAGACCCTTTTTTAAAATTATAAACACCAAATAGACTTAAGCCTAATACCACCAATAGACCTATAGAAAGCATTACTTTTTTAAAGCTTGAAATCTTAGAAAAAAGTTTTTTAAGATAACAGTACCTAAACTCTAATAGTATTATGGTAGTTATTGCAATGGCCAACCAAGACGCTCTGGATTGTGATGCGGGGACTACCAACAGAATGGCTATAACGGCTAGCAATAAGGTATATTCGAATATGTATTTTATTAACGTGTTTAGCCTTAATGAAGAAGAACGATTTACATATAAAAACTGCTTGAGAATTTGCTCCCTATATAGGTAACCACCAAAAGTTATCGGCCATACTGCTGTTAAAAAACCAGCAAAAGGTCCTGGGTTAAAAAAGCTTCCTGTCATTTTAAAGCCAGAATGGTTTGACTGGTAGTAACCCAGCAGCTGTAAGTTTCCGTAAACCGCTTGTATAACGCCAGAAAGCACTACCGCCAATAAAACCCAAATAAAATGCTTCACAGGCAAGTTCCTTAACACCACATACAAAAAACTTAAACCTAATAGTTCTATAAATCGAATTGAAAACCCGTAGTTAGATTGTAAAACATACCTATTAACACAGATAAAAACCAATAATAGAGCTAGTAAAACATCTAGGGTAGATATTTTTACTACCCGTTGTTTATTCTTGTTGACAACCATTTGAAGCACCCAGCAACTTAGTGTAACGATGAGCGCATAAAGAAAAAACACTGTTTTTGATGTTATGGTCGAATTAACGTAATCTGTCTGGTTTATTGAAGGAAGATATAAGAATAATAGAAAAAGGGTTAACAACAACCCTTTATAAAACAAACCATAATTTTTAAATAAATCCATCAATAATATTTAACAACACTATCGTAAACTATATAAAACTAACCCCGCATGGTTCTTTTTTATAATTGAACCCGAATTATACGATTCACGACAATCAGTAATTTCAAAACTTACTTCGACCATAATGGACAGAAGTATAGATTAATTAATTGTTGAGAGACTTATAGGTTCAAACCTACAAAATTAACATATTTTACAACGTAAATTATGATTTAAATCGTGTAAATTATGATTCAACTTGTATAAATTATCGTTCAAAATCAAATTAAACACTTCTATTTCAAATATTTACCAAAATATTTAAGATGTAGCGTTCCTATCTTAATCGTTCTAATGTCATTTACATGCCCCCGTATAGTGGGTAATGTCCATAAAAACCCCATGTAAATGACATTGCGAATCTAAGGGCAAAAGCAAGAGGGATAATTGGCTGCTTGATGTTACGCTTTTTGTTTTATTGACTATCAACAAATATTCGTATCTGCAATTTGTAATTTTTTGGAGTTACGTCAAATAAGCTGCCCCCTATTAATGGCATTTTTTCGCAGTAAAATCATGGAAATATGTTCTCTGCGATTATCTAAAAAAGGCAAATTCATTATCAAGTCTAAAAATATTGGTTTGTTATCAGTTTCATTTAAGCTCTTCATTTTCAACCAACACTTGGTAGGCTTCATCCAAGAACTCCCCTTCCTCAAAGGGCATCAGGCTACTGGCCAGTTCCAAGGTCTTGCGGATGTCCACTTCAAGTGCCTTGCTGTGGGGCGGACAATGGTTGTCCCCTTGGGTGGCCAGGACACAGACATTGATCAGTGCTTCGATGGTTGTAAATAAATCCGAGTAACCATCGAAATACACAAACGATGGCATGAACTCACCTTTTCGGGACTGTGAGGGGCGCAGCACATTAAGCTTGCCTTTAGCTCCCTTTTTCAGTTTCTTTAATTGTTTTTTCTTTTTCATAAGGCAATCCATTTTCTTTTATTATTTCTTCCAGACATTCCATTTCTTCGAACGGGATCAGCTGTAGGATATGCTCCAGTGCCGTTTGGATGTTGACATGGGGCTGGGGAATCAGCCTACCGAACCTAGTATCGGCGTATTCCAAGGCTATGATGCAGACCTTCATGATCCCCGCTATATCATAAAGGATATCCGAAAGTCCAATCACCATGAAATCTGTTTTGTAATAATATTTATCTGAACCTGGACTTAACCTGTACATCTTTTTATCGACCAGTTCATTAATTTTTTCCAGGATTAAACCATCTTTTCTAGGGGAATCATCCGCTGTTTCTGTTTTTAAAGCTTTATCGCCTTTATTGTCCGTTCCATCAATCCGTTGTCTGCAATGGTCAAGGTGTTTGCTGTACAAGCCTTCAACTGCTTTGATAAAAGCATTGAATTCGGAACGTATTCTGTCAATCTGTGATTCACTTATTTGGTATTCGTCGCCATACCGTGCCACACTATAGGCATGTTCCAATAGGAGCAGCAATTCGTTGTTGTCCATTTTTGAAACTTCTGAAAAGGGTCTAAGTTCAGGAAAGAAGGGTTCACAATATTTGATATGGCTGATGATACTGTGGGTGGTTTTGCTTTTCCCGAGGCACATTTGCTCAATAAGCCGAAAGCCAAGCTCAAAAGCTTGGTGAAGGTTGAAAGTAGCAATGCAAAATTGTTTCTCGGAAAAAAGTCCGTCGGCCGCTTTGACAAAGGCATTGATTTTCCGCATTTCTGCATTGAAGTACCGAACAGTCCTTTTTAGCAGCTTATTTACTGGCAGGCTTTGGTAATCCAGAGTGGTCTCCCCTTCGGAATTCGCATATATGGTAAAGCCCAAACAGCAATGCTCCACAAAATAAAGACTGCCACGCTCCAAAGCGGTTTCCGATGTGGCTTCGGTGTATACCCGTACTTTAAATTCGGGGTATTCCTTTTCCATTTTAAAAATAAGGTTTATGACCTCATTGGGGATAGGGTCGATATTGGCATCGACAAACGCCGTTATAAAATAATAAGGGCTTCCCCCTTCGTTTTGGAGCTCTGATAAAAATATGATATCAAAGGTCAGCATATTGAGCATGCTGTCCAGTAAATCTGATAGTTTTTCTTCCTGTCCAAAATTATCCGGTATGTTAATGTAGTTCTTCATGGTTATAAGTTTTAAGTGTTACCGTTGATTTATAAGTTGATGGATCTTAGCCTTGGGTATGCTGCTTTTTACCAGCTCCCTGAATCCCATGCGTTCCCAAACAACACCTTCGCTTAATCTTAAGACTTCTTCAAAGCAGCCTGTTTGGGAGGTTACAAAGGAAACGAGGTCAAAAGGGATGTCAGTTTCACGGATATCATTATACTTCCTGTCGATCCTGAGTATGGCATACCTTGAATGTGCATAGTCATTTGAAAATATCGGCCATTCAAAATATTTAATGATGGCAATGGGCTCTTGGCTATTGATAATTTCTTTTATAAGTTTGGAATCCATTCGATTTCCCTTTTGGTTTCTATAAAGGAACTATTGAATTTTGGTGTACCGAACCAACAGCACTTGTAGATTACCAATGATATCTGATATTTTACCAATACTATTTATAGATTTTCTACTATCTTTACGTATCGAACACATGTAATTAGTATTATATTTGAGTTATGGAAACAGCAACAAAACCAAATCATATCGGCAGAAAGATTAGCCGAATAAGGGAATTACGGGGGATGAAACAGGAAGCCCTCGCCATGGAACTTGGCATTAGCCAACAAAGTGTTTCACTGATGGAACAAAGTGAAATTATCGAAGATGAAAAACTGGAACAGGTGGCTAAAGTTTTAGGGGTAACTAAAGAAGCTATCGAAAGTTTTAATGAGGAAATGGCAATTAACTACTTTAATAATTTCAATGATAGCAGTGCGGGCACTTTCAATAGTCACTGTACTTTTAATCCCCTCGATAAACTTATGGAATCCCATGAAGAGAATAAAAAACTCTACGAACGTTTATTGAAAACTGAACAAGATAAAATTGCTTATCTAGAAAAGCTTTTGAAAGAAAAATAAATTTCCTCAATATAAATATTCTACTGAAAAGGGAATTGTTTCAAACAGCTCCCTTTTTTATGCCCTGGATTTTGACAGGCCTTAATTTAGGACTTTAACTGGAAGAGCTGTCGTACCTCCAGGTAGTCCCGTTCAAAGTTAGCTTGTATCTCCGCATCATTATACGATGTCTCGGTGGTGGAAATTCCCTAAGAATGCTGGGGTTTTAAGCTTTACCTTACGGTCCTTTCAATCTGCAAAAGCGATAAACTCACCTTCCTTCAACCGAAAGAACACATCCGAACGTGTTTTGCCGACCTCCTTATCGCCCCTACTGATCCTGGCATCAAAATCCAGACTGTTCTGGCTTTTGCTGATTGTGGCCCTAGGTTTCTTCACGATTTCAAAAACAATATTTTTGGTTTAAAGAAGAGTTTCCTTTCAATGCACTCCTCAAAAAAAAAAAAAAACGGCAGGGTATTGAAAGGAAATTTGTGCTATAAATATAATTCAAACTGAATATAGCCTCCTATTTAATTAGGCTTACTATACATGTTGCCTGCCTTTTAAAATAATAGTGTGAGAACTTTGACTGTGGTTTTTGCTGCAAAAAATAGCCTGTTTACAATGGATTTCAAAAGATTTGCTGCAACCCCCTGAAAACCAGCACAATTAAAACAAACACAAATAACTGATATTCAGGTGGTTAAATATAAAAATCAAACCGTAACACCGCAACGCGTGTTACCCTCTTGCTATTCGATTTCGTTCGCTGCAGGCGAACAAAATTTTCATACAACCTAACTGAAAAAGTCAGTTGCTTTTCACTGTATTCCAGCTCTTTTATAGGTATTGATTGGGGCGCAAAACGAACCGCCGTTAGGTTCCAAATACTTGGTTTTGGCACCAAAAATATGGTTTTGGGAAAAGTGCAACTTTTGAAAAGAAAAAAGCCCCCTGAAAAGGAGGCCGCTTTGTTTAAAGTTAAATGGTGTTTTATATCCTAAAAGTAAACTTATAACGGTATAAATTCCGTGTCGCTTCTTCTTCCAAAACCGATTGATAGTTCAAATGGTGCTTTAGTACATAGGCTTTTAGCGAGTTGCCAAATTTGTGTTCAATATCAGCTTTTGATGTCTGCATCAATCGCTCTTGCGTCTCGCCATCCAAATTGGTATAATTCAAATAGATCATGGTTCTGTATTTTAAATTAGTCCATTATCGGCGAAGCTGAAAAAACCACCCTCTGGCGTAACGATGATATGATCCAGTACTTTGATGTCCAACAGTTTGGAAGCTTTTACGATTTTCTCCGTAATCTGCTTGTCCATATCACTGGGCTTTAATTTATTCGAAGGGTGGTTGTGGCATAAAATTATTCCCGTTGCCAGGGCTTTCAATGCAATGGCGAACAACAGGCGGACATCGACCAAAGTGCCGGTCATACCGCCAGTGGATAATTGATAGATACCTTTCACCTTATTGGCATTATTGAGCAGTACCACTTTAAAAGATTCGTAGACCGCGATTGTGTTTTTGTCCCAATGTCCATAAATGACCTCATGGGCCGTTTTCGAGCTGGTTATGGCTACCGAAGTTTTTAATTGCTCCTTGTAGCTTATCTGTATTTCGTTAACTTTGCTTTTCATGAGCTTCAATTTTTGAAGTTTAAAACCAAAAGAGGGTGCTGAGTTAAAAGGGAGCACCCTCTTGTTTTTAGGGCTATTTACTCAGCAAAAGGATTTCAGAAGCCACCACTTCGGTAACATAGCGTTTTACGCCCTCCTTGTCGTCATAGGAACGGGAGGTCAGTTTCCCCTCAATGGCAATCTCCTTGCCCTTGCCAACATACTTCTCGATAATATCGGCGGTCTTGCCCCAAGCGACAATCGTATGCCAATGGGTTTCGTTCTGTCTTTCGCCTTTGGAGTTTTTGTAGTTCTCATTGGTAGCCAGTGAAATTCGGGCAACTTTTTTACCGCTGTCCAACTTGGTAACGGCAGGTTCTTGGCCTACGTTCCCAATCAACTGTACTTTGTTTCTTAATGTACTCATGGTTAAAAAATTTAAAAGGTTAATAAATGCCCCTTGTTTAGATTTCAATTGAACTTGAATTTTAAGGGGTGCTTTGTTCAGTTCTCTCTAAAAGAGGACCATGTTTGGGCTGGGTTTTGTCAAGACTTTTATCAAAAGTTCAGGAGTGTCTGCGACGTAGCAAAATCCTTGGATTTTCAAGGAAGTAGAAACCTTAAGTTTTGATAAAATCCGCATGGTCTTGACAAGTTCCACAATAGCCTTAGGCCTTCTTATGAACCCCATGGCGACCTGCGGGTACGGGAAGTTGAGCAAAGGGCGGTATGGCGGTTCATGATAGAAGTACCTTGGGCTATGCCTGGTTTTTGCTGTACCAAAAACCAACAAAGGCCCCAAACATTACAAACCCCTTAAAATGCTTTGACAGCTGTGGTATTTTTGAGAACTGGCGAGCAAAGTCCCGAGAAGGCTTTGCCAACAGGGCGGTCAAGAAAATGCCAGAGCTGGCTTTCCTTATTATGTTTTTAAATCAAAAATATTAACCCTTTCCTTTTTTGTTAGGGCTGGGCGGTGGCAGCGGACTCTGGCTTAAAATCAAAACTCCGTACCAATTAAATACGCTTTTGATATTAAGCTTGTGTCCAAGATAGTTTTGTGAAGTGCTTTTCCCGAAATGGAGCTTGTCGGTATGCATAGAAACGTACTGAAAATATTATTTAAATTATCTGTATCTGGCTCGCATCTTGCGTGAGGGGTAGCAGCGGCATCCTTTTGCGGTTCATAAAACCACAAAAGATATAGCGGATGACCCGACCCGCTTGCATTTTTCCTTCAAAAAAATGCAAGTGGAGTCACGCCAAAATGGAATTAAAACTACCCTATTCTGTAGCCTTACCCAATCTGTAGCCTTCCCTAATTTTAGACACAAAAACTATTAATCATACGTTTACACCTTCCCTTATTCCTTCCTGCTTTCCACGGATGTAAAGAACCATTATTAATACAAAAATCTGCTAGGTTTCAACATGTAAACCTCTAATATTTGGAAACTACTTTAATGTAAGATTCACCTACTTCTCTCGAAGAAATAAGGTTTTTATTAAGTAAATTATCAACAAATTCTAAATTTATTTTTGTCTTACTCAACCTTGTTCTTTTTCTTGGAATCAACAAACGACCAAAAGGAGCAGTTAATTTTGTGACTAAAGTTTTTGCCTCGGATGATGTTAAATTATTTGATTGTAAATTAAACAATTTAACTCTATCAAGATTAGAATCACTTTGACCAAAAAGTCCATTTACAAAATCAAAAGATAATGATTTATATGAATAATTTGATAGTAATTCAACAATCAAACTAGATAGTGACTTATTACCCAAAATGTATTCTTCATCTAATTTATCAAACAACTCCCCCTTTTGTTTAGACGATAAGAATTCAGAACTAAATAAGCTTTTATAATCTTCTTCATCTAACTCATAATCCTCAAAAGATTGAATAAATTTTGTAAAATGTAATTCTATAAGGAGAATATTAAAATCAACAAAGTTTTCTTTTAATTTATCATAATTCTCTATGGTAAGGTTAAGCTTTTTACTTCTAATTAACCACTCAACCTTATTAGAGTCTAACTCATCAAAGCTTAAACTGTCCCATGTATGTGGAGTACTAGGAACAAAATTAACAAATGAATCAAAGTCTAAATCATTACAATTAAGTATTGATAGAGTTAATTCCTTCTTATATTCATAATCCTCATTTATAATTGATAACGATGACTTGTTTAATTCTTCATAGACATTTTCTTTGTTGAGATAGTTTATAAGTATTGAATCTAAATTTTTTGTTTCATAAGATTTATAATAGCTAGACACGTTATTCCATGAAACTTTAACTGATTCATTTGATATAAGTTTTTCTTTTACCTCTATTTCATCAATTTTTGATAAATCAGATATTGAAGTAATCGAATATAGAATAATTGCATCTTTTATATTTAAGCTCAAATCTTTATTGTTTAACAATAAAATTAAAGCTTCTTCGGATTCTTCATGATTGCTTTCTAAATTCAAAAAGACATCATTAACGTATTCTTCAATATTATTATTTACTTTCTTTATTAAATCTGTGTTTTTTGAATTAATAATTGTCGTGAAATTCTTTTCAAGAACTTCAGCATCTTTTAAATATTTATTATTTTTTTTTAGAATTAATTTAATATTGTTAAGATTCAATTTATAGAATTCGTTCTCTAACAGAAAAGTAAACATATCTTTATGTTCAACTTTAGGAACTTCTAATTTTTCAAATTCTAAATCTAATTCAGAAATAGCTTTCTTTGTTTTCTCGCGGTCTTCAAATGAGGACAAAAGAGCTAAAGGGTTACTCTTCTCAGCCAAATATAATTTTAGATTAGAAGATAATGATAAACTCCATAAATCTCCTACATTACAGTTATCAAATATTAATTTTAAATACTTGTCTTTTTGACTTTCTGTGAATTTGGCTTCTTCAACATATTTCCAAAAATCACGCCAGCTAGATAATGATTTTATGATTTCGCTAACCTGCTGTCCTTTATCAATATATTCGTCTAAAAACTTAGTAGCTAACTCTTTTTTATTAGAAATCTGTTTAATAATAGCATTACATTTTCTTTTGTACTTACTATTATTCTTGAATATAAAATCTACCAAATCAAAATTTAAAATAGCTTCTTTTTTAAAATATTCAGTATCTAACCTCTTTACGATAGCTTCAACTTTTTCTAATCGATAGTTAAACGAATTTGGTATTTGACTTTTAACACTTTGCATGAATTCATTATCACTTCTTGTCATACTAATACCATGGAAATATGAAATATAATCGTAATAGTTCTCATCAATGTAACCATTTCGCAAAAGAAAAATTGTAAGCTTATCTTTTGACGACTCGCTTCCAAGAATATCCATTAAATTAATTTCTTCAAATAACTGTTTTAAAGTATAATTTTGAACTTCCCCCTTTTCTTCCTTTAGCTTTTTTATCTCATCATTTATCGAATAGACTTCATTAAAATTAGTTGAATTCACATAAGACAATCTTTTTTCAAAGCTACGTTCTGAATCAACAGACAATTCTAAACTATTAAATGATTTATCTGAATTTATATTTAATATTCTATCATAAACCGCATCATACCGTTTATAAACGAACCTCTTCAACTCTTTAAACTCCTCAAATACTTCATCTTCCATTAATTCTTCCAAAGAATAATATTTTGAATTGACTCTAATTGAAACCGGTTTATCCAAAACCTTATTTAATTCGTTTATATATATGGCTTTCAATTCTTCTACTCTTTTTATTCCTTCACTCTCAATATTCAATACATTTTCACCTAATCTCTCAATTTCCTTTTCAATTTCATTAACCCTTTCCTTTATGTACTGATTTTTATTACTTAATATATTATATAATTTACCTTCACTATTATGTAGTTCGACAAAATCGTCAGGTCTCATGTTTTTATAAACAATCATACCTAAAAGATTGTCCTGAATTAGTTTTGAACTTAAGTTACTTCTGTATATAACATATTCATTACATATGTTATTTAATAAACGCATGTCATCTATAAATAATGCTATATCGTCAATAAATTTCAGGGTTGGTTTTTTGTCGAATCCAAATGAAGCTATCCGTTCCCTTAATTTTTCGTTTGAGTTAGATTTATTAATTATTGGAATTACTGGTACTAAAAAATCAAAAAACTTAGTTCGGTCTTTTCCTGTAAAGATATCATCTCTTACAGCATATAGGAAAACCACATCTCCTTTTCGCTGTTCTGAATTATTTAATAAAGTATTAATCTCACGCAATTTTGTAAAAATCTCTACACTTTCAAATCTATCCAAATCCTCTATAACAACAACATTATAATAATTTCTTTCAAAGAAGTAAATAAGTTCATCTAAGTATTGATTTAATATTGATTTATCAATATCCTTACCTAATTCTAGTTCTCCTTTTATACTTACTTTACTAATTTTCGAATTATTTAAAACTCTAATTATGTTCTTTGCCAATAAAGCAACACCTAAAAAAAAGAGGATAAACACTATTAATGCTTGAAAATCTAACTCAATAATTCTCCATGTCCAGTTTGCTGGATTAAGCTTTTGCAAATAATTAAAACTAAATATGATTAGAGCACTTAAAAACCAAATAGCAAACCATAGAGAAAATTTAACAAGTTGTCCTGTTGTAATATTTTTAATTCTTTTAAAACGAGAATCTGGAATTTTTTCAGATTTTACATGATAAAAAATTTGTTGAAGAATGCTCAGTTCTAATTGTCTATCTAAATCTTTATTTTTATTTAAATTGGCTTTCTCAAAACTTGCTAAAGAAACCTTTAAAAAGCTAAATTTACCTTTTGTTGTTTCTTCAAAAGTTTTAATTAAGCTACTTTTTCCAGAACCGTATGAACCTGTTAAAGCAATATTATTTATGCCTTTATCTTCAACTCCTTTTGTTAGTGCTTCTAAGTAAATTTTTACTTTATCAGGGTTTAACGACTTTGGAGATAAAGAGTCAAACAAGCTAACATTATTTTGTTCTTGATTTTCATTTTTATTTGAAAACACAACCTTTAAATCTTTTAGAAAATTTTTAGAAATCTCCCACGCACTTTTTAATCTATCTCCCATTGGTAAATTAGTTTGCTTCTAACAAATCAAAAACCTAACCACTTTAAGAAAATTCAACATTTAGCTTAACAATTTTGAAAACCAACCTTTTGCAATGTCAATATGGCAGAAAACACAAATTAAAAAGCGTTAACCCCAATTGAATAAAGATAACACAATTAATTTTTTTACATCCAATTAGAGTAATCCTTAAAACCAAATGAGTTCCCTCAAAAACCAAAGCTTTTGCTGCAAAACAATCTGCATCTGCAAAAGGTTTTACACAATTCGTAGATGAGCTTTTTGTCCTTTTGGTATTGAAGCAATTTTAGTTTCCTCCTTACATAAAACATCTTTCAATTTCCCCATATCCTTACTTATTTTCTTTTCAACTACTCTGGCATACCTCTGGGTAGTCGACAATTTAGTGTGTCCTAATAGTTTAGACACCGTTTCAAATGGAACATCGTTAAGCAGGGTAATTGTTGTTGCAAAGGTGTGCCTGGCTACATGAAACGTAAGGTGTTTGTTTACCCCTGCAAGCTTTGCAATGGTTTTTAAATGTTTATTGACCTTCTGATTGGAAATTACGGGTAAAAGTCTGTTTTGATTAATGTGGTTTGGATAATTAGCATAACGCTTCAAAACTTCTTTAGCCTGGCGCAATAAAGGGACTTTTACTGTTGTTTTGGTCTTCTTTCGCTTAATATCAATCCATAAATCCCCATCAACACCTTCTACTATATCATCTTTTTTAAGCAATTCAACCTCGGTATAGGTTAAGCCTGTATAACAAGAGAACAAGAACAAATCCCTTACAAGTAGTAAACCTGGCTCCTTTAACTTAACAGACCTTAATTTATTTAGCTCTTTTAATTCCAGAAAGGCGCTATCATAATCATCATACCTTAAACTATACAGATTAAAAGGGTTGGTCGTAAAGCACCCAAATTTAACAGCAATATTGATTAGTTTTTGAAACCGTTCCATGTGTTTCATAACACCGTTATTGTTCAATGGTTGTGAAGACCTTAGCGGCTTACAGGTTCTTAAATAATTTTCAAAATCTACAATAAAGAGGTAATCGATAAAGTGCAACTGGATATCGCTGGTTATATATTGATGTTGTATAAACCGTTTAAGATACTTTTCCGTAGCTCCATAGTTTTTTAAAGTGCCTTTTGATAATTTTGGCGCTTCAACTTCCTTGTGGTAAGTTATAATATCGGATAGCTTATCAAAAGTCTTATCCTTTCCCAAATAACGGAGTTTAATTTTCTGGGAAGTTATGGGCCGACCTTCGGAATACAGTTGTCTATGGCAATCCATTAAATCGGCATAAACATCATCCAAATACAAGTTTATACTCTGTGCGCCTTTAACCCGTGGATTAAGTCTTGAAGATTCCGAGCACCAATGGGTTTCCAAGGTTGTACGCTTAACACTGATGTCCGCACTTTTTCCATCGACACGGATACGTGCATAAATAGGAATTTGTCCGTCGCTTTTGATTGCTGTCTTTTTCAGCCAAAAGCCAATACTGAATGATTTTGTGGTTTTCATTACTTTTCACTTTAGTTAAACAATGATTAAAGTGAAAGTCAAATCTCTGGAAAGTCCCGTAGGAAAGACAATTTACGAAATCCATCTCAAATGAATAGGACACCCTATAGGACATCTTTAGCAATGAATTCGTATGAAATCAATTGAAAACAATAAACATTAAATTCCTGAAAATCATTTATTTAATGTTTATTTAGTTTTCAATAAATCAATTTTGTCGGGGTGGCAGGCCTATTCTTAAGGTCTCCTACCCTTATTACTACTGTTATTCTTTAAATTTCATTTGTTTGTGTACACCTGATTGCACACTAAAACTAAAAAAAGAACTTTGGAGATATAATTTGAACTCCTATGATATTATAAAGGTATGAAAATTATTGAATATTAACTTTGAAGGACTTAATCAGTATTTATTTTATTTAATTAAAACCTGTTTTATCTTCTTTTCTAACCAAGAAAATCAAGTTTTTCCATTTCATAATAGATTCCTGTTTCTATATAATCAAGAATTTTTATAATCTTTTTAAATGCTAATAGTCCATATTAGTTTAGATACTTAAAGTTTAGCAACTCGCTACATTATTTAGGTTAATATCTCACATCCCTATTATTAACTCTTTGGCTTTATCCAACGTATATGCTCCGTCCACTTCTTTCTTGTCAAAAATCATAAAGTAAGCAAAGTCATTGCCTGCTTGCTTTTCCCATTCGTTTCCAAGTCGGCATTTTGCAGCACTGTCGGCATTATCCAAATGGTCGCCTTTCGTTTCTACTAAAATCGTTTTTCCCGATTTTGTCCGCATAATGAAGTCAGGGTAGTGGTTGGCTTTAAAGCCGTTGATGTAAAAACCTTTTCCACGTTCTAAATTCCTATGCCACCATTCAATGTTTGAAGATGTACCGAGTTCCATTGCTACTCGTTCTTCAAAATTGTTCATTGAGCCTTCTTTTTCGTAAAGTGAGTTACCAATCGAAGAACCTGTATTTCCTGGAACTATCTCTTTGCTTAAATTCCAATTGCCTTTGGTACTGATTCTTTTCGATTTGATTAAATCCATAAAACGTCCTTCTGCATACGCATCAGCCAATTGTCTAATCTTGGTTTTTATTTTGTCCGTATAGCTCCATTTACGTACCAAAATATCTCTTAGTTGCTCAGTAGTCATACTGTTGAGAATTCGACCAATGTAAACCTTGATTTCTTGGTCAGGAATTGGGTACATATTTCCGATAATCTGCATCATTTGATGTGTGATATCGGTTATCTGATTTTCCTTTGGTTTTGCTAAAATGTATTCGGCAATTGGGTCTTTCACCAAATTATCTTCAATCTTTGTGAATGAAGGTCTATACTCGTTTTTCTTTGCTTCTTCCAAGTCAATTTTGTATAAGTCCGAAGAAATTTTGTCAAAGTCAATTTTAGTGTCTTCGTCTGATAGCTTGAAGTCTTTGAGCAAAGATTCTCTATTCAGTAATTCTTCATCTGTTCCAAAAATGTCGCTTGCAGTTACTTTGATGAAGAACTGCGGGAACTCGATTTTGTCTATAAACTCCTTGTAGGCTTCTTTGACCTTGTAGCGTTTTACTTTATCACCCATTTCTTGAAAAATATTTTCGTCAACAGGCTGTTGTTCCTGTTCTTTTATTTGTTCTTCTAATTGTCGGTTCTGTTCTTCCGCTAATGCTTCAATTTCTTCAATTACCGTTGTAGATTCGGTTTCTTCTTCAACTGCATTTGGGTCAAACGTTACTCGATTGGTGTCAATGTTTTCATCTTCTTCTTGTTCCGTTTGTTGTTCAGGGAAAAGGAAAGATTCCACTGGGTCAGCAGTAACCGTTTTCTTTTCTTCTTCTGTCATCTTATCGACTTTGCGATAATCTTTTTCGCTGAATCCCGATTCTTGCAAACCTTTTACAATGCTTTGCAAAGTCTCGTTGAATTTGGCAGAAGCCGTCAAAACATAAGAAAGATTTAATTGAAAAGACTTGTGTCTTTGTACATATGGCTGACGCAATACACGACCTAAAATCTGTTCTACATCTACAGCACTCGATTTGTCTGCCAAGGAAGCTAAGATGTAAGCGAAAGGACAATCCCAACCTTCTTTCAAGGCGTTGATCGTTATTATATAGCGGACTTCACATTCCTTGCTCATTAGGTCCACGCCTTTTAGCTCGTCAATGTTGGCGGTTTTGATCTTTATTTGATTTTCCGGAATGCCCAAACCAAGTAACTGCTCTTTTAGTTTTTCAAAAGTTGTATTATCATTTTTTGTCTTGGGTTGTGCCTGGAACAAAACTATGGGCCTAATGTATTTACCGCCGTCGACCTCTTGCTGTTTCGCCAAATTCTCCAATTTGCGCTGTAAGTGCAAGGCATTATTGATGACTTCCGTTTTGTCGTGGTTGTTATACACGATTACGGGAAGTTTCACCATGTGTTCCTTTTTTAATTCTATGGCCGGGACAAGGCTTACAATATTGCTATTTTCTTTAGGTGTTGCCGTTAAATCTAAAATAAAGGATGGATTTAGGTTCTTGAGCATGTCCACACTCAATTCACTTTCGGCATTGTGGCTTTCGTCCACTACCAAAACGGGGTTGAGATAACGCAAAACATTGATTAATGCCGTGTCGTCTATACCTTCTAAAATATGTTCATCGTTCTTAAACTGGGAGACAAAAGAATCAAGCTGTCCGTTTTCTTGATAAACCTTTCGATCTTCCTTCTTTCTTGCCCGTAAACTGGCAAAGCTCACTACAAAAATGCTCAACTGGTCTTTTACCACTGTTGGGTTAAAGTTGGAGCCTTGTAACAAATCTTCTTTTTGATACACTTCTACCCGGTGGTTAAAAAGGGCATTAAGTTTTTGCCGGTATGGATGTTCGGGATTGGAAAGTGCATCTACGGTCTGCTGCAATAGGTTACTCCACGGTACCAGCCAAATAACTACTTTCGGTTTGCTGGAATCGTAAGCCTGAAAAATGGAATGTAAGGCATTGACCGCTATAAAGGTTTTACCTCCTGCGGTCGGTACCTTAACGCATACGTGGGCTGCATTCGGGATGTTGTTTTTATAGGGTTGCATCCCTGTTCCATCCAATGGGTTGTACGGACCAATCTTGTCTTCCCAATATTGGTTGAAGGCTTTGCGTAAATCCTTGTATTCCTGAACATAGTTCAAGTATTCTTCAAGGTCTTCGATGACCTTTTGTTGATAACTTTTTAATTCCATATTCTACTATTTTAACGTGCACAATAAGCTGCCATTTCTTGTGCACACCCTATTTCTTTGCACAACAAAACGCCATTTCTTGTGCATACTTTGATTCTTTGCACAACAAAACGATATTTCTTGTGCATACTTTGATTCACCTATCATCTTTCTTTTAAAACTTTGAGTAGTGGTTCATTCAAGTAATAGTTTCTGTTGCCCACTTTTACTTTGGTAAGCAGCCCTGCATCAGCCAGCGTATTCAAATAACTACTTGCTGTATTTCGATGTATATTTAATTCCCGTTCCAAAAAGCTGTTCTTGGTATAAGGGTGTTTAAAAAGGATGTTGATTAAATCGTGGCTGTAAAAACTATAGTTGTCACGTATTTCCTTTTTATAGCCGTCCATCAGCACTTTTATCTTATTAACCACCACAATGGTTTCTTTGGCGGTAATTTCCACCCCTTTTAGCATCCATATAATCCATTCTTCCCAACTGCCTTTGGTTCGTACTTCCTGCAACAGGCGGTAATAATCGCTTTTGTTTTTTATGATGTAGCTACTCAGGTAGAGCACAGGAATATCCAATAAACCTTGCTGTACCAGATACAGGATATTCAGCAAGCGGCCAGTTCTTCCGTTACCATCTAAATAAGGGTGAATGCTCTCAAACTGAAAATGGATGATGGGCATTTTTATCAATGCATCGGTGTCGTGAAACTCTGGTACGTTGATATAACGTTCTAAATTATCGAGCAAACTCTTTATTTCATCGTAATGTTGTGGTGGCGTATAAACTACTTCTTGAGTTCTTGGATTTTTTAAAACCGTTCCTGGAATTTTCCGAATGGGGTGATTGGGCGAAATGATATGCTGAATTCGGGAAATGTCGTTAATGGTCAACAAACCTTTCTTACGAACAATATCCAATCCCAATTTTATCGCATTTGAGTAATTGAGAGCTTCTTTTGCCGTTACCGAAGCTACCGTTTCGTCAATACTGGCTTGGTACATTTCATCATCCGTTGTAACAATATTCTCAATCTCGTTACTGTCTTTTGCTTCCTGTAGAGTAAGTGTATCGAGCAATATTTGGGAGTTAGGTATTTTAGAAACCTCTCCTTTTAATTGGCCTAAAGCGCGTGAAGCTTTGTTAAGCTGTTTTAAAATAGCTACAGACTCACAATCAACACTTGGTGGCAGGTTTTGTATTTTTATTTCATCCATAGCTTAAAATCTTGTGATGTCTCTTGGAATCTTCTTGAAAATGATGTTGTGCTTTGCCATAAAATCTTTTGGCAACAAGCAATTGTCGGCATAAATGATGTATTGCTCGCCTTTGGTTTTTATGAGCTCCAATGCATCATAATCCAAGGTGGTTAATTGGTCTTTCTCGTAAATGAAATAGTACACAGAGTCTTCTTTTTTACCTAAAAAGTATTTCTCAGCATCGGGTTCTGTAAACGAGGTGCGTGTTTCTGAAAACCAAATGTATTCTCTAATTTTTGGCAAGCCCACTTCTTCATTTAAGTTTTGGTTTTCGTCAAAGAGCGGTAAACCGAGTTCGTAAAAGTCAAATGCCCCGCCAAGACCTTCTGTTTTACCCGTTACTTCTTTTTCTGTAATAATTGAAATGTTTCCGTTTTTGGATTCAATAGATACGTTTGAATATGAGTCATCTTTTTTTAGGTTTTCATATTCTTCAAGTATTTTATCAGATTTTTTCAAATTCGTAACATTAACAGAATAGCTTTTATAGATTTCCTTTTTCTTTCCTTGGAAGTCATAACCATTCATTACTCGTTTTACTCTTTGTGCGGTAATCTCTTCTGAATAATCTTCCATTTCTACCAAAATGAATTTGCGATTGCCACCGTCTTGCTTGTTTAAGTTTAGAACTGCGTGTGCTGTTGTGCCTGAACCTGCGAAAGAATCAAGAATAATAGAGTCAGGTGAAAAATGAGATATTAGTTCTTCAATTAATTTTGGTGGTTTAACTGTATCAAAACCAATTGCTCTACCCATAACTTCATTTAAAATATCTTTTCCAAGCAGAGCTGACCCAACATCGGCAGCACTGAAGTGTGACCAAAACGGATAAAATTTCTTTTTGTCTAATTCATCTTCTGGGTATACTGCTTTTTTAATCATACCATCTACGATTTCCAATCTATCTCGACTTACCAAGTCTTTAGCAGTATCTTCTCCAATTTGCCATCGTTTTCCTTCTCTTGGTAACTGACCTAAGATTGGAAATTTCATTGTGTCTCTTTGATAATCACCCGCATCAGACTTTTCGATTATTTCAAAACGGCATTTACCCAATTTACCCTGATGAGGGTACTTTAATCCTGATTCTATTTCTTCAAGGATAAATCCGTTTTGAAATTTTTTGTTTTTGCAATAGAATAAAATTGGTTCTGTCTTTTGTTGAAGATTGAACCTTGCTGAACCTGAATTAATTGGTTGTGTAGTCGATTCCCAAGTTAAGTCTCCTAAATAATTATTTTCACCAAAAATCTCGTTACAAATACATTTTAGATGATGATGCTCATCTGGAAAATTGATGGATATAAAAATCACCCCATCTTTAGAAAGCAGTCTATGTAATAATTGAAGTCTTGGATACATCATACACAACCATTTGTCGTGTCTTGTTAGGTCGTCAACTCCAATTGCAGCTACTCTATCTTGTTCTTTGGCTTTTAAAGTTTCATCTAACCATTTTTTTATCTTTGGGTGGTTTACATTGTCATTGTAAGTCCAACCTTCGTTCCCTGTATTGTAAGGTGGGTCTATGTAAATGCACTTTATTTTTCCTTCGTATTCGGGCAGCAGGCTTTTGAGGGCTTCCAGGTTGTCTCCGTGTATGATTTTGTTTCCGCTGTTGGTTGGTTCAGTTTGTTCGCCATTGTCGGCTGTAAATCCGTATTTGTGTTCCAATACTCGGTATGGCACATCTTGGTGGTGGCTCACCACTTTTTCTTTTCCTATCCAATGGAGTGTTGGCATATTATTTCTCTTTTACTTTCTTGGGTTCAACAATAATTTCCTTCTCATAGTTTTTGAGAATGGAGTTCGTTTTATACAATACTTTACCACAAGGAACTTTTGTTTTAGAATCGCTTAAATGGCTGTCTTGATCATCAAAGAAGATGTGTGTTCCGATAGCTTCTAAAACTGGTGCTTTAGGCCAACCACCCATAAAATAAGCTTCATCTACATATACATTCCATTTACGGAAGGTCTTTATCACTCTCATATGGCTGGGTGAGTTTCTTGCAGTAACTATTGCAATTCTTAAAGGGGACAGTTCTTTTTCAACTGGCAAAAAATCTTGGATATAAGATAATTTTCTCAATAATGCCGCAAACGGTCCATCATTCAAAGCAACATCCTCGTTTTCCTTTTCGTGCTTGTGAAATGCTTCTATGCCTTGTTCTTTGTAGATTTGTTCAGATTCTTCCGAGAACACAACCACATCTGCATCAAAAGCAAATTTTACGCGGTCTGTTTCAGGTTTAAAGTTTTCTGGGGGATCATAAATCAAAGCAGTTGCACAATCTGATGTGTCTATAATCTTTTGAACATCTTTTTCGTCTTTTGAAAGAAACAAATCAACGTTAAATGCTTTTATAAATGGAGCTAAAGGTTCACCTGCTGCGAACGCCCATCTTGTAATTGGAAGTTTGTAATGTTCAATAGCCTTTAAAACTCTTACGCCTGTTTCAGGACTATTTTTTGACATAATGACCACCTCTACAATTGGAGATTTCTTGTCAACGTGTGTATTCAGTTTTAATAATGCTTCAACCAAAGGGAATGCCGTTCCTTTTTCGAGTAGCTTGTCTTCATTAGCTAATTGGTACTCCCGAAATCCCCGAATATTTTTTTCTCTAAAAATTTGCTCTTCTTCTTCGAGATTAAAAAGTGCTCTCGAAGAAACACCTACCACTAATATTTTTGAAAAGTCTACTGGCATCTATTTTTCCTTGTTTGATATTATCAATTCCTTCACGTCCACATTTAAAATTTCCGCTATCTCCATTAAGGTCTCCAAACGCGGTTGTTGTCGGTTTTGAGCATAAGCGTTTACCATATTGTAGCTTTTTCCAAGCTTCTCAGCCAACCAAGTCTGCTTAATTCCTTTCTGTTCCAACACTTCTTTAATTCTGTTCATTTCATTCGGTCTTGTTTATTTTTTAATTGGCTCATTGAATACTCACGCACAATTAATTTTTATAGGTGTTCGTAAGTCTTTTTGATTTCGCTTCGCTTATTCCATTTTTAAGTATCTAAAATAGTATATATAGCTTAATTATCTCAGAAAACTGTGTGAAAAATGTAAATTAACTCATTTTTATTTTACAGCAAAATGGCTTATTGGGAAACCCTAAGTAGATTAAAATAAATTCCGAAGGATATTTTGAATAGCAATTTAAGATGTATTATTGCCTTTGTAAAAACATCTTACTTTGCTGTAGATAGTTGCAAAGGGGTTATTTCTTGTATAAAATTTTAAACCCATAAACAATTCGTCTTTAGGTGAAATCACTTATGGTTTTTAACACTTTAAATTCTCTATTAACAAAGAAAAATTATTTTTTATTTAATAGTTTCTCTAAATAAGCATTTTTTTCCTTCTCAGCTTTTAACAACTCTTGATAGAGTTTCTTATTTTCATCAACCAACTCCATAATTTTATCGATTGGATTAAATGTTGGGTTGTATAAAACCCCATTTAAAACTGAGTTGTCATGAAAAGAATTAGACATTATATTAAGAACGGATTCCTCTGAAAAATTTTCTATTGCTTCTTTAGTTACCCCTAAAGCTTTTGCTACTTCCTCCAGTTTATCATCTTCAATAGTTTCGCTTTGTTCTATTAAAGAAACACTCTGCTGGCTAATGCCAAGTTCCATAGCAAGAGCTTCTTGCTTCATTCCACGTAATTCCCTGATTCGACTAATCTTTCTGCCTATATGATTTGGTTTTGTTGCTGTACTCATAGTTCAAATATAATACAATTTACATTTATTCTGTAAGTAAAGTTAGTTGAATTTTCTTAAATATTATTGGTAAAATACAAGATTTAATTTGTAAAGTACAAGCTCCTTTGGTTCGGTACACCAAAATTCAATAGTTCCTTTATAAGAACCAAAAGCATAATAAAATGGATTCTAAACTTCTAAAAAAAATCATCAATAGCCAAGAGCCCATTGCTATCATAAAATATTTTGAATGGCCAATATTTTCAAATGATTATGCTAATACGAGGTATACGATACTTAGGATTGACAAGAAACATAATGACATCTGTGAAATTGAGATTCCTTTTAACCTAGTTCCATATGTAATCTCTAAAATAAACTGCTTTAAAGAAGTCTTAAGGTTAAACGAAGGTCTTGTTTGGGAACGCATGAGGTTTAAAGAACTAGTAAAAAGAAGCATACCCAAAGCTAAGATTCATCAACTAATAAATCAATGGTAACACTTAAAACTTATAATCATGAACAATTACGTTAACATCCCAGAGCATTTTGATCAGGAAGAAAAACTATCAGCCTTACTAGATAGCATACTCAATATGCTAACTCTTGATACTATATTTTTATCAGAACTTCAAAACGAAGGAGGAAATCCCTATTATTTTATCACGGCATTTGTTGATGCTAATATAGACCCTATCCCCAATGAAGTGATAAATATTATTGCTAAAATAGAAAAGGAATACCCTTATTTTAAAATACGGATATATACAGAAGCTACCTCGGAAACAGCTTTGGAGCGAGGCAGTCTTTATTTTGTTGAGCATTGCTGTTTAGGCTTTATCGTATACGCAAATTCAGAAGGGGAGACCACTCTAGATTACCAAAGCTTACCTGTAAATAAACTACTTAAAAGAACAGTTAGGTACTTTAGTCTAGAAATGCGTAAAATAGCTGCCTTTAATAAAACTGCTGACCGACTTATAACCGAAAAACAATTAGGCATTGCCGCTTTCAATTTACATCAGGCCTTTGAACTCAGCTTTCGGTTTATAGAGCAGATGTGCATAGGTAAAAGTAAAATCACCCATAGTATCATCAGTCATATAAAATATTGTGAGCCCTACTTTCCCAAACTTAAACCCTTTTTAAAAGATTCAAAACAAGACAATAATGAATTGCTACTTCTTTTAGAACATGCCTATAGTGTGGCACGGTATGGTGATGAATATCAAATAAGTGAAGCACAGATTCACAGTATACGTTCTGAATTTAATGGTTTTATCAATGAGGTAGAAGCATTGTACAGAAAACATCTTAACCAATGCAGACAACGAATTGCAGTCACAGGCAATAATGGGATGAAACTTTAAAAACAAAAAAAATTAACAGATGAAAAAGAAGAAAAAAAGAGCACTCAAAAACATTCAGAAACTTCACAAAAATTTAGAAGGCTTGCTATGCCCTGAAAAAATAAGAGATATGGAAACCTACAAGGTATGTTTTAACGTAAGCGATAATAATGGTCTGATACTTAATATCGCCAGTTTATTAGAGGTTTGTGTTTTTGCACTAGATGGCAATGGCATGTTACTATCCCCTAGCAATAAACACATAACCAAAGAGGATAGTATTTGTCGCGTACTGGAAATGGTTTTAGACATATTGCCTGATAGCCAAATGTGTTTTTTAGATAAAGTAACAGAACAACTCTCAGAACTTAAAAAGACTTCATGAGGTACTATTTTGATATAAACAAAAGTTCTACATCGACTTAACAATACCAATCCAATCAATTATTTTTTAGGCTTAATAATGAATTTCCTTTCAATGCACTTCTCACCTAAACGACGGGAGTGCATTGAAAGGAAATTTAAGTTACAAATTATAATTTTGAACTAAAAAATAATCTTGTATTTAACTAGACATCCATACATAAAATGTATCTATTGATAGGTTAAGAACGTTTTTCTGTGGTTCTTTGCTGCAAAAAAGAACCTTTTAATAGGGCTTTCCACAATATTTGCTGCAAATTCTTCATTGAAAACAAAACTAAAAAGCGGACAACCTTTTAAACTGCCTTATTTCACTGGTGTTCCGGAGGAACATGAAAATGTAACATCGCGCAGCGTGTTACCCTCTTGCTCTTCCCTTAGATTAGCAAATATACTTTGTATAGAGAACTTTTTATAATAGTCAGTGCTTGTAATGAGTAACTTTCTATAGGGGAAAAACGCTCAATAATTATTAGCTGTGACCAAACGGATAGGGGTGAATTATACGCTAACAAAGATTCAAGGACAAGTGTTTTGTGCTTATAAGCTCTATTGTTGTAAGTATCACCTTATAGGACTTGTTTTTAATTGTAATTGTTACAGGTTATAAATACAATAGAATCGTTAAAGTGCTGGTGGCGTAATTAAAAAGCTAGGTCACAACAAAAACACATACAGTTACAACAAAAACAAGCATAGTTATTACAGTAGACTAACAACTATAGAAACAATTGCCCTAATTTCCCGGATGGATATATGTTCTTAATTAACAAAAGGTATCCATAAAACAGTATTTAATAAACTTTATTTATTATGAAAAAAATTACGTTTTTTTTAATTTTGGCAGCATCTACTACAGTTTTATTTGGGCAAACCCAAATAGGTAATGCTATTGATGGGGAGATCCCAAAAGACCAATCAGCAGGCTCGGTAAGTTTGTCTGTAGATGTTACCATCCTTTGCATAGGAGCTCTTATATGGATTAAAGCAAACCATCATAAACACTGAATTAGCACAAAAAAATAGCACACTAAGAACACATTTCAGCATAGATTTTAGAAAATCAACCGAAGTTCATTTAACAATACAAAAAAAAAAAAAAAAACGAAAAAAATCACCATTTAAGTACAATATATCCACTTAGAAACTTTTTAACTAATTTTAAACAATGAAACACATGAAAAAGCAAAAACTGAAAAATTATCTTAAACTTGGAATCTTAATCTTTGAGATTTCTTTTTTGCTGACAAGCTGTGAAAAAAATAACGTTCTACTAGAAACTAATAACAACCTTCAAGAACTAAAAAACTACATAGAAATAACTGGAAATTCTGATTTGACAAATTTTATCGAATGGGAAAATGCTACTGTATATGACTATGAAGACGAATCTATTGTTTATGTTCCTTTGGAACTTGGAAGCAAATATTCCAAAGTTAAATTGAAAGCCACAATAAAAGGTAATTCATTTCGTGCTTTTTATTCTTTTTACGATAAAAAACAAAGTAATAATACTACTATAACAACAACAGTTAATTATACTATAAAAGGAAATTTAGTAAGCTCATTTAAATCCAAAGAATCCAAAAGCTATATTTACACTAAAGTGTTTCGTCCCAAAGGCACTGATACAATTAAGAAGCAAACTAAGTTTGCACTAATAAACAAGGAAAACGAGCAAAAAAAGTACCTCAAGAACAACAATTTTTATGCAAAATATGAAACTATAGTTTTCTTTGAAGAACTAGATAGTGATGGGGATGGTTTTATAAGTTATGAGGAATCTGAGAGTTATGAAGGTTTAAAATGCCATTTTTTTGAATATGATACTAATAGTGATGGTACTTTAGACGAGTTGGAATACTATTTTTATAGCATAGAACCACTAGGATGTAACGAGGAATTGGACGAAGTGATAATTAACGTTCCTAATGGTTGTCAAGACGATAACTACAATGGAATTTGTGACGAAGATGAAGAGGTCGGTTGTGCTGACTATAATTGGAATGGAATTTGCGATGAGGATGAAACAATTGATTGTATTGATGAAAACTGGAACGGAATTTGCGATGATGAGGAATACGGAGGCGGTGGGAGTACTGAAGAGGACGACCAAGTCATAAATGAGCTAACAGGAAAAGCTAAATGCGTCTATGATAATCTAAAAGAAACAAATAATAATTTATTCAAAAAAACAATTGGTGAATTCATTGATGACCCTAAGTATAACTTAATTTTGCAAAATGGAAATTGTACTACAACTAATGATGCCTGCACAGATGCTAGCGACGTTAATAATATTGTTATTACTATAGAAGATGTTAATCAAAGTGCTTTAAGTATTGCCGCATTAATCTTACATGAATCAATACATGCTGAAATCCATAGATTTGTTAGCAGGTATGAATCTGGTGTTGACCCAAATAATCGACCCCGATTATTCCAACTATATGCATATTATAAAGAATGGGCTGAAAACAGCCAAGATGCAGATTATAATTGGAAAAATGATGCACACCATGCCTATATGGTTGAAAATTATGTAAAACCAATAGCGAGTGCTATACAGAAATTAGACAGTAATAGATATACTCTGGATTATTATATGGCTTATGGTTGGGAGGGTTTAAGAGATGCTGGATATACTGCTAAAAGACTTACAGAAGCAGAAGACACCCAATATTATAACTTACGTAGTATTGTAGAAACTAATATTCAAATTTGTAATTAATCATGAAAAACTTAATTATACTGTTCTTTGTTTTATTAATCACAAGTTGTAATCACAAAACAGATTGTTCAGACATTAATGAGGTTATATCATTTATGATTGATAAAAAAGCGTTTCCATTGCCTCCTCCTCCGCCTATAAACGATTCAACAATAATTATTAGCAAAAAAATAGCAGACTCTTTACTAAAAATAAAACTTAAAGTAGCCTTATATCCAACAACCGATTTTTTTTCAGAAAAAGAATTAATAAAGATTCCTGAAGAATATCTTGATAAATTCAAAATTCTGGATAATTCCCCAAAAAAAATTACGTTAAATGGTATATCAAGCAAAAAAGGTCATAAAATTGTGATTGCTGACACAATTGAATTGAAAAAATTTAAGGATTTTAAAGACTTTGATTTGTTATTTTGGTTTTCTAACTTCCATTTCTCTAAAAACAATAAAAAAGTACTTTTTAATCTTGGAGTTAGTAGAAGTAGACTAGCAGGGAGTAGCACCCTCTATATATTAAAAAAAGAAAACAATGAATGGTCAATTGAATATTCTAAACCTATTTCTGAATGGTAAAACCCTATATCCGTTTATAATTAAAGGCTAGTTCTCGCCTACTTAAGAAAATCATTGAGGATTTTAGCCGCAGCTAATCTTAAACACGTTACCTGCAAAGAATATACTTATGAGCAAAACTTTAACTTTTGGAATTGGAATTTTAATCTTGTAACTTCTTGTAAATCCGAACCTATAAAATTCTCTTAAATAGAAAACCCAACTAAACTTGAAAAGTATGAATGGATTAATCATAAAAATTCTTTAACTGGGAGTTAGTTTTCTTTGAGAATATGAAAGATATTAGATACAGTATTATTTATGATTTTAAAAGAAGGAGATTAAGTGTATACGGAAATCAAAAAGAAAAATCGAAACTTACATATAGAAAATGAATTTATGGAACACTTTTTATATGGAAATACCTTAATTTACTGACTCAACTCTGACTTCGAAAATAAATAACGAAGCTGAAACTTGTAAACTGAAATAAAAACATGTGGTAACCGCTGCACAATGTTTTCGCTTTTTAAACTATTCTGCTTTTTTTGTTCATAAATCAACATTTGGTAACAGGAGCTATAATTCATTACTTCGGATTTTTTATGTGGAAAATTCCTGCAAATTTACTATCTTTGGTTTACAGCGATAAGAATCCTACAGATTTTTCCGCAAAGAAATCATAGTCAAACCGTTGCCCCGCCTATGCCCCGTCCTGAATAAAGGCTACATAATTTTAAACATTATGTACAAAAATGACAAAGTAATTAGACAAACGAAACAAAAAACATAAAATAAAAAATATGGAATTACATAGCCAACTTAAAGGACTTGCAGAGAAAGTCGACCAACTGAAAGACAAGATCGATACTGAAGAATCGACTAAACATGCTTTCACACTTCCTTTTATCAATATTTTAGGATACGACACTTTTAATCCGACAGAAGTTGTGCCTGAATTTACAGCCGATTTAGGTCTAAAAAAGGGAGAAAAAGTTGATTATGCTATATTTCAAAACGGAATTCCGATTTTAATTGTTGAGTGCAAACATTGGAAACAAAATTTAGATGTTCATAACTCTCAACTTTTTAGATATTTTCACGTCACAAAAACACGTTTCGCTCTTTTAACAAACGGAATACAATACAGGTTTTACACGGATTTGGAGGAAACCAACAAAATGGACGAAAAACCATTCTTGGAATTTGACATTACAAAACTCAAAGAAAGTACAGTTAAGGAAATTGAAAAATTCCATAAGTCAAAATTTGACATTTCTTCAATCGTTGATAATGCAAGTAACTTAAAATACACTCGTGAAATAAAATCTCTGATTGACCAAGAAATTGCAGAACCTTCACAAGATTTTGTAAAACTATTTGCAAACAGAGCTTATGGTGGACGGCTGACTTCAAAAGTAATGGAGGAATTTACAGAAATTGTAAATAAAGCGTTTAACCAAATAATCAGCGAAAGAGTAAACGACAGACTGAATTCTGCATTAAACAAAGAACAGGAAAAACAACAAGCGGAAGAGCAAGTTGTAGAACAACCGAAAAGTAAGGTTGAAACCACCGAAGAAGAAATGGAAGGCTATCAAATTGTTGTTGCTATTCTGCGAAGAAAAATCGGAAAAGAGAGAATTGTCCATAGAGATACTCAATCTTATTTCGGAATTTTATTAGACGACAACAATAGAAAACCGATTTGTCGACTTCATTTAAATGGAGGAGTCAAATACATAAGCCTGTTTGACCAAGACAAAAATGAAACACGAGAGAAAATCGAATCTGTAGATGACATTTATCGCTTCGAAAAACAACTCTTGAATACAATAGAATTTTACGATAACGAATAAAAAAACTGTTTACAACAATGGTAATCGTTGCACAAGCCAATATATAATTTGTAAAAGTTTCTCTCTAACTTACGGTTTTTCATTGAAAAGGGAGCTTTATTTTCACTCCCTTTTTCTTCAATTTTTACTTAAACTTTTTTTGGTCTCTTTTTCCTTGAACCGCTCCAACAGGTTCCGAATGTCCTCTCCTATCTTAGTCTCGACAACCCTTGCATATAGCTGCGTAGTAGTAAGCTTGGAATGCCCCAATAATTTAGATACAGTTTCGATAGGCACGCCATTGGAAAGCATCACCGTAGTAGCGAAGGTGTGTCGTGCCACATGGAATGTAATATTCTTATGGATGTTACATAATCCTGCTATCTCTTTTAAGTATTTATTGGTTTTTTGGTTAGAACTGATGGGCAATAGACCATCTGTAAAATCTACTTTTTGAAAAACTCTATACTTTTCAATAATCTCCAATGCTTTTGGCAGTAATGGTACTTTAACACGTTCGTCTGTCTTTTCTCTATTGGTAAATATCCAATAGTTCCCATCTATACCCTTTATTATATTGTTTTCGGTAAGTTCCTTTACATCCACATAAGACAGTCCCGTATAACAAGAAAACACAAAACAATCTTTTACCCGCTGTAATCTTTCATTTGTAAATTCTGTTCCTTCTAAAAGCTGTAATTCTCGTTCAGTCAAGTAAGCTCTATCATATTTATGATACTTCATTTGGAATTGGTTGAAGGGGTTTTTGTGCATCCATTCCAATTTAACAGCCAGATTTACCATTTTTTTGAAGCGTTCCAAATGTTTCATAACCCCATTGTTACTTAACATGAGCTGTTTCTTTGAATTCCTGTAATTTCGAAGGAAATGTTCAAAATCGGTTACAAATTCGTAGTTCAATTGTTTCACATAGATATCCTTTAACCTACTTTTCTTTAGTAGGAATTTGAACAGGTATTTTTCGGTGGTATAATAATTTTTCATTGTCCCACTTTTTAGGACAAATGCCATATTCTCGTGATGGTACGCAATGAGTTCTCGTAATGTCTTACTGTTATCGTCTTCTCCCAAATACCGAGCTTTGATAGCTTCCGAAGATATAAACTCACCTTCTGCCAAAAGTTCTTTATGGCATTCCAAAAGTCTGCTATATACTTCGTCCAAATAAGCGTTTAGGATTCTTATTTTTTGCGAACAGCCTCTGCCTCGGCTTTTGTTACTGTCCCATTCTTTGACTAGAACAACTCGCTTTAAACTTATTTCTGAGCGTTTTCCGTTAATCGTAATACGTACATAAATACAAAGTTGTTTAGGATTACTCCTTGATTTTCTGGTAAAGAAGATTACCGAAAAAGTTTGTTTTGTCTTCATTTTCAATGACTTTGAGTTAAACAATATTTGTTAAATCAAAAGTCAAATCATACCCGAAAGCCCTATAAAGGTAGTACAATTTTGATGAAACATTGCACACCGAATTGCACACCTTTATTATGGTTTTAAATGAAATCTAAGAAGTGTGTAAAAAACAAAAAACACTGATAATCATACAATTAACAGTGTTTTAATGTTTCCTATTACTAGGTTCGTCGGGGTGGCAGGATTCGAACCTGCGACCTCCGCGTCCCAAACGCGGCGCGATAACCGGGCTACGCTACACCCCGAATAAATATAAAAAATGCGGAGAGACCGGGATTCGAACCCGGGCAACACTTACGCGTTGACAGATTAGCAATCTGCTCCATTACCACTCTGGCACCTCTCCTATTATTTTTTTAAGAACCTTTGCAATTAAAAATTGCGGTTGCAAATGTAATTCATCCTTTCAAAGAACGCAACTATTTTATTTATTTTTTTATAAATTTTATTCTGGGTACTCTATACGTAAATGATAAATGTTTGCTAGCTTGTGTTTTAGCACTTTTTTTATAGATTGAATTTCCTTAAAAGTAATATTTGCATTTAAAAACTGTCCTTCTTCTACTTGTTTATTAATAATATTTTCAACAAAAGCCTCTATTTTGGTTGATGTTGGCTCTTTTAAACTTTTTGAAGCTGCTTCTATACTATCGCACATCATTAAAATAGCTGTTTCTTTACTAAACGGTTTAGGACCAGGGTAACTAAAATCTTGTTTATCTACATCTTCAAAATCTTCTTTTTCTTTCATATAGAAATAATACACCACACTAGTTCCATGATGTGTTCTTATAAAATCTATTACTCTATCTGGTAAATTATTTTTTCTTGCTATTTCAATTCCGTCTATTACATGATTAACAATTATTCTAGCGCTTTCCTTTGCAGATAATACATCATGCGGATTAATTCCTGTAGATTGATTTTCTGTAAAATAAGTAGGGTTCTTCATTTTACCTATATCATGATATAATGCACCTACCCTAACTAACATAGCATTGGCTCCTATTTCATTTGCAGATGACTCTGCTAAATTTGCTACATTTAAAGAATGATGAAAAGTACCTGGAGCTTTATCTGATAATTCCTTTAGTAATTTTGAATTGGTGTCTGATAATTCTAAAAGAGAAACATCAGAAACTAAACCAAATAGTTTTTCATAGGCGTAAATTAATGGTTGTACAAAAAGAGTTGCTAAACCACATAAAATAAACCAAATGAAAGTTTCCCATTCTAAAGTTGTTACACTTCCTTCATGAATTACAAAAAATGCAAAATAAGCAACAATATAAATAAGTGTTATTTGCCCTACAGATATAAATAAATTAGCACGTTTATACAACTCAGATACAGTTAATATAGTAACAATACCTGCTATTATTTGTAAAAACATGTACTCATAACTATTAGGAACTACAAAACCTAAAAGTAAAACGGTTAAAACATGCGTAAACAAACCTAAACGCGCATCAAAAAAAGCTTTTAAAACCAATGGTAAAATACAAATAGGTACAATATAGATATATTTTGAATTGTAGTTTACAACCATAGTAGTAATAAAAACCATTAATGATATATTGAAGAAAATAAAGGTTACCTTGGTGTTATTTTCATAAACTTCATTTCTATATTTTCTTAAAAATAACAGTAACATTAACATGGCTAAAGCCACTAATAGTGCGTATGCAATTAAAACCCATGTGTAGTTAGATTTACTCCAAACTTGAGATTCATATTCTGATTGTAGTGATTTTAAAATTTGATATTTATTTCCTTCAACCACTTCTCCTTTAGAAACTATTAAGGTACCCTTAGCTACGCTACCTCTTGTATATGAAATCTTATCGAGTTCTTCCTGAATGACCTTTTCTGTGAATGATTTATCAAAAGTTAAATTCGGCTCTACCAAATCAAAAAAAAGTGATGTAAACTCGCCTTTATACCTAAATAAACCTTCTTTATTTAATACCCTTTCTATAACTGAAGAGACTTGATTTTGTTCTACTAAATTTGAAAAGAAAGCATCTTGTTTTTTTGTTCTATTTTCTAGAATAGCAACTTTTGTGTTTTCTGAAAAATCATACTCTTCATTTAAAATACCGTAAGCATATAATTCCTCTAAAACAGTTCTACCCGTAGTTTTTAACTTTCTAAGTAGTTTATTTTGTAGAGAATCTGAAAATGTATTTTTAAACTGCTGTTCATAATTTGATTTAACTTTTGGATAAACCGTATTATCAAGATTAAAATAAAGAACCGCATTATCATGTATTTCTTGTTTTGAAATATTAATCTCCTCTTCCGTTTTTTTTATTGCAAAATCAAAAGGTGCCAATAAATTTTCAGATTGCCATGGTTTCCCTTTTTCAAAATTATATTTAAACTTACCACTTTTAGGAAAAAGATATACTATTAAAAACGTGGTAGTTATAAATAATAGGGCTTTATAAATTAGGGAATGGTTTCTGTATAATTTATTTATAAAGTCTTTCATCTAATAAGTTAATGTTTCCAAATGTAGTAAATTCTTAGGTTTTTACTTTTTTATAATAACAGAAATCGTTCTAAAATGTATTAAAAATTGATTATTTTCGTTGCAAGTATTTCAAAGATTTAAAAAATGAGTAAAGAAGTGGTAATTGTTTCTGCTGTAAGAACTCCTATTGGTAGTTTTTTAGGCAATCTATCTACTATTCCTGCTCCTAAATTAGGCGCTACAGCCATTAAAGCGGCATTAAGTAGAATTAACTTAAAACCAGAACTGATTGAAGAAGTTTTAATGGGTAATGTAGTACAAGCAGGAACAGGTCAAGCACCTGCAAGACAAGCTGCTATATATGCTGGAATACCAAATACCGTTCCTTGTACAACCATTAATAAAGTTTGTGCTTCTGGTATGAAAACTGTTATGCAAGCAACTCAAGCTATTACGTGTGGAGATGCTAATATAATAGTTGCCGGAGGAATGGAAAACATGAGTTTAATACCACACTACTTATATTCTAGAACAGCTACCAAATTTGGGCCAACCACTTTAATAGACGGTATGCAAAAAGATGGTTTGGTAGATGCTTATGACCAAAATGCTATGGGGGTTTGTGCCGATGCTTGTGCCCTTAAATATGGTTTCACTAGAGAAGACCAAGATGCATTTGCAATTCAATCATACAAACGATCTGCTGAAGCTTGGAAAGCTGGTAAATTTGATAACGAAGTTATTCCTGTTGAAGTTCCTCAAAGAAGAGGAGAACCCATTATAGTGAATCAGGACGAAGAGTTTAAAAATGTAAAAATGGATAAACTCCCTCATCTACGTCCTGCTTTTACAAAAGACGGTACTGTTACAGCAGCTAATGCTTCAACCATAAACGATGGTGCCGCAGCAATGGTGTTAATGAGTAAAGAAAAAGCCAATGAGTTAGGTTTAAAACCTTTAGCCACTATTAAAAGTTATGCAGATGCTGCTCATGAACCAGAGTGGTTTACAACTGCTCCAGCAAAAGCACTTCCGAAAGCTTTAAATAAAGCTGGTATTGATATTAAAGATGTAGATTTCTTTGAATTTAACGAAGCTTTCTCTGTAGTTGGTTTAGCTAATATGAAAATTTTAGGGTTAAATGATTCTAAAGTAAACGTTCATGGTGGCGCTGTTTCATTAGGACATCCTTTGGGTTGTTCTGGGGCTAGAATTATAGTTACACTTTTAAATATTTTAGAGCAAAACAATGGGAAAATTGGTGCTGCAGCTATTTGTAATGGAGGTGGTGGCGCATCAGCAATTGTTTTAGAACGAAATTAAATCTATTTAATGCAGTACGGAATTTGTAGTTTAAGTGTAGTGCCTTTAAGAAATGAACCTACCGATGTTAGTGAACTTGTTACACAGGTTCTATATGGTGAGTTTTTTAAAGTACTAGAACAACGCAAAAATTGGAGTAGAATTCGTTTAGCTTTTGATGGCTATGAAGGATGGATAGACAGTAAGCAGTATATAGAAATTCCTGAAGAAAACTACCAATTACTAAATAATGAACCCCCTAAGCTTGCCGTAGATATGGTAGAATTTATTCAAGATTCTGCTAGTCAATTACACCCAATTTTAATTGGTTCTACTTTAAATGGTTTAAATCTTTTAAACCATTCACATGACGGTAACTCCATTCAAGAAAAAACAGATAAAAAGAATATAATACAAACGGCTTTTCTTTATTTAGGAGCCCCCTATTTATGGGGAGGCAAAACGCCTTTTGGTATTGATTGCTCTGGGTTTACACAAATGGTTTATAAACTTAATGGTTATAAACTTTTAAGAGATGCATCTCAACAAGCAACCCAAGGAGAAGCCTTAAGTTTTATTGAAGAAAGTGAACCTGGTGATTTAGCTTTTTTTGATAACACCGAAGGCATCATTACGCATGTAGGTATTATAATGAAAGATAACTACATTATTCACGCACACGGAAAAGTTAGAATTGACAGATTAGACCATTCTGGTATTTATAATGTTGATAAAAAAATGCATACTCATAAACTAAGAGTTATTAAAAAGATTATATAAAAAAAAGTCGCTATTAATAGCGACTTTTTTTTTACTAAAGTATTTTATTTTAATTACCTGCCTCTAAAGCTTCAACTATTTCTTTAGTTTCCTTATACTTATCAGTTTCCCCTAAAACACTATAAATATTCATTAATGTTTTTGCGGCGCTTAGACTTTCAGGATTAATTTCAAGTGCTTTTGTTAAAAATGGTACAGCTTCTTTATAAAGTTCTTGTCTCTGCACTCTTAACTCTTCATAACGTCTGTCATCAGCTGCTGAAGCTCCTAACCCATTCATTTCATCTATTATAGCTTCCTCTTTACTTAAAATTAATGCAGATAAGTTTATATAGGCATTAACGTAATCAGGGTTTAATTCAATAGCTTTTTCATAATGAGCTTTAGCTTCTTCAGGATGATCAGATTCTGCAGCTATTACCCCTAAATTATACTGTAATTCTGGGTTTTTTGGATCCATCTCTGTTGCTTGTTCTAAAAGCTTTTTAAACTCTTCAGTATTACCCATTTTATAATGCAAATTAGCTTCTGTTAAAACTAAATTAACATCATCTGGACTTTCTGCTCTTGCTTCTTTCATTGCTGCAATAGCTTTTTCGCTATCATCATTACTTACATAAATAAGCGCAATGTTTTTAACAATTTCTGGTTTTTTAGATTCTGTCTTTTTTTCAGTTGGTTTAATATGCGTACCTGCTTTTACATTAATATCACGCATTTCTTTACTTTGAAAAGACTCCTCCTTTTGAGTTTCTTTGTTAATAGCGTAATACTGTGTAGTGATACCTGTATATCCTAAATCTTTTAATTTTTCATATAATGATAAAGCTCTATCATACTCTTGTACATTTACTGCTGTTGCTGCTGCATAATAAAGAAAAACTGTGTCTTGCTTTTTTAAATTATATACTTTTTCAAAATATTTTGATGCAGATGAGTAATCTTTTCCTTCGTATGAAGTATTACCTTTCTTTATTAAACTATTAGCAATATCTTGTTTTAGATTACCAATTTCACCCGCATAAGCAGATTTTACTTTGTCAAAATTTTCTATAGCCTTATCATAATCTGCCATAGAACCCGCTCCATTTGCATATAAAGCTTTTCCTTTTAGAAAATAAAACTTGTCTTTTAATTTATCATCCATTGCAGATAATAAAGATTCTGCTTGAGTAATTGCTGCTTTAGCCTCGGCATAATTACCACTTTTAATAGCCTTTTCAACAGCTTTTAGTTCTTTTTTCTGAGCAAATGAAAAGCTAGATATCGCTAATGATAAAGCTATAATAATTTGTTTCTTCATTTTTTAATACTATTAAATTAATTATCTGTGTTGTGTATTTATTTGTTATCAAGAGTTGTGCCATCATCTGAATTGCTAGTGTTTTCAGTACTTTCAGCTTCGTTAGTTTCTTCAACATCATCTTCATCTTTCATAACTTTTGCTACCGCTGCTATAGAATCTGAATTTTTAAGATTGATTAATTTTACACCTTGAGTTGCTCTACCCATGGTTCTTAAATTCTCAATACTTAACCTAATGGCAATTCCTGATTTATTAATAATCATTAAATCGTCATTATCTGTAACACTTTTAATTGCAACAAGACTTCCTGTTTTTTCTGTAATAGAGATAGTTTTAACACCTTTACCACCTCTATTAGTTATTCTATATACTGGTTCTCCATCTTCTGGATCATCAATATAGGTACGTTTACCATAACCATTTTCTGAAACCACCAATACAGTTTCTTCTTGTGGTTTGTTAATGGTTACCATACCTATTACTTCATCATCTGGTCCTGCTAATGTAATACCACGCACACCAGAAGCGCCACGACCCATTGGTCTTGTTTTGGCTTCTTCAAAACGAATGGCTTTACCAGATTTAAGCGCTAACATTACTTGGCTATCTCCTGTAGTTAACTTAGCTTCTAATAGTTCATCGCCTTCTTTAATGGTTATAGCATTAATGCCGTTAGTTCTTGGGCGAGAATACTGTTCTAAAGCGGTTTTCTTAACTTGACCATTTTTAGTTGCCATAATTACATAATGGCTGTTGATATAGTCTGAATCTTTTAAATCTTGTGTGCAAATGAATGCTTTCACTTTGTCATCTTGCTCAATATTTATAAGATTTTGGATAGCTCTTCCTTTAGATGTTTTGCTTCCTTCTGGAATTTCATAAACACGCATCCAGAAACATTTTCCTTTTTGAGTGAAAAACAACATATATTGGTGATTAGTGCCCACAAATAAATGTTCTAAGAAATCTTCGTTTCTGGTAGTTGATGCTTTTTGACCAACGCCTCCTCTGTTTTGTGTTTTGTATTCTGTTAAAGAAGTACGTTTAATATAACCCGCATGAGAAATGGTAATAACCACTTTTTCATTAGGAATCATATCTTCTATACTTAAATCTCCACCAGCATATTCTATAGTAGAACGACGCTCATCACCATATTTATCTTTTACTGTAGCTAGTTCTTCTTTAATGATATCCATTCTACGTTCTTTTTTATCTAGGATATCTTTTAAATCTTCTATAGTTTTTAACAAATCTTCATATTCTGCACGCAACTTATCTTGTTCTAAACCAGTTAATTGACGCAACCTCATTTCAACTATTGCTTTAGCTTGAATTTCGGTTAATTTAAAGCGCTCCATTAACTTTTCTCTAGCTTCATCTGCATTAGATGATGCTCTAATTAAAGCTATTACTTCGTCAATATTATCTGAAGCAATTATTAATCCTTCTAAAATATGTGCTCGCTCTTCTGCTTTTCTTAGTTCGTATTTTGTTCTTCTAACAACAACTTCGTGTCTGTGTTCTACAAAATGATGAATTAAATCTTTTAGGTTTAACAGTTGAGGACGACCATCTACCAATGCAATATTGTTAACACTAAAAGATGACTGTAATGCGGTATATTTATATAATTTATTTAGTACAATATTTGGAATGGCATCACGCTTTAAAACGTACACTATGCGCATCCCATTTCTATCAGACTCATCTCTAATAGTAGAAATACCATCTAATTTTTTTTCGTTAATCAAGTCTGCTGTCTTTTTAATCATATCAGCTTTATTAACTTGATAAGGAATTTCTGTCACAACAATACTCTCTCTTCCTTGTACTTCTTCAACATTGGCTTTTCCTCTAATAACTATTCTACCTCGCCCCGTTTGAAACGCTTCTTTTACACCATCATACCCATAAATAGTACCTCCCGTTGGAAAATCTGGAGCTTTTACATATTTAATTAACTCATCAACTTCAATATCATTATTTTCAATGTAAGCTATGGTTCCATCTACAACTTCACTTAGATTATGAGGTGGCATATTGGTTGCCATACCTACGGCAATACCTGATGCTCCATTAACTAAAAGATTTGGAATTCTAGTTGGTAATACGGTTGGTTCTTGTAGTGTATCATCAAAATTTAATTTATGATCTACAGTTTCTTTATCAATATCTGCCAACATGTCTTCAGATATTTTTTGCATACGCGCCTCTGTATAACGCATTGCTGCAGGACTATCTCCATCTATAGAACCAAAGTTTCCTTGTCCATCAACTAATAAATAACGAAGGCTCCATTCTTGAGCCATACGCACCATAGTATCATAAACTGATGTATCTCCATGAGGGTGATATTTACCTAAAACTTCACCTACTATTCTAGCAGATTTTTTATGTGCCGAATTTGCTCTAACTCCAAGCTCATGCATTCCGTATAAAACACGTCTATGCACTGGTTTTAAACCATCTCTTACATCTGGTAACGCACGTGACACAATGACCGACATTGAATAATCAATGTAGGCTGATTTCATTTCATCTTCAATGTTAATAGGTATCAATTTTTCTCCTTCTGCCATAAATTATCTATTAAATTTTTAAGAATTTTTCAAAACATGCTAATATACGCATTTCGTTAGTGACAATAACTGATTTGAGTTAGTTTTTTAACGTATTTTATTAACAATTTTAACGTGTTTTTTAGTTAATAAGTATGTACCCAAATATTTTGATTTTATAAAGTTTTTTTCGTCAATTAGCATTTCTCAGTTAATTTAAGGTATAGTTTTTGCCTTTAGTTAAATGTTTTATTACTTTTAATGCAGAAAGGAACTTAATTATGGATGATAATTTTTCACCAAGAGTAAAAGATGTTATTGCTTACAGCAAAGAAGAAGCATTGCGTTTAGGTCATGATTTTATTGGTACTGAACACTTAATGCTTGGGCTTTTACGTGATGGTAATGGTAAAGCCATTAATATATTAAACGCTTTAGATATTGACTTAAATCATTTAAGGCGAAAAGTAGAAATATTAAGTCCTGCAAACCCCAATATATCTGTAGCTTCAAACCAAAAAAAGAACCTACACTTAACAAGGCAAGCAGAACGCGCTTTAAAAACCACGTTTTTAGAAGCTAAATTATTTCAAAGCTCATCAATTAACACAGCACATTTGCTATTGTGTATTCTTAGAAACGAAAACGACCCCACTACCAAGCTTTTAAATAAGCTAAAAGTAGACTACGATAATGTTAAAGAACAATTTAAATTTATGATTACAAACGACAACGATTATATAGAACCAAAATCAGAATCTTTTCAAGATGACAATCCAAATCCCGAAGATTCATCTTCAAAAGATATTTTTAACCCCACAACTGGTAAGTCTAACAAAAAGTCTAAAACACCTGTTTTAGATAATTTTGGTCGTGATTTAACAGCTCTTGCCGAAGAAGGTAAGCTAGACCCAGTTGTTGGTAGAGAAAAGGAAATACAACGTGTCTCACAGATTTTAAGTAGAAGAAAGAAAAACAATCCGCTTTTAATTGGAGAACCTGGAGTTGGTAAGTCAGCCATTGCTGAAGGATTAGCGCTTAGAATTGTAAAACGAAAAGTGTCTAGAATACTTTTCAACAAACGTGTAGTTACTTTAGATCTAGCAAGTTTAGTTGCAGGAACTAAATACCGTGGACAGTTTGAAGAACGTATGAAAGCAGTTATGAATGAACTTGAAAAGAATGATGACGTTATTCTTTTTATTGATGAAATTCATACTATTGTTGGTGCGGGTGGCGCTACAGGAAGTTTAGACGCCTCTAACATGTTTAAGCCCGCTTTAGCAAGAGGTGAAATTCAATGTATTGGAGCTACTACACTTGATGAATACAGACAATACATAGAAAAAGACGGAGCTTTAGAACGTCGTTTTCAAAAAGTGATTGTAGAACCTACCAGTGTGGAAGAAACCATTGAAATTTTAAATAATATTAAAGGTAAATACGAAGAACACCATAATGTAGATTACACACCAGAAGCTATTGAGGCTTGTGTGAAATTAACCAATAGATATATGACAGAACGTTTTCTTCCAGACAAAGCCATTGATGCTTTAGATGAAGCAGGCTCTCGTGTTCATATAACAAATATTGATGTTCCTAAACAAATCATTGAACTAGAAAAACAGCTTGAAGACATCAAGGAAACTAAAAATGCTGTAGTACGCAAACAAAAATACGAGGAAGCTGCTAAGTTAAGAGATGACGAAAAGCGTCTTGAAAAAGAATTAGCCATAGCTCAAGAAAAATGGGAAGAGGACACTAAACAACATCGTGAAATTGTAACAGAAGACAATGTTGCCGATGTTATTTCTATGATGACTGGAGTTCCTGTAAACCGTATTGCACAAACCGAAATAAATAAATTAGCAGAATTACCTAACTTAATTAAAGGTAAAGTAATTGGTCAAGACGAAGCTGTTAGTAAGGTAGTTAAAGCTATTCAGCGTAATCGTGCTGGATTAAAAGACCCAAACAAACCCATTGGTTCATTTATATTTTTAGGTCAAACAGGAGTTGGTAAAACACAGTTAGCTAAAGTTTTATCAAGAGAATTATTTGATAGCGAAGATGCTCTTGTTAGAATTGATATGAGTGAATACATGGAGAAATTCGCAATTTCAAGATTAATTGGTGCGCCTCCAGGATATGTTGGTTATGAAGAAGGTGGACAGTTAACCGAAAAAGTTAGACGCAAGCCTTATGCTGTTATATTATTAGATGAAATTGAAAAAGCACATCCTGATGTATTCAATATGCTACTTCAAGTACTAGATGATGGATATTTAACAGATAGCTTAGGAAGAAAAATAGATTTTAGAAACACTATTATTATCATGACATCTAATATTGGTGCTAGAAGACTTAAAGATTTTGGTACAGGTGTTGGTTTTGGTACAGCAGCACAAAAAGCGCAAGAAGACGCCAATGCTAGAAGCGTTATTGAAAATGCTTTGAAGAAATCTTTTGCTCCTGAGTTTTTAAATAGAATTGATGATGTTATTGTTTTCAATCCGTTAGAAAAAGAAGACATCAATAAAATTATTGATATTGAATTAGAAAAACTATTAGCTCGTATTAAAGGCTTAGGTTATGTTTTAAAATTAACTAATAGTGCTAAAGATTATATTGCCGAAAAAGGTTTTGACAAACAATACGGAGCTAGACCTTTAAAAAGAGCTATTCAAAAATACATTGAAGATGCTTTAGCTGAAGAAATTGTTGCTTCTAACATTCAAGAAGGTGATAAAATTAAAATAGATTTAGATAAAAAGATTGATGAACTTAAAATATCAATTGAAAAAGCTGAAAAGCCTACTGAATCTTAAAATAATTTAATTTGTATTGAAAAAGTCGCTCAATGAGCGGCTTTTCTTTTTTAAATTTTTGTTACTTTTTTTGTTCTATATAAAAGCACTAATCCTATAATAAAAAAAGTGATTAAGAATAATATAGAATAGCGCATACTACCCGTTAATTCTGCAACAAAACCATACATAAACATACCTATTACAATTCCTATTTTTTCAGAAACATCATAAAAACTAAAATAAGATGCCGAATCTTCAGTATCTAACGGGATTAGTTTACTGTAAGTTGATCTTGATAATGATTGTACGCCTCCCATAACCAAACCAACGCAAGCTGCAGTGATATAAAACTGAATTGGTGTAACCACAAAATAAGCATACGCACAAATAACAATCCAAGAAAAAACAATCACTATTAAAGTCTTTATATTACCATATTTCTCTGAAACCTTAGCAGTATAATTTGCTCCTACCACGGCAATTAATTGTATTAATAAAATACTAATAATTAATCCTGTTGTAGAGTCTTGCTTTCCCCAATCTAATTCTTCAACAGCAAAATAAGTTGCGGCAATCATTATAGTTTGAACCGCCATACTATAAACAAAAAAGGCGCTTAAATATGTCTTTAAAACTCTATTTATTTTTACAGCTTTCCAAATTTTTATTAATTCATTATAACCATGAACCAAAACAGAGCGTGTTACTTTATGCCCTTCATGAGTTCCCGTTGGTAAATGTTTAAAAGTATATTGCGCAAACCCCATCCACCAAATACCTACCATAATAAAAGCTATTCTAGTAGGCACTCCTGCATCTGCAAAACCAAATAAATCATAATAAAGAATCATTACTAAATTAACCACCAATAGTATAACACTACCTATATAACCTAAAGAAAATCCTTTGGCACTAACTTTATCTTGTTGCTCAGGATATGCTATATCTGGAAGATACGAATTATAAAACACCAAACTTCCCCAAAACCCAACCAATGCTAATAGGTAGCATAAGAGTCCAAAAAATAAATTATCTAAAGAAAACCAATACAAACCAATACATGATAATGAACCTAAATAACAAAAAAACTTCATAAAGTTTTCTTTGTTACCTACATAATCTGAAATACCAGATAGTATTGGAGAAATTAAAGAGACTATTAAAAAACTTAAAGCAGTAACATAACTTATTAACGAATCGTTATTAAAATCGTAACCAAAAAAAGTAACCGTATCACTTATTTTATTACCGTCTGCATCTTTAATAATTGTTAAAGCTCCGTAAAAAATTGGAAAAACTGCCGAAGAAACAACTAAGGGGTAAACAGAGTTTGCCCAATCATAAAACGCCCAAGCGTGAAGTAATTTTTTACTACCCTTTTCTAATACTGCCATAAATAAAAACTGCTCTTTTATGAGCAGCTCCTAAAGTAAACAATTATTTTTATTCCTATGTTAAAAAATTATTCTCTAAACGTTGTTACACCAAATTTGGCAGCTTCTTCCTTTGCTTTTGGTGCTAATGCTTTAAGGTTAGCAATACGAGAATCATTTGAAGGGTGTGTACTTAAAATTTCTGGTGTAGAACTGCCTCCACTGTTTGCTTTCATACGTTCCCATAACAACGAAGCTTCATCTGGGTTATAGCCTGCAATAGCCATTAAATAGATACCTATTTTATCTGCTTCAGTTTCATGAGCTCTACTAAAAGGCAACATCGCTCCTACTTGACTACCTACACCGTAATACTGATTAAACGCATTTCTATCTTGTTCATCTTTAATAGCAATATTTCCTGCTAAGGCTACACCTGCTTGAATATAGGCTGCACTCATACGTTGTTGCCCATGATTTGCAAGCGCATGCGCCACTTCATGCCCCATTATGGCAGCAACCCCTGCTTCATTTTTAGCAATTGGTAAAATTCCTGTGTAAAAAACTATTTTACCTCCAGGCATACACCAAGCATTTACTGTTTTATCATCTACTAAATTATACTCCCATTTATAATCTTCTAAATACCCTTCATACCCATTAGCATTTAACCAACGTTCTGCTGCAACTGCTATTCGTTGCCCTACTCTAGTAATCATTTCAGCATCTTTTGTACCTGTAACAACTTTATTCTCTGTTAAAAACTGGTCATATTGCGCAAACGCCGTTGGAAATAATTGTGAATTAGGCACTAAAGCCATCGTTTTTTTTCCTGTAAAAGGATTTGTTGCACATGCAAAGCATAATACCACAAAAGCTATTAATATAAATGTATTTTTCAGTTTCATTTTAAGTATTTATTTTATTTATAAAAATACAAAAATTGTACCTTCATGTATTTATGACACTCTGTTTTTTTATTAGTCACAGTTATTTTCAAATACTTTGATAAGTTTTATAAGTAATACCGACCTATTATCTATAAAAAATAGACATTATGAAAAGATTAATAGTTTCACTTTTATGTTTAATTGCTTATAGTTGCAACACGTCTGCTCAAAAAAATGATAAGACTCAACAATCATTTGAAATATCAAAAACTGAAGCACAATGGAAAGCTCAATTAACAGATTTAGAATATTATGTACTAAGAAAATCTGGAACTGAGCAACGTTTCTCTAGTCCGTTAAACAAAAACTACAAAAAAGGTATTTATGTTTGTAAAGCCTGTGAAACACCTTTATTTAAAAGTGAATATAAGTATGATTCGGGTAGCGGATGGCCAAGTTTTGATAGAGAAATAAAGGGAAATGTTGCCTTCTCTACAGATTATAATTTGGGCTATGCTAGAACTGAAGAACATTGCGCAACATGCGGTAGCCACTTAGGACATGTATTTAATGATGGCCCCAAAGAAACCACCGGTAAAAGGCATTGTATTAATGGAGTTGCTTTAAAATTTATTCCAAAGAAATAATTTATATTTACTCTATGGAAAGTTACTTAGCAAGTATTATAAAACAATTTGAATACTACAAAAGTTTAGGAGATAAAACTTTTAATCAACTAGAGTTTGATGAAATGCTTTGGCAAAGTAATGAAGATGCTAATAGCATAGCTATAATTGTAAAGCATTTGGTTGGAAACATGCTAAGTAGGTGGACAAATTTTTTGACTGAAGACGGTGAAAAACCTTGGAGAAATCGTGATGATGAATTTATAAGTTCTTTTAACACCAAAGAAGAACTTATAGCTGCTTGGGAAAGTGGCTGGTCTTGTCTTTTTAAAACTATTAAAGCTCTCAATGAAAATGATTTAGAACATATTGTTTTTATTAGAAATGGCGGACACACGGTAATTGAAGCTATTAATAGACAACTCGCTCATTACTCCTATCACATAGGGCAAATTGTATTTTTAGGAAAACTTTTAAAAGGTAATGATTGGCAATCGTTATCTATACCTAAAGGTAATTCTAATAGTTATAATGAAGAAAAATTTAGTAACGAAAAAGGTAAACGCCTCTTTACAGACGACTTATAAATTATCCATTATTTTTTCTTTTAAAAGGACGAATAATTAATCGAGCTTCTCTATCAAACCTGATATAATTATATACCCAATTTATAAAAACCACCATACGGTTTCTAAAACCAATTAGAAAAAATAGGTGCACAAACATCCAAACATACCAAGCAAAAACTCCTTGAAATTTCCAGTTTTTTAAATCAACTACCGCTTTATTTCTTCCTATAGTAGCCATAGCACCTTTATCTTTATATTCAAAAGGTTTCATAGGTTTAGCTTCAATTAAATTCAATAAATTGTCGCCTAATTGTTCACCTTGTTGTATAGCAGGTTGTGCCATCATTGGTAAACCGTACGGAAAAGCTTCTGTTTCCATGCAAGCTACATCTCCAATGGCAAAAATATGGTTAAACCCTTTTACTTGGTTAAATTCATTTACAAGAATTCTGTTTCCTTTATTTACAAAATTTTCGCCATCTAAACCGTTAATTGTTGCTCCTTTTACACCTGCAGCCCAAATTAGTGTAGCCGTTTCAAAAGTTAAATCTGTATTTGTTGTTGCCGTTTTGCCATCATAGTTAGTAACACGTACATTTTTCCAGATATTTACCCCTAACTTTTCAAGAAAGTCTTCAGCTTTTTGAGAAGCCTTATTGCTCATTCCTTTTAAAATACAACCGCCAGATTGCACAATATGTATTTGCGCTAAGCGTGTATCTAAATCTGGATAATCTTTAGGCAAGATACCTTTCTTAATTTCGGCCAAAGCTCCTGCTAGTTCTACTCCTGTAGGACCACCACCAACAATCACAAAGTTCATAAGTGCATTGCGTTCATTTAAATCTGAAGTTAGTAAAGCCTCTTCAAAATTTTCAAGAATTAAACTACGGAGATTAAGCGATTGAGGTATGGTTTTCATAGCCATACTATACTTTTCTATTTGTGCATTACCAAAATAATTTGTGGTAGAGCCCGAAGCAATAACTAAATAGTCAAATTTTAAATCACCAATATTAGTCTTTACTTTATTCTTTTCGGTATTTATTTCTTCAACATTGGCTAATCTAAAATAAAAATTAGGAAAATCTTTTAATATTTTTCTAATTGGGTAAGCAATAGAATCTGGTTCTAAACCACCTGTAGAAACTTGATAAAGTAAAGGTTGAAATGTATGATAATTGTGCTTATCTAATAAAACAACCTGAACTTCTTGTTTAGATAATTTTTTAGCTAAAGCTACACCTGCAAAACCGCCTCCAATAATTATAACTCTGGGGTAACTTGTCCTTGGAATATTCATATAGTGCAAATGTAGTAAAAGATATAAATTTATGGTGCTCTAAATTCTTTATTCAAAAAGCATTTTGTAAATTCGTAGCCTAAATTTTAACACATGAGTAAATACGATATAATTGTTCTTGGAAGTGGCCCAGGCGGATATGTAACAGCCATTAGAGCCTCTCAATTAGGTTTTAAAACAGCTATAGTAGAAAAAGAAAGCTTAGGCGGTGTTTGTTTAAATTGGGGATGTATCCCTACAAAAGCTCTATTGAAATCTGCACAAGTTTTTGAATACCTAAAACATGCTGAAGATTACGGTTTAAATGTTAAAGAAGCTTCTCACGATTTTGATGCTGTTGTTAAGCGCAGCCGTAGTGTTGCAGATGGTATGAGTAAAGGCGTTCAGTTTTTAATGAAAAAAAATAAAATTGACGTTATAAAAGGCTACGGTACTTTAAAACCGGGAAAAAAGATTGATGTTGATGGAACTGAATATAGTGCAGATCATATTATAATAGCAACGGGTGCGCGCTCTAGAGAATTACCTAGTTTACCACAAGATGGAAAAAAAGTAATTGGTTACCGCGAAGCTATGAGCTTACCAAAACAACCAAAGAAAATGATTGTAGTTGGTTCTGGTGCTATTGGTGTAGAGTTTGCATATTTCTACAACTCTATGGGTACAGAAGTAACTATTGTAGAATATTTACCAAATATTGTTCCTGTTGAAGATGAAGACGTATCTAAACAAGTAGAACGCTCATTTAAAAAGAATGGTGTTAAAATTATGACCTCTGCCGAAGTAACAAGTGTTGATACTTCTGGAGATGGCGTAAAAGCAACCATAAAAACTAAAAAAGGAGAAGAAATTCTAGAAGCCGATATTATTTTAAGTGCTGTTGGTATTAAAACTAACATTGAAAATATAGGTTTAGAAGACGTTGGTATTGTTATAGATAGAGATAAAATTTTAGTTAACGATTTTTACCAAACCAATATACCTGGTTACTACGCTATTGGCGATGTTACTCCTGGGCAAGCTTTAGCTCACGTTGCTTCTGCCGAAGGTATTATTTGTGTTGAAAAAATAGCAGGTATGCATGTAGAACCATTAGACTATGGTAATATTCCTGGTTGTACTTATTGTACCCCAGAAATTGCTAGTGTTGGTTTAACAGAAAAAGCAGCTAAAGAAAAAGGCTTAGATATTAAAGTTGGAAAATTCCCATTCTCTGCTTCTGGAAAAGCTAGTGCTGGTGGAAATAAAGAAGGCTTTGTTAAAGTTATTTTTGATGCCAAATATGGCGAATGGTTAGGATGCCACATGGTTGGAGCTGCCGTAACCGATATGATTGCAGAAGCTGTTGTAGCTAGAAAATTAGAAACAACAGGGCATGAAATTTTAAAAGCGGTTCACCCACACCCAACTATGAGTGAAGCAGTTATGGAAGCTGTTGCAGATGCTTATGATGAGTGTATACACATTTAGATAATGGTGTGGTGTGACCTTCCTCCCCTCACAAAAGTGGGAGAAATTAAACCCTTACAAGTAAAAAACATCAATAAATAAAAAAATGCGATTCAAAATTGAATCGCATTTTTTTATCCATTCGAGTAGGTGTTCCTCCCCTTTGGGGAGGTTAGGAGGGGTTTTTACAGAAAACTTTCTAATGCCAATTCATAACTCTGCAACCCAAAGCCAAGAATGACACCTTTAGCGTTTGGTGAAATATAAGATTGGTGTCTAAATTCCTCCCTACCAAAAGTATTAGATATATGTACCTCTACAACAGGTGTTTCTATACCCTTTATAGCATCACCTATACCAATAGATGTATGCGTGTATGCACCCGCATTTAAAATTATGCCCTCATAACTAAAACCAACTTCGTGCAATTTATCAATCAATTCTCCTTCTATATTAGATTGATAATAACTTAAGTTTACATTGGAGTATTTAACTTTTAGCTCTTCAAAAAACTCAGTAAAAGTTAAACTACCGTAAATATTAGGTTCTCGTTTACCTAATAAATTTAAATTGGGTCCGTTAATAATGATAATTTTTTTCATAAAGTAAATATATTTAAAATCTATGCATAAAAAAACCGAAGTTTAAAAACTTCAGCCTTATAATTATTTAGCTTAAATATTAAAAATGTAATGCAAACCCTATACGAGCTTCAAAAATTCCTTCATCTGTCACTTCTTCATTTAATGATACACTATATCTTATTCCTGGTTCAATACTCACATTTTTACCTAAAAAGAAAGCATAACCTCCTTGTAATCCTAACCAAAGTGGATTATCATCTTCATCTTGTATGCTCGCACCGCTTAAATCAACTTGAACTGGTATTTGACTAATTACATAATATTTTGCCCCTAGTTTATAAGAAAATATTGAAGTTCCATCATAATCTGTGTACCCTAATCCTGCTTTAACAGCTAAGTCATCCATAACAAAATATCCACCCTCTGTTCCTACAGACCAAATGGTCGTACCTTCTATTGAATTCAATCCAAAACTCGTGTTAGCAGTATGCTGATATAAGCTAAGTTGTCCTGCTCCACTAAAACCTGTATTAACTTCAATTAACCATTTCCCTTTAGACGTTTGATTTCCATCTAATTCTTGAGCATTTACTTGTGAAAATGCTAAAACTGCAATTGCAGCGCTCATTAATAATTTTTTCATAATTTTTAAGTTTAAAGTTTGTTTAATTGACAGCAAAAAACGCTCTTATTTTTGGTAAAAACAAATAAATTCTTTCAAAAAAAATGTTTTTAATCCAATTTATATGCGTTTCAAGGAGTTATATATTATAATTAATTATATTATTTTTACTCATTATGAAATGGGAACAATTACTTAAAGATTATAAATTATATCTTAAAATAGAACGCGGATTATCTGATAATTCTATAGATAATTATGCCCGTGATGTAATAAAACTTATTAAATATCTTGAAGAAAATGAGATTAACATTTCTCCCATTTCAATTCCAGCCGAAACTATTAAGCAATTTATTTATGAAGTTGCTAAAACAGTAAATGCACGTTCACAGTCTAGAATTATTTCGGGCTTACGAAGTTTCTTTTCTTATTTAGTTTTTGAAGATTACAGAAAAGAAAACCCTTTAGAACTTATTGAATCTCCTAAAATTGGAAGAAAACTTCCTGATACATTATCAGAAGAAGAAATTGATAAAATAATTGCAGCCATAGATTTAAGCAAACCTGAGGGAGAACGCAACAGAGCTATGTTAGAAACACTTTACGGCTGTGGTTTACGTGTTAGCGAACTTGTTAATTTAAAAATATCTGATCTTTTCTTTGATGAAGGTTTTATAAAAGTAACTGGTAAGGGTGATAAACAACGGTTTGTACCCATAGTAGAATCTACACAAAAATATATCAATATTTATAAAAATCATGTTAGAAATCATTTACAAATTCAATCGGGGTGTGAAGACACGCTTTTTTTAAACCGAAGAGGTAAACAACTCACCCGAGCTATGATTTTTACTATTGTAAAACAACTAGCCGAAAAAATAGGATTAAAAAAGCGCATATCACCACATACGTTTAGACATTCATTTGCGACACATTTATTACAAAATGATGCCGATTTACGTTCCATTCAACTTATGTTAGGGCACGAAAGCATTACTACCACCGAGATTTATGTACATGTAGACAAAAGTCACTTAACTAAAGTGGTTGAAAAGTATCATCCTAGAAAATAAAAAATCCGGTATAAACCGGATTCTCAATATTTTAAAATCTTGAATTATTTTATTTAGCAATATTTACTGCTCTGGTTTCTCTAATAACGGTTACTTTAACCTGACCAGGATACGTCATATCTGTTTGAATTTTTTGCGAAATATTAAATGATAAATCTGCTGCTTTATCATCATTTACTTTTTCACTTTCAACAATAACACGAAGTTCTCTACCTGCTTGAATGGCATAGGCTTTTTTAACGCCATTAAACCCAAAAGCAATATCCTCAAGGTCTTTTAAACGTTGAATGTAACTATCTAACACCTGACGGCGAGCCCCTGGGCGTGCACCAGAAATAGCATCACAAACCTGTATAATTGGTGCTAATAACGATTTCATTTCAATTTCATCGTGGTGAGCTCCAATAGCATTACAAACATCAACTTTTTCTCCATATTTTTCAGCCCATTGCATACCTAAAATAGCATGTGGTGTTTCCATATCTGCTTCAGCATCTGGCACTTTTCCTATATCGTGTAACAAACCAGCTCGTTTAGCTAATTTAGGATTCAACCCTAATTCTGCAGCCATAACACCACAAAGTTTTGCTACTTCTCTAGAGTGCTGTAACAAATTTTGTCCGTAAGACGAACGATACTTCATTCGTCCTACCATTTTAATAAGCTCTGGGTTTAGGTTATGAATACCTAAATCTATAACAGTTCTTTTACCAACCTCAATGATTTCTTGTTCAATTTGTTTTTGAGTCTTCTTAACAACCTCTTCAATACGTGCAGGGTGAATTCTACCATCTGTAACCAACTTATGTAGAGATAAACGAGCAATTTCTCTTCTTACAGAATCAAAACAAGATAATATGATTGCTTCTGGTGTATCGTCTACAATTATTTCTACACCAGTTGCCGCTTCTATAGCACGAATATTACGTCCTTCACGTCCAATAATTCTACCTTTAACATCATCAGACTCTATATTAAAAACAGACACACAATTATCAACTGCTTCCTCTGTTCCAATACGCTGAATGGTGTTAATTATAACTTTTTTAGCCTCTTGTTCTGCGGTTAATTTAGCTTCTTCTAAAGTACTTTGAATAAATGCCATAGCATCATTTTTAGCCTCTCCTTTTAACGACTCTACAAGTTGTTCTTTAGCTTCTTCGGCAGATAGACTAGAAATAACTTCTAATTGCTGAACTTGGCTTTTATGTAGTTTATCAAGCTCTTCTTGTTTCTTTTCTAGCACATCAAGCCTGTAATTGTAATCTTTTATTTTACTTTCAAGGCTCTGATTTAATTTCTTCCCTTTAGAAAGTTCACTAGAAATTTGAGACTCTTTGTCTCTTGTTCTTTTTTCGGCCTCAGCCATTTTTTTATCTCTAGACAAAATTACTTTTTCATGCTCTGCCTTGAGTTCTATAAACTTCTCCTTAGCTTGAAGAATCTTATCTTTTTTAATATTTTCTCCTTCACTCCTTGCCTCTTTTAATATTAAGGTGGCATTTTTTTTAGCTTCTTTAATTAATTTAGAAGCTTTACTTTTCTCTAACGCTTTGGCTATTATAAATCCTATTATTAAGCCTAAAATTGCGCCTCCTACGGCCATTATGATTGGGTTATCCATTCTTAAATTTAGTTGTATTATATATATAAAAAAAGCCTACACTAGTATAAAGTTTTGTATAAACTCCTTAAAAACAAGTTTAGGGCTAACAAGCTGATCAAGGATCCACTACAAGGTGGCTTGCTTTTACAACTTAAACTCACCCTTTTTAAAGAATTAACGTTGAGTTTATCAAAAAAAATAACTAATGCAGGCAGTAACTTTAGTTTATTTTAAAGAACGTTTAAGAGTTTAAATGTGAATTTAACAATTGGTTAAGCTCTTTAAGCTTTACCTCTACATGGTTATTCACATTCTCTTTATCAATAGATTTCTGTTCTACTTGAGATGCAAATTGTAGGGCACACATTGCCAATACATCTTGTTTATCTCTAACAGAATAACTTTGCTCAAACTGTTTAATCATATACTCAATGTTTTTTGCAGCTTTACGCAATCCTTCTTCCTGACTCGCTTCAATAGTTAAAGGATATACTCTATTAGCTATAGACAGCTTTATTTTAAGCTTTTCTGACATTGAATTTTATGTTACATTAATCTGAGAGTTGTGCAATACAATAATCTATTTCTCTAATTAATGCGTTTATTTTAAGCTTAGTTTCTCTTTTATTATCGTCACTACCAAGTATTGTATTTGCAACTTTTAGAGCTTCATACTTTTCTTCCCATTGGGCATTAAGCCTCTTTTGGTTCTGAATTTCTTGTTTTGAAGCTTCCAATTCTTCAGATAATTTTGAATTAGCTTGCTTTAAAAGCTCTAGTTTGTGTAATACCTTGCTAATTTTGTTTTCTAAAGAATCTACAATATCTTCAATATTACTCATTTACAAAATTCAATACTTATCTCACAAAGTTAACATACCTGAACTTAAATAACAATTGTTTTTATAAAATTTTTAAAAGTATGTCAAATGGGCTTTCACATAAAACAATGGCTTGATTTTTGTTTTCTCTTTGCTTATTCATATCAAATTAATATTTTAGCCATTAAAGAATTCTATGAGATTAATCCTATTACTTACTTTTGTTTTCCCTTTTTTAATTGGTGCTCAAAATAAATATCCACAGGATTATTTTAGTAATCCTTTAGATATTCCTTTAATATTATCTGGCACTTTTGCAGAGTTACGTTCTAATCACTTTCACGCTGGTTTAGATATTAAAACACAGCAACGTGTTGGGTTAAAAGTAAAGGCAGCTGCCGATGGTTATGTTAGTAGAATTAAAGTGTCTCATTATGGATACGGTAAAGCACTTTACATAACCCACCCTAACGGTTACACTACGGTTTATGCTCATTTACAAAAATTTGCTCCTGCTATTGAAGCTTATGTAAAAAAACAGCAATATAAAAAGGAATCTTATGAAGTTGAAATGTTTCCAAGCGCTGAAACTTTACCTATAACAAAAGGTAGTTTAATTGCTTACAGTGGTAATTCTGGTGGTTCTGGTGGCCCGCATTTACATTTTGAAATTAGAGATAATGCAGAACGCCCTATAAATCCTATGCTTTTTGGAATTGATATAGCAGACACTAAAGAACCATACGTAAAATCAATTTACGCATATCCTTTAGATGAAAACTCTTTTGTTAATAACTCTCATGAAAAACAAAAACTACGCTTAATTCCGATAGAAAATGGCGATTATGTGGTAGAGAATATTGAAGCTTTTGGAAATATTGGTTTTGGAATTGAAACTAATGATAGACAAAACCTTGCAGCCAATTCTAACGGTGTGTATAATATTAGAACCTTTTTTAATGGTAATAATAATTTTGAGCTAGATTTTAAACGCTTTTCTTTTGCTGAAACTAAACATATTAATCAATTAATAGATTATGAACACTATGTTACTAAAAAGCAGCGCATTCAAAAATTATTCAAAATAAACAACCCACTTAGTATTTATAAAGAAGTCTTAAATAATGGTATTTTAAATATAGAAGATAGCACTTATTCTGTCTATAAAATTAGAGTTGCAGATTATAAAAACAATGAAACTTGGGTAACTTTAAATATAAAAGGAACTAAAAACAAAGCATTACCCCCTTTAAAACCAAAAACAACTCCTTATTACATAAAAGCAGACCAAGCCATTAATTTAAAACAACAAAAAGTAACTGTTGATTTTTATAAAGGCACCTTTTACGAAGACTTTTATATAGACTTTGAAGTTAATAATGATACGTTAAAACTTCATGAAAATGTAATACCTGCCAAAAAGAGTTTTAAAATAACCTATGATATTAGTAACTATAAAGACCCAGATAAAAGTAAACTATACATTGCTAGATTATTAGGTTACAAAAAATATCCGGCATATACATCAACAAAAAGAAAAGGTAATTTATTAACAGCTACCACAAAATACCTTGGTACTTATACCCTAGCTACAGATACCATAAAACCTACCATTTCTCCTTTAAATTTTAAAAACGGACAATGGCTAAGTAAGTATAGATATTTAAAAGTTAAAATTGACGATAAACTCTCTGGAGTATCAAATTACAGAGCTACCGTAAATGGAAAATGGATTTTAATGGAGTATGATTACAAAACAAAAACCTTAACTCACGATTTTAACGATGGTGTTGTTACCGATACAAAGAACAATTTAAAAGTAATTGTTACTGATAATGTTGGAAATAATTCTACTTTTGAAGCGTTGTTTTACAGAAAATAAACTTTAACCACCCTTGAGAACAAAATTTCCACTCGGTAATCGAGATTTAATTACTTCTAAGTTTTTATTAAAATTAAAAACCACTTCTTGTGAGTACCTTCTCAATAAATCCCACAAAAGCTTTTGGTTTGTTTTATTTTTTTTAATCACATTAACAGGTTTTTCGCAAACTGCCACCATTAGAGGGGTTATTTTAAATGAAAATAATTTACCTATAGTAGATGTAAATATTAAAGCAAATGGCTTGGGGACTAAAACCAACTCTAATGGCTTTTATATACTAGAAATCCCTTCTAACATAGGTGTTTCAATAGAATTCACCCATCTTTCTTATAAAAAAATTGTAAGTACTTTTAATTTAAAAAATGGTGAAGCGTTTGAGTTTAATCCGGTTATGAAAACATCGTTAGAACAAATTTCAACGGTAATCATCAATTCAACCAGAAGAAAAGAAGTAGAAGGTATTGTAACCCTTCAACCAGAAGTTATTAGAAAAATACCTGGAGCCAATGCAGGTGTTGAAAATTTACTTTTAACACTTCCTGGGGTTAGCAATAATAATGAATTAAGTACGCAATACTCTGTTAGAGGTGGTAATTATGACGAAAACTTAGTATATGTAAATGATATTGAGGTTTACAGGCCGTTTCTAATTCGCTCTGGGCAACAAGAAGGATTGAGTTTTGTTAATACCGATTTGGTTCAAAATGTCGATTTTTCGGCGGGAGGCTTTCAAGCAAAATATGGAGATAAGTTATCATCTGTATTAGACATAACTTACAAAACACCTTATCAATTTGAAGTAAATGCAGATTTAAGTCTGTTAGGTGGTAGTGTTTCTTTAGAAAACATTAGTAAAGACTCAAAATTTACAAGCATTATAGGTGCTCGTTATCGTGATAACAGTTTACTTGTAAATGCAAAAGAAACCGAAACCAATTTTAACCCCACATTTGCAGATATTCAGGCTTACCTAACCTATAAATTCACAAATAAATTTCATTTAAGTTTTTTAGGAAACGCCTCAATAAATAAATATAATTACCAGCCACAAACTCGTCAAACTAATTTTGGTACACTAACAGATCCTATTGCGCTTTTAGTGTTTTACGAAGGACAAGAAAAAGACCAGTACCAAACCTATTTTGGAGCATTTAAAGGCACTTATTTTGCTAATGATAACCTAACCCTAAAACTTATAACCTCAACCTATCACACCACTGAAGAAGAGTATTTTGATATTTTAGCACAATACAGTTTAGGTGAAGTAAACACCAATATTGGCGATGAAGATATTGGTGAAGTAGAATTTAGCGAAGGTATAGGAAGCCAACTAAATCATGGTAGAAATGATTTAGACGCACTGATTACTAATATTGAACATAAAGGTGATTTTAAAATTGATGACAACCGCATTGAATGGTCTGTAAAATACACCCATGAAGATATTAGAGACCGCTTGGTTGAATGGGAGGTAATTGACTCTGCAGGTTTTTCAATAAGACCTCCAAAAACAGAACCAACTAACCAACAACCTTACGCGCCATATAGTGGTCCATTAGAGCCTTATCAAAATATAAGAGCAACAAATAACACACAAATTAACAGAATACAAGCTTATGCCCAGTGGAGTAAACGCGCTACATTAGGCAATAATGATGTTTGGTATAATGCTGGTGTTAGAGTGCATAATTGGTCTGTTAAAGGAGATGGCATTTCCTCATCTAACCAAACTGTTTTTAGCCCAAGAGCTCAATTTGCAATTAAACCAAATTGGGAAAAAGACATGCTTTTTAGAGTTGCTTCAGGTTTGTACTATCAACCACCTTTTTACAGAGAATTGCGAGATGCTACAGGAACGGTTCAACCCAACGTTAAAGCTCAAAAATCTTTCCACTTGGTGTTAGGAAATGATTATAGTTTTAAAATGTGGGACAGACCTTTTAAACTAACCTCTGAAATTTATTATAAAAATTTAACAGATGTAAACCCGTACACCATAGAAAATGTAAGAATTCGTTACAGCGCTAATAACAACGCCAAAGCTTATGCATACGGATTAGATATGCGATTAAATGGAGAGTTTGTTCCTGGCACAGAATCTTGGTTTAGTTTTGGTTATTTAAAGACCGAAGAAAACATTGATAATCAAGGCTACATAGCAAGACCTACAGACCAACGTTTAAAATTTGCGGCTTTGTTTCAAGATTATGTACCCAACGTACCTAACCTAAAAATGTACCTAAATTTGGTTTATAACACTGGGGTTCCGGGTGGCTCACCTAGTTACGCAGACCCTTATGTGTACCAAAACCGATTACCCGATTATAAAAGAGCCGATTTTGGTTTGCAATGGGTTTTAGTTGATGATAAAAAGCAATTTAACCGCGGATGGAAAAAACCTTTTAAAGAACTTTCTTTTGGCTTTGAAATTTTTAACATGTTTGATGTACAAAACTCTATCACAAACACTTGGGTAAGAGATGTATATAGTAAGCAACAATACGCTATTCCAAATTATTTAACACCACGTGTTTTTAACGTGAGAACTACTATGAAATTCTAATAAATTTCAGTAATTTTCTGTTATATTTTTTTTAATGAAATATCTTTTAAAGGTAGCTCTGTTTTTTTCGTACTTTTTAGTACCTGCTCAAAGTATTAACAACCTATATTTTGGAACTGAAGATACGTTTGAAATTATGACGTGGAACATAGAATCGTTTCCAAAAAACGGACAAACTACCATTGATTATACCTCACAAATCATTGAAGCTCTTGATGTTGATTTTATAGCCATTCAAGAAATAAATAACGAAACAAATTTTAATCAATTAAAAACAGATTTAACTAATTATAGTGGGTTTATTGAATCTACCGATTATGATGGATTAGCCTTTTTATATAAAACCAATACTATTCAAATTAATTATGTTTACCGAATTTTTGAGACATCAGATTATTGGAACACATTCCCTAGAGCCCCTATGGTAATTGATATTACTTACAATAACCAACAACTCTTTATCATTAATAATCATTTAAAATGTTGTGGTGATGGTTATTTAGATTCTGGTAATACTGCCGATGAAGAATACAGAAGATACCAAGCGTTGAATTTACTTAAAAGTTATATTGACACTAACCTTGCTAATGAGAATGTTATCCTTTTAGGCGACTTAAATGACTCACTTTCTGATAGCGAAAGCAATAACGTTTTTCAAAATTTAATTGATGATTCTAGCAATTATTTCTTTACAGATTACAATATTGCTAATGGCGTTAATACAGAATGGTCTTATCCTTCATGGCCTTCGCATTTAGACCATATTTTAATTACTAACGAATTATTTGATGAATTTCAATTACCCAGTGCAACTATTGAAACCATTAAAATTGACAATTACCTTTCTGGCGGTTTTTCTGAATATGATGAAAATGTATCAGACCACAGACCCGTTGCATTAAAGCTTACCATAGACAGTAATTTAGGAATTAATAATTTGGTTAAAAATGAATCTGTTAACCTTACCAACTATCCTAATCCTTTTAATTATGAAACTACATTTTCATTTAAAAACACTACTGGAAATGTTGAGATTTTAATATACAATACCTTAGGACAAATAGTTTATACATCTCCATTTATTAATGGGCAAACCAAATTTAAATGGAAATCTAAAAACCTAAGTAATGGCGTTTATTATGCTAAATTAGTTTTAGATAAAAAAGAGATTGCTACAAGAAAAATATTAGTATCATCAAACTAGGCTTTAATAAAGCTTTTTAGAGTTTCAACTACATAATCAACTTCTTCTTTTGTGTTATATATACTAAAAGAAAAACGCAATGATGGTTTTTGAATAGCATCATCAGATAGAATTTCTGCTAAAACATGAGAAACTTGTGCACTTCCGCTTTGGCAGGCACTACCTCTAGAGCATGCTATTCCTTTTAAATCTAATTGAAATTGTAACATGCTAGCACTACCTAAGGTTTTAGGCATGCAAACATTTACTAGTGTATAGGCACTATTGTTTATATCATCAGAAAGTCCATTAAATGTAATTTCAGGTATAGTGTTCTTTATTTTGTCTATAAAATATTGTTTTAAATTTTTTATGTATTGGCTTTCTTTTTCCAAATTACTATAGGCATATTTTAAAGCAGTTTCCATACCCACAATATTGTGAACACTTTCGGTTCCTGCTCTAATACCTCGTTCTTGCTCACCTCCAAAAATAAGCGGCTTTAAAGCTGTGCTTTTTCTAATAAAAGCAAAACCTACCCCTTTTGGTCCGTGAAATTTATGAGCAGATGCAGCTAAAAAATCTATTTTAACTTCTTGTAAATCTAAATTATAATGCCCCACAGATTGTACCGCATCGGTATGAAACAAAGCACCATGCGTTTCACACATTTCTGCCACTGTATTTAAATCTAAAATATTACCTATTTCATTATTAATTTGCATTAAGCTAACTAACTGTTTCTTGGTTGTATTCTGCAGCAAACTTTCTAAATTATGTAAATCTATACTACCATTTAAATCTAATTTTACATATTTAACAGTAACATTATACTCTTTAGCAAGTGCATCAATAGTATGTAAAACGGCATGATGTTCAATTTTTGAAGTAATAATTTCCTCAATACCTAAATCTCTAACAGCACTTCTTAATACTAAATTATCGGCTTCTGTACCTCCCGAAGTAAAAATAATTTCACTAGCAGACACGTTAAAAAAACTAGCTATAGTTTTTCTAGATTGTTCCACCAAAGCCTTTGAAGCTCTTCCAAAACTATGTGAAGATGAAGGGTTTCCGTAATTTCCTTCCATAACACTACGCATAGAAATAATTACTTCTTCTCTTAATTGAGTGGTAGCTGCATTATCAAAATAAACAGGCTTCATGGTAAAAAAATTTAAGGATTTGTTTCCTTTTAGGGCTCAAAAATACTTGAAATAAAATTATTTTCAATATGATACGTTATAAATAACAATTCTATTATTTTTGCTTTAAAATATATACTCAATGTGCAAGTTAATTTTTGTTTTATTTTCTATTTTTTTAATCAGTGTTTATTCATGTGATGATGGCGATATTATTGAATTTAATCTTGATTTTGACGATGAATTTTATGCTTGCGAAGGTGTATCAGATTTGGTTCTTTATAAAACTAAAGATGATCCTTCAGAATCATTATCAATACTTATTTCAAACTTTACGATAGAAGACCTTATTGATGTTGCAGATAATGACACACTTGAGATTACAGATAAATCGGTTACTTTTTATTACAGAACATATAGTGATGAAAGCGTCTCTAATTTATTTTGCGAAGATATCCCTGATGTTGTTAACATAACCCGCAACGAAGTGAGTGATGATAGTACTATAGATATACTCACTGTATTAACAGAAGATGACGGCGATGGTATTGATAGCGAATTAGAGGATATTAATGGAAATGGCGATTTAACAGATGACGACACAGATAATGACGGTATACCAAACTATAAAGATGTTGATGACGATGGCGATAATGTACTAACTAAAGATGAAAACCCAGACCCAGACGGCGATGGCGATTTAAGTGATGCTCAAGATACAGATAATGATGGTATTCCAGACTACTTAGATGCTGATGATGATGGTGATGGCGTAAACACCCGTGATGAAGAAACTTCTAGTCAAGATAATAACCCTACTAATGATGTTACTAATGAAGATGTTGGTCCAGATTATCTAAATCCAGAAGTTTCAAACAATATCCCAGCTACCGAGTATAGAACTCATACTGTATCTAAATCTTACTTAGTAACAGTAACTGTAAATGATATTTCTATAAACGAAGCATCAATAGAAAGTCTATATTTTGGTACTTTAAGTGATAGTAATACAAGTGAAACTGAGACTCTTACTCCTGTATTTAATTAGGCTTTACATTTTGATAGATATAAACCTCTGTGGCACCTAAACCATATTTTTGGTAGTTGGCATCATAATATTTTATATTGTTGTAACGTCCAAATAAATATTCTAGTTCTAATTTTAAAACACCTTCACCTACACCGTGAATAAACACCACTTTTTGAATACGTTTTTTTATTGCAAATTCTAATTGCCGTTTAGCAGTGTCTAGTTGTAATGTTAACATTTCGTGGTTAGTCATACCCTTTGTAGATTTCACTAACTGATTTATATGTAAATCTACCTCTAATGTTGGTTGAAAACGCTCTTTTGCTTTTACCTTTGGTTGTTTTCGCTTTTTGGCTTGTTCTTTTTCAGAAACAATTGCACTTAAATTTGAATGCGAGAAAATATCATTTTTAAAAGAGGTTGATTTGGCTTTTACCAAAGCTTCTGGTTTAAAATCTAGTAAAAAACCATCTTCTGTTTCAATAGAAACTGTATCAGCACTAATATTTTTTACAATTCCAGATAAATCTTCATCTAAAACAAAAACAGTATCTCCTATCTTAAAATTCACTTAATTTAAAGTATTTTGGTTATCGTCTTTATCTATTTTACTAGGTATTGTTTTAGAAATTCTGTAAATACCTACCATAAGCAAAACAATACCTGCTATTAATATATATTGGTTTTGTTCCTCTTCACTATTAGCATACAACGCAACAATGGCACCAATAACAATTAATATATAATTTAAATATTTCATTATAAAAATACTTGGGAATTTAAATTACAAAATTACGCTAAAATTAATTTTATAAACAGTTTATACTTATTAATTTATTATGCATAAATAACGTTTAAATACATTTATTAACGATAAAATACATTATAAATCAAAATATTTATATATTTGCAAGGTAATTTTGCTATTCTCACAAATCTATGAACTTTAAGACCTCTCTACTGTTACTGTTTGCCAGTAATGCTATTTATGCCCAACTTTCGGTGCGTAATGATAATTATGTTTTTGCTAACGATGTTATAGTTTTTGTTGAAGATTATATAAACCTTAATGAAGGTAATAGTCGTATATATTTAAGAAACGAAGCTCAAGTTATTCAAGGGGCTGGTACAACAGGAAACTCTGGTATTGGTGAGTTAAGTGTATATCAAAACGCCAATGTTGGAGCTTATGAATATAATTATTGGTGCTCTCCTATTGGAGACAAAACAGATAACAACAATAATAATGCTTTCGGAATATCGCTTTTAAACGATGTCACAGGATTAATTACATCAACACCTGCTACCTACAATAGCTCCCCAAGTTATACAGGAACTTCAAGCCCTTTAAATATTGAACCCTATTGGATTTGGAAGTATATTGCATCTGACGACTATTCAGATTGGATACATGTTAAATCTGCAACCACTATAAACCCAGGCGAAGGGTTTACCATGAAAGGAACAACAGGTTCTGGATCTAATCAACTTTTTGATTTTAGAGGAAAACCTAATAACGGAACCATTAACACAAAGGTGTTAAATAATAATTTTACACTTACAGGTAACCCTTACCCATCTGCAATAGATGCTGTTGCTTATATTCATGATCCTGATAATGTAGCTGCAATTACTGGTGTTTTACACTACTGGGAACAAGACCCTAGTGTAGACTCTCATTATATTTCAGATTATGAAGGAGGTTATGCTACTTATACTATTTCTTCTGATGGTGGTACAGAAACTTTTATTCATGCAGTTTTTAATACCTATAACGGAGATGGTAGCATTAACGTTAGTAATACGGGTTCGGGATCTAAAACAGCTAGTAGATACATTCCTATAGGGCAAGGTTTTATGGTAGAAGGCATTGCAACAGGTTACGTAAAAGCTAAAAACTCCCACAGAGTATTTGTTAAAGAAACTGATGCAAATAGTGAATTTTTTAAAACTACCAAATCTAAAACCAATACAGACAATACATTTTCTAGTGTACCAAATGATTATAAACGTTTTAGATTAAATATTGATTTTAATGACACCTACACCAGACAATTAGTACAAACATTCCATGAATCTGCATCAAAAGGTTTTGATTATGGCTTAGAGATTAAAGCTCACCCAAGTGAATTGTTAGATAATGATGCATACTTTAACTCTGGTGAAAACACTTATCTTGCTGAAGCCTTGCCATTTAATGAAAGTTTAAAGATTCCGCTATATTTTAAAATTCAAAACGAAATACCTGTTAGAATAAGAATAGTAGATATTCAAAATTTCGACTCAAATCAATCTATTTATATTGTTGATAAAGAAACAAATACATATACAGATTTAAGAAATGAAAATTTTGAAATTAACCTATCTGCTGGTAATTATAACGAACGCTTTGAAATTGTTTTCAGTCAACAAACTTTAACAACTATTGATACCAAAATTGAAGATTTAACAGTTTTTCAAAATAACAACCAATCTCAACTACGCATTTTAAATCCTAATTTACACGAGATAAGCTCTATTTATATTTATGATATTTTAGGAAAATCTGTTGTACGTAGAAAACGACTTCCTAATTACAAAGAACACCAAATTTCAACAAAAACTTTTAGTAATGGTATTTATGTAGTGAAAATTACACTTGAAAACAAAGAAGCAATTACTAAAAAAGTAATAATAAACTAACAACTGTTATTTAATTTAATTTATTAATTGAGAGTTTAAGTAAGACTTTTTATTATATTTATTCACTCAAAAACTAATAGTAATTATTAATTGGGTATTAAGAAATATTAACCACTACCCTTTTAATATTTTAGGTCCCTAGATAAAAAATGGAGAACTTAAACGATTTTATGCTACCATGTTTAAACAAACAACTTTTTGGAGTTGAATGCTTAGGTTGTGGCATACAAAGATCTATTGCTTTAATTTTTAAAGGAGAATTTGTAGAGGCTTTTTATATGTATCCTGCCATCTACAATATTTTCATATTACTGATTTTTCTTATATTTAATCTGTTTATAAAATTTAAACACGACTATAAAATTAAAATGGGGTTAATATTCTTAACGGTTTTAATAGTTGTGGTTAGCTACTTAATAAAAATAACACACTAAAACCAATCAAATGGAACAACAAAAATTACCAAATTCAACGCTTATTCTAGTTTTCGGAATTTTATCAATAGTAACTTGCTGTTGCTATGGTATTATAGGTTTAATTCTAGGTATTATTGCAATAGTATTAGCTAATAAAGCTACAAAAGTATATGCAGAAAACCCAGAAGCCTATACAGGATATTCTAACGTGAAAACTGGAAAAATACTAGCAATAATAGGTGTAATACTTAGTGCTATATATGTAGCCTATGTAATATTTATGTTTGCTACAGTTGGTTACTCTGGAATAATGGAACAATATCAAGAAGCCTTAAAACAAATGGGACAACAATAATCATGCTATTAAATAAAAAAAAGCGACCATTTAGGTCGCTTTTTTTATGATTCAAACTGTTTAAAGGTTTTAGTTATTATACTAACACAATCTAATAGTTGTTCTTTATTCATCACTAAAGGTGGCGCAAACCTAATAATATTACCATGTGTTGGTTTTGCTATTAAGCCATTGTCACGTAAGGCTAAACAAATATTCCAAGCGGTATCACTATCTTCTGTATCATTAATTACTACTGCATTAAGCAAACCTTTACCACGAACTAAAGTGGCTATATTACTAGTTTTAATATAGTTGTTTAATTCTGTTCTAAAAATTTCGCCTAAAGTAGCAGCGTTTTCGGCTAAATTTTCTTCTTTAATAACCTCTAAAGCTGCAATAGCTATAACTGCTGCTAATGGATTGCCACCAAATGTACTTCCGTGAGTTCCAGGAGTCATAACATCCATAATTGGGTTATCTGCCAAAACCGCACTAATTGGGTAAGCGCCTCCACTTAAGGCTTTACCTAGAATTAAAATATCTGGTCTTACATTTTCATGATGAACCGCCAATAGCTTACCAGTTCTAGCAATACCCGTTTGTATTTCATCGGCTATAAATAAAACATTATGTGCTTCACAAAGTGCTTTTGCTTTTACTAAATAGCCTTCAGAAGGCACATATACACCAGCTTCACCTTGAATAGGCTCTACCAAAAATCCTCCTATATTTGGATTATTTTTTAAAGCCAACTCTAATTGTTCTAAATTATCATAATCTATACTTATAAAACCATCAGAGTAAGGTCCAAAGTTTTTATTAGATGTACTATCACTAGAAAACGATACTATGGTTGTGGTACGCCCATGAAAATTACTATTGCATACTATTATTTTAGCTTGATTTTCTGGAATTCCTTTTACCTCATAAGACCATTTACGGCACACCTTAATAGCAGCCTCTACTGCTTCGGCACCAGAATTCATAGGTAATAATTTATCAAAGCCAAAATACTCACAGGCATACTTTTCATATAACCCTAATTTGTCATTAAAAAATGCTCTAGACGTTAACGTTAACGTTTTGGCTTGTTCAACCATAGCATTAATAATTTTAGGGTGACAATGCCCTTGGTTTACCGCAGAATATGCCGAAAGAAAATCGTAATAACGTTTTCCATCTACATCCCAAACATATACACCTTCCCCTCTACTTAAAACTACTGGTAGCGGATGATATGTGTTGGATCCATACGTTGTTTCTAATTCAATTGCTTGCTGTGATGTTATTTTTTCTAAAACAGCCATTTTAAAAAGTTTTTAATTAATAAAATAACCATTCCTGCTCTACCTTTATCCTTTCAGAAAGTTCCGAAAATTCAGCGTGGGAGAGAAATCATCCCTGGATAGGTTTGCAAGGTAGCAAATATTATTTACAAAAAACTATTTTCATTGTTTTACAGAAAACTAAGAAATTTGCTTTTTTTCATTATAAAAATCAAAATCATTTAAAGTTAACAGAAATAAAAGGACATTTATTTGCGGCTATTATTATTTTTGCACAATGTCTAGAAGAAAAAGAAAACAAGTTTTTACAAACGTTGAAGTTATTGATGCTGGAGCTAAAGGCAAAACAGTTGCTAAGGCGCCTGACGGCAAAGTTATTTTTTTACCAAACGCTGTACCTGGCGATGTGGTAGATGTGCAAACTTTTAAAAAGCGAAAAGCATATTACGAGGGTAAAGCAACCGTATTTCATAAACTATCAGACAAAAGAACACAACCTGTTTGTGAGCATTTTGGTACTTGTGGTGGTTGCAAATGGCAACACATGGATTACAAGTACCAATTAGAGTACAAACAAAACGAGGTTACTAATAATTTAACCAGAATAGGCCATATTGAGTTACCCAAAGTCACTCCTATTTTAGGCTCTAAAAAGCAATACTTTTATCGTAATAAAATGGAATTTTCTTTTAGTGATAGCCGTTGGTTAACACAAGAAGAAATTAACAGTAATGAAAATCTAGATGATAAAAACGCTTTAGGATTTCATATTCCGGGAATGTGGGATAAAATATTAGATATTAAAAAGTGTCATTTACAAGCAAACCCATCTAACGCCATACGCAATGCAGTAAAACAATTTTCTATAGATAATGGTTTAGAGTTTTTTAATACCAGAAATCAAACAGGTTTGTTGCGTACCATGATGATTAGAACATCATCAACTGGTGATATTATGGTACTTATTCAGTTTTTTAAAGACAATAAAACTAAACGCGAATTGTTGTTAGATTTCCTATCTGAAAGCTTTCCTGAAATAACATCCCTTCTATATGTTATTAACCAAAAAGCAAATGATACTATTTACGATCAAGACGTTATTTGCTACAAAGGCACCGATCATATTTTTGAAGAAATGGAAGGACTTCGCTTTAAAATAAATGCCAAGTCTTTCTACCAAACCAACTCAGAACAAGCTTATGAGCTTTATAAAATAACACGAGATTTTGCAAAACTATCTGGTAATGAATTGGTTTACGATTTATACACAGGCACAGGTACCATTGCTCAATTTGTTTCAAAAAAAGCTAAAAAAGTAGTAGGCGTAGAATCGGTTCCAGATGCCATTGCTGCTGCCAAAGAAAATGCACAATTAAATAATATAAATAACGTTGAATTCTTTGTAGGAGATATGAAACACGTTTTTAACACTGCGTTTATTAAAACTCACGGGCAACCCGATGTTATTATAACAGACCCTCCTCGGGATGGTATGCATAAAGACGTAGTACAACAAATACTAAACATTAGTCCCAAAAAAGTAGTTTACGTAAGCTGTAATAGTGCTACACAAGCTAGAGATTTGGCTCTTATGGATGCTGTTTATAAGGTTACTAAAACACAAGCTGTAGATATGTTTCCGCAAACGCACCATGTAGAAAATGTTGTACTTTTGGAAAAAAGGTAAGTAAAGCAGAATCTATTTTATAACAAAGAATGAAAAAAATAAAATTAATTATTATCCCAATTATACTGCTTATAGTTGGTATTAGTATAAGTTGCGAACGAGATGATATTTGTCCCGAAAGCACCTCTACAACACCAAATTTAATTATTGATTTATACGATAGCGATAACCCTGATAGCTCTAAAAATGCTTATAATATGGTGGTATACGGAGAAGACAATGATGAAATTTTATCTGATTATGAATCTGTTACTACCAATCAATTAGTACTACCGTTAAAAACTGATGCCAACTCAACCACATACATTCTTCATAAAGATTATAGTTATGATGATAATGACACTCCCGATGACACCAGCGATGATATTATTGGCGGAAACCAAGATATTATCACTATAAATTATCTAACAGAAGAGATATATGTTTCTCGTGCATGTGGCTATAAAACCATTTATAAGAGTGTAGAAATAACTGTTGAAGACGATGGTGACAATTGGATAATTTCAACAGAAAACTTAACCGATAACGAACCTATAGAAGATGACTATGACACGCATTTTTACATTTTTCATTAGTACAATGATTTTATTTTGTGTGTCTGTTAATGCACAAAATGATAGTATCCCTAAAGCGGTTAATGACTCCTTAGTAATAAAACAGAAATACGGACTTAGAATTGCTGGCGATATTGGCAAGCTAGCACGCTCGTTTCTTGATGATGAGTACACAGGCTTTGAAATAGCAGCAGATTTTAGATTAAAAAAAGACTTATACATTGCTGGAGAATTAGGTTTTGAAGAAAAAAGTACCGTTAACGATTATTTAGATATTAACACAACAGGATCTTATTTAAAAGCAGGTATAGACCTTAATATGTATGATAATTGGTTAGACATGGATAATATGATTTATGCCGGATTTAGAGTGGGTGCCAGTACCTTTAGTCATGATTTAAACAGTTTTACTGTTTATCATACCAATCAATATTGGGAACCTCAATATTCATCAGATGAAGTGCAAGAATTTAGTGGCTTAACCGCTTTTTGGGGCGAACTCATTTTAGGAATGAAGGTAGAACTCTTTAACAACCTTTACATGGGTTTAAACGTACAGCTTAAAACCTTAGTTACTGAAAAAGAACCAGATAACTTTCAGAATGTATTTATACCTGGTTTTGGTAAAACCTATGATAGTAGCAGCATAGGCACTAGCTACAGCTATACCCTAGCCTACAGAATACCGCTTTATAAAAAAGCTAAATAACACTGTTAAACTCTTTTTTGGTTTAAATTGTGTTTATAAAAATATAATTTAGTAAATCTAATCTACTGATATATTACACAAAACAAGCTCATGAGGAAACATTTTATTTGTACCGTAATACTTTTAAGTGGTTTACTTTCTAACTACCTCTTATTAAGTCAAGTAAAAAAGCCTAATTTTTTAATTATCCTTGGTGATGATATAAGTGCTTCTAATATTGGGTGTTATAATTCTAAAAATCCAAATACAACTCCAAATATTGATGCTTTAGCAAATGAGGGAATCAGGTTTACAAATATGTTTGTTTCCGAAGCCATATGTGCACCAACCAGAGCCGAATTATATACCGGATTAATGCCTTACAAAAATGGCTGTTCTAAAAATCATGCAGCAACAAAAACTGGTACACTAAGTATTGTTCAACATTTACAAAAATATGGGTACCGTGTTGCATTAACAGGAAAAAGACATTTTAAACCACAATCTGTTTACCCATTTGAGTTTATAGATGGTTTTGAAAAAAATTGTAACAAAAGTGGTACAGTTCCAGAAAGTTGGGATGGAGTTGAAGAATTTATTACCCGTAATCCAGACCAACCATTTTGTTTAATTATTTGTTCTATTAATGCACATTCGCCTTGGGATGCTGGAAATTCAGACCTTTGGGATGCAAACAAAATAGTTTTACCTTCTAACTTAGTAGATACAGAAAAAACAAGAACTTACTTTAAAGAATATTTAGGTGAAATTAGGCTTTTTGATGAACAAGTAGGTAAAGCCAGAAAACTTCTTAAGAAAAATAAACTTGATACTAATACAGCCCTAATGGTACTTGATGAAAATGGTGCAGGAATGCCAGGGGGAAAATGGACTACTTATGATTGGGGAGTACGCTCTGCCTGTGTAATGAAGTGGCCTTCAGCTAATAATAATGCGTTAGTAACTTCGGCAATTGCACAATATTGTGATATTTTACCAACCTTAATTGATGCAGCTGGTGGGACCGTTCCTGAATATTTAGATGGAAAAAGCTTACTTCCTGTAATTAAAGGAAACACAACCAAACACAGAGATTATGCATTTTTTTTATACAATAGCGGACCCGAAGGACCCGAATTTGCCACAAGAGCCGTAACCGATGGTCGTTATAAATTAATTTGGAATTTAACACCAAATAATCTGTATGCAGTAAGAACCATAAATGGATTTGATTTTGGCTATGTAGATAAAATGGAGGACAGACATGTGCGTAAAATGTACCTTTCTTGGCTTACTAAAGCTGGCTATGATAAAACAGCTAATAATTTAGTACAACGCTATAGAAAACGCCCTGAATTTCAACTTTTCGATTTAAGTAAAGATCCGGAAGAAATGAATAATCTTGCAAACAATCCAGTGTATTATTCTAAAATTGAAGAACTTAAAGAAGCCATAAAACAGTGGATGAAAGAACAAAAAGATACTTTAATAGCTAGTACAAAAAATTAAAAACTTACCCTATCTAACTAATAATATATCTATTAAGTTGAAGCTTGTATCTTTAGACTTATATTACGTAATCTTTTTAAGTACAATACTCTAATAACTTTCAATACTTCGTTGCCTTAAACACATATTTAAAAAATAAGTTTTATTTTACATTTTATATTGTATTTTTAAAACATTAAGAAGCCCCAAATGTATTATAAAATGAAAAATACCCTCTTAATACTTGCCATGTTATTTTTCTCCTGTTCTAAAAACGAACCTGTAGAAACTAAAGAAGATACAGAACTTGAAACAATAGAAATACCAACTTCTATAATAGATTATACTAATTTAGAAAATTGGTCTTTTCACCCCAATAAAACTACTATCCTGCCCTATTACAATTTAGATATTTCTGTTATTAATAAAGATTTACAAATAGAAGAATCTATTCCTATTATCAATAATGCTGCTACAAATACAGGTGTTGATGTGTTTTGGGTACACCCTACACTACTATCCACCACTCAAAGTATAAGCTCTGTTAAAGTAATACCTATAGAAGAGCAAGATAAAATTAACATAGGACTTACCATTATAGCTCAAGGTGGCTTATTATCAAAATATGGACGCATGTTTGCCCCACATTACAGGCAATCATCTGGAATAACATACGGTGATAACATAGATAAAGAATTACAAGCAAACATTATTGCTACCTCATATAGCGATGTAAAAGCAGCATTTTTAAATTATCTTAATAACTATAACAATGGTAACAAAATTATATTAGCAGGACACTCTCAAGGCTCTTACCTTATTGCTTTACTGTTAAGAGATTTATTTGATACCAACGAAAGTTTAAGAAGCAAATTAGTAACTGCCGCTTTAGGAGGTATGGGCTATATATATGCAGAACAAGGTAAATACAGTGGTGGTTGGTTTAAAAACATACCCTTATGCACAAACACTAATGAATGTGGATGTGTACATAATTGGGCTTCTTTTGATGATGAACAAACTATACCAGAAATTAATTATGGTTTACCTGAATTTAATCCCTATTTAATTAATAGCGGACTTGTTTACAGAGCTTTTAATGAAACCAATGATTGGTTTGTTCAAGATTTTAGTTATTATAATGAAAATACTTCTACCTTAAAAAACTACATAGCACCAGATGCTAGCTATAATTTAGGTGGTGATAATAATTTTATTGCTTTTAATAACCTTTATTCTGTAAAACATAAAAGAGAAGGCATGCAAAAAGTGGTATTAAGCGTTAGCCATAACCCACTTGTAAACGACCAAAGACCAAACGATTTAGAAGATGAAAAAAGTCACCCTAATTATCCAAACTGGGGCTATCACACTAAAGACTATCATATCTATTTATGGGCTTTAATGGAACAAATTGATGAAAAATTAAACAACTGTAACTAAAAGCCTTTTTAAACCAAAACACCATGAATTATATATTGATTTTTTGATGAAAAATTTTAATTTTACTAGTTAATAAAATACTTTCAAATTTTTAGTTAAAAACTGAGTACTACCTAATTTATCATTTTTTCTCAATAAAATATCAAAAGATAAATTTTAAAGTTACTATAAAAAATCATTACTTCATTTTATGAAAATAAACCTACTTACCATTTTACCTTTCATCTGTATATTTTTCTATTCATGTTTAAATAAAGCCTCAGATAAAAATGATTTAGCAATAAAAACAAAAGAGATAAGCAAAAGTTTTATCCCCTTAAAAGAAGCTGGAGATATAGAGTTTAGCACGCTCACTAATATCCAACAAGAACAAAATAAGTTTACTAATACCGCAACAAAAAAGGGTGTTAAAATATTACATCATTTAGATGAAACAGGATTTCATTTTTACCAAGATGTAAAATTTAAAAATAAAAATATAGGCGTTATAGTTGGAGGCACCAGATTAAGAGCAAGAATTACTGAAAATGGTGGAAAAAGTTGGAAAGAATTTAGCTTTTCAAGATTTGCTAACAAATTTGAATCTATTGCTTTTTCAAGAAATACCATGTTTATTGTAGGAGCCAGTAATTATATCTTTAGGAGTAAGGATTTAGGTGAAACTTGGAGCGTTCTTGATACAAAGTATTTTTTTAAAGATGACCAAAGTAGGTTTCAAAAATTCAAGTACTATAAAGTTCGTTTTTTATCAGAAAAAATAGGGTTTATAGTTGGAGAACACCAACAAAAAGCTGTTATTTTAAAAACAACAAATGGAGGTGATAACTGGGAATTAATTAATACAACTAATCAATTAAAAAACGATAAAGGCATATCAGATTTAGAGATTCTTTCTGCTAATGAAATAATAATTACTACATTATCAGGAAATTGTTATAAAAGTATAGATGGGGCTATTACTTGGGAATTACTTTATTCAGATAAAAAAAGCGTACTATCTTCCATAGCCTTTTTTAACTCTAAAGAAGGGTTCATTGGAGGTTTAAACGGCTTGTTGCTATATACAGATGATTCAGGAAAAACTTGGAACAAAATTAATATGCCTTACGGTGAGGTGTCTGATATAGCAATTTATAATAATTCAGCTTTTGTTACCAACTCAATTACATTTTATGATGAAGGAAACCCTTTTGTTTTTAAAATTGATAATAACGGTAAAAATGTTACTCCATTTTTAACTAAAAAAGAGGATTCCATTCTATTTGAGGGAAAATCTTATGGTATTCAAATTTTGAATGAAAACATTTATGTTTTGGATAAAAATAACTTATACCAAACTGTTGTAAATTAATAACCTCTTAAAATACAATTGAAATTAACTAAACTACATAGCACCAAATACTTGCGTTAATTTGGTTTACAACTTGTTTATAAATAGTTATAAGTACATATTGATTTTTTAGTAAGAAAATTCTAACTTCGCTAGTCAGTAGATATAAATCATAAATCACTTGTGCTGAACTTGTCTCAGTGTTGAACTGGATTTGTATCCTTAATGTTGGACTTAATTTGAGATTGATTTCAAGAAGAAAAAATGATTACAAATAGAATTTTAGAAATAATTTTAGGTCTTTTAGGATTTGTAGTTGCCCCTATTCAACTTATAACGACTTTTATACTCGGAATTTTAATACATCTAACTTTTGGACTATTACTATTCCCTCTAAGTTTTGTTTGGAATATATTGTTTTTATATCCACTCATCGGACTTTCTTATGTTTACGAAAAAGCAACAATACTTAGGGCACCAATAGCAATTATTGGTATCCCTATTGCTATTTTAGGAAATACGTATGCCTCTTTAATTCCCTCAATGGGAGATATGAAAAATCGTTGTAATAAACTTATTGCATCAGAAAGCTTCCCTTATACTTGGCATTATCATAGGCTTTCATTAGGCAGTATAATAATTAAATTCACTAATGGTTTTGATAATTTATTAGTGTTTTTTGATAGGATAAAACCAAGTGATGTAAGATGGAAATATGTAAATAACATAAAACGAGCAAACAATATTTAACACATAATTCAATATGAATAAGTCAGGGCCAACAATGGTATATAGTAATTTAGATGTTATGGACATCAATAAAAATTACAAAGAAGAATATGTAGGAATTCTTGAAAGAACAAAAACCATTTTTAATAATTTTAAAAAAGAAAATCCAAATCTAAATGTAACATACTATTTTGACCACGTTAATAAACAATTTTCGATATATGATAAAGAGGTTCACAGTCAAAAAGAAGAAAGTATTTGTCTAAATTTTTTAAACCTTTTAAATAGTGATGATTTTGAAGAATAAATGCATAGAGCTGATAATATTATACTTTACCATAAACACATAAATTAAAACATCTAAATAATTTGATTTTTGTATTATTTCAAAGTTATTTAAACTTTCAGAAAATATACCTTAAAAAGGTTTAATTATCTTTTGTAAGATTATGATAAAGAAACTCTTTGATATAGAATCTACATCTTAGTCAGTAACTGTATCTGACATAAAAAACTAAACACAACAAGGTTACAAATCATTACTTTTTACGTCAATTTTGAAACATCTCCTTTGAAAAATTAATCGTCCCACACTAACAAAACCCAACACCGAACCTTATAGCTAATCAATCCAATAAACTCAACTCCCAAAAAACTACTTCATATACTTCCCCTTTTTACTACCAGCATAAATTTCATATTTAACTAATCTAGATTCTAATTTAGCATTAAAGAGTTGTATTTTTCTACTGGGGCGTAAACCAACATACTTTAAAGCATCTAAATTACTAGTAATAAACCACGCATTGGTATTAGGGTATTTTTGTTTAAGGGTATCGCCTATATTTTTATAAAAGGCTTCCATATCTATATTTAAACGCTCTCCGTAGGGCGGATTAAATACCATATGCAGCTTTTCATCGCCTCCTTTTTGGGTTTTAAAAAAGTCTTCGTGTTTAACAGTTATAAAATCGTCTAACTGCGCATTTTTTACATTGTCTTTAGCTTTATAAACGGCACTTGGAGCTTTATCATACCCTATAATTTTATGGTGAAAATCTCTGGTTTTATTAAGTAAAGATGCTTCAATTTTTTCAAATAAATCTACATCCCAATCTTCCCAACGTTCAAAAGCAAACTCTTTACGCATAAGGTTTGGTGGTATGTTACAGGCAATCATAGCAGCTTCTATAAGCATGGTTCCAGAACCACACATGGGGTCCATAAAATCACATTGTCCATCCCAACCAGATAGCATAATCATACCTGCAGCCAACACCTCGTTAATGGGTGCAATATTGGTTGCGGTTTTATAACCACGCTTGTGTAATGAATCTCCCGAAGTATCTAAAGACACCGTGCACTGGTTTCGGTCTATATGTATATTTATTTTTAAATCGGGGAATTTTAAATCTACATTGGGGCGCTGTCCAGTATTATCTCTAAATCTATCAACAATGGCATCTTTTGTTTTTAAAGCAATGTACAGTGAGTGTTTAAATAAATGCGAGTGTATGGTAGCATCTACAGCCAATGAGCCCGTTGGTTTTAAATAATCTTCCCAAGTCATTTTGTATATGTTGTTATACAAATCTTGCTCATTGTTCACTTTAAACGTATGGATGGGTTTTAAAATTTTAATGGCAGTACGCAATCCTAAGTTGGCTTTATACATAAACCCCTTATCTCCTACAAAACTTACATTTCTAACACCTTTTTTAACCTCTTGTGCTCCTAATTGGGTAAGTTCTTTTGCTAATAAGTCTTCAAAACCAAATAAGGTTTTGGCTACCATTTTGAAATTTCCATCCATTTTTTGCTACTACTTATTTGGTTTACTTTAATAGGTTGCAAAAATAGCGTAATTTTGATTAATATTTGGATAAGTGAAATTGGGTTAAGAATTAAAGTGGCTTCCTTTTGTTTACAAAAGATATAACGAAAAGCCTGACCGCGCTAAAGCGTGGTAACCCCATAAAAATGATTAATGACAGCAAATACTACCACATGGTTTTCTTCTTGGTTTGATACACCATATTACCATATTTTATATAAGGATAGAAACGATACCGAAGCACATGCCTTTATGGCAAAACTTACTGAGTATTTAAATATTCCGGAGAACGGTACCATTTTAGATTTAGCTTGTGGACGCGGAAGACATGCGCGCTATTTAAACAAAATTGGATACGATGTTACTGGGGTTGATTTAAGTGAAAACAGTATTGCCTTTGCTAAAAAATTTGAAAATCATCGTTTAAGATTTGATGTACACAATATGTGTAAGCCTTACGGCAAACAGTTTGATGCCGTTTTTAACCTATTTACCAGCTTTGGTTATTTTGACGACGACGACGATAACCTTAATACTATTAAAGCTATTAAAGCTAATTTAAACACCTATGGTTTTGGGGTTATAGATTTCATGAATAGTGAATATGTAATTAATAATTTAGTACCCGAAGAAGTAAAGGTTATTGATGATATAGCCTTTAATTTAAAACGTTATGTTGAAGACGGTTACATAATTAAAGACATTAAATTTACCGTTAATGAACGCTTACACCATTATCAAGAACGCGTTAGAGCTTTTACTTTAAATGATTTTGAAGATTTATTTAAAAAAGCCGATGTACATTTGCTAGATGTTTTTGGAGATTATAACTTGCATAAGTTTGATGTTAAAACCTCTGAACGATTGGTTATGATTTTTAAATAAATCTTTTTTAGGCACTATTTAATTTTTACTAGTATATTTTTTAAATGAGCGATTATCTTTTTCCTTTTCTTGCCGTGGTTATAGGCGTTATTATTGCTAGTTTTACTAAAACTAGCAAATCTTGGAATACCAAACTACTACTCTCTTTTAGTGGTGCTTTTCTATTAGCTTTAACGCTTTTTGAATTGCTACCAGAAGTGTATCATCATTTAAATACTAAACTTGCTGGACTGTATATTATGTGTGGTATTTTGCTCCAAATTATTTTAGAACTATTCTCTAAAGGTGCAGAACATGGCCATATGCATGCCAATAAAGACAAAACTCTTTTTCCTTGGTTATTATTTATTAGTTTATGCATTCATAGCTTTTTAGAAGGGTTTGCTATACATGAACATAATGATATGGTTTATGGTGTTTTAGTACATAAAATACCCATTGCTATTATAATTAGCATGTTTTTATTTAAAGCCAATTATAACAAATTTCAGGTTTTTATATTCTTAACAATATTCGCTTTTATGACACCCTTAGGCACGCTTATATCTAATACTTCAGAAACAATAGCTCATTACGGTCATATATTAAATGCTATTGTTATTGGTATCTTTTTTCATATTTCCACAACTATTTTATTTGAAAGTAGTGACGGACATAAGTTTAACATGTCTAAATTTATTGCCATTATTTTAGGTGTTGGTATAGCTTATTTAATATAGATTTATGTTTAGTAAGGAAGAATCTAGATTATTACGACAAGAATTTTGGACAAGCTTTGGAAAATCATTTCCAAGAAAATGGATATTATATAACACCAAACTAAAAGGATTTAGTTTTAAATTTTATTTTGATACAAAAAAAGCTTTGGTAGCGCTTGATTTAGAAGATGATTTAGAACACCGCATAAAATACTGGGAAAAACTTAATGCACTAAAATCTATTTTAATTAATGATTATTTACCCAATGCTATTTTTGATGAAGCATATATACTAGATAATTACAAAGAAATCTCAAGAATTTATGTGCCTTTAGATGCAAAAGTGTCTATTCACAACAAAAACTCATGGCAAATAGTTATGGAATTTTTCAATGAAAAAATGAGCCTTTTTGAAGCTTTTTTTGAAGAATACAAAGAGGTTATTAAAAGCTAATTTTTAATACAAGCTTCACACCTTCCTTGAATTAACACTTGAGCCCCTGATACTTCCCTATTTGGCAGGCTTGGTATTTTAACATCTACATCTAAACAATCAATTTTTCCGCAATCAGTACATTGAAAATGCGGATGCACATCAGTATGCTTATGCTCACTGCAACCTTTACAAGGGGCATACCATTTTATGCCATTGGTTCCTAAAAAAGAATGTAAAACCCCATCGTCTTCTAGCCTATCTAAAACACGATACACCGTAGTTTTGTTTACTTTATTATTAAACCTATCAACTAAATCTATAACCGAAATAGCCTTATTTTCAACTTTAAAAGCTTCTAGAACTAAGTTAACCGATTGCGTTTTACGTACAACTCCCATATCACAAATTTAATACAACTAAGTTGCATTAACAAATATTATAAGTATATTTGCAACTTAGTTGCATTAACGTAAACATAAATGAACATATCTATTAAAAAACCCGATACATTAGGTGCATTAGCAAGTTCTATTTGTTTAATACATTGCATTGCTACACCTTTTGTATTTATGGCTCAATCAACTGTTGCTGCATGTTGTGCACATGAGGCTGTACCCACATGGTGGCATGCTATAGATTTTATTTTTATAATCATTTCATTTGTTGCTGTTTATCGTTCCAATAAAACATCAACTAATCTAATATTAAAAAAAGCACTTTGGCTAAGTTGGGCTATACTTTTTACTTTAATATTAAATGAAAAATTAGAATGGTTTGCTATACCTGAAACAATAATGTACATAGCTGCTTTAACTTTAGTTAGCCTACACATTTACAATTTAAATTACTGCCAGTGTAAAACCAATTCATGCTGTACAAATAATGGATAAAAAACAAATAGAAATAATAGGAGACAACCATATTTCATCAAGTGTAGAAACACCTATGGTTACAACTGCATTTGATAAATCTGATGATGAAAAAATAAAAGCAATTCAGTTTCACTTCTCTAAAATCATGGAAGAATTGGGACTAGATTTAACAGATGATAGCTTATCTGGCACACCCTATCGATTTGCTAAAATGTATGTAAAAGAATTGTTTTACGGTTTAAACCCAAAAAACAAACCTAAATTATCGGTGTTTGAAAACAAGTATCATTATAAAAAAATGATTGTTGAACAAAACATTACAATAGACTCTTCTTGCGAGCACCATTTTCTACCAATTACTGGACACGCAAACATTGCATACATACCCAATAACAAAGTCATAGGATTGTCTAAAATTAACCGATTGGTTGATTATTACGCACATCGTCCTCAAGTACAAGAGCGTTTATCACTTCAAATATTAAAAGACCTTCAAAACACTTTAGAGACTAAAGATGTTATAGTCATGATTTCTGCTAAGCACCTCTGCGTCTCTTCTAGAGGTATAAAAGATAAAGATAGTTTTACTACCACTATAGAATATGGAGGCGAATTTAATAAACCCAAAATAAGAACTGAATTTTTAAACGCTTTGCAAAAAGAGTAAAAACAAATACTAATAAAACTGTGAACTAACATTACCTGCTGAAAATAAAAAAAGTATCTCTTGTTTAGAATTCATAAAACACAACTCATAAAATTCTTAGTGCAATAGCAAAAGAGTTAACCTCACAAAAATCTTGTAAGTAATAAATAAAGTTAATTTTGCAGTACAAATACAAAATATGCCAATAGCCAAAATAGGAGTTATAACTGTAAGTGATAGAGCAAACACAGGTATTTACAAAGATATAAGTGGCAAAACCATTATAAATACTATTAATGATTATTTAATTTCAGAGTGGCAATCTGTTTATAAAATTGTTCCAGATGAACAAGACCTTATTGAAAAAACAATGATTGATTTGGTTGATAATGAAAATTGCTGCCTTGTCATTAGTACAGGCGGTACAGGTCCCGCAAAACGTGATGTTACCCCAGAGGCTACAGAGGCTGTTTGTGACCGTATGATGCCTGGTTTTGGTGAACTCATGAGAGCTGAATCTTTAAAATACGTACCAACCTCCATTTTATCAAGGCAAACCGCTGGACTTAGAGGCAGTAGTTTAATTATAAATTTACCTGGAAAACCAAAATCTATTAGAGAATGTTTAGATGCTGTTTTTCCTGCTATACCCTATTGTATAGACCTAATGGAAGGTCCTTATTTAGAATGTAACGAAGCTGTTATTAAACCCTTTAGACCCAAGAAAAAATAATGGAAGCTATCATTACAATTGTTGGTTTTTTAGGTGCTGGTAAAACAACACTGCTAAAATATTTAATTAAAAATTTCACCGATAAGGGCTGGAATCCTTATGTTATTCTTAACGATTATGAGAATGCCAATATAGATGTACAACATTTTAGGGAGCAACTAAATTTAAACACTATTAAACCTTTAAGTGGAAGTTGTATTTGTTGCAGTGGTATTGTAGAACTTAGAGAAACAGTTAACCGAATACCCCAGCGTAAAAATGGTATCACTTTAATTGAAGCTAACGGAACATCTGATGCTTGCTCGCTAATGGAGTTTTTAGGTGTTGGACTTCAAGATAGGTTCTTACCTCCTATTCAAATTTCGGTTGTAGATGTTAAGAACTGGCAAAAAAGAGAAGATCATAATGAGCTAGAAGCAAACCAAATTCAAGTATCTTCTCTCATTGTTCTTACACATCTTAAAAAAACAGATGCAACACGAAAAAGCATTGTTATTAAAGAACTAAAAAAATTAAATCCTACAGCTAAAATTATCCCTATTCAAGATTTAGATGTTCTACTGCTGCCAGAATTATTACCATCTAATAATTCAGTCCAAAAATTTGAACATCTCAAAGTACATTGGGCATCTTGTTCTGTAGATTTACCATACTTAGACACAGAAAATGCCATATATAAAATCTGCAATGCTTTACCTAAAAGTATCTTAAGGGTTAAAGGATGTACAAAAATTGGTAAAAATGAAAAATACACGTATTTTGAACGCACCCCTGATGGAGAAATTTATATTAGACCATTTAATGGCATTCCCATTACTGGTTGTAAACTTTTAACCATTGGTTCTGGCAGTGAACCTGCTACTTTAAAAAATGCCATACAAAAATATTAAACCTCTTATGAGTTCGTTAAATAACACACACACTTAAAATTTAAGATGATACAAACTAATAATCTTACGTTTAAATATAATAATAAAGAACACGTTTTTAGCTTTCCTGAAATAGACTTAAAAGAAGAAGAAAGCTTACTTATTCTGGGTAATTCTGGTATAGGTAAAACAACTCTTCTGCATTTATTAGCGGGTTTATTACAACCCAAAACTGGCAACATTACCATTAACAATGTTAATATAAATACACTTACCAATAGTAAATTAGACGAGTTTAGAGGCCAAAATATTGGTTTAGTGTTTCAAAAAAAGCATGCCATACAATCGTTAAGTGTTTATGAAAATTTACAAGCTCGTTTATTTTTTTGTAAAAAAAGTAAACAACAAAATACTATTAACGCATTACTAGAAGAATTAAATTTAAGCAACTGTAAAAACAGTAAAGTAAACGAAATTAGCGAAGGACAATTACAAAGATTAGGCATTGCTTTATCTGTAGTACACAATCCGCAAGTTATTTTAGCAGATGAACCTACCTCTAGTTTAGACGATGAAAACTGTAAAGCAGTTATAAATCTTCTTAAAAAACAAGCCAAAAAAAACAAAGCCAATTTAATTGTAATTACGCACGACCAAAGAATTAAACCTTTCTTTCAAAACACAATAACATTATGAATATTTGGAAGATTAGTATAAAAAATCTAAAATCTAAATCATTTTATACGTTTTTAAGTATCATTATATTAGCATTAAGTATAACGCTTCTATTAGGTATTCAGCAACTTAAAAGTTCATTTAAATACCAAATGGAAAACAATTTAGGAGATATAGATTTGGTTGTAGGCGCTAAAGGAAGCCCGCTACAACTTATTTTAGCTTCGGTTCTACATTTAGACAATCCTACTGGAAATATTAAGTACAATGAAGCTAAAAAACTAAGTAAAAACCCTTTAGTTAAATCTGCTGTTCCCATTTCTTATGGCGATAATTACAAAGGATACAGAATTGTGGGAACTACCAATGAATTCTTTTCATTTTATAATGCCGAATTAGAAAAAGGACGCTTAGTAGAAAAATCTATGGAAGTTGTTATTGGTAGTAATATTGCAAACCAACAAAACCTTAAAATAGGCGATACATTTGTAAGCTCTCATGGTCTGGTTGAAAATACTATAGATGTTCATGATGATGAATTAACCGTAGTAGGTATTTTAAAACCTACACAAAAAGTTATAGACCGCCTAATTATTACAAATTTACAAAGTGTTTGGGATGTACATAATCATGAAGACCATGACGAAAGTGAGCACAACGCGCATGAAGAAGACCATAACGAAAATGAAGATACTCATATGCATGATGATCATGATGAAGATGAGCATGAACAGCACGATGAAGAAACTCACAAACTAGAAGAGCATCATGCACATGAACACCACGATGATGATAAAGAAATCACCTCTTTATTAATAAGGTTTAGAAGTCCTGCAGCATTTTTAACTTTTCCTAGAAAAGTTAACGAAAGTAGTAATTTACAAGCTGCAATCCCTAGATATGAATTAGATAGATTATACCAATACACAAGTGTTGGTTTTAAAACCATAACTTGGATAGCCTACTTAATTCTAATAATTTCTGGTATTACTATTTTTATTAATTTATATAAAATGATTAAAGAACGTGCCTTTGATTTGGCTCTTTTAAGAACCTATGGAGCTAGTAATTTTCAAATTATAAAAATGGTAGCTTATGAAGCGCTAATTGTTGCTTTTACAGCTTTTGCATTAGGGTTTATACTTGTAAAAACAGGCTTGTACTTTATGTTAAAATTCACAAACCTTGGGTATAAACAAAACATAATTAGAGAATTAGAATTTCAAGACATATTACAAATTGGTGTATTAGTTTTTATAATGGTAACTTTGTCGGTAGCATTAGCTATTTACCCTATTTTAAAAATGAATATTTCAACAATATTAAGCAATGAAAAATAACATCATAATACTTTTTTATCTTCTAACATTTTCTTCTTGTTTTTCTCAACATAAAATAACTTGGGATGATTTAGCTAAAGTAAAATTTGTTGAAAAATACTTCCCTGCCTATGATGAAAGTTTTCTAGTTCCAGAGTTTTCAGAATCTGTAAAAGCTTTAGAAGGAAAAACAGTAAATATATCGGGTTATTTTTTGCATATTTCACCAAAAGACAAATTATATATGCTATCTAAAGGACCAATGTCTGCTTGCTTTTTTTGTGGTGTTGGTGGCCCCGAAACTGCTATAGAACTTCAGTTTAGTGAAAAACAAAACCTTAGAACCGATGATATTGTAACGGTAACAGGAAAATTAAAATTAAATGCTGATGATGTAGAGCATTTTAATTACATTCTTACAGATTGTGAAATAAAGTTAATTGAGACCAACTAAACTGCTTTTATCATCTCAAAATCATATCAATAAAAATTTACGTGTAAGTAAGTATTGGCTTTTTAATAAGAAAATTCTAACTTAGCTTCCTATTGGATATAAATTACCTGTGCTGAATTTGTTTCAGTATTGAAAGGGATTCTTATGCTTAACGTTGAATGTAATAAGAAAAACCATAGAACTAATATTAAGAACATATGAAAATATTAAAGAAAATAGGAAAATGGTTTTTGATTTTAATTGGAGCTTTTGTTGCTTTTATTTTAGTTGTTTTACTAGCAATCCGAATTAATAGTTCTGGAGACGAAGAGCCTTTTTTAGACGAAAAAGGCAATGTGCTACCAAATAGTATCGCCATGCACGAGGATATGACCATAAACGGAGTACCACAAAGGATTACCATTAGAGGAAAAGACAAGAATAATCCCGTGCTACTAATAGTTCACGGAGGACCAGGAGCACCCATTTTACCTGTAATATACAAACTCACAGGTGTTAATTTGGAAGATCTATTTACGGTTTGTTATTGGGAACAAAGAGGCTCTGGACTAGCTTATAATGACAGTATACCTGATTCGTCCATTACCCTAAGCCATATTGTAAATGATGGTTTGGAACTATCAAATCACTTAAGAAAAACTTTCAAAAAAGATAAAATTTACATCGAAGGTCTTTCGTGGGGAACAGCGGTAGCAGCTTATATGGTTCAAAAGAAACCCGAATTATATCACGCCTATATTGGTAGCGGTTTGATGGCGAACCAATCACTTTCGGAAGAATTATCTTATGAATTTGCCATGTCGGAATCGCAAAAACACAATGACACCATTTCAATTAACCAATTAAAACAAATTGGAAGACCGCCTTATGTTAAAAATTCAAAAAATTCAGTAACCGAGGCCTTTGAAATAGAACGACAAATTGTAATGAAGTATGCTCCGATAAAATTGGATACCGATTTTAATTTTATTAAAAGTATGTTTTTAGATAACGGATTGACATTTAAGGAAAAATTTACTGATATGATAAATAGTCCTGAATCCTACTATCCAGCATCTAAAATTTTAGAATCTACTGCTATCGATATGAATTTAATGCGTGATGTTCCGGAATTGAAAGTGCCCGTTTATATTTTACAGGGAGACAATGATCATTTTACCGAAACGTCAGTAGCAAAGGCATATTTCGATACACTTATCGCACCCTCTAAAAAATGGTTTTTATTTGAAAATGGAACACACGGCGTACAAGTTGAATATCCTGAAAAATATCGTTCAATCTATATCAATGAAATACTGGTAAAATAAGTACTCCCCAATAATGTATAGGCAAAATGTCTATAAATAAAAGGGGGTTAGCCCGTATTGAATGTAGTGCTTCTAAATCGCTTACTAGTAACATATTTACCATCATACTTCATTATAACCAACCATTAACCAAATGATAAAACTCTTCAGACGTATAAGACAACAACTGCTCTCAGAAAATAAATTAAGTAAATACTTACTATACGCTATAGGCGAGATTGTACTTGTTATTATCGGTATTCTTATCGCACTTCAAATAAATAATAAAAACGAACAGCGTAAATCCGAAAATAAGATTGTTTCTATTTTAAAGGAAGTACAACATGATTTAGGGCTAGATATTCAAAAATCGGACGAACTAATTGCCTATTATAAAACAAAAGATTCAATCATCAACTTAATACAAACAGATAAACTAACCTATGATGATTATAAAAATGATTATCAAAATGCTTTAAGATATGCTATTATGGACGCTTTTCATATGAAAATTCATGAAAATGGATATACTAACCTCACAGAAAATGTTGATAATGTTCCAAAAAAGCTAAAAGCAGTTATTGAGCCATTAAACGAGATCTATATTTATAACAAATACGAAATAGACAAGTTCGATAATCGAATGGACTTGATTACAGATAGAGTGATTGACGAGTTAGCCAAAAGTAAAGACTGGTATTACAGATTAGAACGACCTCAATTAGAAGATGAGATGATTGATTTTTTCCTGAATGACCCTTACTATAAAAATGATGTAAATCTATACCAAAATGCTGGCTGTGAAAATTTGGCAAGTTATCATGTTATGCAATTTAGAGAAAACGCAATTAATGCATACAAACAAATTAACACACTTGTTGAAAGTAATGAACCGCTTCCCGATTTTATACCACATAATTTAGTTCATCTAACAACAGCACAACTAAAAGAATATGTGGGTACTTTTAAGGTTGTAAAGGTTGAAGGTTTTAATGGTCAATTTCCTGATTGGAACTATAAAATTCAGATACAAGACAATGACTTAATAGGCGTTATGAATGGAGATCTTGAAGATATGGATTTTTTCTATTTTGAAACAACTGATAAGATATTTGGTCAAACTGATATTTACTTTAAAGGAGAGTTTATAAGAGATAGCTCGAATGAAATTACTTCTTTAATTATTATGAAATATGGAACAAGAGTTCACTTAAATAAACTTTAAGCCAATCAAAAAAATCAAACTTGAGCCGGTAAGCGTTGCAGAAGTGCTTGAACAGCAAAAAAAACCTTTTTTAAGCCCTTTTTAGGAGCTTTTTTTGTGCCAGTCTCGAAGTATGTGGTAGAAAGGCTCAGGAACTCGTGGAGGACACATTTTACCTATCCGGGTCCAAGCAAGCTTCAGGGCAATCTAAAAAGTTGTGTGTTAGAGTGTATAAATAGTTTAGTGTACCTAATAATATCAGGATTTATTTATTAACCTGTATATGTCTTGTCCTAGAATAGCTATACACTAAAACAAGTGTATGGAAACATCAAAACAGGAAAATTATGTATTACGATCAAACCAACAAGAACGCTATGACAAACGACTGATTTTAAAAATTGTCAAAGA
>NZ_JAFMPU010000014.1:0-103794 GCF_049132085.1 Seonamhaeicola sp. NFXS20 | reverse complement strand
CAGTACCAATGGGTCCAGACCAAGTACTGGAAAAACGTCATGCCATATTCAAGCACCAATCGCAAAAGGATGGTGTGGTCTTTCAAGGATCCGATAGTAGAGAGTTCTGGCAACGCGCAGAAGATCGTAACCGTGAAACAGCCGATATATACCACCAATTAGGTTTAGCGCATTACGCTGCTATGGAGGCTTTTGTAAGATGGCATTATTAAAACCCTATAGAATTTTGATTAATAGCTAATTTTTAATCCTGCCTAATTTTATATTTATGGCAGGATTATTTTAATCAAAAAAGTAAAAAAAACTGATAAATATGTTATCAGGTTTTTTTTTGTTCTATCTAAATTAAAATCTTGAATATTTTTAATTTCTTTTTTTAATCATTTCCTTTATTAGGTTAACAACAATTTCTGGTTCTGAAAAGATATTGCAATTGTTGAGAGTGAAAAAACCGCTATTATTATGAGTATGTTTTTGCCAGACTTCATTTGGTTAGCCACAGGAAGTAAAGGAAATTTTAAATATGAATTATTAGAACCATTAAAAAAACGAAATTGTTTTGCATTTCCTGACAAAGGCGAATTTGAAAACTGGAACAATAGAGCAACTGAATTAAAGACAAAAGGTTTTAAGATTGCCGTTAGTGATTTGTTAGAGCAAACAGATTATAAAAATGGCTTTGATTTGGCAGATTATTATTTTAAGCTTAATTAAAATTTTTAAACTTCGTTGGTATCTGTCGTGCGTGTAGTTATGAAAGCCTAAAAAAGAAAAGATTGATTAATCAATCTTTTTTTCAAAATAATACTAAATTGAATAATCAAATTTTTTCAAGTTTAGATAAAATCAAACGAAATGAACGGGCTAAAAGGTGTTTTAATGTAATAAATGCACAAAATGAAGCTTTAAAAACAACTTTATTTTTAACTAAAAAAATTACACAAAACAGATACTAGAAAGCTAACAATACAAAAATCGTACAAATTTATAAAATACAAAACCTCAACTAGTTAAAAATCAATTAGTTGAGGTTTTTTAATGTGGAGTCGGAGAGAATCGAACTCTCGTCCAAACAAGTAATCAAAGGGCTTTCTACACGTTTAGTTTTTACTTAATTTTCGATAATAAGCCGGCTAAAAACTACCTACTTATTACTTAGCTTCTAAATCTCGAAAAGGTATCGAAGCGCTACCTAATCTTGGTTAATATTTACGATGCCTCTAAAAAGAACGCCATTAACCAAGGCTTTCTGGAGACATTTAGCTTACACACCTTGTGTGCCGAGGCTTGAACTTACTATAATTCAGTTATTAAGCAGCTAAAGCGTAATTATTTTCGCCGTTTAAAGTTTGATTTAGCCTTTTAGGTGTTTCAAAATCATTACACCACGTGCTTACCGTTTAATTAATCTCGCTGTCAAAACCAGTCGACCCCATTAATATATGGTAAGATTTAAATATTTTATTTGGGCGTTACCCTATCGGGTCAGGCTTTCGGTAGTCGCTCTTTTCAAGGAGCTCCAACAAATACCTCAATCCTTAACGCAGAGGGCAAAGGTATTAAAAACTTTCAAATTTGTTTTTAAATACAATACTAATAGAGCAAAAATTGTTCCAAAATACGTATTACAAATTGGTAATAGTTTTTCTTATAGCAACTAAGTTTGTAAGTAGTTTTTCCAAATTATTTAAATGTAGCATATTGGCACCATCACTTTTTGCGTTAGCAGGATCAAAATGAGTTTCAATAAATAATCCATCAACATTATTAACAATACCTGCTCTTGCAATGGTTTCAATCATTTCAGGTCTTCCGCCAGTTACACCAGCACTTTGGTTTGGTTGTTGTAAAGAATGGGTAACATCTAAAATTGTTGGAGCATATTGGCGCATGGTAGGAATACCTCTAAAATCTACAATCATGTCCTGGTAACCAAACATGGTACCTCTATCTGTTATCCAAGCTTTATCACTACCAGAGTCTTTTACTTTTTGAACGGCGTGTTTCATGGCTTCCGGACTCATAAATTGTCCTTTTTTTAAATTCACCACTTTACCTGTTTTAGCAGCTGCAACTACTAAGTCTGTTTGTCTAACTAAAAATGCTGGGATTTGTAAAACATCAACATATTGGGCTGCTAAAGTAGCATCGGTAACTTCATGAATATCTGTTACTGTGGGTACATCAAAAGTATTAGAAACTTTTTTAAGAATTTTTAAAGCTTTTTCATCACCAATGCCAGTAAAACTATCAATTCTGCTTCGGTTTGCTTTTTTAAAGCTACCTTTAAATACATAAGGAATTTGTAATTTATTGGTAATAGTTACTATTTTTTCGGCAATTCTTAAAGCCATGTCTTCTCCTTCAATAGCGCATGGGCCAGCTAATAAAAAGAAGTTGTTAGAATTAGTATGTTTAATCTTTGGAATATCTAGAAGATTCATTTGCTTAAAAAATTAAGCAACAAAGATAATCAATTTAAAAAGCGGTTTTTAAACTATTTCTTATAATCCACGTAGCCATAAAAAAATTGACTAAAACAAATAAACCAGTATAAATTATTGCACTTAGCGTATTATGGTTATTAAAAACAAAGCTAAAAATACCAGATAGATACACTAAAATTAAATATGAAGAAATACAAACAAATGTAATTCCTAGTATAAAGTTTAATTTATTATTAGGCTTAATTATTTGCCATAAAAAAGGAATGCCAAATAATAAAATAGGGTAAGCTGTTAATCCTTCGGTTTTGTTAATTTTAGTGAACCAATAAATTGTAATTGATATAAAATACAGATAAGGTACGTACTTTACGTATTTGTTAATTAGGGTCATAAAAATAAATTTTAGAAATTGAGAGTAAAATTGGTCGGTTAAATATAATAAACTTAACTTAAATACTTTAAGAAAATTATTCAGCATTTTAAATTATAACATTTAATTAACTAAATGAGAAAATAAACGCTACCTTTGCACGCTTAATTTAAGGAGGCTCAGAATGAATACAATAAAAAACATAGCTATTATTGCACACGTAGACCACGGTAAAACTACTTTGGTTGATAAGATTATGTACCACTGTCAACTGTTTCGAGAAAATGAAAACACAGGTGATTTAATTCTAGATAATAACGATTTAGAACGCGAACGCGGGATAACTATTACTTCAAAAAACGTTTCAGTTACTTATAAGGATATTAAAATTAATATTATTGATACACCTGGTCACGCCGATTTTGGAGGAGAAGTAGAACGTGTTTTAAATATGGCAGATGGTGTTTTATTATTGGTTGATGCTTTTGAAGGTCCTATGCCACAAACCCGTTTTGTGTTGCAAAAAGCAATTGACTTAGGATTAAAACCTTGTGTAGTTGTTAATAAAGTAGACAAGGAAAATTGTACACCAGATGAAGTTCATGAGAAGGTGTTCGATTTAATGTTTGAATTAGGAGCAGAAGAATGGCAGCTAGATTTTCCAACCGTTTATGGTTCTGCCAAAAACAATTGGATGAGTGAAGATTGGCAAAAACCAACAGATAATATTGAGCCTTTATTAGAAATGGTTATTGAGCATATTCCTTCACCAAAAATTGAAGAAGGAACAACTCAAATGCTTATCACGTCATTAGATTTCTCATCATTTACAGGTAGAATAGCTATTGGTAGATTAACCAGAGGCGAGTTAAAAGTTGGTCAAAACATTTCTTTAGTAAAAAGAGATGGAAGTATTGTGAAGTCTAAAATTAAGGAATTACACACTTTTGAAGGTTTAGGAAGAAAGAAAGTAGAAGAAGTGCAAGCTGGTGATATTTGTGCCATTGTTGGTCTTGAAGGGTTTGAAATTGGTGATACAGTAGCCGATTGGGAAAACCCAGAAGGTTTAAAAACCATAGCCATAGATGAGCCTACTATGAGTATGTTGTTTACAATTAATGATTCACCTTTCTTTGGAAAAGATGGAAAGTATGTTACATCGCGCCACATTAAAGAACGTTTAACAAAAGAGCTAGAAAAAAACTTAGCTTTACGAGTTGAAGAAACTGATAGTGCCGATAAATTTATGGTATTTGGTAGAGGGGTATTACATTTATCTGTTTTAATAGAGACTATGCGTCGCGAAGGATATGAACTTCAAATTGGTCAGCCACAAGTAATCATTAAAGAAGTAGATGGTGTAAAATGCGAACCCGTTGAAGAAATGACCATTGATTTACCCGAAGAAGTATCTGGTAAAGCTATAGAAATGGTAACTATGCGTAAAGGAGAAATGTTAAGTATGGAGGCCAAAGGCGATAGAATGGTATGTGAGTTTATCATTCCATCAAGAGGTATTATAGGATTACGTAATCAATTATTAACAGCAACTGCCGGAGAAGCTATAATGGCGCATAGGTTTAAAGAATATCAACCCGTAAAAGGAGGTATTCCAGAACGTCAAAATGGTAGTTTGGTTTCTATGGAAAACGGAACAGCAATTCCGTATTCAATAGATAAATTACAAGAACGTGGTAAGTTTTTTATAGATCCAGGAGAGGATATTTATGAAGGACAGGTTATTGGAGAAAACTCTAGAGGAGATGATATGACGGTTAATGTTACTAAAACTAAAAAATTAAGTAACGTGCGTTCTGCTGGAGCCGATGATAAAGCAAAAATTGTTCCTGCAGTTAAGTTTTCATTAGAAGAAGCCTTAGAGTACATTCAAAAAGATGAATACGTAGAGGTAACGCCAAACCACTTACGATTAAGAAAAATATTTTTAAAAGAGGTTGAACGTAAACGAAATAAGTCTATTTAATGGAATTTTTAGGGGTTTCAATTGTTGAGTGGGTTGGGTATTTAGCTATGGCTACAGTGCTTTTATCATTCTTAATGAAATCTGTTATTAAGCTTAGAATGGTAAATTTATTAGGGTGTTTGTTCTTTGTTATTTATGGATTTATGCTTAGTCCAATTTCAAAACCTATAATAATAACTAATTCAGCAATTCTTATTATTAACTTATTTTACCTATTAAGAAAAACAAAATAAAGGTAATCTAGTACACTTTATCTATTAAACTTATTATAATAATTTAAAAGTATATTGATTTTGTATATTTGATTTCGTTCAAAATGAATTAGATAGACAATTTTTTTTTAAACGAGTGAACTAAGTTGAATATATTATTATAATAGGAAATTTGTATTAATTGAAAAAATTAATAGACTATATAAATAAGTTTGTACTAGTTAAAATTGCATCTCTACAAACAGCATCTGTAACAACAAGAGTTATTGCAGGTTTGTTAACATCTAAAGCTATTGCTGTTTTTATAGGAGCAGAAGGGATGGCATTGATTGGGAATTTCCAAAATTTTGTAAGTTCATTTCAAACTATATCAATACTGGGGTTCTATAAAGGTGTTGTAAAATATATAGCTAAGTTTAAAGATAATGTTGCAGAACTAAGTAAAACCATTTCTACGGTGTTTTATGCTGGTTTTATTGCAACTGTATTAGTGTCTGTAGTTTGTTATTTCAATGCAGAATTAATTACAAATGTTATATTTCCAGAATACAACAACTACTCACTAGCTATTAAGGTTTTTGCAATAGTACTTCCTTTTTATGCTTTAAACATGTTTACCTTTTCTATAATGAATGGGTTTTCTAAGTATAAAATTTTAATCATAATAAATATCATTGGGCAGATTTTAAGTGTATCTGTAGCTTTATTATTAATTTATCAAGAAGCATTAAAAGGCGCTTTAATTTCTGTAGCCATAGCAGAATCGTTAATCTTCTTAATAACCTTGGTTGGTATTATAAATAGAAAAAGTTTAGTGCCTTTAATAAGTGTTAATAAATTTAGTTTTAGCTTTTTAAAAAAACTAAGACCATATTCTATGATGGCACTTTTTTCGACTGTTTTACTCCCCCTTGTAGCTATTGCTATTAGAAATTACATTATTGAAAACGTTGGCTATAAAGATGCTGGCTTTTGGGAAGCAATGACCAGAATATCTAAATATTATTTAATGTTTATTACATCTTTAATGGCATTGTATATTTTACCCAGATTTACAGAAATAAATAATACTAAAGATTTTAGAAAAGAAGTTTTTGGTTTTTATAAAACAGTAATGCCAATTTTAGCCTTTGCCTTATTAGTAATATTTTTACTTAAGCCATTAATTGTTTCGGTAGTTTTTACAGAAGAGTTTAAACCTGTTGAAGATTTATTTTTGTGGCAATTATTAGGAGATTTTGTTAAAGTACTTTCAATGGTTATAGCCTATCAATTTATTGCAAAAAAAATGTTTTGGCATTATATTTTAACCGAAACATTTTTAATAATTACACTATACTGTAGTAGTATTTATTTTATTAATCATTTTGGTGTTAAAGGTGTAGTTATTGCTCACTTTGTAAGTTATTTAGTTTACTACGGCATTATTTTATCTATTTTTGGTAAATCGCTTTTTAGTTCTTTTAAAGAAGAAGTATAGCATAAAATTTTTACATGCAAGAATTTAGAATTGTTCAATATTCAAAAGAATATTTCCATGAATGGAATAACTTTATTCTAAACACAAAAAATAGTACTTTCCTATTCAATAGAAATTTTATGGAATATCATCAAGATAGGTTTCAAGATATTTCATTGTTAATTTTTAAAGAAAAGAAGTTAATTGCTGTATTACCAGCAAACAAAGTAGGTAGTATGGTTATATCTCATCAGGGGTTAAGTTATGGAGGCTTAGTGTTTAACTCAGCTTTAAAATTTAACGTTGTAATAAAAATATTTACTCAAATTTTATATTATTTAAAAACAGAGGGTGTAGATAGATTTCAGCTTAAAATATTACCTTCAATATATAGTAAATTACCAAATGATGAGTTACCATATTTAATGTATTTAGTACAAGCAAAATTAATTAAAAGAGAAGCGCTTTCGGTGTTAAACTTAAAACAGAGAGTTAAAATTTCAAACAATAGATTAGAAGGGTACAAGAGAGGAATTAAATTTGGTTTAGAAATAAAAGAAGACGATAGTTTAGAGGCTTTTTGGAACACTATTTTAATTCCAAATTTAAAAGAAAAGCATAAGGCTAGCCCTGTTCATTCTTTAGATGAAATTAATCAATTAAAGATTAAATTTCCAGATAATATAAAACAGTATAATGTATATTACAATAAAAAAATAGTAGCAGGAACTACGTTGTTTATAACAGAAAATACTGTGCGAACCCAATATATTTCTGGTAATTCTGAAAATAATAAATTAGGAAGTATAGACTTTTTGTTTGTTAGTTTAATAGAAAAGTTTAAAAATAAATCTTTTTTAGATTTAGGAGCCTCAAATACCAATAATGGTAAACAAATAAATACAGGATTACAATATTGGAAAGAAGGCTTAGGAGCTAGAACTATTGCGCAAGATTTTTATGAAATTGAAACCAAAAATCATAAATTACTAAACCAAGTTATGATATGATTAAGTTTTTAGATTTACATAAAATAAATAAACGGTTTGAACCCCAATTTCATGACAAGTTTCAACAATTCTTAAATTCAAACAATTATGTTTTAGGTTCTGAAGTTGATTTATTTGAAAAAGAATTTGCAACTTATTGTGGTACAAAATATTGTATTGGAGTTAGTTCTGGTTTAGAAGCACTACATTTAATTTTAGAAGCATATAAAATATTAGGGAAGTTAGCTGAAGGAGACGAGGTTATAGTACCCGCTAACACCTACATAGCCACAATTTTAGCAGTTTCTCATAAAGGGTTAAAACCAATTTTAGTGGAGCCTAGTTTGCAAACTTATAACATAGATGCAACAAAAGTAGAAAGTGTTATTACACATAAAACTAAGGCCATTTTAGGAGTTCATTTATATGGCTATTTATATAATGTAAAAGAATTAGAAAGAATATCTAAAAAGTATAATTTATTATTAATAGAAGACGCAGCCCAAGCTCATGGGGCAGTTAATTCAGATGGCAGAAAAGCTGGAAATGTTTCAAATGCAGCAGCCTTTAGTTTTTACCCTACCAAAAATTTAGGAGCTTTGGGAGAAGCAGGAGCCATTACAACAAATGATTCTGAATTAGCCAAAGTTGTTTATAAACTAAGAAACTACGGGCGTAAAACGTCTTATGAAAATGATTATAAGGGATATAATTGTAGATTAGATGAAATTCAAGCAGCCCTTTTAAGAGTTAAGTTAAACTATCTTGATGACGACAATAAAAGAAGACAAGAAAATGCCAAATATTACTTAAGTAACATAAATGCAAAAAATATTGTTTTACCGTATTATGAAAATTTAAAAGAACACGTATTTCATTTATTTGTTGTTAGGTCTAAAACTAGAGATTCCTTAAAAGATTATCTTTTTAAAAACGGTATTGAAACATTTGTGCATTATCCAATACCAACACATAAACAAAACGCTTATAAAGAGTTTAATAAAGAAAGCTATCCTATAACAGAACAAATACATCAAGAAGTTTTAAGTTTACCAATAAATCAATTATTAGAAATTTGTGAAGTTGAAAAAATAATTGATGTTGTTTCTAATTACAAGTAGTTTTTTGAACGAGAATAAAAACTCATATAAGCAAATCTTAAAAGCCACAACACTATTTGGTGGTGTTCAGGTTTATAATATTTTGTTATCCGTTATAAAAACAAAATTAGTAGCTGTTTTAATAGGAGCTAATGGTTTGGGTGTTTTAGGCTTGTTTAATTCAACCATTAGACTTATTGTTGATTTAACAAAGGTGGGGTTAGATACAAGTGCAGTAAAAGAAATTTCAGAGTTAAATTCAAATCAAGGAACTCATGAAGTTTCTAGTTTTATATCTGTTTTAAACAAAGTTATTTGGATTACCGGAATTTTAGGGGCAATTTTAGTGGTATGTTTTTCAAAACCAATAAGTGTTTGGACTTTTGGAGATGATGCATATACTGTACATTTTATTTGGCTAGCAATTGCTATTGTATTCAGTCAACTTACAAATGGGAAAAAAGCTATATTACAAGGAACTCATCAACTAAAAAAGCTCGCAAAAGCAAACTTAATAGGGAGTTCTTTATCCTTAGTTATTACGCTACCCATTTATTATTATTTTAGAATCGACGGTATTGTTCCTGCTATAATTTTAGGTTTTGTAATAGCATATTTAGTTTTTTTAAGATATTCTAATACAAAAAAAAACAAAGTAGTTAAATATAGTTTATCTGAGGTTTACCAAAAAAGTAAGCCTATGTTGTTATTGGGGGTGACTATGAGTTTTACATCTATTGTAGGGGCTTTAACGTTATGGCTAATTCAAATTTATATAAGAAATAAAGGAGGTGTTGAAGAAGTTGGATTTTATAGTGCCGGAATAGTTGTTATTAACTCCTATGTAGGCATGGTTTTTAATGCTATGTCAACAGATTATTTCCCTAGGCTATCAGCTATAAATAAAAATAATATTTTGGTAAAAGAAGTGGTTAATAAACAAGCTAACATAGCTATTTTAATAATAACTCCTATAATACTATTGTTTTTAACTTTTGATTTTTTAATCATTAGAATATTATACACAAAGGAGTTTCTAGTTATTTTAGGCTTTGTAACTTTTGGGGTTTTAGGAACATTATTTAAAGCTGTTTCTTTTTCAATGGGTTATGTGATTATAGCAAAAGGAGATTCAAAAATCTTTATAAAAACAAGTTTGTTTTTTAATACTTTGTTGTTTTTAATATGTGCGCTATCTTATAATTATTGGGGGCTTAGAGGTCTAGGAATTGGTTTATTATTGCATTATATTATACACTTTACTGTTTTAAAAATATTAACCTATTATTTATATAACTTAACTTTAAATAAAGCATTTTATAAGACGTTTTTATTTTGTGTTATGTTATGTTTTTTAGGGTTTTTAGGAACACTTATAGATTATAAATATATTCGGTTTTTAGTAATGGTTTTAATTGTTTTAATTTCAGTTATATTTACCATTAAGGAGTTTAATAAACAGATGAATTTAAAGGAAATATTACTTAGACTTTTAAAGATTAATAAAAAATAAATAGGCGATATGTTTGGGCTTGGAATAAAAAGAAAAGTTAAGTTTTTTATTAAAGTAAATTGGATAAAGACTGTGTATTTTAATTTTAAAATGTTTCCTTTTAAAATTGCAAAGAAGCTTCCGGTATTTTTTTATGGAAGTGTTAAGTTTACAAGTCTTAGCGGAGAAATTATTATTGATGCACCAATAAAAATAGGTATGATTGGTTTCGGGCAGCAGTTTGAGATTTTTACGTGTAGTAAAAAAACAGCTGAAATAAACTTATCAGGTAGATTAAAAATAAAAGGACATGTACATATTGGTAAAGATTGTTCTTTATATATTGCGAAAGAAGCCTATTGTGAGTTTGGTAATATGACTTGTTTAGGGTATAATGTCAAGATATTTTGTACTAATAAAATTATTTTAGGTGAATGGGCTAGAGTAGCTTATGAATCGCAAATATATGATACGAATTTTCACAACATCTATAATACTTCAACCCAAGAAAGATATAGTAAGAGTAAACCAATTATAATTGGAAATTATAATTGGGTGGCTAATAGAAGCACCATTACAAAATCAACTATAACTCCAGATTATTGTATTGTTGCATCAAATAGTGTGTTAAGTAAGGATTATTCGAAATTTGGAAGTTATATTTTGTTAGGAGGTATTCCTGCTAAATTAATTAAAGAACATATTTCTAGAGATTGGGAAGGGGAACGAGCAAGGATTGAAGATTTCCTTATATTTAAAAAATAAAACGTATAAAGCAGGTGCTCTCTAAATAGAATCATACACTTTTTAATAAAGCCTTTAACCCTGTGTATAAAAGTTTAAAGAGAAGCATAAATTCTCTGGCTTTTATAAATTTAAATATTTCAAAGTGCACTCTTTTAAGCATGATGCGGTATTCACTTTTTGAAGAATTGAGTTTAAGTATTTTTTCAAGAATTTTTAGAGTAGATGTATGTAATTTATGAGATAGATTACCATTCTTTAAAAAATTAGCACTTAATGAATTTGATAACTCTCTTTTTTGAGCAAGCACTAATGGGATGTATTGAAAACTATAATTTCTAGAAATTCGCACCCATAAATCCAAATCTTCATAAGCTAAACTTTCATCATAACCACCAACACCATCGAAAATATTTTTTTTTATCATGGCAGCCACAGAGCATATTTTTGTGGTTCTACCTATAACCATTTTATAAATATCACCACTGTTAGGTGTTTCGGTTTTATCATAATATATAGAAATATAATTATTGTTTTCGTCTATTAAATCAATATTTCCATAAACAATAGCAAGGTTTTCATACTTACTTTCAGTAAAAGCTCTAACTTGTTCTTCAATACAATTATTTAAAAGTATATCATCAGCAGCAAAATCTACAATATATTCACCAGTTGCATATTTAATAGCGTTATTAAATGTTTTTGTATTACCAAGGTTTTCTGGGTTTTTTAAAAAAAGAATATTGCTGTGTTTTTCTAGCCATTGGTTAATTTTTGTGACAGAATTATCAGTGCTGCAGTCGTCAGTAATTATAAGTTGAATGTTATTATAAGTTTGATTTATTATTGAATTTAAAGCTTCTAATACATAATCTTGGTGGTTGTAGCAAGTGCAAATAACAGATACTTGTGGAGTTGATGACATCAGTAAAAACTATGTTTTATATTTGTTACTAAAATAACCAAACCATAAGCATTGCAAAAGAAAAAACTAAAAATAGCAATTGTTGCTTATAATTTACAAGTAGGAGGCTTAACAAAGGTAATAACTACTTTGTATAATTTGCTTAGTAGTATAGAAGGGGTTAGTGTAGAATTGCTTTTTTTAGATAATGACGAAGCTATTAATTCTAATATTTACTATAAAAGTTTTAACAGCAAATCACAAAATGGGCGTTTTTTTCAAAAATATCTTAAGTACATTCGTTTTAAAAAGTATTTAAAAAGTACAGAATTTGATTTTATAATAGACCAACGTTATAGGATAAATGTAGTTTCAGAAATACTTATTACAAAGTATATTTATGCCAAAGAAAAAGTTATATATAACATTCATAGTTCGCAATTAAAAACCTATTTACCTCATTCTGTTAAGGTAACAAAGTTTTTATACAAAGACGCTTATAAAATTGTTTGTTGCTCTAAAGGAATTAAAGATTTAGTAAAAAATAAATATGGGCTAACCAATGTAACATGCATTTATAATTCTTTAAATTTAAATAGTTTTACAGAGCAAAAAAGCATTACATTAGGTTATAAATATATAGTTGCCGTAGGCCGTATTGAACCAGTAAAGCAGTTTGACAAGTTAATACAAGCATATGCAAATTCAATATTACCAAAGAAAAATATTAAACTTGTTATATTGGGTAATGGTTCTCAATTAAACACTTGTAAAAGAATTTCAGAAAAATTAAACTTATCCAATAAAGTTGTTTTTACAGGTGTTGTTTCAAATCCTGCTACTTATATGGTTAATGCTGAGTTTTTAGTTTTATGTAGTAAATATGAAGGGTTTCCTATGGTGCTTTTAGAATCTTTAGCTTGTTCAACACCGGTAGTTAGTTTTGATGTGGTTGCAGGGCCTAATGAAATTATTATTCCAAATGTAAATGGGGTTTTGGTTGAAAATCAAGATTTTGAATCTTTGACTAGAGTAATGAATAAAATGATAGAGGATGATAAATTTTTAAAAAACTGTAAAAAAGAAGCTAGAAATAGTATTGTAAGGTTTTCAAATGATGAAATAAAAAAAACTTGGTTAGAATTATTAAAAATAACTGAATAATGATGATAGGTAAAAAAATACAAATACAAAAAATTGAAGACTACAGAGGCAACCTATCTGTTATAGAAAAAGAAATTTTACCATTTGAATTTAAGCGTGTTTATTATTTATATGATGTCCCTGCTGGGGCTGAACGTGGAGGGCATGCACACATAGAACAAAAAGAATTTTTGGTAGCTTTATCTGGTAGCTTTGAAGTTGTTTTAAACAATGTAAAAGAACAAGAAACTGTGGTTTTAAATAAACCTTTTGAAGGGGTGTTAATAGATAAAGGTATATGGAGGGAATTAAAAAACTTTTCATCAGGTGCCGTTTGTTTAGTTATAGCATCAGATGTGTTTAAAGAAGAGGATTATATTAGAGATTTTGATGATTATAAAAATTACTTAAGAAGCTTTAATGGTAAATTGTAAAATCAATTCCTTTTTTCCTTAAATAGTGTTTTACTTTTAGCAACACTTGTAATAATTTAGGAGGAAGTTTTAATAAGATTTTTGATTTTAAAGAAATATCAGATGTAATTTCTTTAAGTAACTCCCCCGATTTTGAAATACTACCAGATACTCTGTAATGTAAAGCATATTCTAAGCGGTAATGATCTAGAAATATTTTTAAACTTTTATTAGTTTTTTCTAGTGCTTCAAATTTTTTAAAATCAATTAATTTTTTTGATAGAATATTTGTTTTAGAAAGCGACTCTTGAATTTCAAATCTATAAATAGAGGTGATTTCGTTTGATATAGCCACATTACAATGCGCAGCAATTCTAATCCATAAATCTAAATCCTGTCCGCTAGAAATATTAACATCAAATACTCCATATTCATCTAAAATGTGTTTTGGAATAGCAAGGGCAGAAGTATGGGCTATTCTATTTTTTAAACTAGCTTTAAAGAAATCAGAAACAATACCTCTGTAATTGTCTTCAATGCAATTGGTTAAATCATTTTCAATGATTTTTTTTCTAGAAATTTTAGTTTTGTATCTGCTACAATAAAGACCGCAGTTTGTGAAGTCGTTAAAAAGATTTGCAAGAACTTTTAAATGATTGGGTAACCATAAATCATCAGCATCTAGAAAAGCTATTAAACTGCCTTTAGCTAATTCAATACCTTTGTTTCTAGCTGCAGAAGCTCCTGAATTTTTTTGACTAAAAATGTTGACTCTTGAATCTTTAATAGCATTAATTTTTGATATGCTATTATCTGTAGAACCATCATTAACAATAATGACTTCAAAGTCTGTAAATGTTTGATTTAAAACACTGTTTAATGTGTCTTCAATAAAATTTTCTTTGTTGAAAAGGGGGATTATTACAGAAAAAAAAGCCATTATTTTTTTGAGTTAAGAGAAAGAAAATATCCTAAGCGATAAAAATCAAATAACAATAAGGAAGGTGTTTTAGATAATAATTGCTTCTTAATGGGGGTTTTTAAGCTTGAAAACAATAAAGTTATAGGATAATTGAGTTTAAATTTAGTGCATAATTGAGCAAATTTTGATAAAGCTACTTCGTCTGGTAAAATTAAATTCTTTTTTATCATATAATTAAGAGTGTAGACTGCTTCTTCAGATTTTTTTAAAAAAACAGAGCTAGTTTCTAGCCCTGTATGTAAAACAGGGTTATTTATATGTTTTACTTTAAAATTCTTTTTCTTTGCGTTTAATGAAAACAACGTGTCCTCGTGTCTTAAATTGGGTATTTCTGTGTTAAAAGTTAGTGTATTAAATAGGTCTTTTTTTATTAAAAAACTTAGGGTTAAAAATCTTATATAAGGTTTTTTTATTCTTTTATTAACATTTAAAGCTTCTCTTTTATTTCCATAAAACCAACGTAAGTGTTGATTACTTTTAGGAGCTTCTTTTTGATACTCAATGCCACCATAAATGATATCACTATTTTTATCTATAGATTTAATGTATTCTTGTAAAAAATTTTGGTTTAATATTTTCACATCAGCATCTAAAAAAAGTAAATATTCAAATTTAGCTTTTTGTGCAAGAAAATTACGAATTCCACTTCTGCCCATGTTAGTTTTATGAGCTATAAAAGTGGCATTAACTAAGTTATTAATTTTTTTATTTTCGTTATTTAATTTTGAGTTAGAACCATCATCAATACAAATTAATTCAAAATCTATTTCATAAAAACATGCTTGTTTGTGAATTTCTTCAGCTAAAGGAAATGCATTATAGTTATATGTAGGTATTAAAATTGAAAGCATAATTACCCCTTTCTCTGCACCACTTCATAAATTTTGTTGTCATCACATTTTAGTGTTTTACTTGGGTATTTTAAAAGTAAAGCATAATCGTGTGTAGCCATTAAAATAGTGTTGCCGTTTTTGTTAATATCTTGCAGTACTTTCATTACTTCAACACTGGTTTGTGGGTCTAAATTACCGGTGGGTTCATCGGCTAAAATAAGTTCTGGATTGTTAAGTAAGGCTCTTGCAATAGCAATACGTTGTTGTTCACCACCAGAAAGTTCATGCGGAAATTTAAAGCCTTTTGTTTTCATATCTACCTTTGCTAAAACTTCTTCAACTCTGGTATTCATTTCGTCTTTATTTTTCCAGCCTGTTGCTTTTAAAACAAATAATAAATTATCGTTTATAGTTCTATCTGTAAGTAATTTAAAGTCTTGAAAAACAACACCAAGTTTTCGTCTTAAAAAAGGAATATCTTTTTCTTTTAAGTGCTTTAAATTGTATTCAACAATATGGCCATCGCCTTCTTTTAAAGGTAAATCGCCATAAAGTGTTTTCATAAAACTACTTTTTCCTGTACCTGTTTTACCAATTAAGTACACAAACTCTCCTTTATTAATTTCAACATTAACGTTAGAGAGCACTAAACTATCTCCTTGATAAATAGAAGCGTTTTTTAATTGTAAAATAGGATTTGACATAAAGATAAAGTTTGAAGATACAAGTTTAAAATTTAATGTTTAACATAACAAACACAAAAGCACATTTTTTGTTGTACTAACAAAAAAAATTATACAGAAAACCTCATTTTTTTTAACATTTAATAACTTGGTTTATAATTATGGCACGATTATTTCGTTATAGGCTTTATAATAATTTATCTTTGGTTTCAATTAAAAAAACGAATAGTCAATGACTAAAAAAAGTATTATTACCCTTTTAGTAGCTATCGGTTTTAGTCTTCACCTTTTAGCTCAACAATCAGCTGTATATACCAATAACAAAGTAGATTATCAAAAAGCACTTTCGTTATACAATAATCAACAGTATTTAGCAGCACAATCTTTATTTGCAAGTGTAAAAAAAACAGCTAAAGAAGACATTTTACAATCAGACTGTGCTTATTACATTGCAAATTGTGCGGTTAGATTAAATCAACAAAATGCAGACCGACTTGTTGAGGATTTTGTAAAAGAATACCCCACTAGTACAAAGCGTAATACAGCTTATGTAGATGTAGCCGATTATTATTTTGAAAACTCAAAATATGCCTATGCTAGAAAGTGGTATAACAAGGTAAATGAAGATGCTCTAGGAAAAACCGAAAAAGAAAAGTTCTACTTTAATAATGGATATTCTGCCTTTACAACCAAGCAATATAGAGATGCTAAAAAGTATTTATCTAAGGTAGAAAGTTCTAAAGAATACGGTTCGCAAGCTAAATATTACATTGGTTATATGGCTTATGAAGGCGATGATTATGATGAAGCTAATGAGTATTTTGATCAAGTGAGTGACCAAGAGCGTTACAAAGAAAAACTGTCTTATTATCAGGCCGATTTAAACTTTAAACTAGGCAATTTTGAAAAAGCTATAGAATTAGCAAAAGAAAGATTACCAAATAGTGATGAAGAAGAAGTTTCAGAACTATCTAAAATTATAGGAGAAAGTTATTTTAATTTAGAAGAATATGCAGCAGCCATTCCTTATTTAACCGCTTACAAAGGAAAAAAAAGTAAAAGAGAACGCACTGCAAAATGGAATAACACAGATTTTTATCAATTAGGATACGCGCATTATAAACAAGGTGATTATGAAAAAGCCATTTCTGAGTTTAACAAAATAATTGGCGGAAACAATGCTATTGCCCAAAATGCCTATTATCATTTGGGTGAAAGCTATATTCACTTAGGTAAAAAACAAGAAGCATTAAATGCCTTTAGATATGCTTCTCAAATGGATTTCAATTTAAAAATTCAAGAAGATGCTTGGTTAAATTATGCCAAAATTAGTTATGAAATAGGAAACCCTTACCAATCGGCTCCACAAGTTTTGGCTGGTTATTTAGAAAAATATCCAGAAACAAGTTATAAAGAAGAAATTGAAACCTTACTGATAGACTCTTACATTACTTCTAAAAACTATAAGGAAGCACTTAAGTTACTAGAAGGAAAAAAGAATTTTGAAAACAAGCTAGCCTACCAAAAAGTAGCATTTTACAGAGGTGTAGAATTGTATAATGAAAATCAATATTTAGAAGCTAAAAAGTTATTTGAAGCTTCGTTAAAAGAACCCAGAGATGATAACTACACCGCTAGAGCAACCTTCTGGAAAGCCGAAGCAGATTACAATTTAACCAATTTTGATGAGGCTCTTATTGGGTTTAAACAGTTTGAGCAAATGGCAGTAAACGCACCAGAAACCGAGAATTTAGATTATAATTTGGCTTACACCTATTTTAAATTGAAAAATTATGCCAAAGCTACCGAGTATTTCAATAAATTCATTTCTAATAAAAAAAATGATGAAGTAAGACTAAACGATGCCTATTTACGCTTAGGTGATGTTAATTTTGTTACTAGCAATTATAGTAGTGCCATAAAAGCCTATAACAACGCCATTAAATTAAACGAAATAGAATCAGATTATCCAGCGTTTCAAAAAGCAATCAGTGTTGGTTATTTGGGGCAATCTTCTAAAAAAATTAAAGAATTAGAGCAATTTATTTCAGACTATCAATCGTCTAAACTTCGTGATGATGCCATGTATGAATTGGGTAATTCTTATGTAAAAGCTAACCAAACTAGTAAAGCACTTCAAATTTACAACCGTTTAAATACTGAGTACAAAATGAGTTCCTTTGTTCCTAAATCATTACTCCGTCAGGGACTTGTGTATTATAACGGTAATGAGAATGAAAAAGCTTTAACAAAGTTTAAAAAAGTGGCAGAAAGTTATCCTGGAACACCAGAAGCAGTTCAAGCAGTTTCAACAACCAAATTAATTTATATAGATTTGGGTAGAGTTGATGATTATGCTAATTGGGTACGAACTTTAGATTATGTTGAAGTTACCGATACAGAATTAGATAATGCGTCATATACTGCAGCAGAAAAACAATATTTAGACGGTAATACAGATAGGGCTATTAAGCAATTTAATAGTTATATAAACGAATTTTCTAACGGATTACATATTTTACAAGCACACTTTTATTTAGGGCAATTGTATTATAAAAAAGGGTTGGTTGCCAATGCAGCTCCACATTACAAATACATTGTAGAGACTTCGCAAAGCGAATACACCGAAGAAGCTTTATCGCGTTTATCTCAATATTATTTAGAAGAAAAAAAATGGGAACAAGCCATTCCTATATTACAAAGGTTAGAAAATGAAGCTAACTATCCGCAAAATGTGGTGTTTGCACAATCAAACTTAATGAAAGCTAATTACCAGTTAGAAAACTACGAAAAAGCAGTTTCATATGCCGAAAAAGTGTTAGCAAATTCTAAAATTGACAATAAAATTAAGAGTGATGCATACATTATAATAGCACGTTCTGCCATTAAAACAGGTGATGAAGACAAAGCAAAATCAGCCTACGCTCAAGTTGAAAAAGTAGCAACCGGAGAAACCGCTGCTGAGGCCTTATACTACAATGCTTACTTTAAAAACAAAGAAGGAGACTATCAAGCGTCAAACAATTCGGTACAGAAATTAGCTAAAGATTATTCGGGATATAAATATTATAGTGCCAAAGGATTAGTAATTATGGCAAAGAATTTTTATGCGTTAGGAGATGCTTTTCAAGCAACTTATATTCTAGAAAGTGTTATAGAAAACTTTGCAGAGTTTGATGATGTGATAAATGAAGCTAAAGAAGAACTAAGCAAAATAAAAGCAGAAGAGGCTAAAACTAATTCATCAATTCAACCAGAATAAAATTCATCAATCTTAAATTAATAAATATGCGTAAGCACGTAAAACATATATTAAATTTTGTTATCATTTTTAGTGTAGCATTTTCTTTTTCTCAAGATAGAAACAAAGACACAATTAATACAGGTGTAATAGATGTTGTAAAACCTTATACGCCTTCCATTTCAGATGCATTTAAAGTAAAAGAAACGCCTACTATACAAGATGAAACAACCGAAAATAAAAAGGAAGTTAAGTATAACATATTTTCGTTTCCAGTAGCATCAACATTTACACCAGCTAAAGGAAAAGCAGCTGTAGTTGAAAAAAGAAAACCAATAAAACTTTATGATAATTATGCCACCCTTGGTGTTGGTACTTATACCACTATTTTAGGTGAAGTTTATTTAAATCATGCCATTAGCAGAACCGAAAGTATAGGCGGGTACGTAAGCCATAATTCATCACAAGGAGGTATTGAAGATGTCTCGTTTGATGATAATTATTCCATTTCAAAAATTAATGTAAATTATGCTACAACATTACGTGATCTATCGTGGAATGTAGAAGCAGGCTTTGATCATCAAATGTATAATTGGTATGGTGTTGCAGAGTCCTTTGTAGATACAGCTATAACTAATAATATAGATGAAGAACACACCTTTAACAATGCATATTTTGGTGGAAATATAAATTTTGAAGACACATATATTAACTCTGGAAGTTTCTTTTTTAGACGTTTTGCAGACAACCAAGGCTCTGGTGAAAATAGGTTTTTAATAGATACTAAAATCGATATTCCTATTGATAGAGAAGAGATTTCAACCACCTTTAAATTTGATTATTTAAAAGGTACGTTTGATAGAAGTTATGGCATTGATTCCGAATTTAATTACGGCAATTTTATTGTTAGTGCTGCCCCAACTTATGAAATGAAACAAGATGATTTAACCGTAAATGTTGGCGTAACGGTAGCCTATTTAAGAGACTCAGAATCTAAAGAAAGTAAATTTTACATTTACCCCAATGTAACAGCAACTTATAGATTGGTAAACGATGTGTTAATTGCATATGGTGGTATTGAAGGCGGGTTAAACCAAAACTCGTATTACGATTTTGCTTCAGAAAATCCGTTTGTATCACCAACGTTGTTTATAATACCAACAGACCAACAATACAACGCTTATATAGGTTTAAAAGGAAAACTGTCTAGTAATACAAGTTATAATGTAAGTGGTAGTTATATAGCCAATAGAAATAAAGCCTTATTTAAAAACAATGATATTACCTTAATGCCTGAACAAGCCTACTCATACGGAAATTCTTTTGGAATTGTTTATGATGATGTAGATACCTTTGGAGTGGCAGGTGAAATTAATGTTGATGTAAACCGAAACTTTAAATTAGGCATAAAAGCAGAATATTTTAGCTACAATACCGATACTGAAACAGAAGCTTGGAACTTACCAGATTTTAAAGGCTCTTTATTTTTAGATTACCAAATAGATGACCATTGGTTTACAGGCGCTAATCTGTTTTATGTAGGCGAAAGAAAAGATCAATATTTTTTAAATGATGGCGTAACCGTAACCACACCTTTTACAGTTAATTTAGATAGTTATTTTGATGCTAATGCACATGTAGGTTATCATATTAACGATAAAATTTCGGTATTTGCAAAAGCTAATAATATAGCTAATAATGCTTACCAACGTTGGCAAAATTTTCCGGTACAGAGTATTCAGTTTTTAGCAGGAGCTACGTTTAAGTTCGATTTTTAATTTAGATTATAAACCTAAAATAAAATCTGTATTAGTTTTTTAAGTAGCTAAATAATAAGTGCTTAAATAAAATTTTATTGTGGTGGTTTTTATTTTTTAAATGGTTTGTTGTTCAACTTTTGAGAGGCTTTGTTTCTTACTTTTTTTGTAATTCCATTTTGTGAAAAATCCAATATTATTTCTCTTGTTATTTCTTTAGAGTCTAATATTTGATTTTGAATTTTAGCACTGCCATTTTTTAATATTTTTTCTACTAACTCAGTAGAAATCCCATTTTTATTAAATTCTAAACGATAAGTTTCTGAAAGCTCATCTACAACACCTCTTTTTTTAGTTATTCTTGGGTCTTTGTAAACAGGTAAAGTTTGCATTAATTCCTCTAGCTTTTCTACAAGTTTTAATCTTGACTTTGTAGTAAAAGATAAAAATGGATGTTCCCAATTAGGCTTAATATCAAATTTGTTGGTTTTTGAATTAAAATTCTCTACAAAATTTAAAACGTTCACTTGAAACTCGCCATTAAGGTCTCGTTCAGGTCTCCATTGTACATCAATAAGTTTTAAGCGTGCATTATTACGTAGCATTAATAAACTAGAACCTTCAAAATAATGTTCGTAACCAGAAATGGGGTCAACTTCATAAAGTTGATTGTAATCTACTTGCCAACCAGCGGCAATTCTTAAAGGTTGAAGGTTCATTTTTATTCTTGAGTTGTGATGTTAAATTGATGAGTATGTTTTATGGATTTTGTTTAATGATTTGTATATGATTTCGTTGTGTGTTTGTAACGTATGATTACCAGAAGAGGCTTTGTTCTGAGATAGCTTTTAATTATTTAACTCTATTATATATCTTTCAACGTTATGTGGTATTATCGAATTAAGATTAATTCCAATTTCTCTCAGAAAAATTTCTCGAATTATAAATTCAAGCAAATAATTTGTTTTAAGAATCTCTTCACTTTTTAAACTCTTTGCTTTGTGCTTTTCTTCTAAATGAGCGTGGTAATTTCTTGTTATTTTTAACCTTTCTGCATATTCGTCCAATTTTTTTAATTGTGATGCTAAACTTGAATTATTTAATAAATATTCTAAACGTGTTTTCAAATAACCATTTTTATTAATATGATTCTTGTGATAGTTTTCTAAAATCGAGATATAGGTAAGAAATTTATTCTCAATTAAAACACCTTTTTGACCATAGACACTAAAAAAATTTATAATTGCTAATTCTAGTGTTTTTTGTTTTTCGTACCATTTTTCAAATATTGAATTCGAATATTTAGTAAAAATTTCAAATTCAATCTCTTTACCTAAGCCATAATCTGGTTTATTTGATTTTTTTATGGCTTTATATGTTGCTCGACCTTTAGTTCTAAGTTCAATAACTTTAGATAAAAATGGTTTGAAAAGAATTAAACTAAAAAGTCGTTCTATTGATTTTCTGATTTTTGATAATTCAGTTATTTCAAAAGGGGCATTAGGCTCAATATTTATAAAAACAGTTTCTATAATATGTGATTTTCTGCGTCTTTGGAAATTCGTAGAAGCTCGAAAATATAAATAAACACTAAAATCTTTATTCTTGAATAACTTAATAATATCTGGTTGGTTATACAAATGACTTATTTCAAATTTCTTGTCAATTTTTGTGTTAAAGTCAAATCCACTAATTGGAATCCAATTGTTAAGCTCATCAGAACTAAGCATTAATATATTATATAGATTTGATTCAATTTCTGAATCATAAGCGGAAGCGATTAATATATTGTCGGATTTGTACTTAATTTTGTCTAGTGGGCCAATTGATTGGTAGGATTTATAGGTGTCATAAAGTTTAACAGAATAAGTTTTAGAATCACTATGACAATTTAAATAACCTAATACTAATTTTGTTTCACCCCATTTATCAGTAATGTCGGTTTCATCTTCTAATGGTTGTAAGGAAGAAATAGTTGCACTGCCATTTTCGTCTATAAATAAAGTTGCAATAACCTTTTTTTTATCTCTGTCAGGAATCCAAAAAATTCCATTAAAATATTGATTGTAATAATTCAATTGTCAAGTATATTATATTGTTCCAAGGTTGCTCGCTACTATAAAGATACGCATTACTATAAAACCACATATCCAACACTAAACGAAAATAGCAGAAAAATTTTACAAATTCAAGTTTAGTAAGTTGAAGAAATTAATTATAGGGTTAAGCGGGCTAAATAATCAAAATGTTCACCACCCTTAATCAATTCACATTGTAAACCAACAGTTTCGCAAGCCAACTTTAATGTATTAAAGTCTAAATACAACCATTTCATGGGTATTTCTTTTTCGCCTTTATAACTAATAAAATAATCTAATTCGCCATAATAATTTGCGTTAGTATCAATCCAAAAACCACCATCGTTATCTTCATACATATATTTAATATCAGAAGAATCAATTAAAATTTGTCCGTTGGGTTTTAAGAGGCTTTTTAGGTGTTTTAAATATTTAGCTACTTTATTTAATTCCTGAAAAATACCAGTTCCATTCATAAGCAAAAGAATAGTATCAAAGGTTTTGGTTTCATTTAAAATATCTAAAACTTCGGCATTAAAAACACCGCGTTTTTTGGTAACATCAATAGCGCCTTTAGAGATGTCTATAGCTTTTATATTAAGCCCCTTTTGTTGTAAATACAAACTGTGGCTTCCAGAGCCGCAACCAACATCAAGCACACTTCCTTTTGCCAATTGTAGAGCCTTTTGTTCTAATTTAGGCATTTCTGAGAAACTTCTAAATAAATAGGGTAGCGGAAGCTCATCTTCTTCAGAAATATTGGTTGATGTAATAATGTCTTCGGTATAATTATTATTGTAATAATCTATGAGTGCCTTACCAAAAATGTCTTTCATTTAAATTACTTTTGTACTATGCAAGACATTATAAATAATCTTCCAAAGCAGGCCAAAGATAAGCATAACGAGAATAAAAAATTCTTTCAGAAATTAAAAAAGAAACCTCCAAAGAATTTAGATTATATAATGCAGGAGTTACACCAGGAAGAATTTGAAAGCACCAATTGTTTAGAATGTGCCAACTGTTGTAAAACAACTGGACCTCTATTTACAGATAAAGATATAGAGCGTATTGCTAAGTTTTTTAGATTGAAACCAAAACAATTTATTGAACAGTATTTAAGAGTAGATGAAGACAACGATTATGTGTTACAAACTGTACCATGCACTTTTTTAGGAGCAGATAATTATTGTTCTATATATGAAGTTAGACCAAAAGCATGTAGAGAATTTCCGCATACAGACAGAAAAAAGTTTCAGCAAATTTCTAACCTAACACTTAAAAATGTAGCTATATGTCCGGCAGCTTTTAATATTGTTGAAGCCATGAAACAACGTTTAAAATAAACTATGCACGCATAGTTTATGGTTTTATTGTATATTTAAAGAAACTAAATAAGTACATGCAGGCGTTCTTAAATTACTTTGAAACCATATCATCGCTCCACCGTGCAATAATTATAGTTGGTGGTTTAACCTTTTTTTGGCTACTAGAAGGTATCATGCCATTATTTGGCAAACCTTATAAAAAATGGAGTCATGCTATACCCAATATTTTCTTTACACTTACTACTGTGTTGGTAAATTTACCATTAGCTTTTTTATTGTTAAAATCATCAGATTGGGTGGTAAATAATACCTTTGGAGTTTTGTATTGGTTACCAGAAATGCCACTTTGGTTATTTGTTGTTTTTGGTTTGTTATTAATGGATCTTGTAGGTGCCTATTTACCTCATTTAATTGAGCATAAAGTAAAACTATTGTGGATGGTACATTTGGTACATCATACAGATCATAACGTAGATGCTACCACAGCAAACCGGCATCACCCCTTAGAAAGTGTCATTAGGTATGTGTTTACTTTGTTAGGGGTTTTTATTATTGGCGCTCCTATAGCATTGGTAATGTTGTACCAATCTTTATCGGTTGTAGCAACGCAATTTAACCATGCTAATATAAAGTTACCAAAGCGCGTTGATGCTGTTTTAAGCTATATTATAGTGTCTCCAGATATGCATAAAGTACATCATCATTATCGGTTACCGTACACCGATTCTAATTATGGAAATATTTTCTCTGTTTGGGACAAGTTATTTGGAACCTTTATGAAATTAGATACCAACAAAATTATTTATGGCGTAGATGTATTTCCAGATGAAAAGAAAAATACCCATATAGCAGAGTTGTTAAAACAACCTTTTCAAAAATATGAAAAGTCAACAATGAATCCAGATAATTAAATCAATTAGTTGTATTTGGGCGTTACCTAAAGGTCGGGCTTTCGGTAGTCGCTCTCTGTGAGGAGCTCCAACAAATACCTCAATCCCTAACGCAAAGTAATTACAGATAAATTAAATACTGTTTTCTAATTGTTTTAAAATGTTCTAAACCTTCAGTCCAAGTAGATTTAATTTCTTTTGCACTTAAACCAGACTCAATTTGTTTTTGCAATGCTTCTGTACCTGCAAGTTTAATAAAAAAGGAATTGAAGAATTTAGCTTTATCAGTAGTGTTTTGGTACGCTTTTATTAACCATTCAAGGTTAAGATGGTTTAAATTAGCTTTGTTGTTTAGCTTTTCGCCATAACAAATTTTACCTTCATGTTTTGGGTATTTAGCACCTTCATTGGGTTGAGGCGTAAACTGAAAATTAAAAACTTCGGCATTTAAAAACGGACTACCATAAATTTGAAATTGCCTGTTAGTACCCCTGCCAGCACTTACGTTTGTGCCTTCAAAAAAACATAAACTAGGGTACAGATTTATAGCAATATCATTAGGTAAATTAGGGCTTGGTTTTATGGGTAAACTGTATTTTGTTTGGTGTGTGTAATTTTTAATAGAAATCACTTTTAGGTCACATTGAACACCGTTTGGCAACCATTTTTCGCCATTAATCATTTTAGCATATTCACCAATAGTCATACCATGTACTACGGGTATGGGGTGCATGCCCACAAAACTTTTGTGTTTGGGCTCTAAAATAGGGCCGTCAATGTAGTGCCCGTTTGGGTTTGGTCTATCTAAAATTAGTACAGGAATACCAGCTTCAGCACAAGCTTCCATAACGTAATGTAATGTAGAGATATAGGTGTAAAAACGAGCTCCTACATCTTGAATATCAAACACAACAATATCTATATTTTTAAGTTGCTCTGGCTTAGGTTTTTTGTTGTTTCCATAAAGCGATATAATAGGAATCCCCGTTTTGGTATCAACACCATCTTTAACTACTTCGCCAGCATCGGCTTTTCCTCTAAAACCATGTTCTGGAGCAAAAACTTGTTTAATATCAATATTTAGTGCACGTAATGAGTCAACAATATGCGTGCTCTCATAAATAATTTTTTCAAATTTAGTTTCGTTAGTTTCAGGGTCAACTAAAAACAAAGAATCTTTCTCTTTAAAAATAACACTAGTTTGATTTGCAACAATACCAATCCGTTTTCCTTTTAAAAGAGGTAAATATACTTCAGTTTGGTTGGCACCAACTACAACACTTGTATCATTCTGAATATGTTTGAGAGGCTCATGATAAACCACATCATCTTTTTTCACTTTAGAAGCACAAGAAATTAGTACTAAAACAAATAATAAAACTGTATTTTTGAAAACATTAAACCGCATTATAAAATTGAATTTCGAGTTTTTTATAGCTAAACGCATAATTAGTAGTAAGTCGTATAAAAGTAGTATTTCGGCACCAATAATAAAAATTGGCATTGCTGCAATTGCTATTGGGTTGATTGTGATGATGATAGCTATTGCAACGGGTATTGGTTTACAACAAAAAATACGAGATAAAGTAGTGGCGTTTAACGGGCATGTGCTAATTACTAATTATGATAGTAATAATACAGAAGAAAGTATTACACCTATATCTATTAACCAAGAGTTTTATCCGGAGTTTAAAACTGTAGAGGGGATTTCTCACGTTCAAGCTGTAGCTTCAAAATTTGGTGTAATTAGAACTGATAATGATTTTGAAGGCGCTTATTTAAAAGGTGTTGGAGCAGATTATAATTGGAAATATTTTAAAGAATTTTTAATTGAAGGAAAGCTGCCCAATTATTCTAATAAACGTAATGAAGATGTTTTAATATCTCAATATTTAGCCAATAGGTTAGAGTTAAAGTTGAATGAAACGTTTCAAATGGTGTTTCCAAAAGAAGACCCAGAAAAACTTCCAAACATTATTACATATACCATTGTTGGAATTTATAATTCTGGATTTCAGGATTTTGATGCTAACTTTATTATTGGCGATATAAGGCACATACAGCGTATTAATAAATGGGAAAATGACCAAATTGGAAATTTTGAGGTTTTTATTGATGATTATAATGAATTAGATACAAAAGGTGAAGAGATTTATAAAAGTATTCCATCGGTTTTAAACACCCAAACCATAACCAATAAATACAGTTCTATTTTTGAATGGATTAAAATTTTTGATACCAATATTTATGGTATTATTGGTATTATGATTTTGGTAGCAGGTATAAATATGATAACAGCATTATTGGTTTTAATATTAGAACGTACCCAAATGATAGGTATTTTAAAAGCCTTAGGAAGTAGTAATTGGGGTATCCGTAAACTATTTCTTTACAATGCTTCTTACCTAATAATTCTTGGTTTATTTTGGGGTAATGTTTTAGGACTAGGGCTACTTTTTGCACAAAAATATTTAAAGCTATTTCCGTTAGACCCTAGTGTGTATTATGTTACAGAAGCACCTGTTTATATTAGTTTTGGCTATGTGTTTGCCTTAAATATTGGTACACTTTTACTGTGCTTATTAATGTTATTAATACCTTCTTATATTATTACAAAAATATCACCTGTTAAAGCTATTAGGTTTGATTAACTGTGGTTTATTTATTGTCTCTAAATTGGGAATAACTTCAGGGAAGTAGAGTTTTGTTTGATGGTTTCATGGTTTCGGCGTGGGTAAAAAATCCGTAGGATTTGTTTGAAGAGAAATCAAATAAATATATAGTTTTACTTTCGGTCTTTGCACGGTCACCGCACTGAATTATAGTTATTTTTGTAGCTAGTTTTTTATTATTTAACTACCAATATCCTAGTTCTTGTCCTTTTTTATACCTTAAACGACCTAATAACTCATAACCTATTTTATTAAGATGTATTCCATCGTAGAGTAAAGAAGGTGGAGCATTATTCTTTTTCATTGCATTTATATCGCTTTCAGTAGGATAAGATACGTTATCAGGTAAAAGTTTTAAACTAATGGCGTCATATATAGCTTTATTAGACATATATTTTTTTAAATCAATAAGTTTTTTGCCATATTTCTTTTTTATTGGCTCAATTGTTTTTGAATCTCCGTTACCATGAGAAGTTATAATAATAACATTTTCGTCTCCTTTATGTTTAATAAATAGATTTATCTGATTTAGTAAATCCTGAGGATTTTCATAACCACCATTCTGTCCAATGAAAATTGTAGCAATCCCATCTTTTTCTAAAGAAAGTTGAGTGATAATATTAGTTTTTGGTTTTACTGTATACGATTCAAAACTTCTTCTATTTCTTTTAATGTAATATTTTTCTGTTTTTGAGTTTCTGCTGAGCGTACATTCAATGCCATCTATATAGCAAGGGTTTAAACCGCCTTCTCCCTGAATAAGAGGGTGTATTTTTTTGTCATTGTAAGAACTGTAAATTCCGCTGGGAATTTCCACAATTTCTCCATTGGCAGGTAATATTATGGTATCTTTGATGTACATTGGAATTCCTCCTTGTCTTGCCCCAATAGTTAATGTGTTTTCTCCTCCAACCCCTCTGTTTTTTACAATCCATTTTCCTTGTAAAAGTTTTAAAGTGACATTAGACATTGTTGTTCCTTCTCCTCCAGCACCAACAGTTAGAGAATCTCCAATATCGATTAAAATTTTTTCTCCTTTATAATTTGATATATTATTGAAAGAACTAATAGATAAAAGGATTATTCCAAAAAATAGATATTTTCTTGTTTTTTTCATTTTCATTTTTTGATTTATTAAAAACTAGCACAATAACTTTATGGATACAAATTATATGGAATATAGTATATAGTTTATATCCAAACACAAACAAAGTTAGCTGAAAATTATTACAAAATCAAGTTTGTTAACTGTTTTCAATATCACTAATATGGTGTTCTAAAGCTTTTACAGAAATTTGAATTTCTACAATTAAAAGTGCTAAAGAAGCTATTAGTAAAAGTAATGCAACTCCAAATACCCAAACCGCAATAATTTGTTGATCTATGTATATTAAAAACATGGTTAGTACACATAGTAACAAACTGCTAATACCCAAGATTTGCATTGCGCGCGTTAAATAAAGTCTTTTTTTTATATTTTCTATTTGAGCAATTAAAACACTTTTTTTATTTTTCACATATTTGTCGTGTAAATTTCTAATAGTTGCTGCATAGGCTAAAAACCTATTGGTATAAGCTAACATTATTAATGAAATTGCAGAAAATAATAAAGCGGGTGTTGTTAATGTTAATGCTTCCATAATAAAGATTAAATCTGTGTACAAAGTTAGAGAACTTTTCATATTTTAGAGAGGTGCAAGAAGATTTTTTACATTACATCTGGAAATTCAAAAAGTTTCAATTACAGAACTTAAAGACAACCAGCAGAGAGCCTATTGTAATTAATTCTGTAGGTAAGCATAACCATAATTCTGGACCAGATTTTTTTAATGCTCAAATTAAAATTAATGGGCAACTTTGGGCTGGTAATGTTGAGGTTCATATTAAATCATCAGATTGGTTTTTACATAATCATGAAAATGATAAGGCCTATGATAATGTTATTTTACACGTAGTTTGGGAAGATGATACCCAAATTTTTAGAAAAAATAATACTGTAATTCCCACTTTAGAATTAAAAAATTTAGTTGAACCCAATATTTTAAATAATTACCAGAGTTTAATTTTTAAACAAGATAAGTGGATTAATTGTGAGCAAGATTTTTTACAAACAGATGATTTTGTTCTAAACAATTGGTTAGAGCGTTTGTACTTTGAACGTATAGAAATAAAAGCAAAAACCATAGAACAACTGTTGAAGCATTCTAAAAACAATTGGGAGTCTGTTTTGTTTAAAATGATAACCAAAAACTTTGGATTAAAAGTAAATGGCGAATCGTTTTTAAGTATAGCACAATCGGTAGATTTTTCGGTTGTAAGAAAAGTACAACCTAATCAATTAGCTTTAGAAGCTCTTTTATTTGGACAAGCTAATTTATTAGATAATGATATTGAAGATGCGCATTTTTTAAACTTAAAACGAGAGTATCAGTTTTTAAAGCAAAAGTTTGGTTTAAGTAACCAATCAGTCTTACCATTACAGTTTTTTAGGTTGCGGCCTTTAAATTTTCCTACCATTAGGTTATCACAACTAGCCAGTTTGTATCATAAACATCAAAATTTGTTTTCAAAAATTAATGAAACCAATAAAATAGATGAATTTTATAAATTGTTTAAAGTATCGGCTTCAAATTATTGGAAAAACCACTATACATTTCAAAAGGAATCAAAACTTGCCTCAAAAACATTGTCAAAATCGTTTATAGATTTATTAATGATTAATACCATCTTACCAATAAAATTTTGTTATTCTAAGCAAAAAGGAGAACCTATTGATGGTGTTATTTTAGAAATGGCCACAAACATAGCTTCAGAAAATAACAGTATAATTTCTGCCTTTAATAAATTAAAGAAAGTATCAAAATCTGCATTGCAATCACAGGCTTTAATTCAGTTAAAAAAAGCGTACTGTGATAAAAATAAATGCTTACAATGTGCTGTAGGTAATTCAATTTTAAATAAATAAACTTTTAAACTTGTAAACTAAAGTTTAAATTGCAGCATGAATGTTTATAAACCTTTATTATTTTTTCAAAAACATGGCTATTATGTATGCCAGCGTATAGCAGATAGGTTAGGTATTAGAGCAAAAGTTGTACGTACATCATTTATGTATTTAACATTTGTTACACTTGGCTTTGGGTTTGCTTTGTATTTGTTTTTAGCATTTTGGATGCGTATTAAAGATTTAGTTTATACCAAACGTTCGTCAGTTTTCGATTTGTAAATGTATGAGTAACCCTTTAATTAGACTTTTTAGATCTAAAATTTATACGTCCATAATTTTACTAGTTTTTTTAATGCTAGTTGGCATTGTGGGGTTTATGACAATTTCAAATTACTCATGGGTAGATTCTTTGTACATGACAGTTATTACAATGACTACCGTAGGTTTTGGAGAGGTAGAACCACTAGATGAACAGGGTAAAATATTTACAATATTCTTAATTTTAGCAAGTATAGTTATTGTAGGTTATGCGCTTTCTATTATAACAGAGTACATTTTAAGTAGAAATCATTTTGAAGAAATAAAATACAAAAAGATGCAAAAACAAATAGATGGTTTTAGCAACCATGTTGTAATTTGTGGTTACGGAAGAAACGGAAAACAAGCAGCTAGAAAACTTATGGCTCATAATAAATCGTTTGTCATTATTGAAAAAAATAAAGAAGTTGAAGAGCGTTTGAGGTTAGATGGAGTTCCTTACGTTATAGGAAATGCTAATGAAGACGAAACATTAATGCTAGCAGGTGTTGATAGAGCCTCCAGTTTTATATCGGCGCTTCCTAATGATGCCGATAATTTATTTGTAGTGCTATCTGCTAGACAAATGAATAAAAATATCAATATAATAAGTAGAGCATCTCAAGAATCATCTTATGATAAATTAAAATTTGCGGGAGCTAATAATGTTATTTTACCAGATATGATTGGTGGAGATCATATGGCTTCTTTAGTGGTGGTTCCAGGTTTAATGGAGTTTATAGATAATCTATCAATTGTAGGAAAATCTAATATTAACATAGAAGAAGTTGCCGTAGAAAAGCTTTATCATTCTAATAAAGCACAAACCATAAAAGATTTAGATTTAAGAAAAAAAACAGGTTGTAATATTATAGGTTACAAAGATGCGAAAGGGGATTATGTTGTTAATCCTGAGGCAGATACTGTAATAGAAGCAAATTCTAAAATTATAGTTTTAGGGCGTCCAGAGCAAATAGAAAAGTTAAATTCTGTTTTCAATATTAAAAATGAAACCCATTGATTAACAGTTATAATTTTAAAAAATCAATTATTTTTAGCATCTTGCTAGCTTAAATGGTCGTTTTATCTAAAGAAATTAATTAACTCAATATATACTATGAAGAAATATCTTCTATCTATTTCTGCAATTATTTTTCCATTATTAACATTTGCTCAAGAAACAACCTCTGAAAAAATCGATAGGGTTTTTAAAGATTACACAGGGTGGTTTGTTGAAGCTATTTTTTATGAAATTCCATTTTCCGAAGAATATAAAATTCCATGGGTGTTAATTGTACTTATAGGAGGTGCCGTATTTTTTACCATATATTTTCGGTTTATAAATGTTACAGGTTTTAGAACTGCTTTAAGAGTAGTACAAGGTAAATACGAAGATATTGAAAAACATGGAGCAGACACTTTATATGGAGATATAACAGATAATGTAGATCATAATGTTTTTGAAACCTTAAGAGATGATAGTGCTCATGGTGAAGTATCGCATTTTCAAGCTTTAACAGCAGCTTTATCTGCAACAGTAGGGCTAGGTAATATTGCAGGTGTAGCAGTTGCGCTTTCTATAGGCGGACCCGGTGCTACCTTTTGGATGATATTAGCAGGCCTTTTAGGTATGGCATCTAAGTTTGCAGAATGTACCTTAGGTGTAAAATATAGAGATGTAGGTGATGATGGAACGGTTTACGGTGGACCAATGTATTACTTAACAAAAGGTTTTGGAGAAAAAGGCTTAAAGCCTCTTGGTAAAATACTAGCAGTACTATTTGCCATTTTTGTTATAGGAGGATCCTTTGGTGGTGGAAATATGTTTCAAGCTAACCAAGCAGCTGCACAATTTGTTAAATTATTTAATTTTGAAAGTGATAACGCTGGTATGTACTTTGGTATAGTTATGGCAGTTATTGTAGCCATTGTTATTATTGGCGGTATTAAACGAATAGCTTCTGTAACCGAGAAAATTGTACCGTTTATGGCTGGTATTTATGTTTTAGCAGCTATAATAATTTTAGCAGCTAATTGGAGCCTTATTGATGATGCTTTTATGTTAATTTTTGAAGGTGCATTTTCTGGATTAGGAATAGCAGGCGGATTAGTGGGTGTTATGATTCAAGGAGTTAGACGAGGTGCTTTTTCTAATGAGGCAGGTGTTGGTAGTGCAGCTATTGCGCATTCTGCGGTACGTACTAAGTATCCAGCAAGTGAAGGTATTGTGGCACTTTTAGAACCTTTTGTTGATACCGTAGTTATCTGTACCATGACGGCCTTAGTAATAGTAATTACTAATTTTGATGGTAGTTTTATGGAATACGGTGTGCCTATTAAAGAAGGTGTAGAACTTACAGCAACCGCTTTTGATAGTGTAATTCCTCATTTTTCAATCATATTAACAATAGCTGTTATATTATTTGCTTTTTCAACCATGATTTCTTGGTCTTATTACGGTATGCAAGGTTGGGTGTTTTTATTTGGAAAAGGAAAAGTTAGCGATTTGATATATAAAATATTATTCTTATTTTTTGTTGTGGTAGGCTCGTCTATTAGTCTTGGTGCAGTAATAGATTTTTCAGACGCTATGATTTTTGCCATGGTAGTTCCAAACATAATAGGAGTTGTTGTATTATCTCCAATTATTAGTAGAGAACTTAAAAAATACTTAAAAGCTATTAACGTTAAGCATGATGCTATGGATGAAGGAGCAGAAGACTTAACAAAACATATGTAAAACAAAATTTATAAAAATATGAAATCTCATTTCACGTTTACTAAAGAACAGCGGAATGGGATTTTTTTATTAATATTACTTATTATCCTTTTTCAATGCGCTTATTTTTTTATAGATTTTTCTTCAAAAGATATTGTTGTAAACCAAAAAACACTCGCTAAGTTTAAAAATGAAATAGATTCTTTAAAACAGATTGAAATAGAATCTAGAAAACCAAAAATATTTCCTTTCAATCCAAATTATATTACAGATTATAAAGGAGCTACATTAGGAATGAGTAATGAAGAAATTGATAGGTTATTAGCCTTCAGGAAACAAGGTAAATGGATTAATTCTACTAAACAGTTTCAGCAAGTAACTAAAGTTTCAGATTCTCTTTTAAAAATCATTTCACCATATTTTAAGTTTCCAGAATGGGTAACAAACTCATCACCTAAATCAAAAACAAACTACAAGTATAGTAACACTCCAAAAACCTTCAATCAAAAAAAAGATTTAAACAAAGCTACTGCTAAGCAGTTACAAAGCATAAATGGTATAGGAGAAGTGCTTTCAGAAAGAATTATAAAATTTAGAAATAAGTTTGTTGGTGGCTTTATTGCAGATGTTCAATTATTAGATGTTTATGGTTTAACACCCGAAGTTATTGAGCGTCTTACCAATGAGTTTACTGTAAAAACACCAAGGCAAATACAAAAAATAAATTTAAATACGGCAACCGTAGAGCAGTTGGTAACTATTCAGCATATAGATTATGAAGTTGCTCATAATATAGTAGAACAACGCATATTAAGAGAAGGATATAAGTCTTTAGATGAATTATTAAAAGTAAAAGACTTCCCAGTAAATAAAATAGAGATAATTAAATTATATTTGTCGCTCTATTAAAAAAGTGTGCAGATGAACAGTATGTACTTCACCGAAGAACATAACCTATTTAGAAAAAGCCTTCAAGATTTTTTAAAAAAAGAAGTAGTTCCAAATATAGAACAATGGGAGCAAACAGGTAATATAGATAAGTCTATTTGGAAAAAGTTTGGAGACATGGGTTTCTTGGGAATTAGTTACCCCGAGGCTTATGGCGGCTTAAATTTAGACATGTTTTACATGGTAATTCTTTTAGAAGAGCTTCAAAAAGTAAACTCAGGAGGATTTGCAGCAGCATTATGGGCTCATGTTTATTTAGCTATGACCCATCTTAATACAGAAGGAACTGATGCTATAAAACAAAAGTATTTGGCACCAAGTATATCTGGAGAAAAATTAGGTTGCCTTTGTATTACAGAACCATTTGGAGGTAGTGATGTAGCAGGAATAAAATCTTCAGCAGTTAAACAAGGAGATTATTATATCTTAAACGGGTCTAAAACATTTATTACTAATGGTGTATATAGCGATTATTTAGTAGTTGCAGCAAAAACAAGCCCAGAATTAGGCAATAAAGGCATTAGCATATTTGTTGTAGATAGAGAAACACCCGGAGTATCTGCTACTAAACTAGATAAATTAGGTTGGAGAGCATCAGATACCGGAGAAATAGCTTTTGATAATGTAAAAATACCAGCTAGTAATTTATTAGGAGAAGAAAATAAAGGCTTTGGTTATATTCTTCAGCATTTTTCTTTAGAGAGATTGGTAATGGGAGTAAACGCCCATGCTAGAGCAGAATATGCTTTAGATTATGCAAAGCAGTACATGTCAGAACGTATGGCATTTGGTAAAACCATAGATAAGTTTCAAGCCCTTCGTCATAAATTATCAGATTTATATGCAGATATGGAAGTTTGTAAGGAGTTCAATTACTCAGTAGCCTATAAACTTAATCAGGGTATGTATGTTGTAAAAGAAGCTACCATATCTAAATTAAAATCTACACAAATGGCAGATGATGTTATTTATAACTGCTTGCAATTTTTAGGAGGCTATGGGTATATGGAAGAGTTCCCAATGGCAAGACTTTTAAGAGATAGTAGGTTGGGGCCAATAGGAGGTGGTACTTCAGAAATTTTAAGAGAAATTTTATCAAAAATAATTATCGATAAAAAAAGTTATAAACCAGTAACATAAAATTTTTCTAATTAAAAATTCTAAATTAGAAATAATTTTTATATTTGCACTCCAAAATTTTAAAAGAAGGGAGGTTAAGACACTATGTTAGTAATACCAATTAAAGAAGGAGAAAATATAGATAGAGCGTTAAAACGTTACAAAAGAAAATTTGATAAAACAGGTAGAAAGAGAGCTTTACAAACACGTAAGCAATTTACTAAACCTTCGGTAGCACGTAGAGCGCAAATACAAAAAGCGCAATACATTCAAAAATTAAGAGATGCAGAAGATATTTAATCTTTTGTGTTTACATAAAAATTAAATCCCGCTTTTTGCGGGATTTTTTTTGCTTCAAAATAAAGTGCTATCTTTAACAAAAGCCCATTTCAAACAATGCCATTATCACCTTTTATAGATTATTTATTACTAGAAAAAAAGTATTCAGAGTTAACAGTAAAAGCCTATCAAAATGATTTAAATAGCTTTTTACAATTTGTAAGTTCAGAATGTCAAACCAACAATATTAAAAATGTAAACTATTCACAAATTAGAAGTTGGATAGTGTCAATGGTAGAAAACGGAGTATCTAATCGCAGTATTAACAGAAAAGTTTCTGCACTAAATACCTATTATAAATTCCTTTTAAAAGTAGGAGACATCAAAATAAACCCACTAGCAAAACACAAAGCTTTAAAAACAAGTAAAAAAGTGCAAGTGCCATTTTCAGAAAAAGAAATAATAGCAGTTATAGATAATTTTGATGAAAATGATTTTGAAGGTATAAGAGATAAATTAATAGTAGAACTATTTTATTCAACAGGTATTCGTAGAATAGAATTAGTTAACCTAAAACTGTCTAGTATAGATTTTGATAATAAAACGTTAAAAGTATTAGGTAAAAGAAATAAAGAACGCATGGTGCCGTTATTAAACTCAGTACAGCAAACAATGCGTAAGTATATAAACATAAGGCAAAAATTAGAAAATATAAAAGACACTAATAGTTTATTTTTAACAAAAAAAGGGGTTAAAATTTACGAAACACTTGTTTACAGAATAATAAATAACTATTTTAGTAAGGCATCTTCAAAAGTAAAAAGAAGTCCTCACATATTAAGACATTCTTTTGCAACACATTTACTAAACCAAGGTGCCGATATTAATGCTGTGAAAGAACTTTTAGGACATTCTAGTTTGGCTGCCACACAAATTTATACTCACAACAGTATAGCTGAATTAAAAAAAGTGCACATTAAAGCACACCCAAGAAGCAAAAAATAACAGCAAGAAATTATTGTCTAACCATAAAAAGAAAAGTATGAAAGTAAACACGCAATCCGTTAATTTCAGCGCAGACAAAAAATTATTAGACTTTATCCAAAAAAGAATGGATAAACTAGATTTGTTCTATGACAAAGTAATTAAATCAGATGTTTATTTAAAATTAGAAAATACTAGTGACAAAGAAAACAAAGTTTTTGAAGTAAGAGTAAGCGTTCCTGGAGATAGTTTTGTAGTGAAAAAACAATGTAAATCATTTGAAGAAGGTGCAGACATGGCAGTTTCATCATTAGAAAGACAACTAAAAAAACGAAAAGAGAAATTAAGAGCACATTTATAAATAAAATTTCTTAAAAAATGTTTTGAATAAAAAAATAAATCAATACATTTGCAGTCCGTTAGAAATAGCGGACTTTTTTTATGCAAAAAAGCGTATAAAAACGCCGATGTAGCTCAGCTGGCTAGAGCAGCTGATTTGTAATCAGCAGGTCGTGGGTTCGAGTCCCTCCATCGGCTCAAATAAAAGAAGATAAGTTCTTTAAAATACTGGATAAATTGGGAAGATACTCAAGCGGCCAACGAGGACAGACTGTAAATCTGTTGGTTTTTACCTTCGCAGGTTCGAATCCTGCTCTTCCCACAAGTAATTTTAAATTTAGGAGTTGTCAAAAGTTCACTTTTGTAAAACTGCGTTTTGAAATTATTTGGAATGGGTTTTTAATTTAGAATATCGAGTATAATAAGATAATTCTAATAAAACCAAGCAAACAAAAATAGTTTGCAAAAAACGCGGGAGTAGCTCAGTTGGTAGAGCGTCAGCCTTCCAAGCTGAATGTCGCCGGTTCGAACCCGGTCTCCCGCTCTAAATTCCTGCGAAGGCAGGAATCTCATTTAAATTAAATGAGGATGTAAACACTTTACGCCGGCGTAGCTCAGGGGTAGAGCGTTTCCTTGGTAAGGAAGAGGCCACGGGTTCAAATCCCGTCGTTGGCTCAATTTTGAAAAGAATTAGAATATACACTAATATTATTATATAACTAAGATTAAATTATTTTAACATGGCAAAAGGAACTTTTGATCGTTCAAAACCACATTTAAATATAGGTACTATTGGACACGTAGATCACGGTAAAACAACTTTAACAGCTGCTATTACAAAAGTGTTAGCAGATGCAGGTTTATCTGAAGCTAAAGACTTCGATCAGATTGATAATGCTCCAGAAGAAAAAGAAAGAGGTATTACAATTAATACATCTCACGTAGAGTATCAAACAGCTAACCGTCACTATGCGCACGTAGACTGTCCAGGTCACGCCGATTATGTAAAAAACATGGTAACTGGTGCTGCTCAAATGGATGGTGCTATCTTAGTTGTTGCTGCAACTGATGGACCAATGCCACAAACACGTGAGCATATCTTGTTAGGTCGTCAAGTAGGTATTCCTCGTATCGTTGTTTTCTTAAACAAAGTTGATATGGTTGATGATGAAGAGCTTTTAGAGCTTGTTGATATGGAAGTTAGAGATTTGTTAAACTTCTATGAATACGATGGAGATAATGGTCCTGTAATTTCTGGTTCTGCTTTAGGTGCACTTAACGGTGAGCAAAAATGGGTAGATACGGTTTTAGAATTAATGGAAGCTTGTGATAACTGGATTGAAGAGCCAACAAGAGAAATTGATAAAGATTTCTTAATGCCAATAGAAGATGTATTCTCTATTACAGGTCGTGGTACTGTAGCAACTGGTAGAATTGAAACTGGTATTGCTAATACAGGAGATCCTGTTGAAATTATTGGTATGGGAGCTGAAAAATTAACTTCTACTATTACAGGAATTGAAATGTTCCGTCAAATATTAGATAGAGGTGAGGCTGGTGATAACGCTGGTATCTTATTAAGAGGTATTGAGAAAACTCAAATCTCAAGAGGTATGGTGATCTGTAAACCAGGTTCTGTAACGCCACATGCTAAATTTAAAGCTGAGGTTTATATCCTTAAAAAAGAAGAAGGTGGACGTCATACGCCATTCCATAATAACTACCGTCCTCAGTTCTACGTGCGTACAACTGATGTAACTGGTAATATTGCTTTACCTGATGGTGTAGAGATGGTTATGCCTGGTGATAACTTAACTATTACTGTTGAGTTAATCCAACCAATTGCAATGAATATTGGTTTACGTTTTGCTATCCGTGAAGGTGGTAGAACTGTAGGTGCTGGTCAGGTAACTGAAATTTTAGACTAATACAGTTAAATATAGTGTAAGCTTAAGGTATTCCGTTTTTCGGAATACCTTGACTTATGTTTACGGGTTTAGCTCAGTTGGTAGAGCACTGGTCTCCAAAACCAGGTGTCGTGAGTTCGAGTCTCGCAACCCGTGCAAATAAAATTATAAATGGCAGGATTTGTAAATTATATTAAAGAATCATTTAATGAACTTAAGACTAATGTAAGTTGGCCAACTTGGGCAGAAGCTCAAAGTTTAACCGTACTAGTAGCTGTGTTTACAATTGTTTTCTCTTTAGCAATATGGGGAGTAGATACAGTTTTTAGTAAAGTTATTGGTTTTTACTTTGATTTAATTAAGTAGTTAATAAAAAATTATGTCTGAAGTTAGCGAAAAAAAGTGGTATGTAGTTAGGGCTGTAAGTGGTCAAGAAAACAAAATTAAAACTTACATTGAGAATGAAATAGCTCGTTTAGGTTTACAAGATTATGTTGATCAAGTATTAGTGCCTACCGAAAAAGTAATTCAGATAAGAAACGGGAAAAAAATAAGTAAAGAAAAAGTTTATTTCCCTGGATATATTATGATTCAAGCCAATTTATCGGGAGAGGTTCCTCATATTATCAGGTCAGTTACTAACGTAATTGGGTTTTTAGGTGAAACCAAAGGAGGGGATCCAGTACCGTTAAGGCAATCTGAAGTAAATAGAATGTTAGGTAAAGTTGATGAACTATCGGTAGAAGAAACTACCAATGTAGCCATTCCATTTACAAAAGGAGAAACTGTTAAGGTTATTGATGGTCCGTTTAATGGATTTGATGGTACCATTGAAAAAATAAATGAAGAAAAGCGTAAGCTTGAAGTAATGGTAAAGATTTTTGGAAGAAAAACACCATTAGAGTTAAGCTATATGCAAGTAGAAAAAGTATAATAATTGTTACACTATATAATAGATACATTCTTAAGCTTCCAACTTATAAGAAGTGTATCAAATTAAATTATTAAAAATGGCAAAAGAGTTAAGTAAAGTAGTTAAGCTACAAGTTAGGGGAGGTGCAGCGAATCCGTCGCCACCGGTTGGACCCGCTCTAGGTGCTGCTGGAGTTAATATCATGGAGTTTTGTAAGCAATTTAATGCTAGAACTCAAGATAAAGCAGGTAAAGTATTACCAGTTGTAATTTCGGTTTATAAAGACAAGTCTTTCGACTTTGTAATTAAAACCCCTCCGGCTGCAGTACAATTATTAGAAGCGGCCAAGGTGAAGAAGGGTTCAGGAGAACCAAACAGAAAAAAAGTAGCTAAAGTTTCTTGGGATCAGGTTAAAACTATTGCAGAAGACAAAATGGTTGATTTAAATGCATTTACTATTGAGTCTGCTATGAAAATGGTTGCTGGTACAGCAAGAAGTATGGGAATCACTGTAACAGGGAAATTCCCTAATTAATCTTTAAAACATTAGAAATGGCAAGATTAACAAAGAAGCAAAAAGAAGCTGTAGCGAAAATTGAAAAAGGAAGACTTTATTCGGTAGATGAAGCTTCAGCATTAATTAAAGAAATTACCAATACTAAGTTTGATGCATCAGTTGATTTAGCAGTACGTTTAGGTGTAGATCCTAGAAAAGCAAATCAAATGGTAAGAGGTGTGGTTTCATTACCTCATGGTACTGGTAAAGACGTAAAAGTATTAGCATTAGTAACACCAGATAAAGAAGCAGAAGCTAAAGAAGCAGGTGCTGATTATGTAGGTTTACAAGAGTACCTTGATAAAATTAAAGGTGGTTGGACAGACGTTGATGTTATTATTACTATGCCAAGCGTTATGGGTAAATTAGGTCCTTTAGGACGTGTATTAGGTCCTCGTGGTTTAATGCCTAACCCAAAAACTGGTACAGTAACTATGGATGTAGCTAAAGCAGTAAGTGAAGTAAAAGCAGGTAAAATTGACTTTAAGGTTGATAAAACAGGTATTGTTCACGCTGCAATAGGTAAAGCATCGTTTAGTCCTGATAAAATTGCTGGTAATGCAAATGAATTATTACAAACATTAATAAAACTTAAGCCAACTGCTGCAAAAGGAACATATGTAAAAAGCATTTACATGTCATCTACTATGAGTCCTAGTGTTGCTATTGACCCTAAGATTGGTTAATTAACCTTAGTTAAAAACTTTTATTATGACAAGAGAAGAAAAATCACAAGTAATTGAGGAATTAACTAGCGAATTAGCTAATAGTACAAATATCTATTTAACAGATATTTCAGGGTTAAACGCAGGAACAACCTCAGCTTTACGTCGTGCTTGCTTTAAAGCAAACGTAAAAATGGCCGTAGTTAAAAATACATTACTAGAAAAAGCCATGGAAGCTTCAGATAAAGATTTTGGAGATCTTCCAACGGTTTTAAAAGGGAATACATCTGTGATGTATTGCGAAACTGGTAATGCGCCAGCAAAGTTAATAAAAACCTTCCGTAAGAAATCAGATAAACCTTTATTAAAAGGAGCGTTTATTGAGGAAGCTATTTATATTGGCGATGAACAGTTAGACGTATTAGTAGATATCAAGTCTAGAGAAGAGTTGATTGGTGAAATTGTAACATTATTACAATCGCCTGCTAAAAACGTTGTTTCTGCACTTCAATCAGGAGGCGGAAAACTGGCTGGTATTATTAAAACTCTTTCTGAAAAAGAAGGGTAGTATTAAAAAGTACGCACTTATTACAATTATATTATTATTAAAAATTTATTAAAACGATAGAAAAATGGCAGATTTAAAAGATTTCGCAGAACAATTAGTTAACTTAACAGTAAAAGAAGTTAATGAGTTAGCTACTATATTAAAAGATGAGTATGGTATCGAGCCTGCTGCTGCAGCTGTAGCTGTTGCTGCTGGTGGTGGTGCTGCTGGTGGAGGAGAAGCTGCAGAAGAAAAAACTGAGTTTGATGTAATTCTTAAAGCACCAGGAGGATCTAAATTAGCTGTAGTTAAATTAGTTAAAGAATTAACTGGTTTAGGCTTAAAAGAAGCTAAAGGATTAGTTGATGAGGCACCAAGCGCTATTAAAGAAGGTGTTTCTAAAGACGAAGCAGAAGGCTTAAAAGCTTCATTAGAAGAGGCTGGAGCTGAGGTTGAGCTTAAGTAAGCTAAGTAACCTAAAAACATAAAGGTTTAGGTCTGGAGGAAGATTCTCTAAGACCTAAACCATTTTGCGTATATAAAGAGTACATACGCTATCACTATTTTTTTTAATCAAAATTCCGTTCATTGATGTTGTCAACACAAGCTGAAAGATTAAATTTCTCGTCTATTGTAAATAGAACAGAATATCCAGATTTCTTGGATATTCAAATTAAATCCTTCCAGGATTTTTTCCAATTAGAAACAAAGTCTGAAGAACGAGGTGACGAAGGTCTTTATAATACCTTCATGGAAAATTTTCCAATCACAGACTCTCGTAATCAATTTGTTTTAGAATTCTTAGATTACTTCATAGATCCACCTAGATATACTATTGAAGAGTGTATTGAAAGAGGACTAACTTACAGTGTTCCCTTAAAGGCAAGACTAAAATTATACTGTACAGATCCTGAACATGAAGATTTTGAAACTATAGTTCAAGATGTTTATTTAGGAACCATTCCTTACATGACACCTAGCGGTACATTTGTAATCAATGGAGCAGAACGTGTTGTAGTATCTCAATTACACCGTTCACCTGGGGTGTTCTTTGGGCAGTCATTCCACGCCAATGGAACAAAATTATATTCAGCAAGGGTAATTCCTTTCAAAGGTTCTTGGATTGAATTTGCTACAGACATCAATCAGGTAATGTACGCTTACATTGATAGAAAGAAAAAGTTACCTGTAACAACATTATTCAGAGCTATTGGCTTTGAACGCGATAAAGATATTTTAGAAATTTTTGATTTAGCTGAAGAAGTTAAAGTATCAAAAACGGGATTAAAAAAGTATTTAGGCAGAAAATTAGCAGCACGTGTACTTAACACTTGGCATGAAGATTTTGTTGATGAAGATACAGGTGAAGTAGTATCTATTGAGCGTAACGAAATTGTGCTTGATCGTGATACTGTGCTAGAAAAAGAGCATATTGAAGAAATTTTAGGTGCAGAGGTTAAAACCATTCTTTTACATAAAGAAACATCTGAACAAGGAGATTATGCTATTATTCATAATACGCTTCAAAAAGATCCAACAAACTCTGAAAAAGAAGCTGTTGAGCATATTTACCGCCAATTACGTAACGCAGAACCACCAGATGAAGAAACTGCTCGTGGAATAATTGATAAATTATTCTTTTCAGATCAACGTTATTCCTTAGGTGAAGTTGGTCGTTACAGAATGAATAAAAAATTAGGTCTTGATATTGGAATGGACAAGCAAGTACTTACCAAAGAAGATATCATAACTATTATAAAATATTTAATTGAGTTAATCAACTCTAAAGCAGAGATTGATGATATTGATCACTTATCTAACCGTCGTGTACGTACCGTAGGTGAACAGTTATCTTCTCAGTTTGGTGTTGGTTTAGCTCGTATGGCACGTACTATTCGTGAGCGTATGAATGTACGTGATAACGAGGTGTTTACGCCAATAGATTTAATTAATGCAAAGACTTTATCATCTGTTATTAATTCATTCTTTGGTACAAACCAATTATCTCAGTTTATGGATCAAACCAATCCATTAGCAGAGATTACTCATAAACGTCGTTTATCAGCATTAGGACCAGGAGGTTTATCTCGAGAGAGAGCTGGTTTCGAGGTTCGTGATGTACACTATACTCACTACGGACGTTTATGTCCTATTGAAACACCTGAGGGACCAAATATTGGTTTGATATCATCTTTATCAGTATTTGCAAAGGTGAATTCTATGGGATTCATTGAAACGCCATATAGAAAAGTAACTGATGGTGTTGTAGATATTAAAAACGAACCAACTTATTTAAGTGCAGAGGAAGAAGAAGAAAAACTAATTGCGCAGGCAACTGTTAAAGTAGATGATGATGGTAAGATTTTACACGATAAAGTTATTGCCAGAATGGAAGGTGATTTCCCTGTAATAGATCCTAAAGAACTGCATTATACAGATGTTGCACCAAACCAAATTTCATCCATATCAGCTTCTTTAATTCCTTTCTTAGAGCATGATGATGCAAACCGTGCATTAATGGGATCTAACATGATGCGTCAAGCTGTACCTTTATTAAGAGTAGATGCTCCTATTGTTGGTACTGGTTTAGAGCGTCAAGTAGCTAAAGATTCTAGAGTATTAATAAATGCAGAAGGATCAGGTGAGGTACTATACGTTGATGCAACTGAAATTAAAATTAGATACGACCGTACAGAAGATGAAGCTAAAGTGAGTTTTGATTCTGATGTTAAAACTTATCCTTTAGTAAAATTCAGAAAAACAAACCAAGGTACTTCTATTAACCTTAAACCAATTGTTGTAAAAGGTGATAGAGTAACTAAAGGTCAGGTACTTTGTGAAGGTTATGCCACTCAAAAAGGAGAGTTAGCACTTGGTAGAAACATGAAAGTGGCCTTTATGCCTTGGAAAGGGTATAACTTTGAAGATGCCATTGTGATTTCTGAAAAGGTTGTACGTGAAGATATCTTTACATCTATTCATATAGATGAGTACTCTTTAGAAGTTAGAGATACAAAACTAGGTAATGAAGAGTTAACTAATGATATTCCTAACGTTTCTGAAGAAGCTACAAAAGATCTTGATGAAAACGGAATGATTCGTGTTGGTGCAGAAGTTAAACCAGGTGATATCTTAATAGGTAAAATTACACCAAAGGGAGAATCTGATCCAACACCAGAAGAGAAATTATTACGTGCTATCTTTGGTGACAAAGCAGGAGATGTTAAAGATGCATCTTTAAAAGCTTCACCATCATTAAACGGTGTTGTAATTGATAAAAAATTATTTGCTAGAGCCGTAAAAGATAAGCGTAAAAGAGCTCAAGATAAAGATGATATTTTAGCTTTAGAAGCTGAATATGATAGAAAATTTGATGATTTAAAAGCTGTTTTAGTTGATAAATTATTTGCTATTGTAAACGGTAAAACTGCTCAAGGTATTTATAATGATTTAGGAGAAGAAGTATTGCCAAAAGGTAAAAAGTTCACTTTGAAAATGTTAAATGCTGTTGATGATTATGCACATTTAGTGTCAGGAAAATGGACAACAGATGAGCATACCAATCAATTAGTAGCAGATTTAATTCACAACTATAAAATTAAAGAGAACGATTTACAAGGATCTTTAAGACGTGAGAAGTTTACCATTTCTGTAGGTGATGAATTACCAGCAGGTATCATCAAACTTGCTAAAGTTTATATAGCTAAAAAACGTAAACTTAAAGTAGGTGATAAAATGGCAGGACGTCACGGTAACAAAGGTATCGTTGCTCGTATTGTTCGTCAAGAAGATATGCCATTCTTAGAAGATGGAACGCCAGTAGATATTGTATTAAATCCACTAGGGGTACCATCACGTATGAATATTGGTCAGATTTATGAAACAGTTCTTGGTTGGGCTGGTCAAAAATTAGGTCGCAAATTTGCAACCCCTATTTTTGATGGTGCTACTTTAGATCAAATTAATGAATTGACAGATGAAGCTGGAATACCACGTTTCGGTCATACATATCTATATGATGGTGGAACAGGAGAACGTTTCGATCAGCCTGCTACGGTTGGCGTAATTTACATGCTTAAATTAGGCCACATGGTAGATGATAAAATGCACGCACGTTCTATAGGACCTTACTCATTAATTACTCAACAACCATTAGGTGGTAAAGCACAATTTGGGGGTCAGCGTTTTGGTGAGATGGAAGTTTGGGCACTTGAGGCATACGGTGCATCAAGTACCTTACGAGAAATATTAACTGTAAAATCTGATGATGTAATTGGTAGAGCTAAAACTTACGAAAGTATTGTTAAAGGCGAACCAATGCCAGATCCTGGATTACCTGAATCATTCAATGTATTAATGCATGAATTAAAAGGTTTAGGATTAGACATTAGATTAGAAGAATAGTAAATTAAAAATCATTTCATCCATATATTATGGCAAGAAAACAAGATAAAAATACAGTTAAGAGATTTAATAAAATCTCTATTGGTTTAGCATCACCAGAATCTATTTTAGCAGAATCTAGAGGTGAAGTTTTAAAACCAGAAACTATTAATTACCGTACGCATAAACCAGAACGCGATGGTTTGTTTTGTGAGCGTATTTTTGGTCCTGTAAAAGACTATGAATGTGCTTGTGGTAAGTATAAGCGTATTCGTTATAAAGGTATTGTTTGTGACCGTTGTGGTGTTGAAGTTACTGAGAAAAAAGTACGTAGAGATAGAGTAGGGCACATTAACCTTGTAGTGCCTGTGGCACACATTTGGTATTTCCGTTCTTTACCAAATAAAATTGGTTATTTATTAGGGTTACCATCTAAGAAATTAGATATGATTATTTACTACGAACGTTACGTAGTAATTCAACCAGGTAATGCTAAAAATGAAGAAGGAGAACCATTACAAAAAATGGATTTCCTAACAGAAGAAGAATACTTAAATATTCTTGAAACGCTTCCGCAAGAAAACCAATATTTAGATGATTCAGATCCAGAAAAGTTTATTGCTAAAATGGGAGCTGAATGTTTAATTGAGCTTTTAGCAAGAATAGATTTAGAATCTTTATCATATGAGTTACGTCATAAAGCAAATACTGAAACGTCTAAACAACGTAAAACAGAAGCTTTAAAACGTTTACAAGTTGTAGAAGCTTTACGTGAGTCTAATAATAACCGTGAGAACCGTCCAGAATGGATGATTATGAAGGTTATTCCTGTAATTCCACCAGAATTACGTCCGTTAGTACCTTTAGATGGAGGCCGTTTTGCAACTTCAGATTTAAATGACTTATACCGTCGTGTAATTATCCGTAACAATCGTCTTAAAAGATTGGTTGAAATAAAAGCGCCAGAAGTAATTTTACGTAACGAAAAACGTATGTTACAAGAATCTGTAGATTCATTATTTGATAACACACGTAAGTCTTCTGCTGTTAAAACAGATTCTAACAGACCATTAAAATCTTTATCAGATTCATTAAAAGGTAAGCAAGGGCGTTTTCGTCAAAACTTACTTGGTAAACGTGTTGATTATTCTGCACGTTCTGTAATTGTTGTTGGTCCAGAATTAAGATTATATGAATGTGGATTGCCAAAAAATATGGCAGCAGAACTTTACAAACCTTTTGTAATTAGAAAATTAATTGAAAGAGGTATAGTAAAAACTGTAAAATCTGCAAAGAAAATTATAGATAAAAGAGAGCCAGTAGTTTGGGATATCTTAGAGAATGTTCTTAAAGGACATCCTGTATTACTAAACCGTGCTCCTACGCTTCATAGACTTGGTATTCAAGCTTTCCAACCTAAATTAATAGAAGGGAAAGCTATCCAGTTACACCCATTAGTGTGTACAGCATTTAATGCCGATTTTGATGGAGACCAAATGGCGGTTCACTTGCCATTAGGACCAGAAGCTATTTTAGAGTGTCAATTATTAATGTTGGCATCTCATAATATCTTAAACCCTGCAAATGGTTCGCCAGTAGCGGTACCATCTCAAGATATGGTTCTTGGTTTATATTACATGACTAAAGAACGAAAATCTACACCAGAAATGCCTATTAAAGGTGAAGGCTTAACATTCTATTCTCCAGAAGAGGTAGAAATTGCATTCAATGAAAAACGTGTAGATTTAAATGCATCAATAAAAGTTCGTACCATTGATATTAATGAAGAAGGTAAGCTAGACAGAATGCTTATTGAAACCACTGTTGGACGTGTACTATTTAACCAACATGTACCAGAAGCAGCTGGATTTATCAATAAAGTATTAACTAAAAAATCGTTAAGAGATATTATTGGTGATATTTTAAAAGCAACATCAGTTCCAGAAACGGCAGATTTCTTAGATGCTATTAGAACTTTAGGATTCAACTTCGCATTTAAAGGAGGTTTATCATTCAGTTTAGGTGATATTATTATACCACAAGAAAAGCAATCTATGATTGATGCTGCCAATAAACAAGTTGATGGTATTATGGGTAACTATAATATGGGACTTATTACCAATAACGAACGTTACAATCAGGTTATTGATATTTGGACTTCTACGAATGCTGAATTGACTGAACTATCTATGAAACGTATTCGCGAAGACCAACAAGGTTTCAACTCGGTATTTATGATGCTTGATTCTGGTGCTCGTGGATCTAAAGAACAAATTCGTCAGTTAACCGGTATGCGTGGATTAATGGCAAAACCAAAAAAATCTAATGCAGGAGGTGGAGAAATTATTGAAAATCCAATTCTTTCTAACTTTAAAGAAGGTCTTTCAATTTTAGAATACTTTATCTCTACGCACGGTGCTCGTAAAGGACTTGCAGATACGGCTCTTAAAACTGCCGATGCAGGTTACTTAACACGTCGTTTGGTAGATGTTTCTCAAGATGTTATTGTTAACACAGAAGATTGTGGAACGTTAAGAGGTGTTGAAGTAGAACCTTTAAAGAAAAATGATGAAGTTGTTGAAACTTTAGAAGAAAGAATTGTAGGACGTGTATCATTAAATGATGTTTATGACCCAGTTACTGATGAATTATTAGTTGCAGCAGGTCAATTAATTGATGATGATATTGCTAAAAATATTGAAAATTCACCAATTGAAAGTTTAGAAGTACGCTCGCCATTAACTTGTGAAGCTACAAAAGGTATTTGTGCTAAATGTTACGGACGTAACTTAGCCACAGGTAAAATGGTACAACGTGGTGAAGCAGTTGGTGTTGTTGCAGCACAATCTATTGGTGAACCTGGTACTCAGCTTACCTTACGTACATTCCACGTAGGTGGTATTGCAGGTAACATTTCAGAAGATAATAAACTTGCTGTTAAGTTTGATGGTAAAGCAGAAATTGAAGATTTAAAAACTGTTAAAGGTGTAGATAATGAAGGCAATGAAATTGACATTGTTATTTCTCGTACATCTGAAATCAAATTAATTGATGAAAAGACAGGAATTGTTTTAAGTACAAATAATATCCCTTACGGTTCTTATTTATTAATTAAGAACGGACAAAAATTAAGTAAAGGCGATGTAGTTTGTACTTGGGATCCTTATAACGGTGTAATTATTTCAGAGTTTGCTGGTAAAATTAAATACGAAAACATTGAGCAAGGTGTTACTTATCAAGTAGAAATTGATGAGCAAACAGGTTTCCAAGAAAAAGTAATTTCAGAATCTAGAAATAAGAAGTTAATTCCTACCATCCATATTCAGGATGATAAAGGAGAAACCATTCGTTCATACAACTTACCAGTTGGAGCTCATATAATGATTGATGACGGTGAGAAAATTAACGTAGGTAAAGTGTTAGTTAAAATACCTCGTAAATCTGCTAAAGCAGGTGATATTACAGGAGGTTTACCACGTGTAACCGAGTTGTTTGAAGCACGTAACCCATCTAACCCAGCTGTGGTAAGTGAAATTGATGGTGTTGTTTCTTTTGGAAAAATTAAGCGTGGTAACCGTGAAATTATTGTTGAGTCTAAAACTGGTGATGTTAAGAAATATCTAGTAAAACTTTCAAATCAAATTCTTGTTCAAGAAAATGATTATGTTAAAGCGGGTATGCCTTTATCTGATGGTTCTGTAACACCAAATGATATTTTAAATATCAAAGGACCTTCAGCTGTACAACAATACTTAGTAAATGAGGTACAAGAAGTATATCGTTTACAAGGTGTGAAAATTAATGATAAACACTTTGAAGTAGTTGTTAGACAGATGATGCGTAAAGTAAGAATTATTGATTCTGGTGATACTATTTTCTTAGAAAACCAATTAATTCACAAGGCAGATTTCATAAAAGAAAACGATGATATTTTCGGAATGAAAGTTATTGAAGATGCTGGTGATTCTACAAACCTTAAAGCAGGTCAAATTGTATCACCACGTGAGTTAAGAGATGAAAATTCTATTTTAAGAAGAGAAGATAAGAAACTTGTTGAGGCTAGAGATGCTAAACCAGCAACTGCAACTCCAATATTACAAGGTATTACAAGAGCTTCACTTCAAACTAAATCATTTATCTCTGCAGCATCATTCCAAGAAACCACTAAGGTTCTTAACGAAGCAGCTGTAGCAGGAAAAGTAGATTCTTTAGAAGGACTTAAAGAAAATGTAATTGTTGGTCATAGAATTCCAGCAGGTACAGGTATGAGAAGTTATTCTGATATCATTGTAGGTTCTAAAGAAGAATTTGATGAAATGATGCAAGTAAAGCAAGAATTAAATTATAATTAATAATTTTCCTGCGAAGGCAGGAGTTTATAAAATAAAAAGCCTTCATGTTTAATTACTTGAAGGCTTTTTTAATTAAAAATATAATAATTATGGCAGATGAAAATAATAAACCCAAACAAGGGCAAATTAATATTGAATTAGATGAAAAAGTAGCTGAAGGAACTTACTCTAATCTGGCTATTATAAACCATTCGGTTTCAGAATTTGTTGTAGATTTTGTAAATATTATGCCCGGTGTTCCTAAGAATAAGGTGAAATCTAGAATTATATTAACACCACAGCATGCAAAAAGATTGTTAAAAGCTTTAGCAGATAATGTTAATAGGTTTGAAAGTGCCCATGGTGAAATTAAAGATTATGAGCAACCACCAATGCCTCTTAATTTTGGGCCAACAGGTGAAGCTTAAAATAAAAGGTTGAACTTATTAGTTCAACCTTTTTTTATGAAATTTCTAGTTTTTTATTTTTAAAATATTTTAAAGCACCAGAAGGACATCGTTTTACTTGTTCAATAATTCGTTTCGTTTCGGTGTTTTCTAAATTTACCCAAGGAATAATAGAATTACTGAATACTTCAGATAGTTCTTCGGCACATTTTCCAGACAGTTTACAAATACAAGGGTCGTAAGTTACCGTAATATCTTTATTACTGAATTCTTTAGAATTTATTTCCATGGTATATCAATTTGGGGTTGACTAACAAGTTGAAGTTATAAATTGAAATTTTTCTTGGTTTAAAAAATCGTTCAATCACAAAAAAAGATATTTAATGAACAAAATTCGAGAAAATATAAGGTTAATTTATTCAAATTCTGAGGTAAAATGAAACTTAATACTTGGGTATTTCTGCTGTGTCATTTGTAATGAAAACAAAGAATCTGCTAAAAAAACTAATTGTCCTTTTTTGTCTTTAGCAAGAAAACGCTGTTTTACTTGAGTAAATTCTTTATACTCATCATTTTTTTCATCTTCAGGGTCTACCCAACAAGCCTTAGCAACATTTAAGTTTTCATAAGTACATTTGGCACCATATTCATGCTCAAGTCTATACTGAATAACCTCATACTGAAGTGCTCCTACGGTTCCAATAACTTTTCTTCCGTTTAATTCTAAAGTAAATAATTGTGCAACACCCTCATCCATTAGCTGGTCAATACCTTTAGCTAATTGTTTAGATTTTAAGGGGTCTGCATTATTAATATATCTAAAATGTTCTGGAGAAAAATTTGGAATTCCTTTATATTGTAATATTTCACCTTCTGTTAGAGTATCTCCAATTTTAAAACTACCAGTATCTTGTAAGCCTACTATATCACCTGGATACGAGATATCTACTATTTCTTTCTTTTCAGCAAAAAAGGCATTTGGACTAGAAAATTTTAGTTTTTTGTTATGTCTAACATGTAAATAAGGCGTATTACGTTTAAACTCACCAGAAACAATTTTTACAAACGCTAATCTATTTCTATGATTAGGATCCATATTGGCATGAATTTTAAATACAAACCCAGTGAATTTTTCTTCGTCGGGTTTAACTAAACGTATATCACTTTGTTTAGGCCTTGGTTTTGGTGCAATTTCAACAAAACAATCTAATAATTCTCTAACACCAAAATTATTTAATGCAGAACCAAAAAATACAGGTTGCAAATCGCCATTTCTATAAGCTTCTTTATCAAAGCCTGGGTAAATGCCTTCTACTAACTCTATTTCTTCTCTTAAAGTATTAGCGGGAACTTCACCAACTAAAGTATCTAACTCAGGTGAAGCTAAATCTGATATTTCAATAGTTTCTTCAATATCTTTTCTACTATCTCCACTAAATAGATTTATGTTTTTCTCCCAAATATTGTATATGCCCTTAAATTCGTACCCCATGCCAATAGGGAAACTTAAAGGTGTTACTTTTAAACCTAGTTTTTGCTCAACTTCATCTAATAAATCAAAAGCGTCTTTACCTTCTCTATCTAATTTATTGATAAAAACAATCATGGGTATGTTGCGCATTCTACAAACTTCAACCAATTTTTCAGTTTGTTCCTCAACACCTTTGGCAACGTCTATTACTACAATAACACTATCAACAGCAGTTAATGTTCTAAAAGTATCTTCGGCAAAGTCTTTATGTCCAGGCGTATCAAGAATATTAATTTTAATATCGTTATACTCAAAGGCTAATACCGATGTTGCTACCGAAATACCACGCTGGCGTTCAATTTCCATAAAGTCGCTAGTAGCACCTTTTTTTATTTTATTATTTTTTACAGCACCAGCCTCTTGAATGGCTCCACCAAAAAGTAGCAATTTTTCTGTTAAGGTTGTTTTACCTGCATCTGGGTGAGATATAATACCAAAAGTACGTCTGCGTTCAATTTCTTTTAAAAAGCTCATGTTGATATTCTTGAATGGCTGCAAAGATACTTTATAATTTAATATTTCATCATCCTCAAATTTAGTTTTTCTCATAAACATTATATATATTAACTATTACTTGGTATTTTTGTTTATCACTAAGTGATATTTTATTGTTATGGAAGAAGAAAAAGTAATTCTTGTAAATGAAAATGATGAGCAAATTGGGCTTATGCCCAAGATGCAAGCTCATGAAAAAGCGGTTTTACACCGTGCTTTTTCAGTTTTTATTTTTAATGATAAAAACGAATTGATGTTACAGCAACGTGCATTTAATAAATATCACTCTCCTGGACTTTGGACTAACACTTGTTGCAGTCATCAAAGAGATGGAGAAACTAATATTGAGGCAGGAAAACGTAGGTTACAAGAAGAAATGGGCTTTGTAACAGAGTTAGAAGAATCTATTTCTTTCATATACAAAGCACCATTTGATAATGGTTTAACAGAGCATGAATATGATCATGTTTTACTTGGGAAATATCAAGGTGAACCTTTAATAAATAAAGATGAAGTAGCCAGTTGGAAATGGATGCCATTAAAGGCTGTAAAAGAAGATATTGGCTTGCATCCTAAATTATATACTGAGTGGTTTAAGGTGATATTTGATAAATTCTATGACCACATAAACGTAGTTAAAAATGAAAGTAACAGTTAGTAGAAAAGGGCATTTTAATGCAGCTCATAGATTATACAGAAAAGATTGGAGCGATGAAAAAAACCAAGAGGTTTTTGATAAATGTAGCAACCCTAATTTTCACGGACATAACTATGAAATAATTGTAAGTGTTACAGGAGAAATTGATAAAGAAACAGGCTATGTTATTGATATAAAAACCTTAAAAGACATTATAAAAGAAGAAGTAGAAGACGCCTTTGATCATAAAAACTTAAACCTTGAAGTTAAAGAGTTTAAAAATTTAAATCCCACGGCAGAAAATATTTCTATAGTTATTTATAATAAAATTAAACCAAGAATTAAACCCGATTTAGATTTAGAGATAACTTTATATGAAACTCCAAGAAATTTTGTTAGCTATTCTGGCAATTAATTCTTTCTATTTATTTACCTATATTTATTAAAATTTTAAAAACTAAAAAAATGGCAAGTGTAAGAGACCTTAAAAAAGATATCAATTATGTACTAGGAGATATAATTGAAGCAGTGTATGTTTGGGAATATGAAAACACCGATAAAGACACCAAAAAAAGTGAAGCAATTATTGATGAAGCTATTGAAACATTTGATGAATTAATAGCCAAGGTAAATGCTAGAAATATTGATGATGTAAAAGCCCACTATAAAGCAATAAATAATGAGTTAGAAACGAAAGGAAGGGCATTAATTGAAAAAATTAATAAATTAGGATAATTTTTTTTAATGTTGTTCTTGCAAATTATATAATTGATATTATATTTGCACCCGTTAAAACGCCGATGTAGCTCAGCTGGCTAGAGCAGCTGATTTGTAATCAGCAGGTCGTGGGTTCGAGTCCCTCCATCGGCTCTAAAACAGAAAAAGCCTTTCAAAAATGAAAGGCTTTTTCTGTTTTATAAAACTTATGTTAAGTTATTCTTTTGCTTTAATTTGTTTTATAAATTCATCCAACTCTTTACCGTATTTAGATGCTTTTACTTTTGGTGTAAGTGATTTATTTATAGTATCTAAGAAATTTAGTTTTGCATTATAAATTTCAGTTAAGGCTAAGTAAGGAGCTACTTCACTGTCTTTATTATTTAAAGCAAAATTTACAGTATATAAATATTTGCGCTTAATAGAGTTATCGTAATCTTTTTTAATTTTATTAATTTTGGCTGTATCACCTTCTTTTATAGCTTCAAAATTTTCTTTTATTAATTCTAAATCGTTATTATTTAATCTAGACATAATAGTTAAATATTCTTCTAATACTTTTTGTTGTTCACTCCCAGTAATTTTAGCATCAAAAGCAAAATTTTTAAGTGTTGTGTTTATTTCTGTTATACCCTTATCTGCAAAAAAGGTAATTCTATCTTCTTCTTTACTATTTTTATCTAAATACAAGTAAAATGCTTCAGGTGATTCAATGTCACTATATAATTCAAATTGTGAGTTACCATTAACAACAACAGAGTCTACAGTAACTAAATTAGTGTCTACCACTTTTTTTAAGTAAACAATACCTTTTTTTAGCCCCTTAACATGTGTTTTAACAATTAAGTCATGTTTTTCCTTTCCGCAGGAAATAATTAAAAGTGAAAGGATAAAGAATGCAATATTTTTCATTTTAGATTTTAGTTTGAACGCAAATATCATATAATTATTAATTATATGCTAGCCACCAGCAGCAATTTTCATTAACTCAGCACAAAGCATTGCCCCATAAGTACCAACAACATAACCAAAAACAGCTAAAAGAACACCAACAGTAGCTAAAGAAGGATGAAAAGCAGCAGCTACCACAGGGGCAGAGGCAGCACCTCCAATATTAGCTTTACTACCTACAGCTAAAAAGAAATAAGGAGCTTTAATAAGTTTTGCTACTAAAAATAATAGCCCAACGTGTATTGCCATCCACACTAAGCCAACAAAAATTAAACCTGGGTTTTCAACAATTTTAGTGAGATCCATTTTCATACCTATACTTGCTACAAGTATATAAATAAACACACTACCAATTTTACTAGCTCCAGCACCTTCATATTGTCTAAGTTTTGTAAATGAAAGTAGAATTCCAAGTGCCGTTGCAATAGTTATCATCCAGAAAAACTGTGAACCAAAAGAAGACATAGCAGATGATTTGTCTCTAACCGATTCAAAATTAGAAGATAAAAATTCTGAAATATTATTAGCGCCAAAATGGGCAATACCAACAACGGTAAAGGCTATACCTAGAATAACCATAAAATCGCTTAATGATGGATTTCTTGATATTTTATCTGCATAAGAAGACACTTTTACTTTAAGTGCTTCTATGGCTGAATTATCGGCCTTTAACCACTTATCAATTTTTTCTGATTTTCCTATTCCTAATAATAAAATTGCCATCCAAATATTGGCAACAACAATATCAACAATGACCATACCTGCGTAATTATCAGTATTAAACTTATAAATTTCTAGCATTGCTGCTTGATTAGCGCCACCTCCAATCCAACTACCAGCTAAAGTGGCCAAACCACGCCATACGGCATCAGGACCTGCTCCACCAACTGTTTCAGGAGAAATCATAGAAATTATAAGAATAGCAATAGGACCACCAATAATAACACCCACAGTGCCTGTTAAAAACATTATTAGAGCTTTAGAACCTAGATTATAAATAGCTTTTAAATCTATACTTAGTGTCATTAAAACTAAAGCAGCTGGTAATAAAAACCTACTAGCCACATAGTATGCTTGAGATTTGTGTTTTGTTACAGCACCAGTATCACTTATAGATGTCCATTCTGGAGCAATAATACCAAAAGTGGTTAATGCTCCAGGAAGCATGTAAGCCATTAATAACGCGGGTATATACTTGTAGAATTTTTTCCAAAAAGAATTTTCACTTGATGATGTATAAAAAACAAAGCCTAAAGTTAGCATTAATAGCCCAAAAACTATAGTATCATCTGTAAACAAAGGTTGGTTATTCATTTAATAGAATTTTTAATAATATAACGCAATATAAATAAAATAAACGAAGGGTTATTTGTAGTTTGGCATGATGATTGTGTTATAAATAACAACATTCAGTTACAAGAAGTTTATTGAGTGGTTACTTTAAACTAGTAATTGTAATTCATATTTTTGGTTGGTTAGTTAGTAAAAAAAGCATCTTTAAAAGATGCTTTTTTTTATTTGTTTAAAATAAATTTAATGTATTTCATCGATTAAATACTTAATTTAAACCTATTTTGTTAAAATTTAATGCATTTCATCGATTATAAATGTTTTTTGTCGTGTAAATTGAAATATAATTTTACATTTGAAGAGTACTAAATAACATACTTTTTAGTTCAATGGATTAATTAATTAATATTTGCATTATGTTGTTGATATAGAGACCCTAAATCTACTGCGTAATAACAAAGCAAATTAAGAAGAGACCGAGTTTGAGGGAACTCGGTTTTTTTGTGCTTTAGATTTTCTTCTAATTATTTTTATCTAAATTTATGTTCATGAAATCATTTATTAAACTGCTTATATTTCTGGGTGTTTTAAATACTTTTGGACAACTGCCTAAAGGTTTTGTATATGTTAATGACATTATACCAGATTTAGAAGTAGAGTTACGTTATTATACTGAAAATAATTTTGTAGGAACCCGTATTGATGGTTACAACGCAAATAAATTAATTTTAACAGAAGAAACAGCTTTAGCTTTAAAAAGGGTACATGAATATTTGCAGAATAATAATTTGTGCTTAAAAGTATTTGATGGTTATAGACCACAATCTGCAGTTAATCATTTTATTAAATGGGCTAAAAAGTTAGATGATACTATTAATAAGTCTATATTTTACCCAGATGTAAAAAAAATAGATTTATTTAGAGAAGAATACATTGCTGTAAGATCTGGACATAGCAAAGGAAGTACTGTAGATTTAACTATTATAGATGCTAATACAGGAGAACCAATTGATATGGGGAGCGTTTTTGATTTCTTTGGTAAACAGTCTTGGGTTAACTATGAGCAAATCACAGATGAGCAAAAAGCCAACAGGCAACTTCTGCAAAATGTGATGAAAAAATATGGATTTAAGAATTACTTTAAGGAGTGGTGGCATTTTACATTAAAAAATGAACCATTCCCTAATACTTATTTTGATTTTCCTATAGAATAAAACCTGCTTTTGCTAAAAAAAACAGGTTTTTAAGCTTTTCTACAATAAACTAACTTGAGAATGGAGTAATTTTAGAGTGAACAAAGTTTTTTTAATTATTAAGCATATGATGCTTCTTTGTTTTTAGCCATTTCTTTGCGCATTTGTTTAATGGTTAAAGTACTGCCATCATGACTCCAACCTGGTGGGCCAAAGGCATACATGAATTTATGATAAAGATTAGGGCTCTTTTTCATATCATTCCAAATGTCTTTGTATTCGTGTGTTAAAATAATTAGTGGGTTATATGAATTTGGTGGTTTGGTAACTCCAAATTCTATATCAATATTTTCATCTAGTTCTTTCCATGTTCCAAATATTTTATCAAAAATGTTTAAAAAACCACCGTGATTTTTATCCATATATTCTATGTTTTTGGCATGATGGACTTGGTGCATGGTGTGGGTATTCAATATTTTTTCAATAAAACCCATTTTGGGAATATACACAGAGTGTAGCTGAAATTGCCAGAGGGCTTCAATACCCAAGCAAACAACAACCATTTCTGGAGGAAACCCTATAGCAGGCAACCACATATAAAATAATGGTTTGTATAAAATGGTAAACCAACCGTTACGTACAGCAGTACCTAAGTTATAATTATCTGATGAGTGGTGAACTATATGAGCAGCCCATAAAAACCTAATCATATGGTTTTGGCGGTGAAACCAATAATAAGTAAAATCATCTAAAAACTGGCAAGCTATCCAAACATACCATGCGTAACCAAAAGATTCATAACCTAGAATGTTTGTTCTAACACCATTAACCATTGGGTTACATAGCTCATATAAATAATTAAAAATAATTATGGCAGAAATGGTTTTTATTAATGGTGCTAAAACCACCGAGCCTATGCCCATAAACAGACTAGAACCTAGGTCTTTCCAATTATAAAGGTCTTTGTTTTTATGTGTTTTGCTATATGTAAGTTCAACTAGAATAAGTCCTAAAAAACAGGGTATGCCGTAAACTAACGGATTGGTGAAATTCATTTATAAATTAGAGTAATAAGTGTTAGTAAAGACATTTTTATGATAATTATATCGTGGTTCGTAATATATAACAGATTTTTTAATGAAATAGTGTAAATTCCTTATTTCTTTTAAAATTTTATAGAAAAGCTTTTAATTTATCTCTTTTCTTTTGTGGTAAGGCTTCATTATTTATAATTAATTTAACAAGGTTTTTATCTTTTTCTTTGGCAAATATTAACCGAAATAGTTGAGCAGTTGTAATGCTTTTATGGGGGCGTTCAATAAGAGTGAATTCATCATTAATTTTTACAAAACCTTCTTCTAAAACTTTAATATAGGTACCAGGGTAGCCATAATTAATAAACTGTTTTAATACGTCTTGTGAGCCAAACTTATAACCAAACTTAAAACAAGGTTCACGAGGTTGGGTAATTTGTACTAAGGCTTCACCAACTTTATAAATATCTCCAATAAAAATGTCATCTTCATTTAGTCCATTTACTGTTATGTTTTCACCAAACATACCCCAGTTCCAATTTAAATTTGGGTATAAATTTTTCCAGTATTGGTAGTGGTTTTTAGAAAACAGATAACACGCTTTAAACTTACCGCCATGATATTTTCTATCAATTACAGTATCATCTTTAACATCATATTTGCCTAAATAAATAGGTGTATTTGTTGGTATTTTGTAAATACCCGTGGTTACTTTTTTATCGTTCCAAATAAAAGTTTTTGGTTTAGCAATATTAGTGGATAGAATTTTCATGTATTAAAAATAATAAAAAAAACCATCTTGCTTTTAGCAAAATGGTTTAGAATATATATAGAATACTGACAGGGTCAGTATAATAAAGCCTTTACTTTATCATATCATAACTACGCTTAATAAAGTTTGTAAGTTCTTCACCTTTTAGTAAACCTTGAGATAAGCGTGCTAAATCTAAACTTTGGTTTATTAAACGCTCTTGCTTTTTACGTGTTTTTGTGTTTAGAATTTCACTTATTAAATCGTGGTTAGTGTTAACTACCAAGTTGTACATTTCTGGCATATTACCCATACCAAACATGCCTCCGCCACCAGTAGCTTGCATTTCTTTCATTCTGCGCATAAATTCTGGTTGTGTTATAATGAATGGACTTGCTTCACTATCCATAGCCTCTAATTGAACCATGAATTTTTCTGATGGAATCACTTCTTTTAAAAGCTCATCTAAAGATTTCTTTTGGTCTTCATCTAATTTAGAAATGGTGGTGTCATCTTTCTTAATTAAATTGTCAATATGGTCGCCATCAACACGAGCAAACGAAATGTTTTCTTTGGTAGTTTCTAGCTTTTGAATTAAGTGCGAAACAATTGGAGAATCTAATAATAACACTTCGTAACCTTTAGCTTTAGCAGCTTCAATATAGCTGTGTTGAGCATCTTTATCGGCTGCATAAAGAATAACTAGTTTGTCATCTTTATCAGTTTGGTTAGCTTTAATTTTATTATATAATTCTTCGTAAGTGTAGTATTTACCATCAACGGTTGGGTACAAAGCAAAAGCTTCAGCTTTTTCAAAGAATTTTTCTTCAGAAAGCATACCGTATTCAATAACTACTTTAATGTCATTCCATTTGGCTTCAAAATCTTCACGATTATTGTTGAATAACGATTTTAATTTATCGGCTACTTTTCTGGTAATATAAGATGAAATCTTTTTAACTGCACCATCGGCTTGTAAATAAGAACGTGATACGTTTAAAGGAATATCTGGAGAATCTATTACCCCACGTAACATGGTTAAAAATTCTGGTACAATACCTTCAACATTATCAGTTACAAAAACCTGATTTTGATAAAGTTGAATTTTATCTTTTTGAATGTTTAAATCGTTGGTCATTTTAGGGAAATATAGAATTCCCGTTAAGTTGAACGGATAATCAACATTTAAATGAATGTTGAATAACGGCTCCTCAAACTGCATAGGGTACAGTTCTCTGTAGAAATTTTTATAATCTTCTTCTTTTAAATCTGCAGGCTGTTTTGTCCATGCAGGTTCTGGGTTGTTAATAATGTCATCAACAGTAATTTTTCTATGCGGTTCTTTTGTTTCTTTACCGTCTTTATCTTTAATTGTTTTAGGTTCATGCTCAGGGTCGTTAATTTCTTTATTACCAAATTTAATTGGCACAGGCATGAACTTATTGTATTTGGTTAATAATTCACGTATTCTGCTGTCTTCAAGAAATTCTTTTTCATCTTCAGAAATATGTAAAATTATTTCGGTACCTCTTTCTGTTTTATCTGCGGGTTCTAAGGTAAATTCTGGCGATCCATCGCAAGTCCAATGTGCAGCAGGTTCATCTTTATAAGATTTAGTGATAATTTCTACTTTATCGGCTACCATAAAGGCAGAGTAAAATCCTAAACCAAAATGACCAATAATACCAGAATCTTTAGCAGAATCTTTGTATTTGTCTAAAAACTCTTCAGCTCCAGAAAAGGCAACTTCATTGATGTATTTTTCAACCTCTTCGGCAGTCATACCTAAACCTTGATCTATAATATGAAGTTTTTTGGCATCTTTATCAATTCTAACTTCAATTTTTGGGTTGCCATACTCAACTTTAGCTTCTCCAATATTGGTAAGGTGTTTTAGCTTTAAAGTAGCATCTGTAGCATTACTTATTAACTCACGTAAAAAGATTTCGTGATCGCTGTATAAGAATTTTTTAATGAGAGGAAAGATATTCTCTACCGAAACATTAATATTTCCTTTTGTCATGATATATCTGTTTTATCTATTTATTATTACAATTCTCTAATAGTCAAAAAAAATACCAAGGATAAAAAAGTGACAAACTGACACAACTTATAAAAAAATACATTTTTATTGTATAATTGGAATTTAAAAACAGTTATTGTACTTTGATAACCTAAACTAGATAGCTATGTATAATTCTAAAATAACAGGTCTTGGAAAGTATCTACCAGATAATGTGGTAACCAATGATGATTTATCTAAAATGATGGACACTAATGATGAATGGATACAAGAAAGAACAGGAATAAAAGAAAGACGTTGGATAAAGGAAGGAACAGAAGATACTTCTGCTGTTATGGGGGCAAAAGCAGCAAAAATTGCTATTGAACGTGCTGGTTTAACTAAAGATGATATAGATTTTATTGTGTTTGCAACCTTGAGTCCAGATTATTATTTCCCAGGTTGTGGTGTGCAAATTCAAGATATGTTAGATATGAAAACTGTAGGCGCTTTAGATATAAGAAATCAGTGCTCTGGTTTTGTTTATGCCATGTCAGTTGCAGACCAATTCATTAAAACAGGAATGTATAAAAATGTTTTGGTTATTGGCTCTGAATATCATTCAGGAGGATTGGAAAAATCTACTAGAGGACGTGGTGTAACGGTTATATTTGGTGATGGAGCAGGAGCTGCTGTTTTAAGCAGAACAGAAGATAACACCAAAGGTATTTTATCATCACATTTACATTCTGAAGGAAAATATGCCGAAGAACTTACCGTTTTAGGCCCAAGTATTAAACATTGGGTGCCAGAAATTTTAGAAGCTAATGACCCTGATGATACCTCATATTACCCATACATGAACGGCACTTTTGTATTTAAACATGCTGTGGTGCGTTTTAGTGAAGTTATAATGGAAGGTTTAGTAGCCAATAACCTTAAAAAAGAAGATATAGATATGTTAATTCCGCATCAGGCTAATTTGCGTATTTCTCAATTTATTCAAAAGAAATTTGGGTTACGTGATGACCAAGTGTTTAATAATATTCAAAAATACGGAAACACAACGGCAGCTTCTATAATTATAGCTTTAACAGAGGCTTGGGAAGAAGAAAAAATAAAAGAAGGAGATACGGTTGTTTTAGCGGCGTTTGGTAGTGGATTTACTTGGGGAAGTGTGATTATTAAATGGTAAAAACTAGATTTAATAAATATAAAAACCCAAAACGTTTAAGTTTTGGGTTTTTCAGCTATTAATCAACTTCAACTAACACTAATTTGAAGAATCATAATTATTAGACGTGTAAAACCTGATTTTATTGCACAACATTGTAACATTTAACTCTTTTTAACATTTAATAAAAAACTCGAAACTGTTAAGTTTCGAGTTTTTTTAGTGAATATATACTAATCTTTGATACGAAATTTAATGTGTAAGACGACTAACTCTAAATAATTATTCTTCGCTTTTTGGCTAGATTGTATATTACGTTTAACGTAAAGTTATTTTGCTTATTGTGTGATAGTTAAATTTTTTTTTTAATAAAAACCCCAAAGTTGTAAAACTAAGGGGTTTCTTATTTAATAGCCTAATTTAACCACTAACCATAAATTATTATGCAGGCTATTAAAATACATTTTTATAAAAAGCCTCCGCTTTCTTGTTTTGTATTATCATCACGTTGTTTTCTTTTTAACGCTCTGTATTTTCCACCTCCAAAGCGGTATGATAGAGCAACATTCCATGTATTGCTTTCCCAGTTAAACTGACCTTGATTTGGGAAAGGACTTGTGCCATCAAATTCAAAATTCATAGTATTAAAAATATCGCTATAGTTAAAACTAAATGTAGCCCTTTGGTCTTCTAAGAATGAATAACGCATACCTGTATTTAGCATAAACATGGGTTTTCTAGTAAATTGAATGCCTTTTTGTTTTCCTCTATACATTGAAAACAAAGAGAAGCTAAGCTTTTTTGAAGCTCTAAAATTATTGAAAAGCCTTAAATTCCATACTATATTATCAACAACGGTTTCGTTGGTTTTAATGTCTGCTATGGTAGCATTTTGAATATCAGGATTATCTATATATTCTGTTATACCACTTTGTTCTTGAGAAAACAAATCAAAACTACCGTTTACACTCCACCATTTTGTTGGACGGTAATTGCTAGAAAGTTCAATTCCGTATGCGGTTGTGTTATCAAAGTTATCATATGATAAAATAACATTTCCAGAGGTTACATCTGTTCTGTCTATACGTACATAACGGTTAATGTTATCTTCAATGATTCTAAAAAACACACCTCCGGTAATACTACCTTTGTTTAATTTTCGTGTATAGTTTGCTTCTACAGAATTGGTGAATTGTGGTTTTAACTCTGTATTTCCAAAAGATGAAACTCTTGGGGTACTCCACTCGCGAATAGGGTTAACTTGCTGTAATCCTGGTCTATCAACACGACGACTTGCACTTAATTGATAGGTGTTTTTATCAGAAGCGTTATAACTTATAAATATTGAAGGATAGACCTGGAAATAATCATTTTCAAAAGGAGTTATTTCTGTTGTACCATCATTAAAAATTCTCAATGCATTGGCTTCTTCGGTTACAGATTCTAAGCGAGCTCCAATTTGATAGCTCCATTTTTCAAAACTCTTGCTGTAAGTAGCGTAGGCAGAATAGATATCTCTTTTATATTCAAAATCTGTACTTGGTGTAGGAATAAGGTTGCCTTGTTCAGAATAAGTTTGTCCAGTAGAGTTATAATCAACATCAGTGCCAAATAAGCGCACTTCTGCACCTAGTTCTAGTTTAGATTCCTCGTTTAAAGGTTTTACATAGTCAACATTTATGGTTGTTTGGTCTCTATTAGTGTTAACAAAATCCATATAGTCTGTTGGAAATGTAAAGTTTATAAAGCTAAAATTAGCGTCTTCATCATTTGTAAAGTCATTATAATCTATTTCTATATCTAAGGTTTCATCTTCATTATTAAACTCATGTTTATAGGCAAAGTTATATTGTCCAGAATGGTTTTCTGAAAGACTGTTAAACAATTGCCATTGTGTTGTGCTTGGATACGTTATAACGGTATTGCCAAAACCATCTCCATTAAATGAGTTTTGATTGGTAAAGAAAGAGAGTGTGTTTTTTTCGTTTAGGTAAAAGTCTACACCAAATTTGTATAGATGTGATTGGTTATTATTACCAAATTTAAAATCTTGACGCGAATTGTCATCTAACCTATTAATAAATCCAAAGTTGTCATATTTACCAATATTGTTACCGTAATTACCATAAAAATTAAATTTTCCGTTGCGGTAATTCATGTCTATTGAGCTGTTAAATTTTGCAAATATTTCTTTGGTTAATCCAACGTTTAGGTTTCCGTTAAATCCTATTTGCGTATTTTTATGCAATTTAATGTTGATAATACCGCTCATACCTTCTGGATTGTATTTTGCAGATGGGTTGGTAATAAGCTCAATAGATTTTATTGATGTTGAAGGTATTTGTTTTAATAACTGCGCAATGGGGACATTACTAAGTTTTCCATCTACCATAACTCTAACATTTTCGTTTCCTCTAAGACTAATGTTTCCTGTTTGTTGGTCTACGTTTACAGATGGTAGATTGTTCATAATATCACTAGCTGTAGCACCTGCAGTGGTAAGATCTTTACCTATTGTAATAACCTTTCGGTCTACTTTTTGTTCTATAGTAGAAACTTCTGCAACTACAGTTACGGCGTCTAAGCTTTCGGCTTCTTCTTCTAAATAAATAGACCCAAGATTTACATTGTAATTTCCTTTTTTAAGGGTTACATTTTTGATGTATGTTTTGTAGCCTATATATTGAATGTTTACTGTAATGTTACCTTTATCAATTTTTTCAATTTTAAAGGTACCGTCATCAGAGGTAATTCCACCGGTAAGAGTGTTATTATTGTTGTCTTTAATAATTACATTTACGTAAGGTAAGGGTTGTTTAAGTGTTGCGTCTAATACGGTTCCGAAGATAGACCCTTTTTTATCAATGTTTTTTTCGGGATCTGTATGCGCTTTTGCTATAATAGAAAGCAATAGAAAGCACATGAAAAATACGTTTTTCATTTGATTTGATTGTTTTTTGATTGATTTCTGTTAAGTTTAAGACGCTGAACAATAGAATATGTTACTAATTTTTTTAACCTTAACACCATTTTAACAAATGAATAAGAGAACCTTAGTGCTAGGAGCTTCTTTAAAACCCAATAGATATTCTAATTATGCTATTCAAAGATTAGTTGATAATAATTTTGAGGTTGTAGCTTTTGGATTGAAAACAGGAACAGTATCTGGAGTGACAATTGATACGGAGTTGTTGCCTTATAAAGAGATACACACTGTAACTTTGTATCTTAACCCTAGTAGGCAAAAAGATTATTATGATTACATAGTGTCTTTAAAACCTAAACGTGTTATTTTTAATCCTGGTACAGAAAATCCAGAGTTGTTTTCAATACTAAAAGCTAACAATATTCATTTTGAAGCAGCTTGTACATTGGTGTTACTTTCTACTAATCAGTATTAAACCAATAAAGGTTATTAAACCATTTATAGGTAGTAATTCATACCCTAAAACATAACCACCCAATTTTTCTGGCGGGATGTTTCCAATAATAGTAATTAGAACAACTGAAGATAAAGCAACTACCCAAACATATTGATCTTTAACTTTGTATTTTGTAAAAATACCAAAAGCAAATAACCCAAGTAGTGGCCCATAGGTGTAGCCAGCAACAGTAAGTAAACTATCTATAACATTGCTATTAAGTACATATTTAAAAATAATTATAACAATTATTAATAAAATGCTCATGCCAATATGAGCCTTTTTTCTAACTCGTTTTTGTTGTTTTTTTGGTTTTTGTTCAATGTTTAAAAAGTCTACACAAAATGAAGTAGTTAATGAGGTTAAAGCACTATCTGCACTACTGTATGCTGCAGCAATTAATCCGAGCATAAAGGTTATTGATAAAGTAATACCTAACCCGCTATTTAACGCTATTTCAGGAAAAAGTAAATCGGTTTTTGGTTTGCCATCCATAAGCGGAATGGTTATATTGTGTTTGTTGGCATAAATGTATAGTAAAGCCCCTAAAAGCATAAATAAAAATGTAACAAAAACAAGTACAACACTGAAAGAAATCATATTTTTTTGAGCATCTTTTAAAGATTTACAGGTTAGGTTTTTTTGCATCATATCTTGGTCTAAACCAGTCATGCATATGGTAATGAACATACCGCCTAAAAACGATTTAACAAAATGATTTCGTTCTAAAAAACTATCGGTAATAAATATTTCATTATAGGTTTTAAGTTCATTAGAAGCTAAAAACTCTCCAAAACTCCAACCTAAACTATCATTAATAAAATAGATAGAGAGTATTACAGCTAAAATCATAAACAGCGTTTGTAATGTGTCTGTCCAAACAATAGTTTTTATACCGCCTTTGTTGGTGTAAATCCAAATGAGTAAAATAGAGATGATAACAGTAATTTCAAAAGGAACATGCCACGCATTAAAAACAAATTGCTGTAATACAATAGCAACTAAAAACAACCTAAAAGCGGCTCCTAACACTCTAGATATAAAAAAGAAAAAAGCACCTGTTTTATGGCTAACCACACCAAAACGTTGTAGTAAATACTCATAAATAGAGGTAACATTCAATTTATAATAAATGGGTAATAGAACATAAGCAACTATAAAGTAACCAAACATATAGCCTAAAACCACTTGGAAATAGCTGAATTTGGAGCCTTCAATCCACCCTGGAACCGATATAAAAGTAACACCAGATAGTGAAGCGCCCACCATTCCAAAAGCTACTAAATACCAAGGAGATTGCTTTCCGGCTTTAAAAAAATCTTCGTTATTATCGTTCTTCCCTGTAAAGTATGATATTACTAAAAGCACCCCAAAATAGGCAGCAATAAGTAGAAGGATTTGAGTGGCATTCATATTAATGATTTATTTGGTTTTCAAAATACAAATTAAAAGTTTCAAAATCTAAATTCCACTAAAAAGAAGAAACTCTAGTAAACAATTCATATAATATTGTATTTTCGTGGTCATGGAATTTTCTTCAAAATTACTAGAAAAAGCTGTTAATGAAATGTCTCAATTACCAGGAGTGGGTAAGCGTACTGCATTGCGTTTAGTACTGCATATGTTACGCCAACCAAAGGAGCAAACTCTAGCTTTAACAAAAGCATTACAGTCTATGAGAGAAGAGATTAAGTTTTGCAAATCTTGTCATAATATAAGTGATGATGAGTTGTGTGAAATTTGTTCAAGTAAAAACCGAAACGAAGAAATTGTGTGTGTGGTAGAAGATATACGAGATGTTATGGCAATTGAAAATACCAGCTCTTATAAAGGGTTGTATCATGTGTTAGGAGGTAAAATTTCACCTATGGACGGTATTGGTCCGCATGATTTAAACATAGATTCTTTGGTTGAAAAAGTTAAAAGCGGGAAAATAAAAGAACTCATTTTTGCGTTAAGCTCAACAATGGAAGGAGATACTACTAATTTTTATATATTTAAGCAAATTCAAGATTACAATATTGTTACATCAACTATTGCTAGAGGGATTTCGGTAGGAGATGAACTTGAATATGCCGATGAAATTACCCTTGGGCGAAGTATTGTTAACAGAATTCCTTTTGAAACCTCTTTAAAGCTATAGTCTCTCTATTTGAAACTTTCTGTAGTCATACTAAACTATAACGTTAGGCATTTTTTAGAGCTTTGTTTAAAAAGTGTAAAAGAAGCCATTACAAATATTGACGCAGAAATAATTGTGGTTGATAATAATTCTGAAGATGAAAGCTGTACCATGGTTAAAGAATTATTCCCAGATATTATTTTAATAGAAAACAAAGAGAATTTTGGGTTTTCTAAAGGGAATAATATTGGTGTGAAAAAGGCAAAAGGAGAGTATATCTGTATTTTAAACCCAGATACTGTAGTTGCCGAAGACACTTTTATAAAGTTATTAAAGTTTAGTGAGAGTATAGATAGGTTAGGTATAGTTGGTTGTAAGCTAATTAATGGCGTAGGTCGCTTTTTACCAGAAAGTAAACGTAATATCCCCTATGTAAGTGCTGCCTATAAAAAAATGTTGGGTAACTCTAAAAAGTACTATGCAAACCATTTAACCGAAAATGAAACGGGTAAGGTAGATATTTTAGTTGGCGCTTTTATGTTAATGAAAAAAAGCGTTTATAAAGATATTGGAGGTTTTGATGAAGATTATTTTATGTACGGAGAAGATATTGATTTGTCTTATAGGGTTTTAAAATCCGGATATCAAAATTATTATTTTGCTAATACTACAGTTGTTCACTTTAAAGGAGAAAGTACTTTAAAAGATAAAAACTATGCGCGTAGGTTTTATGGAGCTATGCAAATATTCTACCAGAAGCATTTTAAAAAGAATGTTTTATTTGATTTGTTTGTTTTTATAGGAATATGGTTTGTGTATTTTTTTAGAAAAACACCCATTCATAAAATTAAGCGAGTAAATAAGTATGTGCTTATTTCAGATAAAATGATAAAAGGTTTAAAGACTTCATTACATAATAACCTCACATTAGAAAAAAAAGTAGGTAATTATGACAAGGCAACAGAAATTATACTAGATGCCAATTATTTATCCTACAAGGAAATAATTAATATAATGCAAAACGCTTCGGTAGTTAGAAAGTTAACCTTTAGAATTTTACCTAATAATTCTAAATTTATTTTAGGAAGCGACAACGCAATAAGTAGAGGAGAGGTCATTACTTTTTAGCTTATAGATTAATACAATGCCGTTTATATTTGTTATAAATAATTAACAAAAATCGTTGCATTTTCGTTAATTTTGCAAGCAAAAATTAAAACAGAACTATTACATTATAGATATGGCAAAATTTGAACTTAAGTTACCAAAAATGGGAGAAAGTGTTGCAGAAGCAACTATAACATCTTGGTTAAAAGAAGTTGGAGAAACAATAGAGTTAGATGAGCCTATTGTTGAAATTGCTACAGATAAGGTGGATAGCGAAGTGCCAAGTGAAGTAGAAGGAGTTTTGGTTGAAAAGTTTTTTAATGTAGATGATGTTGTGCAAGTAGGGCAAGTTATTGCTGTTATAGAAACTGAAGGCGAAAATGAACCAACTTTAGAGCCTGAAGTTGAAGAGGTTGAACCAGAAACTATAGAACAAATTGAAGAAACCATTACAGTAGCTAAAGAAACCGTAACTCCAGTTGTTTCTAGTAGTAATCGGTTTTATTCACCTTTGGTTAAAAATATAGCAAAACAGGAAGGCATTTCTCAACAAGAATTAGATGCCATTTCAGGAACGGGGAAAGATGGAAGAGTTACCAAAAATGATATTTTAGCCTATGTTGAAAACAGAGGAGCAAAACTAGAACCTCAAATAGTAAAAGAAAACGCACCACAACCTAAAATAAAAGTAGAGGATACCCCAAAAGTTGTAGCTACACCACCTGTTATTCCTAGTGGGGAAGATGAAATTATTGAAATGACACGCATGGGTAAACTTATAGCGCATCATATGGTGGAGTCAATTCAAACATCAGCACACGTTCAAAGTTTTATAGAAGCCGATGTAACCAAAATTTGGAATTGGAGAAATAAAGTGAAAAATGATTTTGAAAAACGTGAAGGTGAAAAATTAACCTTCACCCCAATTTTTATGGAGGTAATAGCCAAAGCATTGCGAGATTATCCTATGATGAATATCTCAGTGCAAGGTGATACTATCATAAAAAAGAAAAACATCAATTTGGGTATGGCAGCAGCTCTACCAGATGGTAATTTAATAGTGCCTGTAATTAAAAATGCAGATCAGTTAAATTTAGTAGGAATGACCAAACAGGTTAACGATTTAGCTGCTAGAGCAAGAAATAATCAATTAAATCCAGATGATATTCAAGATGGTACGTATACTGTAACAAACGTAGGTTCCTTTGGTAGTATTATGGGGACTCCAATTATAAATCAGCCCCAAGTAGGCATTTTAGCTTTAGGAGCTATTAGAAAAGTACCAGCAGTTATTGAAACCAACGAAGGCGATTTTATAGGTATTCGTTATAAAATGTTTTTATCACATTCTTATGATCATCGTGTAGTAAATGGCGCGTTAGGAGGTATGTTTGTAAAGGCGGTAAAAGACTATTTAGAAGCTTGGGATGTGAATAGAGAAGTGTAGTTCATTAAAAATAGGAAATATTTTAACTAACTTTATTAAGATGCGTTTTTTGTGAAGAAATTGAAATTAGTTTAAAAATAAATGAAAATGATAACTAAAAACATATTAGTTTTATGTGGTTGTGCCTTCATTCAATTTTTCTCGTTCAATTGTTTTTCACAAGTAGATACTTTGTACTTTGATATTGATGATAAAGAAATAGATAAGGTTAGTTTTAAAGATAAATTACGTTCTAAATTTTATGGTGGAGTTAGGTATTCTACAGATACATTGGTAGTTCAAGAATTGATTCCTAATTATGTGTTTGGAAAACTTAGTCCTAATTTGAAATCTCAACTGTTTAAAATGTTGAGCTCGAGAAATAATATTGATACTCTTAAAACTTTATTGATATATTATAAAGACACACTAATTTCTCGAAATGAATTTCCAAAAAGAGATTATCTTATTTTTAGAGATAGTTTAGGAGAAGTTATGGGGATTTCTAAAAAAACTGGATGGTATTTTGATGTAAGACCATACAAAAAAGCTAAATATCATGAGGTTAAATATAGTTACAAGAGTTTTAATAAAATAATGCGTTTTAATTTTAAAAAGTATAAGAGGTTTAAACAGGTAGAGCCTGTGTTTTTTTATGGATATAATAAAGGACTAGATTTAAACAATCTAAAAGTTCAATGGCATAAAGATTATGGCCATCTTATTAAAAAACTTTTTAAATATAAAAATTATTGGTTCAGACAATTAATTTTAAAACCTAACGGCGAGTTTTTTGTTAGTATAGGTTCACAAAATATTGATAATAAAGAGCTGTTTAATGAAAAAAAATGGAATGCTTATAGAAATACTTATTTTAATAAAATGAAAATTAATTAACAAAACATGCAGTTAAACCTAACAAAACCCATTTGTTTTTTCGATTTAGAAACAACAGGAATCAATATAACAAATGATAGGATAGTAGAAATATCCATTCTTAAAGTACATCCTAACGGGAAGGAAGAAAGCAAAACATGGTTAGTAAATCCAGAAATGCCTATTCCTAAAGAGGTTACCGCTATTCATGGTATTTCAGATGAAGACGTTGCAGATAAGCCCACTTTTAAAGAATTAGCCAAAGAAATCTATAACATGATAAAAGACTCAGATTTAGGAGGATTCAATTCTAACCGATTTGATATCCCATTACTAGCTGAAGAAATGTTAAGAGCCGATATAGATTTCGATATGAAAAACCGTCAAGCCATAGATGTGCAAACCATATTCCATAAAATGGAACAGCGTACACTAAGTGCTGCCTATAAATTTTATTGTAATAAAAGTTTAGATGATGCCCATAGTGCTGAAGCCGATACAAATGCAACATACGAAGTGTTAAAAGCACAAATAGAAAAGTACGATGAACTAGAGAACGACACCAAGTTTTTAGCAGAATTTAGTTCCAGAAAAAAATTTGCAGATTTTGCAGGTTTTATTGCTTATAATAAAGATGGCGAAGAGTGCTTTGCATTTGGTAAACACAAAGGAAAGTTGGTAACAGAAGTATTAGAAAAAGAACCCGGGTATTTTGGGTGGCTGTTAAATGCAGACTTTCCGCTATATACAAAAAAAGTATTAACCAACATTAAACTTAGAGGTTTCAATAATAAACTGTTTTAAAATTAAATGAAACTAATTTGTATTGGTCGTAATTATACAGAGCATATTGAAGAATTGGAAAACGAAAAACCATCAGAACCAGTAATTTTTCAAAAGCCAGACTCTGCCATTTTATTAAAAAAACAACCCTTTTTTATCCCAGATTTTTCAAATGATATCCATCATGAGGTAGAAGTTCTAGTAAAAATTAATAGAATAGGTAAGTATATAGATAAAAAATTTGCTCACAAATATTACAATGAAATTGGGCTAGGAATAGACTTTACAGCCAGAGATTTACAAAGTAAATTAAAAGCAAAGGGCTTGCCTTGGGAAAAAGCAAAAGCATTTGACGGAGCAGCTGTGGTTGGAAAATGGATACCCAAAGAAGAGCTAGGAGATATTAATAGCATTGAATTTTCTTTAAAAAAGAACGATAAAATTGTTCAAAAAGGAAATACAAGCCACATGCTTTGGAAAATTGATGAAATAATAGAATATGTCTCAAAATATTTTACATTAAAGATAGGAGATATTATATTTACAGGAACTCCTGCCGGTGTTGGTAGAGTAATTCCTAATGATAAATTAATAGGATTTATAGGAAACACAGAAATGTTTTCAGTAACAATAAAATAATGGAACAACATTACAAATTATTTAGGGTACGCGAGCTAGCAGATAACGATGAAGATTTTATAAAGAGCTTAGCAGAAGCTTTTTTAGAAGAGGTGGAACCAGATTTAGAGCGATTAAAAAAAGCTGTTGCAGCAGAAGATTACACAGAAGCTTATCAAGCTGCACATAAAATGAAACCAACAGTAGATTTATTTGAGTTAGGTGTTTTAGATACCTTAATAGAAGTACAAGATTGGGGTAAGTTTACTAAAAAAGGAGAAGATATTACACCACAATTAGAAATAGTTGTTAATGCTGTAGAAAAAGCATTGGTAGAGATAAAGTCAGATTTTAAATTATAATGAATGCAAGCAGAGATAATTACCATTGGCGATGAACTCCTAATAGGTCAGGTAATTGACACTAATTCTGCTGATATAGCAAAGCAACTCAATAAAATAGGTGTTTCTATTTATCAAGTAACCTCAGTTCAAGATGATAAAAACCATATTTTAAAGGCTTTAAAAGATGCTGAAAAGTATTCGGATATCATTATACTTACAGGAGGTTTAGGGCCTACAAAAGATGATATTACCAAGAAAACTATAGCAGAATATTTCAATGATACCTTAGTTAAAAATCAAGCTGTTTTACAAAACATAGAAGAACTTTGGGCAACCAATGTAAGTGATAAAATACTTCAAGTAAATAAAGATCAAGCTTTAGTACCATCAAAATCTAAAGTATTAATGAATAAACTAGGTACCGCTCCAGGTATGTGGTTTGATAAAGGAAACAAAACGTTTATTTCACTTCCAGGAGTTCCTTATGAAATGGATGCTTTAATGGAAAACGAAGTGGTGCCTAAGCTAAAAGAAAAATACAACTTTCCTTATATACTACACAAAACACTTCTAGTATATGGTATTGGCGAGAGTGCTTTAGCAGCTAGAATTGAAGACTGGGAAGACGCTTTACCACCAAATATAAAACTAGCCTACTTACCTAATTTAGGTAAGGTAAGACTACGTTTATCTGCAAAGGGGGCTAATAAAGAAGATATTGAAGTTAAAGTAGATGCAGAGGTAAAAAAACTATTACCATTAATTAAAGATAAGTTTTTTGGTTTTGAAGATGAAGAAGGCTCGGTTGAAATTATTATAGCAAAACAACTAACAAAAACAGGAAAAACTTTAGCCATAGCAGAAAGCTGTACAGGCGGAACTTTAGCAGGTCAGTTCACAAAACACTCTGGAGCATCGGCTTATTTTAACGGTGGTGTAGTAACCTATTCTACAGAATCAAAAGTGAATGTGTTAGGTGTTTCTTCAGAAGTTATTCGGGAACATTCGGTGGTAAGCGGGCAAGTTGCAGAGTCTATGGCAAGCAATGCTTTAAAATTATTTAATTCAGATTTTGCAGTGGCTACAACTGGTAATGCAGGTCCTACAAAAGGCGAGTCAGATGCAGATGTTGGCACCGTGTATATTGCTATAGCTAGTAAAGATGGCGTTTTTTCAGAAAAATTTTCTTTAGGAAATCACCGTATAAAAGTAATAAATAAAGCAGTAAACAAAGCCTTAGAAATGCTGCTAAAAGAAATTTTTAAAAATTGATACAATTTAGATTGTCATAATCTAAAGAATTTGTATATTTGCACCTCGATTTTAAGCAATAAAAAAATTAAAGTTATATATAATGTCAAGAGTTTGTGAACTTACAGGGAAAAAGGCAATGGTTGGTAACAACGTGTCTCACGCATTAAATAGAACTAAGCGCAGATTTAACGCTAACTTAGTTAAGAAACGTTTTTACATACCAGAAGAAGATAAATGGATAACTTTAAAAGTTTCTACATCTGCTTTAAAAACTATTAATAGAATAGGAATTTCTGCAGCAATTAAAGAAGCTAAAGCTAAAGGATTTTTAAAATAATAGCTGTATTTAAAAGTATTAAGAAATGGCAAAGAAAGGCAACAGAATTCAGGTAATATTAGAATGTACTGAACATAAAGCTTCTGGGCAACCAGGAACTTCAAGATACATTACAACAAAAAATAAAAAGAATACGCCAGATAGAATGGAGATTAAAAAATTCAATCCTATCCTAAAGCGTATGACAGTTCATAAAGAGATAAAATAATAAAGTCATGGCAAAAAAATCAGTAGCAACGTTACAAACCGGATCAAAAAGGTTAACAAAAGCCATAAAAATGGTTAAATCGCCTAAAACAGGAGCTTACATGTTTGTAGAGTCTATTATGGCTCCAGACCAAGTTAATGACTTTTTAAATAAAAAGTAAACACAAGCTTTTCTTAAAATATACAAACTGCTTTCTAATTTTAGAAAGCAGTTTTTTTATGTTTATATTTGAGAGATTATCTGCTAATATGGCAGAATAAAAAATATGGTTAAGTATTTGTAATATATATTTGGGCGTTACCACGCTATTGGCGTGGTCGGGCTTTCGGCAGTCGCTTCCCAATTTACAATTGGGAGAGCTTCAACAAATGCCTCAATCCCTAACGCAATTAACAACTTAAGGTTTTAAAGTAATGAGTCTTTTTAAAAAAATATTTTCTTCAGATAAAAAAGAAACACTAGATAAAGGTTTAGAAAAATCTAAAACAAGTTTTTTTGGTAAATTAAGTAAAGCAGTAGCAGGAAAATCTAAAGTAGATGATGAGGTTTTAGATAACTTAGAAGAAGTTCTTGTAACTAGTGACGTTGGTGTAAATACCACTTTAAAAGTTATTGAGCGCATTGAAGCACGTGTAGCCAAAGATAAATATTTAGGTACAGATGAACTTAATCAAATTCTAAGAGAAGAAATAGCTGGTTTGTTAAGTGAAACCAATATTGGTGAAGAAACAGAATTTACAGTTCCTCAAGATAAAAAACCATACGTTATTATGGTTGTAGGAGTTAACGGAGTAGGTAAAACAACTACTATTGGTAAATTAGCATATCAATTTAAAAAGCAAGGGTTAAAAGTGGTTTTAGGTGCTGCAGATACTTTTAGAGCAGCAGCCATAGATCAACTACAAGTTTGGGCAGATAGAGTAGATGTCCCTATAATAAAACAAAGTATGGGGAGTGATCCTGCTTCTGTTGCTTTTGATACCTTACAAAGTGCTGTAAAACAAGATGCCGATGTGGTTATAATTGATACAGCAGGACGGTTGCATAACAAAGTAAATTTAATGAATGAGCTTACTAAAGTTAAACGGGTAATGCAAAAGGTAGTAGATGATACTCCAAATGATGTTTTATTAGTACTTGACGGCTCTACAGGACAAAACGCTTTTGAACAAGCTAAACAATTTACTGCAGCTACCGAAGTAACATCTTTAGCAGTTACTAAATTAGATGGAACTGCTAAGGGAGGCGTAGTAATTGGTATCTCAGATCAATTTCAAATTCCAGTAAAGTATATTGGTGTTGGCGAAGGAATTGAAGATTTACAAGTATTCAATAAATATGAATTTGTAGATTCTTTTTTTAAGTAAATTTTTTGTTTTACAACGAGTCCAAAAAAACATTCTCTTTCATGCTTTATAATAAACACTCAGACGCACACCATTTAATTTAACTTTTTTAAATTATTATAAGATTTTCAAGTAAAAATCACAATCAATACTTAAAATATAAAGATGAAAAAATATTTTATTCTTGTTTTAATAGCTCTCAATTATTTAAGCATCAATGGTCAAAATGATGCGTATTGGCTGAGGTATCCAAGTATTTCCCCCGATGGTTCAACTATTGTGTTTAGCTATCACGGTAATTTGTATTCTGTTGATGCAAATGGAGGTAATGCTGTAGCAATAACTACTGGGGATGCGTATGATGGATACCCGGTTTGGAGTCATGATGGAAAAACCATTGCTTTTGCAAGTGATCGTTATGGTAATTTTGATGTCTATACAATGTCTGCTCAAGGAGGTAAACCAACAAGACTAACCTATAATAGTGCTAATGATTTTCCTTATGACTTTACAATAGATAACAAATACGTTCTTTTTGGAAGTGGAAGAGATGCACCAGCATCAAGTGTTCGTTTTCCATCTCCTAGATTGTTTCTTAATCTCTATAATATCCCAGTTCTAGGAGGAAGACCTATTTTAGTTTCTGCAGCTGGAGCTGAAAGTGCACACTATAACAATGATGGAACTAAAATAATATTTCAAGACAGAAAAGGATATGAAGATGATTTTAGAAAACATCATACGTCTTCTGTTACCCGCGATATTTGGATTTTTGATATAAAAAATAACACCTACAAACAAATTTCTGATTTTAAAGGAGAAGATAGAGAGCCTGTTTTTAATAACGATGGCTCATCTGTTTTTTATCTTAATGAAAAAAGTGGGACTCAGAACTTATATAAAAGAGCATTGGAAACAAACAATGAAATGGCTTTAACTAATTTTAAAGACTTTCCAGTTAGGCATTTAAGTATAGCAAAGGATAACACAATGGCTTTCTCTTGGAAAGGAGATATTTATACCATATCAGAAGGAAGTGAGCCTAAAAAACTTTCAATTAAAGTTAGAGATGATTCTGCATACGAAACTTTTAAAAATATTGATATTAGTGATGTAAGTGAATTTAAAGTTAGCCCAAATGGTAAAGAAATAGCCTTTGTTAATAGAGGAGAAGTTTTTGTTACTGGTGTAGACGATTCAAGAACTAAACGTATTACTAATACACCACAACAAGAACGTATGATTAATTGGTCTCCAGATGGTAAAACCTTGTTGTTTTCTGGCGAGAATGATACAAGTTGGGATATTTATAAAGCAACAATTTTGCGTCCAGAAGAAACTTATTTTTATGTAAGCACAATTATAAAAATTGAGCCATTAATAGCTACTATGTCTGAAGAATATCAGCCTGAATTTTCACCTGATGGGAAAAAAGTAGCCTATGTTAAAGATAGGAATATTTTAAAGGTATTAGATTTAGAATCAAAGAAAGAAGTTACAGTATTGCCAGAAGGACATAATTATTCTTATTCAGATGGAGACTGGGGATTTCAATGGAGTCCTGATAGTAAGTGGCTTTTTGTTTCTGATCAAAAGGGATATGGATTTGACACTAATACTGCCTTATTAAAAGCAGATGGAACAGGTGAATTTATATATCCGGTAAATAGTGGTTTTGGAGAAAGTGGTGCAACATGGGCTCTAGATGGGAAAATGATGGTTTATAAAAGTTCGCGTGATGGTGAGAAATCGCTTGCTGTTAACGGAAGTAGTGAGAGCGATATATATGCTGTTTTCTTTGACCAAAAGGCTTTTGATACCTACAACCTAAGTAAAGAGGAATATGACTTGTTTAAGGAGCAGGAGGAGAAGGATAAAAAAGATTTAGAGGAAAATGAAAATGATGTTAAAAAAGACAAAAAGAACAAAATAGATAAGAAGGTAGAAAATTTAAAAATAAATTTAAATAATTTAGATTACCGTAAAGTTAAATTGACAATAAATAGTTCGCATATAAGTGGTTATGCGCTTAATAAAGATGCTAGCAAATTATTCTATTTATCTAAATTTGAAAAGGGATATGATGTCTGGGTTACAGAACCTAGAACAAAGAAAACTAAAATTTTAGCAAAATTAGGAGGGTCGCCTAGTGGCATTCAAATAAGTGATGATGATAAAATATTGTTTTTAAGTAATAAAGGAAAACTTGTTAAAGTTGATGCTGAGAGTGGGAAAATTACAGGAGTTAAAATTGAAGGAGATATGGTGTTGGACCCTTCTGGAGAACGTCAATATATTTTTGAACATGCATGGCGTCAAGTAAAGGAGAAGTTTTATGATCCAAACCTTCATGGTATTGATTGGAAAATGTATCATGATGAGTATGCTAAGTTTTTACCACATATTAACAATAACTATGACTTTCAGCAATTGTTGAGTGAACTTCTAGGAGAGCTTAATGCTTCTCATACAGGAGGAAGATATACACATAGAGCTAAAAATGGAGATATAACAGCTTCATTAGGTTTGTTGTTTGATGAGAAATACACAGGTAAAGGAATTAAAATCAGTGAAGTTCTTTCAGGAGGGCCATTAGATACTGCTAATAGTAAGGTTAAGAGAGGTGATGTTATTTTAAAAATTAATAATAAGGAAGTAAAAGCTGATGACAATTGGAATAAATATTTAAATAACATTACAAATAAAAACATACTGTTAACTCTCACGGATGGGAATGTAATATTTGAAGAAAAAACTAAACCAGTATCTAAGAGAACTCAAACAAGATTAATGTATAAGCGTTGGGTGAAAATAATGGAACATAAAGTAGATTCTCTAAGTGGAGGTAAATTAGGTTATGTACATGTTAAAAGTATGGATGATGGCAGTTTTAGAGAGGTTTATGACAATGTTATGGGAAAAAACAAAGAAAAAAAAGCCCTTGTTGTTGATACAAGATTTAATGGGGGAGGCTGGCTTCATGATGATTTGAATACGTTTTTAAGTGGTACTCTATATTTAAAATTAGCACCTCAAGGTAATTTGCTAAAAGGAGGTGAGTCTTTAACACGTTGGACCAAGCCTAGCATTGTCATTATGAGTGAGTCTAATTATAGTGATGCTTATATTTTTCCTTATATCTACAAACAAAATGGTATAGGTAAACTTGTAGGAATGCCAGTTCCAGGAACTGGTACCGCAGTTTGGTGGGAACGTCAAATAGATCCAACTATAGTTTTTGGCATACCAATGATTGCAACTATTGGTGCAGAAGGTAGGCCTACTGAAAATTTACAGGTTAATCCAGATATTGAAGTTAAATTACCATATAATGATTTTTTAAATGGTAAAGATTCTCAATTGCAAGCGGCTGTTAGTGAATTGCTTTTAGAAATTAAAGACTAGTTTGTAAATCAAAAAAACTCAAAGAGAAAGGCTTTGGGAATTTTTAAATTAATCTATCAATGCATTAATTTTCTCCCACAATTCATCATCAAAAGTAGAAAGTGCAAAATTCTCTTCGCTAGCAGCATCTCCCATTCTAACAATAACTAGCTCTTTGCTTGGTATGATATAAAGTTTTTGGTCATTTTTACCCAAGCCAGCAAACATGTCGTCTGGGGCATTGGGTATAAGTTCGCCACTAAACTCAAATTGGGTTTGCGGCAAATGGTAACTCGCTTTTCCGTTAAGCCACCACATGTAGCCATAGGCTTCATTAATGGTTTGTGAAGTGTTTATAGCTTCGTTTAAATATGTTTCTGGTATAATTTGCTCGTTCTCCCATTTACCATTGGCGTACATAAGCAACCCAAATCTAGCCATACTACGGGTATTACTCCAGTATACATTGGTACTTTCAAATGGCAACCAAAATCCGTTCATGCCAATTTCATCTTTTAGTTTTGTATTAAAATAGTTGTTCCAAGTATCGTTAGTAGCTTGTGCAACCACATCTTGTAATTTTAAAAATACACCATGGTATGCCCAACGTGTTCCAGCATCTGCAAGGTAGTTTAAGTTTTCTGCCGAAATATCATCGTTAGAATCATCTAAACCAGAGGTCATGGTTAGCAGGTGTTTATTAGTAATTAGGTTTTCTTTTTCTAGTGGTGCATTTGTCCAGCCTGTTCCTAAATAATCAGATACTTTATCGTTTAAATTTAAAAAACCTTCATTTTGAGCAATACCTGTAATGGCAGTTGTTAATGTTTTTCCAGCACTTGCCCAATACCAAAGGGTGTTAGCATTATGCTCGTTCATATAAGCTTCAACAACAATTTTTCCGTTGTGGAGTATTATAAAACTTTTGGTGTTAAATTCTTCTAAAAAATCTAATAGTGGCTGAAGTTGATCTTCATTCCACTCTAAGTCGCTTATGGGTTTTGTTTCCCAAGTATCAGAATCTAAAGGAGGAAAATAAATTTCGGTTTCAGTAGTTTCAGTATTTTCATTAGTAACTTCTTCTGTAGAGCAGCTAAACACACTAAAAAGCCCTAAAAATAGTATGTATATTAAGGTTTTCATAAGGTAGATTTGGTAATTAAGACCTTCAAATATATAAAAGGTTTAATTAAGTTGTATCTTTGCGCCCTGATTTATAGAAACGTATGCGTACAAAAACTCTTAAAAAGAACAAGATAAATGTAGTAACCTTAGGTTGCAGTAAAAATGTTTACGATAGCGAAGTGTTGATGGGACAACTTAAAGCTAGTGGTAAAGATGTTGTGCATGAAGAAGAGGGGAATATTGTTGTTATTAACACTTGTGGTTTTATTAATAATGCTAAAGAAGAAAGTGTGAATACTATTCTGGAGTATATGCAAAAAAAGGAAGCAGGCCATGTAGATAAAGTTTTTGTTACTGGTTGCCTTTCAGAGCGTTATAAACCAGATTTAGAAAAAGAAATTCCAGATGTAGACCAATATTTTGGTACAACAGAATTACCAGGATTATTAAAAGCGTTAGGTGCCGATTATAAACACGAGCTTATTGGTGAGCGTTTAACTACTACACCAAAAAATTACGCCTATTTAAAAATTGCTGAAGGTTGTGATCGCCCGTGTAGTTTTTGTGCTATACCTTTAATGCGTGGTAAACACCGCAGTACACCTATTGAAGATTTGGTTACCGAAGCAGAAAAACTGGCAGCAAAAGGTGTAAAAGAACTTATTTTAATAGCTCAAGATTTAACTTACTACGGATTAGATTTATACAAAAAACGAAATTTGGCCGAATTACTTGAAGCCTTAGTAAAGGTTGAAGGTATTGAATGGATTCGTTTGCATTATGCTTTCCCAACAGGGTTCCCTATGGATGTGCTAGATGTAATGAAGCGCGAACCTAAAATTTGTAATTATTTAGATATTCCGTTGCAGCATATTTCAGATACTATATTAAAAAGTATGCGTAGAGGTACTACCAAAGAAAAAACAACTAAACTTATAAATGAGTTTAGAGCAAAAGTGCCAGAAATGTGTATTCGTACAACGTTAATTGTAGGATACCCTGGTGAAACTGAAGCCGATTTTGAAGAGTTAAAACAATGGGTAAAAGCTATGCGTTTTGAACGTTTAGGTTGTTTTACCTATTCGCACGAAGAAAACACTCATGCTTATAATTTAGAAGATGATGTGCCAGAAAATGTAAAAATAGATCGTGCTAACCAAATAATGGAAATACAATCGCAAATTTCCTGGGAACTTAACCAAGCTAAAATAGGGCAGGAGTTTAAAGTTGTTATTGATAGAAAAGAAGGAAATTATTTTGTTGGTAGAACCGAATTTGATTCGCCCGATGTTGATAACGAAGTTTTAATTGATGCCAGTAAAACCTATTTAAAAACAGGCGAATACACCATCGTAAAAATTATTGAAGCCGAAGATTTTGATTTATATGCTGAGGTTGTAAGTTAGAATAATAATGCAGTTAGATAAGTTTTCTAAATTTTTAAAAACACTTAGTTTAAAACCTATTCAAGTACTAGATGCTTCAATAACTTTGTCAAAATATGTTCCCTTAAATCTGTCTGTTACTAATAATAATTTAAAGACTGTTAATGTTGCTTCAATTTCAGAATTAAGTCAGTTTATAAAACATAATATTCTGCAGCAAAAAGGTAAAGTAGCGTTTGGGGGTTATTTAGAAGAACGCAATATTTACAAACGAAGTAACCATTTTAGTAATGCTATCCAAGAACGTAACATTCATTTGGGAACAGACTTATGGAGTGAAGCTAAAACATCAGTTCTTACGCCATTAGATGCTAAAGTACATAGTTTTAAAAACAATACTAATTTTGGCGATTATGGCCCAACAATTATATTAGAGCATACTATTGATGATGCAGTGTTTTATACACTTTACGGGCATTTAAGTTTAGAATCTATTGAAAATTTAAAGGTTGGACAGATTTTTAAACAGGGCGAGCAAATAGCAGCTTTAGGAGACGAGACTGTTAATGGAAATTACCCACCACATTTGCATTTTCAGATTATTAAAGACTTGCAAGGTAATTTTGGCGATTATCCAGGAGTTTGTGCTAAAACGGATTTAGATTTTTATATAAAAAATTGCCCAGACCCTAATTTGCTTTTGAAGTTGTAATTAGCAGTTTATAAGTTGTTTTACATTAATTTATTTTAGAATGAGACTAAAACACACCTTAATTTTAAGGCATGTTTTTGGTTTAGATTTGGCATAATTAAAACTTATACCCTAATGAAATTTGAAATACACTATTTTTAATATCAGGGTTTTCAGTAACTGTTGTTATACCATAATTATATCTTGCTTGAGCAAACAGATTAGAATTAATAGCATACCCCAAACCTAAATTAAGTCCAAAATCAAAGCTAGAAGCATCTGTTTCTGCATCTGGAATTGAACTGTCATTAAACTTAGCTTTGTCATTAACTAAAAATGACATTTGAGGGCCAGCTTCTAAACTAAATTTTTCAGACAAATAGTATTTTGTCATCAAAGGTATTGTTAAGTAATCAACTTTAACTTTTACAGTGTTTTCTGCTTCAGAACCTTGAGTAGAATATAGTAATTCAGGTTGAATGCTAAACGTTTCGTTTAACTTAAATTCTGCAAATCCACCAATATGAAATCCAAAAAGACTATTTCTATCGGCATCACCACCAGTGAAATTAGAAATATTAAGTCCCGTTTTTAACCCTAAATCAATATTTTGAGCTTTAATTGAATTCGATAAACCAAGAATAGTAATAACTGATAATAATAAAAATTTTCTCTTAATTAATATAGTTTTAATTTGTTCCGAAGTACTTTTCAAAAGATATGCCAAATTTTTAAGCTTGATAAGTAACCATGTATAATAAATTTATAATTTGTTTGAATTAAAAGAAAAGAAGTAAGACAGGAACTGTTAATATAATCTTTCAAATTGTCAATTGTTTTGCTGGCAAATAATAGCCTTGTATCTAAGAATAGTAGCGAATTTACATTCTGATTTTTAGGTTTATAACAGGCCTTAAATGTAAAAAAAGCCATAAACGAAGTACAAATTTCGCTATGGCTTAAATGTATTGTTGGCTGTAGTTTTTTATGCAACCTATTAAGTTGAAATTTTACAACTAGGATTAATTAAATGTCCTTTGCTAATTTTCTATAATTGGTTTGTATTTATTCCAATTGTCAATAATTGCCCAAATATTGATGGCTAATAAAATTAATGCTATTGCAATACCTGCTATATCGTGTACCAAATGATGTATAAAAATACCTATTATAACAGGAAGAATTATGATTGCACCTAGGGCCCTTTTTTTTGGAATTGCAATTAGAACTCCACCAATAATTTCGACAATAGCCACAAGTGGAAAAATCCATTTTATAGCCATAAATCCGCCCATTATTTGCATCATTTCTTCAGACATTTCCGGCATTGGCATATAGTTTAAGAATTTGTTTAAACCTGAATTAACCATCATTAATCCGAAAAGAATACATAAAACTGTAAGAATCTTGTTTTTCATTTTATATTGTTGTTATTAATAATATGTCAAAATTAACTATTTTTGATTACCATAAGTAATCAGATACCTATAGGTAATCAGTTACTTGTAGGTAATCAAAAATCAATACTGATGAAAAAGAAAGAACACAAAGAATGTATGTCTGCATTGTTACCTGTAAGGGATACGTTAGATGTAATAGGTGGCAAATGGAAACTTTTAATATTAATTTCAATTTGGGAAGGAAACAAGCATTTTAGAGAAATTGAACGTAGTATTCCAAAATTGAGTACTAAAGTATTGTCAAAGGAATTGAAAGATATGGAAGAAAATCAGTTAATTACAAGAACTGTTTTAAATGGTTTTCCCGTAAGAACAGAATACGCGCCTACAGAGCATTCCAAAACGTTAAAAAAAGTTATTCTTGAATTATATAATTGGGGTGTTAATCACAGGAGAAAAATCTTTGGTGAAAAATCTGAGGTAGTAAGTTCTAATTGAGTCTAATCTGGATTTGGTTTACATTACTCCCAATGAAGTAATATAAGTTATTTTAATTTTTTATGTTTTAAGCTAAACCGATGTTAACATATTACAAAGCTAATATATCTCTATAGATAAAAAATCCCGATAATTTCTTATCGGGATTTTTATTTATGTAGCAATTTATTTAGTCTTCAACTAGAACCCAATCTCCTTTAGCAATTAAAGGTTCGGCTTGTTTGTATTTTAGGGTTTTGTTTTCACCATTTATAACATGTTTTATAGTAACACGATCATTACGCCCTATTTTGGGTTTGTCCCTTACTATGGTTTCTACCACTTGTTGTTGGCGTTGGGTATTACCAGCAGCTCTACTTTCGGCAGCCCGTTCATCTAAATTAGGAATTTCTTCTTTTGTGGTTTGTACCTTTTCTTGTTTTCTGGCACGTGCTTCTTGAATGTTATCTTGTGTTTCTTGAGGTAATTCTCCTTTAAATAAGAATGAAATAACATCTTTATTCACTTGGTCTATCATACTTTTGAACAATTCAAAAGCTTCAAACTTATAAATTAAAAGCGGGTCTTTTTGTTCGTGAACTGCTAATTGTACCGATTGCTTTAACTCATCCATTTTACGTAAATGGGTTTTCCAAGCATCATCAATAATGGCTAGTGTAATGTTCTTTTCAAAATCAGTGATAAGCTGTTTACCATTAGTTTCATAAGCTTTTTCAAGGTCTGTAACCACATTTAAGCTTTTTACACCATCGGTAAATGGTACTACAATACGTTTGTATTTATCACGCTGATTTTCGTAAACATTTTTTATTACCGGGAAAGCAATATCTGCATTGCGTTCCATTTTATTACGGTAGTGCTCAAAAGCGGCTTTGTAAATTTTAGACGTTAATTCTTGCTCAGACAATTTACCGAATTCTTCTTCGGTTATAGGAGAACTCATTGAGAAGTAACGAATTAACTCAAATTCAAAGTTCTTATAATCATTGGCAGCTTTATTGGTTTGCGCTATACCTTCTGATGTATCAAAAATCATGTTTGCTAAATCTACACGAAGACGCTCACCATGTAATGCATGACGACGACGTTTGTAAACAACCTCACGTTGAGCGTTCATAACATCATCATATTCTAACAAACGTTTACGAACTCCAAAGTTGTTCTCTTCAACCTTTTTCTGAGCACGCTCAATAGATTTAGAAATCATGGAATGTTGAATAACTTCGCCTTCTTTTAATCCCATGCGGTCCATCATTTTGGCAATGCGTTCACTACCAAATAAACGCATTAAATTGTCTTCTAATGATACATAGAATTGAGAACTACCCGGATCTCCTTGTCGACCTGCACGACCACGTAACTGGCGGTCTACTCTACGAGAATCATGGCGTTCTGTACCTATAATGGCTAAACCGCCTGCTTTTTTAACTTCATCGGTTAATTTAATATCGGTACCACGACCAGCCATATTAGTAGCAATGGTAACTTGCCCACTTCTACCTGCTTGGTCTACAATTTCGGCTTCTTTTTTATGTTGTTTTGCGTTTAATACGTTATGCGGAATTTTTCTAATGCTTAGCATTTTTCCTAATAACTCTGAAATTTCAACCGAGGTTGTACCAATTAATACAGGGCGACCTGCTTTTGATAATTCTGTAACCTCATCAATTACGGCATTGTATTTTTCGCGTTTTGTTTTGAAAACTAAATCTTCTCGGTCATCACGTGCAATTGGTTTGTTGGTAGGAATTTCAACAACATCAAGTTTGTATATTTCCCAGAACTCTCCAGCTTCTGTAACGGCTGTACCTGTCATACCAGAAAGTTTACGGTACATTCTAAAGTAATTTTGAAGTGTTACGGTAGCAAATGTTTGTGTAGCATCTTCAATTTTTACGTTTTCTTTAGCTTCAATAGCTTGGTGTAAACCGTCAGAATAACGACGACCATCCATGATACGTCCCGTTTGTTCATCAACTATCATAACCTTATTGTCCATCACCACATATTGTGTGTCTTTTTCAAATAATGCATATGCTTTAAGTAATTGATTTAGCGTGTGGATACGTTCTGATTTTACACCAAATTCTTTATAAAGTTCTTCTTTAAGATTGGCTTCTTCTTCTGGAGGTAACCCTTGACTTTCAATTTTTGCAATTTCCATACCTATTTCTGGCATTACAAAGAAATTAGGGTCATCTTTTCCAGATAAGTAATCAACACCTTTATCGGTTAATTCAATTTGATTGTTTTTTTCATCAATTACATAATATAATTCTGCATCAACCTTAGGCATTTCTCGGTTGTTATCTTGCATGTAGAAGTTTTCAGTTTTTTGAAGTAACTGTTTTACGCCTTCTTCAGATAAAAACTTAATAAGTGCTTTGTTTTTTGGCATACCACGGAATACACGAAGTAGTTGGAATCCTCCTTCTTTAGTGTCTCCTTCTTTAATAAGTTTTTTGGCTTCGGCTAAAACCCCTGTTAAATACTTACGTTGTACATTAACAATGTCATCAACTTTGGGTTTTAATTCGTTAAATTCATGGTGATTTCCTTTAGGAATAGGACCAGAAATAATTAAAGGCGTACGTGCATCATCAACTAAAACCGAGTCTACCTCATCAACAATAGCGTAGTGATGTGGGCGTTGTACTAAATCTTCTGGTGAATGTGCCATATTATCACGTAAGTAATCAAAACCAAATTCATTGTTGGTTCCGTAAGTGATATCGGCGTTGTATGCTTTTTTACGAGCCTCTGAGTTTGGTTGATGGTAATCAATACAATCTACACTTAATCCGTGGAATTCAAAAATAGGTGCCATCCACGCACTATCACGTTTTGCTAAGTAATCATTTACTGTTACTAAGTGTACCCCTTTACCAGAAAGCGCATTTAAATATACAGGTAATGTTGCTACAAGCGTTTTACCTTCACCGGTTTGCATTTCTGCAATTTTGCCTTGATGTAGAGCAATACCACCAATTAGCTGTACATCGTAATGTACCATATCCCAAGTGATGGGTTTACCTGCAGCATCCCAAGAATTTGCCCATATAGCATGGTCTCCGTCTAGGGTTACATATGTTTTTTCACCAGAAAGTGTTCTGTCAAACTCATTAGCTTTTACGGTGATTTCTGTATTATTAACAAAGCGTTTTGCAGTTTCTTTAACCACAGCAAAGGCTTCTGGTAAAATATCGTTTAAAACCCCTTCTGTTACTTCATATACATTGTCATGGAGTTTATCTATTTGTTCATAGATATCTTCACGGGCGTCAATATCATCGGTGTTTTCGGCTTCTTTGGTAAGTTTATCTATTTGATTGTTTAAATCTTTGGTGGCTTGAGCAATTTTATTTTTAAACTCAATGGTTTTATTTCTCAGTTCATCATGAGATAATGCTTCTAGTGCAGCCTCAAAGGTTTTTATTTTTTCTACTATTGGCGTTATAGCCTTAACGTCTTGTTTAGATTTGTCTCCTACAAATACTTTTAAGACAGAATTTAAAAAATTCATGATTTAATGTTTTATGTTTACTAGGGTTCCCCTAGGATTCTTAATTACTTTTTAATGTAAACAAATAAAGTAATCAAAGATACATTTTGTTATTATGTTTTGAGTATTACGGGTAAAAAAAAAGCCTCAAACAGAGACTTTTTAACTAATTTTTATGTTTTATTTAATATTCATCTTCATTCCAGAGATAATCTTCGTCTGTTGGGTAGTCAGACCAGATTTCTTCAATAGAATCGTACGAATCTCCTTCGTCTTCAATAGACTGTAAATTTTCTACAACTTCTAATGGTGCACCAGTTCTAATGGCGTAGTCAATTAACTCATCTTTTGTAGCCGGCCATGGCGCATCACTTAAATAAGATGCTAGTTCTAAAGTCCAATACATTTCTTAATACATTTAAATTTTTGCAAAAATAATTTTTTAGTTCAAACGTGCAAGAAAAAATTGCATTATTTAATCATTAATTAAAAGAGCGTATTTTTTATTTGTTAAAAACGTTTAAAAAAAGCTAGAAGTTAGTAGGTTATATCCATGATTTATTTCTTCTCAGGAATCCATTTCACTTCATTAGCTTGTAAGTCATAAGTCAACTTTCGTGCCAATACAAAAAGGTAGTCAGAAAGACGGTTTAAATATATTAAAGGATGGGAGTCTATAGGCTCTATTTCATTGAGAGCTGAGACTAAACGTTCGGCTCTACGGCACACACAGCGCGCAATATGACAGAATGACACGGTTTGATGCCCACCAGGTAAAACAAAATGTGTCATGGGAGGTAAGGCTTTATTCATGGTGTCAATTTCTGTTTCTAAAAGCGCGATATCTTCATCAGAAATTTTATTAATATTTAAACGTTCTTTACCGTTTTTTAAGATTGCTTTTTCTGGGTCTGTGGCTAAAATAGCGCCAACAGTAAAGAGCTTATGTTGAATTTTAATGAGTATGTCTTTGTAATGTTGGTTAATGTTTTGGTCTCTTATTAAGCCAATGTGAGAATTTAATTCGTCAACAGTTCCGTAGCTTTCAATACGTATGTGGTGTTTGGGTACGCGTGTGCCTCCAAATAATGCTGTAGTACCTTTATCGCCTGTTTTTGTGTAGATTTTCATGGTTTGCAAGTTAATAAAGTTTTATGTGAATAGTGAGAAGTGAATAGTGAAAAGTGAATAGTGAAAAGTGAATGGTGAGAAGTGAGAAGTGAATGGTGAAATAGTGAATAGTGAGAGGTGAGTGGTGAGTGGTGAAAAGTGATATGGTGAGAAGTTAAACTCTTATTGTAAAGTGTTCTTTTGCTTGTTCTTTTCTAAAAAATACAAAGCCCCAATGAAATGTATTAATTGTAACGGTAACTTTTGGGTGTTGTTTTATAATTTCCCAAGCTTCTTTCATGTCTTTGCTCCAATAAATATCATCAAAAATAAAAACAGTGTTGTTGTGGGCTTTGGGTAAAAGGGTTTTAAAATAATGTAAGGTTGCTTCTTTTTGGTGATTACCATCAAAGAACACAAAATCATATTTATTGAGGTTTAATTTAGATAAGTGATTAGAAAAATCATCATTTATAATATTAATGTTATTATATGGATTTAATTTTTCTTTAGAAAAAGCAGAAATATTTGGACAACCTTCAATGCTTGTAATTTTAGATTTTGGGTTTCCTAAACTCATAGCTTGGGTTGCAATGCCTAATGACGTACCTAACTCTATAATGGTTTCTGGTTGAAAGTATTTGGTTAGCCTAAATAATAGTTTTGCACGTTTAATACTAGAACCAGATGTTTTAGCTATTTCAGAAATATGTCTTTTATTGGTTTTAGTTTTTCTAGAGCCCGAACCTAGATCTGTAATTTCTAGAACCCGTTTGTTTTTTAAAAGACTTTTTCTGTATTCTTTTATCTGATTATATTCAGGATAATCATTTTTATTATAAAAACATTTGGTAACTAAATTATATACAAAAGGGGAGTGTACACCATGTTGGTTGGTAGATTTAATTAAGAATTTTATGTATTGAATGATTTGATACATTTAAGTTCTAAGTTCTAAGTTCTAAGTTCAAAGCTTAAAGCTATAAGCTATAAGTTTACTGGTTGTTAGTCTTCTAATTTTTCAGAGAGTTCAAACCAACGTTCTTCTTTAGCTTCAATGGTATCTATGATTTTTTGAAGTTCATCAGATAAGGTGTTTATCTCTTCCTGAGTTAAATCTGGATTTAGGAATTTGTCTTCTAACTGTTTTTTATCGTAAGCTAAAGATTTGAGTTTACTTTCAATATTTCTGAGTTCTTTTTCTTCATTAAAAGACAGTTTAGAGGCTTCGTTTTGTTTCCAGGACTGTTTTTCTTTTTTATCTTCTGAAGGCTTAGAGGTTACAGGTTGACTATCTTCATACACTCGATAATCTGTGTAATTACCCGGGAAATCTTCAATTTCGCCTTCGCCTTTAAATACAAACAAGTGGTCTATGACTTTATCCATAAAATAACGGTCATGTGACACCACAATGATGCACCCGGGAAAATCTAATAAGAAGCTTTCTAAAACATTTAGTGTAACAATATCTAAATCGTTGGTAGGCTCATCAAGAATTAAAAAATTTGGATTTTGAATTAGCACGGTACATAAATACAGGCGTTTACGTTCGCCACCACTTAATTTTTCAACAAAATCATATTGTTTTTTTCTACTGAAAAGAAAACGCTCTAATAGTTGTTGTGCACTAATTTGGCGTCCTTTTTTTAAAGGAATATAATCACCAAATTCTCTAATAACATCAATAACTTTTTGTTCTGGTTTTATGGTAATGCCACTTTGTGTATAATAACCAAATTTAACGGTGTCTCCTTTAACTACTTTACCGCCATCTGGCTGTGTTGTTTGTGTTAGAATATTTAAAAAGGTGGTTTTACCAGTACCATTTTTACCAATAATGCCTACGCGTTCGCCTTTTTTAAAGGTATAATTAAAACCTTTTAAAATGGTTTTATTTTCAAATGCTTTAGATACATTATGAAATTCAATAATCTTGCTACCCAAACGCTCCATGTTGAGTTCTAACTGTACTTTATGTTCTTTTCTGCGTTGGTGCGCTCTATGTTTTATATCTTTAAAATCATCTATTCTAGATTTAGATTTAGTGGTACGCGCTTTGGGTTGGCGTCGCATCCAATCTAATTCTTTTTTAAAGAGTTGTTTGGCTTTTCCGGTTTCAATGGCTTCACGTTCTATTCTAGCATCTCGTTTTTCTAAATAATACGAGTAGTTGCCTTTGTAGCTGTAAAGTTTACCATCATCTAATTCTATAATTTCATTACACACACGTTCTAAAAAATAGCGGTCGTGTGTTACCATAAACAGGGTTATATTTTCTTTAGCAAAAAAGGCTTCTAACCATTCAATCATTTCTAAATCTAAATGATTTGTAGGTTCGTCAAGAATTAATAAATCGGGTTTATTAATTAAGGCATTGGCAAGCGATAGTCGTTTTTTCTGTCCGCCAGAAAGTAAACCAACTTTTTGGTTTAAGTTTTCAAGTTTTAACTTAAAAAGTATTTGTTTGTATTGTGTTTCAAAATCCCAAGCATGGTGTTGTTCCATATTTTCAAAAGCCTTTTGATAGGCTTCGGTATCTTCAGGGTTTAAAAGCGCTTGTTCGTAATTTCTAATAACCTCTAAAATGGGATTATCGCTAGCAAAAATAGTTTCTTCAACAGTTAAATTGTTGTCAAACTTAGGGTCTTGAGATAAAAAAGCTACTTTAATATCTTTTCTGTAAATAATATTGCCAGAATCTGCTTGGTCTTCACCAGATAAAATATTTAGAATAGACGTTTTTCCTGTACCGTTTTTGGCAACAAAAGCTATTTTTTGATCTTTATGTACACTAAAAGAAAGGTTTTCAAAGAGCACCAATTCTCCGTAAGATTTCGATATGTTTTCTACAGTTAAATAATTCAAAACCCTGTTTTTTTGCAAATAACGAACAAAAAACTATAAAATCCGAGATGAGTTTTATTATTCATGATGAAAAGCTATATTTGTGATATCTCAAAATCACTAATTAGTGATATCTCAAACCACTTTGAATGAAACATTACTTTTTGCTTTTTATCATATTCTTTATTTTTTTGTTCTCTTCATGTATTACTAATAAAGATGTTGTATATCTTCAAGAAAAAGGTACTTTAGCCAATGATTCTTTACAAATAGAAGCGCTATCAAAACCTTATAGAGTACAAGTAAATGATATTTTAAGTATTAATGTAAAAGCTTTAGATGAAGAGTTGGTTAGCATTTTTAACCCTGTTGAAACTACGGCTACTAGCGGTGGGCAACAAGGGCAATCATCGCTTTATTTTAATGGTTTTACGGTAGATTTACATGGCAATATTAAATTTCCAATTTTAGGAGAAATAAATGTTTTAGGCTATACCATTAAAGAGATTGAAGAACAAGTAAAAAACGAACTATTAAAGCAGTACTTTAAAGAAACTGCTGAAATTTTTGTAACCGTAAAACTTGCAGGATTACGTTATACCGTAACAGGAGAAGTAGGCGGAACCGGTGTTTATACTTTATACCAAGATAGAGTGAATATAATTGAAGCCCTTGCTAATGCTGGCGATATTAAAAATACGGGTGATAGAACAGACGTTTTGGTTATTAGGCAATATCCAAATGGGCAACAAATTCATCATATAGATTTAACAGATGTAGCGGCTATGAAATCGCCTTACTATTATATACAACCCAATGATATGATTTTGGTAAAGCCATTAAAGCGTAAAGCTTTAGGAGCAGGAGAAACGGCCTCTCAAACCATTACCACTATAGCATCTATATTTTCAGTTTTAGTATCTACTTATTTTTTAACTCGAAACCTATAATAAATTTATGAATGACGAGTTTGAAATATCAGAATCTGGTTCAAATTTCGATATAAAGAAATTTTTATTCAGAGCTCTAAGCTACTGGAAGTTGTTTGTAATACTACTTGCCGTAGCCATTTTTTACGTGTATCAAAAAAATATAAGAGAAGAGTTTTCATATCGTCTTAGTACAAAAATTTCGGTTGAAGATGATAGCAATCCGCTGTTTACCTCTAATGCTAGTTTAACTTTTAACTGGGGAGGTGTTACTGCTAAGGTACAAACTATGGTAGTTACATTAAAATCGCGTTCGCACCATGAAAAAGTAGTAGAGCGTTTAGAGTTTTATAAAAGTTATTTAAAACAGGGGCGATTTAGAAAACAAGACATTTATAAATCGGCGCCTTTTAGATTTCATCACGATTATAATTTTTCTCAACTTATAGGAAATCCTATAAAAATAACTTTTTTAGATGAAGACTCTTTTGAATTAGAAGTTGAATTTGCAAGCCAAACGGCTTCAACACAAAACTATGTCTCTAAAAAAATAAATACGGTTGATGTATCTCCGGGTATTTTTAAAAAGCAATTTAAAATAGGAGCTCCTATAGAATTACCATTTTTAAAAGGTACTTTAGTTTTAGCAGAGAACAGAACAGTAAGTTCTGGAGCAAGTTATTTTATTCAATTTAATAATTTTGATGGTGTGGTAGCTAGTTATAAAGGGCGTACTTCGGTTTCTAACCCTGCTAGTTCTCCTATACTCGATATATCTTTAATAGATAAGAATACAGAAAAAATAGTAGATTATTTAAATACCGTTGTTGCTGTTTTAAGAGAAGACCAATTAAATAGAAAAAACCAATACGCTACCAATGCCATTAAGTTTATAGATGAGCAGATATCTAGAGTTAAAACCGAGTTGAGTAAAAATGCCGAAGATTTAAATGATTACAGAAAGAAGAATAAAATATTTAGCTTAGATAATGAAAGCGTTATATTAAACGAAAAACTTACCGAGTTAGATGCTGAGAAAGACAATATAAATAGGCAACTTAATTATTATGCTAACTTAAAAAACTATTTAGCCACCAGCAGTTCATTTACAGAAATTCCAGCGCCATCTATAGCAGGTATAAGTGATGGTAATATTTTAAACAATGTGTCTAAAATTAATGAACTTTCGGTTCAAAAGTCTAAACTTCAATACTCTGTACGTAGTGATGCTTCTATTTTTAACGATTTAAACAGACAAATAGAAGGTTTAAAAAATGTATTGCTTGAAAATATAAGTGCTGCTACCGATGTTTTAAAACGAGAGGCTAAACTAGTAAATAGTAAATTAAGTAGTGTAGAGTCTCAGTTTAGCAAATTACCAGAAGACCAACAGCGATTAATAACTATAGAGCGTCAATACTCATTAAGTGAACAAACTTATAATGTGTTTTTAGCTAAACGGGGCGAAGCAGAAATAATAAAGGCTTCTAACGTGTCAGATATTTTAATAATAGATTCGGCCAAAAACACAGGTGCCCAAGTATTGGGTAGAAACTTAAATATTAGATATGTTTTTGCCTTTTTTGCAGCTTTATTAGTACCGTTGTTATTGGCTTTTATCTTTACTTTTTTAGATAATAACATTCAGAACCCTATGGATGTAGAGCAATTGTCTCCCATTCCAATTTTAGGTGTTATAGGTAAAAATCCGTTAGATAATAATTTAATTGTTCACAGAAAACCAAAATCTGCAGTAGCAGAGGCATTTAGGTCTATTAGGTCTAACCTTCAATACTTTTATAAATCTCAACATTTAGAAGGTGCTAAAACGCTTTTAGTAACCTCATCGGTTAGTGGAGAAGGTAAAACCTTTTGTTCTATAAACATAGCAACTGTTTTTGCATTAAGCGGAAAAAAGACAGTGCTTGTAGGCTTAGATTTAAGAAAGCCTAAGATTTTTGGCGACTTTAATATAAAAAACGACGTTGGGGTTGTTAATTATTTAATTGGGCAAGAAACATTAAAAGCTGTGGTTCAAAAGACCGATGTTGAATTTTTAGATGTTATTACCTCGGGGCCTATTCCTCCTAATCCAGGAGAACTACTTATAAGTCCTAAATTAAGTGAGTTGATAGGTGAATTAAAAAAACAATACGATTACATTGTTCTAGATACACCACCAATGGGCTTAGTGGCAGATGCTTTAGAGTTGTTTGATTTTGTAGATACCTCTTTATATATGGTTAGGCAAGATTACACCAAAAAAGGAATGCTTAATTTTATAAACGAAAAATATAGAACTAAACAAATACAAAATATTAGTCTTGTTTATAATAGCTATGACCAAAAAGCTAAATATGGTTATGGTTACGGTTATGGTTACGGCTATGGCTATGGTTATGGTAATTATGCTAATGGTTATCATGAGGATACAAAAACAAAATCAGGATTATTAGCTAGATTAAAATCAATTTTTAAGAAATAAATTACTAACATTTTAAATTTTTGAGTAAGCATCATACAAACGAGTGGTTATTTACAATTTCCTCTAAACGCAAATTGATAGATTTAAATTTTAAGGAAGTTTGGAGGTATAGAGATTTGTTGCTGCTCTTTGTAAAACGAGATATAGTAACGGTTTACAAGCAAACTATTCTTGGACCTTTATGGTATTTAATAGAGCCGTTATTTACCTCTATAATTTTTACTTTAATTTTTAATAACGTAGCCAATATATCTACAGGAACTGTACCTCCGTTTTTATTTAATTTGGCAGGTATTACCATTTGGAATTATTTTAAAGTATGTTTTATGTCAACCTCCAATACCTTTTCGGCTAATGCCGGTATTTTTGGTAAGGTTTATTTTCCGCGTATTATAGTGCCTTTATCGGTGGTTATTTCAAACTTATTAAAGTTTGGTATTCAGTTGCTTGTTTTTGCAGGTTTCTACATATATTATTACAATCAAGGTGCTGAAATTTCTTTAAATAAACATACTTTTTTATTCCCTTTAATTATCATTATTATGGGCGTTTTAGGTTTAGGTTTAGGGATGATTATTTCTTCACTAATAACAAAATACAGAGATTTAAGGGTTTTAATTGGGTTTGGGTTGCAACTACTTATGTATGTTTCGGCGGTAATGTATCCTGTTTCTTTTTTTAAAGAACAACTCCCTAACTATGTATGGATTGTAGAATATAACCCGTTAACTTTTGTTATAGAAAGTGTTAGGTATATGTTGTTAAGTACCGGTAGTTTTAATATCGATATGTTTATTTATACACTGTTTGTTACCCTAGTGATATTTTTTATTGGAATGATTATATTTAATAAAACAGAAAAGAATTTTATTGATACGGTTTAGAGAGGTGAGTAGTGAGAGGTGAATAGTGAATAGTGAATGGTGAATAGTGAATGGTGAATAGTGAATAGTGGGTGGTGAATAGTTAGTGGTGAATAGTGAATAGTATTAGTTTGTTATGGATCATAAAGATTTGGATGTTTGGAAGAAGAGTATGGATTTGGTTGAGCTTGTTTATAGTTTAACTTCTGAGTTTCCTCCTGATGAAAAATATGGTTTGGTAAGTCAAATGAGAAGAGCTGCAGTGTCTATTCCTTCTAATATAGCTGAAGGTACTGCAAGAAAAGGTGATAAAGAATTGCTTCAGTTTTTAATGATTTCTATTGGCTCCTTATCAGAATTAGAAACACAGTACTTAATTGCGGTAAGATTAGAGTTTGTTGAAAAACATAATGATTTTGAGTGTATGCTTATGGAATGTAAACGCTTACTTTTGGGGTTTAGGAATTATTTGGTTGGTAAGAAGTGAATGGTTAGTAGAGAGAAGTGAATAGTGAGAAGTGAATGGTGAGAGGTGAATGGTGAGAAGTGAATGGTGAGTAGTGAGAAGTGAATGGTGAAGATTTATAGTATTTAGCGTTGGTAATATAAAAAAGAATAAAAAATTATAGTGATACAATTTACGTTTCATTAATAATGATTCACTAAATAATGAGTGATATAATATTAAAAGTTGAAAATTTAAGTAAGCAATATCGGCTAGGTGTTATTGGTACGGGTACCGTTAAAGATGATTTAAAACGGTGGTGGTATGGCGTGAGAGGTAAACCAGATCCGTTTCAAAAGATAGGCGAGGAGAATGATAGAACTGCTAAAGCTAAATCTAATTATGTATGGGCTTTAAAGGATATTAATTTTGAAGTAAAACAAGGCGAAGTATTAGGTATTATTGGTAAAAACGGTGCGGGTAAATCTACGTTGCTTAAAATACTCTCTAAAATAACAAGTCCAACAACAGGTTGCGTAAAATCTAAAGGCACTGTAGCGTCTCTTTTAGAAGTAGGTACAGGGTTTCATGCCGAACTTACAGGTAGAGAAAACATATACCTTAATGGTGCTATCTTAGGGATGACTAAAAAGGAAATAGCCTCTAAAATAGATGAAATTATAGAGTTTAGCGGTTGTGAACGTTATATAGACACCCCTGTAAAGCGTTATTCTTCGGGTATGACAGTAAGGTTAGCCTTTGCGGTAGCTGCTTTTTTAGAACCCGATATTTTAATTATAGATGAGGTTTTGGCTGTTGGTGATGCCGAATTTCAGAAAAAAGCTATTGGGAAAATGCAAGATATTAGCAGAGGTGGGGGTAGAACGGTTTTGTTTGTTAGTCATAATATGGCAGCGGTTAAAAAATTATGTACTCGGGCTGTAATTTTAGAAAATGGTATAGTTACTTATAAAGGGGAGGTTAATAAAGTAGTTGAAAAATATTTATCTAATGATTCGGAAAACAATTTTATTTATGAAAATAATGATTTTGATATAACCAAATCATCTATTAAATCAATTAAAGTTTTTACTAGTACAGGAGGTAAGATTCATGATTTTAACGAAGATTTAGAGGTTCAAATTGAAGTATATTGTAATCAGGAAATAAAGCAAGCAGCTGTGTCGTATCAAATTCTTAATTTTGATAATATTCCTGTAATTCATGAGCTAATTTTAAGCAAAGAAGTAGAATTTGGAAAGAAAAAAGGTTTTTTTAAGTTAACATCTAAAATTAGAAAAATAAAGCTATATCAAGGGGTATATAAGCTTAATGTTTATTTTGCCGATAATTATACCAAAGTTAAATTAGATGAAAAAATTGAAGTTTGTTATTTTGATATAATAAATAAGAATAAAAGACCATATTATTGGCAAGCAGGTTCAGCTATATATAAAGAAGACCATACAAGTTGGCAGTTATCATACAAAGAATGAAAAAAATAATAAGTCCTTTATTTCCTGAAAATAGTAGAGTTGAATTAGAAGAAACATTTAAGTCTGAAAAAATAATTTCTTTATATAGTAGTTTAAATATTGATGTTTCAAGATTTTTTCCGGATAAGGAAGTAAACTTATACAAATGCAAAAATACAGGATATAGATTCTATTATCCATATTCAACAATAGGAGACGCGGAGTTTTATGAAGACTTATCAAAAAACAGGAAGAACTATTATTCAGAAAGATGGGAACACAAAGAGTCGCTTAAATATATAGGCTTAAATAAAAAAGTTTTAGAAATTGGTTCAGGTTTTGGGGCGTTTTTAAACATGTTGAAATCTAAAAATATTACAGGTAAAGGTTTAGAATTAAACCCGCATGCTGTATTAACATGTAAAGAAAATGACTTAGATATAGAACAAAAGCTTATACAAGAACTAATAGAAGAACAAAAAGAAACCTTTGATGTAGTGTGCTTTTTTCAAGTTTTAGAGCATATACCTAAGGTTCATGATTTTTTAGAGTCGGCTATAAAGGCATTAAAACCAGGCGGAAAATTAATAATAGGGGTTCCAAACAACAATCCGTATTTATTTAAGTACGATAAACTTCATACGCTTAACTTACCACCACACCATGCTGGGTTATGGAACAAAAAATCTTTACTATCACTTGAAAAAGTTTTTCCTTTAAAACTAGAAGCTATAAAGTTTGAACCTATAAGTTTGAATTATGACTATTATTTAAATGTTATATTAAACCAATCTAATAATGTTTTTGAAAGAATCGTATATCGTATATTAAATAAACTAGCATCAAGTATATTAAAAAAACTAATATGTAAATTCCATAAAGGAAGAAATGTTTTAGCAGTTTATTCTAAACTATAGTATTATGGATGGTTTTATAGATATAGCTTTTGATAAGGGTAATTTAGATAGGTATTATATAAGAACATCTATACTAAAAGCATTAAATATAGTTATACCTCAATTATCTGGAAATCTACTAGATATTGGTTGTGGTAAAATGCCTTATAAAAATTATATTTTAGAACATTCTGAAGTAAAAACATATATTGGACTGGATATTGAAAATGCTTTAATGTATGATGCAACTATAAAACCAGATGTGACTTGGGATGGTAAAACAATGCCTTTTGAAAAAGAAAGTTTTGACTGTGCCTTTGGAACAGAGGTTTTAGAGCATTGTCCTGAACCAGAAATTGTTTTAAAAGAAGTATATAGGGTTTTAAAACCAGGAGGTATTTTCTTTTTTACAGTCCCTTTTTTGTGGAATTTACATGAAGTGCCACACGATGAATATAGGTACACGCCTTTTTCTTTACAACGTCATTTAGAACATGTAGGTTTTAATAATATTGAAATCAAAGCTACAGGGGGGTGGCATGCTTCAATGGCGCAAATGTTAGGTTTATGGGTTAGAAGAAGTGATATGCCAAATTTTAAAAGAGATGTTTTATCTTCTTTAATAAAACCATTTATGAGCTATTTAATTAAGATAGATAAACCTGAGCTAATTAATTTTAAAGAAGGGCAAATGGTAACAGGTTTATATGGTATTGCAAAAAAATGAAACAAAAACAATTAAACATAGCCATTTTTACTCCTAGTCAGAATCCATATTCTGAAACCTTTATTCAAGCTCATAAAAAGCATTTAAAGGGTCGTGTTTTTTATTATTATGGTATGGGGGCTCATATTCAATTAGAAGGAGGTGGGCGTTTAATGCCTGTTAGTCTTTGTAAGTTTTATCGTATTTATGAAAAGCTTTTTAAAAAAGGAAAGGCGTATTTATGGCACAAGCGTTTGCTATACAGTTTAAAAAAAAATAAAATTGATGTTGTGTTGGTAGAATATGGTACCCATGCGCATCATTTATACAACGTTTTAAAAACTTCAAAAATACCAACGGTAGTCCATTTTCATGGTTATGATGCTAGTATTAAAAGTATTATAGAATCTTGTAATTATTATAAAGAAGTTTTTAGTTTTTCTAAAGCTATAGTGGTTGTATCTAATGTTATGAAACAGGCCTTGTTAGAAATAGGGTGTCCTAAAAGTAAACTGGTATATAATGCTAATGCTCCACAGCATGAATTTGAAACCGTAACACCAGATTTTTCTAAAAAACAGTTTTTATTTGTTGGTAGATTTACCGATAAAAAAGCACCCTATTATACTATCATGGCTTTTAATAAGGTTTTAAAAAAGCATCCAGATGCTACATTGTTAATGGCTGGTGATGGCGTGCTTCTTAATACCTGTAAAAACTTAGTAAACTATTTAAACATCGCTCAAAATGTTACATTTTTAGGTGTTATTACACCAGAAACATATAGTGATTTGTTACGAGAATCTTTGGCATTTGTGCAACATTCTGTTACGGCTTCTAATGGCGATATGGAAGGTACTCCGTTAGCTGTTTTAGAAGCTAGTGTAGCAGGTTTGCCGGTAATTTCAACCTACCATGCAGGAATCCCTGATGTTATTAAACATGGTGAAACGGGTTTGTTGAGTGATGAACATGATGTGGAAACCATGGCGAATCACATGTGTAAGGTGTTAGATGATTTAGATTATGCTAAACAATTGGGGTGTGCTGGTAAAATTTATATAAAAAAACATTTTAGTTTACAAAGGCATATTGATGGTTTGCAGGAGGTTTTGAATAGTGAGAGGTGAATAGTGAGAAGTGAGTGGTGAATAGTGAATGGTGAGAGGTGAATAGTGAATAGTTAGTGGTGAATGGTGAATGGTGAGGGGTGAGTAGTGATTGGTACTGGTTTTAAAGGTTTAATTTGATTTGGGGGACTTCGACGGGACTTCGACAAGCTCAGTCTGACAGGAAGGACTTCGACAGGCTCAGTCTGACATTTGGGCTTTGATGGGGCTTCGACAAGCTCAGTCTGACACAGCTCAGTCTGACAGGAAGGACTTCGACGGGCTCAGTCCTAAAGGCTCAGTCCTAAAGGCTCAGTCTGATATGGTGAATTTGGTGAGGGAAATGAAACAATAAAATAAATAATTGGTTAGTTAAGTGTGTCAAGCTGAGCTTGTCGAAGCTGAGCTTGACGAAGCTTATCAAGAAACGTAAAAAATAATGAAAAGTTTTTTTGTTTACATCGTTAAATGTAAAGATGATTCATTTTATACTGGGTTTACAAATAATCTTGATCGGAGATTATATGAACATAATGCGGGAATCGATAAAAATGCTTATACTTATAAAAGACGCCCTGTAGCGTTGGTTTGGTATGAAATGTTTACAGACCCTTCTCAAGCTATTATGTTTGAGAAAAAAATAAAAGGATGGAGTAGAAGAAAAAAACAAGCATTGATTGATGGCGATTGGAATCGGTTGGTGCGATATTCTAAAAATTATACGGAATATGGTAAGGGTGAAGATGATTAGATATGGAGGGGGACTTCGACGGGACTTCGACAGGACTTCGACAAGCTCAGTCTGACAGGAAGGACTTCGGCAGGACTTCGACAAGCTCAGTCCTAAAGGCTCAGTCTGACGCAGCTCAGTCCTAAAGGCTTAGTTTGATAATTATAAAACAAAAAACGGATGCTTGTGCATCCGTTTTTTTGGGGTATAACAACACCTTTTCTAAATAATTTCAATGAGTTGTAGCGCATTGAATGTACCATTATTAAGTGGGTATTGTACGCTATTAATCTCTTGAAAAAATGCTACTTTTAAAAAGAAAAAGTTTTGTCCAGACCCTGTGGCAGGTGTTGGTGGTGTTAATGTTACAGTGGTAGCTGTTCCATTAATAGGTAGGTTTACCACTGGACTCATTTGTAAGTCTTTGGTGTTGGTTTCTAAGTCTAAATTTAAAAACGCACTATTAAAGCTTACATGTGTAGCACCAACAGGTACTGCTAATTGTTGGTTTGGTACAAAATTGGTTATAACAATTTCTCCAGATGAGGTATCTAAACTGTATTCTGCTAATAACACACTTTCTAGATTAGCATTTGTATTAAAGTTAAAGCCTTTTAACCAAGCTTTACCAAGGGGTGTTGTGAGTCCGTTGGCTACATTGCGTAGGCCTCTTGCCGAGGTTAGGTCTTCGTTTTTAACTTTACTGAGTACTTTGGTAAGTCTAGATGTAATTTGGTTATCTTTAGCATCGGCCATAAGGCTGCTAATAGCGCGCCTTATATGCTTGCCACTACTAGCAGTGTTACCAAATTCAGACAGGTTTTCGCGTGTTCTCGCAAAATTAGGGTCGTTTAAAATACGGTTTTTATTAACGCCGCCTTTATTACGTACGTAGTAACCGTCTTTTCCTTTGTAGAAGGTTACATCTCCAATAGTCCCTTCTACTTTAAATATTGAGCTGTATTTAGCCATAATTTAAAAAAATTATGTATAACATTACTATTTTTGTTATACGGTTAAACAAAAAATTCTCTATTAAAAACTATTAGAACTATTAGCTTTTACATGTGCACCTGTAATGCTAGGTTTCAATAGTTTTTTAATTTGATACCGTAAAAATATTGTGAAAATAAACTGCTATTTTTTTAAGTTCTGTATTATGCCGGTTTAAGGCGTTTATTTCTTGTATTGTGTTTTTTCTTCTTTTTTAAGGTTTAAAAGTGCCTTTTTGTTCCGTGTTATTTATGTAAACAATTGTTTTTCAGTGATTTGTAAAAAGTGATTTTTTGTGTCCTTTTTTTAAAGATGCCTTTGTGTTTATTTAGTATGGCTTTATAGGATTACCATAGGGTATCCATAGGACATCCATAGGGTATCTATAGGGTTGGTGTTAAGTGAGTAGTGAGATGACCCGTCCTAAAATAGCTATACAGGTTAATAAATAAATCCTGATATAATTATACAACTCTTTTTCTTAATCCTAAAATGCCTGTACAGGCATTTTAGGATTATTATATGTCTGATAGTTTTTCCA
>NZ_JAFMPU010000013.1:0-124166 GCF_049132085.1 Seonamhaeicola sp. NFXS20 | reverse complement strand
GAGTGGTTTCCCTTAGCAAGTTCATCAAGAACTTTGAGTTTAAAGCTTTCGCTATAGCGTCTTACATATCCGTCATTTTTATACATAAACATTTGTTTTAGTGTATACATATTTCAGGACGGGTGTAAATGTGTGGTAACGGTTTTGTATATGGAAAGTTGCGTGTTTGCGTGCGAAGATTTTCCGAAGGAAAATCAGACGTAGCAAACGTGCAACGACCTTTTGATTTAGCTAAAAATAGCAATTTTTTATATACGGTGTTGGCAATAGTTATTTTTCTTCGTGGCTAATTTCAAGTTTTATTGATTCTTTCGGTTCAGTTCTGATATTTTCTCCAGAATTGCATAATTCGAACATTGTTTGTTTTAACAATTCATTGTTTTCTGATTCTATCCAATAAGTTACTGCTAAATTTAAGTATTGATAATACCTTAATTCTATGGTTCCATTAAAATTCTCTTTCTTATTATTCTCTTCTGAAATCAGCGTGAATAAAGTCCAGGTATGATTGTTATTCATTTCAAGATTAATGATTCCGAGTTCTGGGTCTCCATTAAATCGTCTCGTGTCCGTTTCTTTTTGCGCTTTAACAATTTTTGAATTATTTATTAATTCAAGTAGTAAATCAAACCTATCCTTATTCGCCTTTAATTCATTTACTAATCCTGTTTTACGTTTAAAAATAAGTGGACTTTTATAACCACCTTCATACATAAATGAATAATCAATTATTCTTCTTTTGTCAATATTAATTTTGTTCTCAATATTAAGTTCATTCGCATTTTTTGGGACTTCTGTGTTTTTTAAATCAAATGCGACTAATTTGTATGAATCATTTTTATTAACGAAATGTAACTGAACAAAATAACTTGGAACAGGTGAAGGCATCTCTACAGCCACAGGAACATAAGCAGATGTTATTAAAACTGAATCTTTTGGAAAAAAACCATTAGATATTGTTCCTTTTCGAGTTTCTAAAATAATATTTTCTTTCTTGTCAATTTCAAGGTCTCCAATTAATGTTTTATATTTTTTAATTATTTGTTCGGCATTTTGTAAGTCATTAAAATACTCGTCAGAATAAAATTCCTTTTTGATTTTTTCTACATCTCCTTTTTGAAAACTCTCAACAATACTAATAGATTGTTCGTTAATATCCTTTTTGCAACTTTGAAAAAAGAATGAAATTATTAATATCAGAAGTATGTTTCTCATAATTATTGCCAACGTACAGCTGTATGGTTAGTGGCTTGGTTTAAGCGTTGGCTTTATGCGGCCATTAATTATACAGCATGTTGTGTGCTTTATATTTTTAATTTAGTTTTTATAAAAGTAAAAAAATAAAGGAACAGTAGTTCAGTTTCGGTAGCAATTTATCCCCAACTTTTTCGGATCTAACCCGAACCTATGGAATATACACTGCCGTGTATAATCCGTCGGTGATGGGAACTAAATGAGCGTTATCTTCTGATTAACAAGACATAATGCCGCTTCAAATTTGACTTTGTTAAAATTTTTTGCGAACTTAGTCAGGTACTTTATAACGAGATAGCGTTTGGAGAGTCTAACCTCTCCACGATACCATCGAAAAGTACCTGGATATGGCTTTTTTAACAAAGTCTTTGTCCGCCCTTTAGTTAATCAGAAGAAAACTCCTTAACCTTCTCGTAACAATCCGAAAAAATTGTCCTTGCGAAATGAACTATTGCACCACAACGTTCTCGGCTATGATTTCGTTGCGGAAAAATCCGCAGGATTCTTTCCGCCGTATCACGAAGATAGCAAAAATGCCGGATTTTTCCGCAGGAAAAATCCGCAGCAATGAATTATAGGTATTGTTGTGTACAGTGTTTTCTATTTTGTTTTTAGAGTTGTTTTTTTTTTGAAGGAATACTTTATCCAAAAGCTAGATTAATCCACCGTCATGTTTGCGTTTTGCAATAGTCCGAATTTTAGCGTTTCGATTTCGTCCAGAAGGTCAGTCCACCGCAACAGTTGCGTCTTGCTATGTTCCGAAGTCGTTTGAGTGAGTAAATCCGTTGAGAGAGGTTTTTTTTAGAGTTTTTTTTAGCACTTTTTAAACAGATTTTAAACGATTTAAAACAGAGATATTTTTACTTTTTAGTAGGAGTGAGTACATTGTACACAACGTACAGCTGTATGGTTAGTGGCTTGGTTTAAGCGTTGGCTTTATGCGGCCATTAATTATACAGCATGTTGTGTGCTTTATATTTTTAATTTAGTTTTTATAAAAGTAAAAAAATAAAGGAACAGTAGTTCAGTTTCGGTAGCAATTTATCCCCAACTTTTTCGGATCTAACCCGAACCTATGGAATATACACTGCCGTGTATAATCCGTCGGTGATGGGAACTAAATGAGCGTTATCTTCTGATTAACAAGACATAATGCCGCTTCAAATTTGACTTTGTTAAAATTTTTTGCGAACTTAGTCAGGTACTTTATAACGAGATAGCGTTTGGAGAGTCTAACCTCTCCACGATACCATCGAAAAGTACCTGGATATGGCTTTTTTAACAAAGTCTTTGTCCGCCCTTTAGTTAATCAGAAGAAAACTCCTTAACCTTCTCGTAACAATCCGAAAAAATTGTCCTTGCGAAATGAACTATTGCACCACAACGGTTGGATAAACACAATTGTGTTTATCTACATTGTATTTATTTGGTTAAATATAGTGATTATTCTTACATATTGATAGTTTTTTTGATTGAAAACTAGATTTTGTCATATGGAGTGTATGTAACTATAACTGTGGTTTTAACGTTATCATGAAAAATGAGAAAATTATCAAACACAAAGGAGAGAAGCTATTAATAATAACAAATAATTTTTAGACCAATAAATCATGTACGTAAATTATTTAATTAAGAGAACTTGAATTAAGAATCTAAATTAGGAAAGAGAAAAAAAAATACATCCTCTCAAAGTATTTGATATCATTTAGCGCTAAATGATTACCTTTGTAATCTATGATTCCAGACACTATAAATCGGTCTGTAATTCGGTTAGTAATAAAGATATAAGCAAGGAAAAACCCAGTAAATATGGGAGCTAAAGAAATAGGTTCGAATCTCCTTCGCGCCCACAAAAAAATCCTAAAGTTTTTACTTTAGGATTTTTTATTTTTTTATCCCCTTTGTTTTTAGCTCTAGTGTAAATATTTATCAAGCCCTAATTTCTCGTTTCATAAAAAGATAATATGATAGTGCAAAACAAAGTACTGTAGCAGCAATAAGTCCTGTTAATTGTGGCCATACAATAATTAAACTATCTCTTAAAGATAATGCAGAAGGGATGGCTCTTTGTGTTTGACTAAATGATAAAGGCCCTAAACTTCTAATAGAAGGTATTAATAAAGTTGTAGAAGCATCTGTAAATAATTGATTAGGAGAAATATTCATTATCCCCATAAAAAACTTTTTATAATTAAAAATTTGAGCCATGTTTGCTCCTTTAGAAGGTATAAAAGCCTTTGCTACGATGTTTATCAGGATTTGATAGAAAATGGTAAAAAATAGCCAAACAGCAATTGAGGTTAAGGCAGATGTAGCTGCTTGTCTAAATTTTATAGAGAAAAGAATAGATAAATTTAACCAAAATGCTACATATAAAATGCTTAGTAAGGTAAAAGCAATAATTCTTAAAAATTCACTAAAACTAGGTGTTAATCCTGATACTAAAATACCAAAACCAACAAATAAAAAGCTTAAAGTAAAAAATAGTGTTGAAATGATTATTAAAGCAGAGGTAAACTTTGAGTTAATAATATAATCTCTATGGATGGGTTGAGATATAACTCTTACTAATGATCCATTGTTATGTTCAGAATTAATAGCATCAAACCCCAAACTAATACCCAATAGCGGACCTAAAAACCCAATAAACACATAATATGATGGTAAACTACTTCCATCGGTTGCAGTAAGTAACTTTAAAAAAGCAAACATATTATTAGGGTCTTTGCTATTACTTAAAGCTTCATTTAAATGGCTCATAGAATTATATAGAGTGCCAAAACATGTAAAAGCAATAAGTATAAGTAATATTATAAACCTCCAACTACGTACATGGTCTGCTGTTTCTTTTTGTACCATAACCCAAAAAGGGTGAGATTGTTTTTGTGTTGATGTTTTGTTTAAAATGGATTTAAATTCCCTAACAATATTCAATAATGGGTTGTTTAGCTTATTTATAATTTTCATTTTTATTCAAAATAACGTTGGTATATATCATCTAAACCGTATTCTTTTACATGTAAGTGTTTTATATTAAAATTGGCATTTACAAGTGTTTTTATTACGTTGGTAGTTGCATCTTCAGTACAATTAACAATAATATTTTCTTGCTGAATAGAAACCTTTTGAATAACATTTGATTTATGTAGTAGTTGCTCTAAAGTTGATAAATTATCTTTATGGTTTTCTTGCAACTTAATTTCTATAGCATAAGGTTCTTCATTAAAAAGCGTTTTAGATAAAGAAGGAATATTTCCTTTAGCTATTAAATTGCCTCCAACAAAAAGGCCTACTCTATCACATACTTGTTGTACTTGATGTAAGTGGTGTGAAGAAAGTAATACAGTAAGACCATCTTCTTTACTTAATTGACGAATTAAATGTAAAAAATCGTGTATGCCTTTTGGGTCTATACCTAATGTGGGTTCATCTAAAATTATAACCTCAGGATTTTTAATGAGTACATCGGCTAAACCTAACCGTTGTTTCATTCCTCTAGAATAGGTGCCTACATTTTTGTTTATACTATCCCCTAACCCTACACGTTCAAGTAACTGTTTGGCTTTTTTAGTTGCTTCTTGAGTAGCAATACCATTTAAACGAGCAACGTAAAGTAAATTTTCTAGACCAGTTCTATTGTTATAAAACCCCAAGTTGTCGGGTAAATAGCCTACGTTTTTTTTTACTTCAATGGGGTTTGAGGTAGCATCATGTCCGCATACCCAAGCAGTTCCAGAACTAGGTTCTGTTAAGCCCAACATCATTAAAATAGTGGTTGATTTTCCTGCACCATTGGGTCCTAAAAGACCAAAAACTTCTCCTTTATAAATTTCAAGACTTAATTGGTTAACAGCTTTAAAGGATCCATACTTTTTGGTGAGGTTTTCCAGTTTTATAATGGATTCCATAATTTTATCGTCTTCCGTATTTTTTTATTAAATAGTAAACACCACCTAAGGCAATTAAAATAATTAAAATACCTAGCCAACCAGAAAGAATAGATGTGTGAACAGTAATACGAAACTTTTGTTGAGTTGAAGTTTCAGAAGCTTTTACGTCAAAATTAATTTCATAATCACCAGATAAGGCGTCATTATTAACGTTAATTGTAGCATCTATTTCTTTTGATTTTCCTGCTTCAATTTGATCTATTTCTTTAGGCTCAAAATCTACAGTCCATTTTGAAGGTGTTCTAGCTTTTAACTCAATGTCATTTATAGTGGCAGAACCAATGTTTGTAACTAAAAGTTTAATTTTTTTACTATCACCAGCAGTGGCTTCTGTACTTAATAGGTTAGTTGGGGTAGATAAAGCAACATCATAAGTACCTGTTATTACGGTTTCCAGTTCTAATTGGGTGAAAATATTACCAGCTCGTGCAGAAATAGGTATTTTATAAGAGCCAGCTTTAATATATTTTGAAGGCTTTATTTCAATAGTAATACTTTGAGTTTGGTTAGCTTTAACACTTACAGAAGAAACTTGTTTACCATTAGCTCTAAAAGTGGCTTGCCACCCAGCAGAAGGTAAAGTTGCTTTAAGGGCATATACTTGTTCTATAGCAGTGCTATTTTTTAAAGTAGCATTGTATGTAAAAGTTGTATTAGAAGCACCTTCAATATTGGGTTGTTTAGAAGTAAATTCAGCTTGGTAAACTCCTTGTTTAGAAACCGTAACGGTTAAAGGAAGAGAGCTATACCCTTCTGCTACAACTCTAAATTTATATACACCTTTATCTACTTTTAACGGTACATTTAGTTTTAATGTTATTTTTTCTTTGTTTTTAGGTAATGTAGAAATTTGTTCTACGTTCCAATTACCAGATTTTAGTTGATAGTTCCATTCTTTAGGCAATCCTAATATTTTAATATTTGACGTTTTTATAGAGCTACTATTGTTAATAACATCAATATTGTAGTTTATTTCTTGTCCAGGTGGAACGGTTACTTTGGTTATTGGAGTGTACAATGATACACTTTGAGCATTAATCTGAAAAGAAAATAATGAGGTTAAGAATAAAAAACTAATAAAATAATACAGGCGTTTTGTACATGTAAACATAATTTAGATTGATTAAAATTAAAAAAACTAATTAGCATTACATTTTAAAATTGTACAATCTTTTATCCATTTTTAAGAAAAACAAAAGATTGCGTCTTAAAAATGCCCGACCAAATTATTTAAAAAAGCAATATTGAAATCTTAAAAAAAACATAAATATTTTATGGGTTTAATGAAAGGTTTGTTTTTTTATGAAAAAACCTGAAAATCAATAATTAATATTTTTTAAATTATATTACATTGTAAAATGTAAAGTGCTATTATTTTAGGGATTTAAGTTTTTTTTAACATTTTATTGAATGAGTGTTATAATTTTTAGGCATTATTTAAACAAAATATTTTCGTGTTATTTTGAAATAAAAAAGGCTTAACTAATATAACATAAGTGCTTTATTATTAAAACTTTGCAATGTGTTACTTAACTTATGTATGTTATGGATATTAAAGAGATAAAGGATGTTTATAAAGAAGTTTTTAGGTCTTATGATTACCCATATTTAGAAGAGCATATAAAAAAGATTATAGAATTAGATGCTTTTTTACCGTACAATTCTACTTTCTTTTGTGTTACTAATACACAGGATTTGTGTTTTGAATATATTAGTAAAAATATGACCTCTTGTTTAGGTATTAAACGAGAAGAAATGCATAATGGCGGGATGGAATATTTTTGGACAAGAATTCATCCAGATGATATTAAGCCCTGGTTAAAGGCCCTTAATGATTTAATGGAATTTACTTTAGATACCATTTCTGTTGAGAACAGAAAACAAATGAGCTATACCTGGAATTTTAGATTTAAAAATGCTCATGGGGTGTATGTTAATGTTATACAAAATACAACACCCATAGAGTTAGATGCTAACTTAAAACCCATAATAGGTTTAGCTCATTATACGGTTTTAGATCCGAGAATTGAGTTAGATATTACGGCAACAGCAAAATTATTAAACAGCAATAATGAGTATGAAACTAAGTACTTTAATAATTTTTCACAAAAACTTTTAACAGATGGTATAAGCAATAGAGAACGCGATATTATTAGGCTTTTATTACTGAATAATTCTAGTAAAGAAATTGGTAGTAAGTTAAATATTAGTTCTCATACGGTAGATACACATAGGCGCAATATCTTAAAAAAGTTAAAACTTACCTCTACAGGAGAACTTATTGCTTTAATGAAAATTAATAGAACCGTAATATAACTTTTGTCGAGTAATTTGATCTGTATACCGAAAATATGTTAATGTTGGTCGTGAATACTCAAATTGAGTATTGTAGTATCTGAATTATTTTAAGACATTTACCATGCTATTAATTAGTTCTTAGGGAGAACATAAAAGAAGTGTTGTTATAATTTTTAAATTAAAAACAGCACTTTCTTTTTTTATAATAAATCAAGAATTCTTTCTAAAGCCATTCCTCTAGAACCTTTAATTAAAATTATTGTTTTATTAAGTTTAGAAATATCAAAATTAGTTTTAAAAGAATTAAACGATTTAAATTTTGAAGCTTTAGTTAAATTAACATTGGTTTTATAGAAGTTTTCTCCAACAAATATTAATTTATTTAAGTTTAGAGATATAGCTAAATCAACTATGTTTTGATGTTCAATTTTCGCTTCGTTTCCCAATTCAAACATATCTCCTAAAATAGCAGTTTTATTACCAGATTGCTTCTCAAAATTTAATAAAGCAGCTTTCATACTACTAGGGTTGGCATTGTATGCATCTAGTATTATTTTGATGTTTCCTTTGTTTATTATTTGTGAACGATTGTTAGAAGGTATGTAATTTTCAATAGCACCTTTAATAGCTGTATCATCAACTTTAAAATAATTGCCAATAGCAATAGCTGCCGCAATATTATTGAAATTATATTCGCCAATTAAATGGCTTTCAATAGCTAAATTATTGTAGTGCACTTTTACATAAGGTAGAGCATCAATTAATGATATTACTACATTAGATGATTTATTTCCAAAACTATAGGTTTTTGCGTTAATTGTTTTTTCAAGTTGAATGACATCATTGGTATTAACGAAAACAGTTTTATTGTTAAGAATTAAATAATTATACATTTCGCTTTTGCCTTTTATAACACCTTTAATACCACCAAAGCCTTCTAAATGTGCTTTTCCAAAATTTGTGATGTATCCATAATCAGGTTTTGCTATAGCGCATAAAAACTCAATTTCTTTTAAATGGTTAGCGCCCATTTCAACAATACCAATTTCAGTAAGGTTATTCATTGAAAGCAGCGTTAATGGTACGCCAATGTGGTTGTTTAAGTTTCCAATGGTGGCAGTAGTGTTGTATTTTTTAGATAAAACTGTGTTTATTAATTCTTTAGTTGTAGTTTTTCCATTGCTACCCGTTAAGGCAATAATAGGAATGTTTAAATAATCTCTATGAAATGACGCAAGTTTTTGTAATGCTCCTAAAACATTATCTACTAGAAAAATATTAGGGGTATTAACAAACTCTTTTTCATCAACAATTGCATATTTAGCACCTTTTTCAAGAGCTTGTTTTGCGTATATGTTACCATTAAAATTTTCGCCTTTTAGAGCGAAGAATATATCGTTTGTTTCAATTTTTCTAGTGTCTGTACTTACTTTATTACACTTTAAAAATAGCTTATGAAGTTCTTCAGTATTCAAATGATTGTAGATATAAATTTTGAATTAAAAGTATAAAAAAAGTCCTAACTAGTAGCTAGGACTTTTTAATTTATCTTAAAAAGAATGATTAATTCTTAGTTTTGGTTTTAGCTTTACTTTTAGAGCCTACACGAGACATAGCACATCTAAACCCAATATAGTCTGTTGCCATATCTTGTGGGAAGTAGCGTCTTTGTGCTGGGTCTAACCAGTATTCTCTGTCTTTCCAAGAACCACCTTTGTAAACTCTTACTTGATCGTTTATTAAAGATGTTCTGTTATTATTCTTGTCATACTCTCTAATAATGTTGCCGTTTTCATCTCTGGTAATAGTGTGTTTAGGCGAGTTGTACATTTTTCTGGTTTCAGAATCTACGTTTTCGCCATCCTCACCTTCATCATTAAAACTTTCAAAGTAACGAGAAGAGCGTTTATCTCCGTCTCTAAAGTTTATTTCATTACTTCTATCAAAGTTGGTACGTAAATAAGTTTCGTTTTCATCAACCGGAACTTGTACTATTTCACCAGGAAGATTTCTAGCAACAACTTTACCGTTTGATAGTGTATCATATTTAATATCATCTACTGTAACAATTTTTACTGAGCCATCTTCATTAATAGCATTTTTTGTATATACATTACCACGGTAGTAGTTAAAGTCGTTAAAATCATCATCAATAATAGGTCTGTAAACATCAGCAACCCATTCTGCAACATTACCTGCCATGTCATATAATCCAAAATCGTTAGGTTCGTAAGATTTTACAGCGTTAGTAATATCAGCGCCATCATCAGACCAACCTGCAATTCCACCGTAATCACCTTTTCCTTGCTTAAAGTTAGCTAATTGGTCTCCACGGTATTTTCTACTTCCGTTACGGGTATATTGACCGTCCCAAGGGTATTTTTTACGCCCTCTGTACAAATTGTAGCTTCTAATTTCACTTAATCCTAAAGCGGCGTATTCCCATTCTGTTTCAGTAGGGAGTCTGTATTTTGGCGATATAATACCAGTTTCTCGAGTAGCATAAATACCAGTTTCGTTTCCATCAGCATCTACACGTACATTTCTTCTGGCTCTTCCATCTCCATTTATAATTTCTTCATTACCGCCGTAAGTTAATGTTGGAGCGTTAATGTAAGTATCTGTATTGAAGGTAGATTCTGCATCTACATCTGTGATTTTAGCATCGCGTTTTAAATAGCCAGCTTTTTCTAAATAGTATTCGTTTACACGATCAGATCTCCAATTAGCAAACTCTACTGCTTGAATCCAACTAACACCTACAACAGGGTATTCGCCATAAGCTGGATGGCGTAAGTAATTTTCTGTCATTACTTCGTTAAAACCTAAACGGTTTCTCCAAACTAAAGTGTCTGGTAAAGCACCGTGATAAATGGCTCTAAAGTTTTCATCAGATGGAGGATAAACTCTTTTAATCCAATCTAGGTATTCCATGTACATAGCATTGGTAACCTCTGTTTCGTCCATGTAAAAAGATTGAACGTGTTGTTGTGTAGGGCTATTATTCCAATCGTGCATAACATCATCTTGAACACGACCTTTAGTAAAGGTGCCACCTTCAATAAATACTAAACCAGGAGCAGTTTCTTGCTCTTTAAAATCTGTATTGTACTGAAATCCACCTTCTCTAGAGTTTATTTGCCATCCTGTAGCTCTTGAGGTATTCTTTGAACTCGAAGATTTTTTACAACCAGTTGTAACCACTGTGAGGGCTAAAACTAATAGAATCTTGAATGCTACTACTTTTTTCATATCCATAGGTTTAAGTAAGCTAATAATATTTTGGTGCTGCAATATAAGAATTAAACCGAATAAAGCAAGCTGTTTTTTGCATTTTAACCAAAAAAAAGTGTATTTCAACCTGTTTTTGATGCTTTTTGTCGATGATTTTACTGTGTTTTATGTTTAATTAGTGTTGTAATAACGTACATTTAACGAATTTATTATTGTATTTTTGTTTCAAAAATTAAAATTGTAGTTTATTTGAATAATAACACACTTTTAATGGCGTTATTTTAGCAATGAAAGAGAAAATTTTACTGTTTTTTTTACTTATTTCTGTTTTAGGGAGTTCTCAACAGAAAACTTATACCATAGTTTGGGAGGGAACTCAAACAATCTCTGGAGGTGATTTTAGTTTTAAAATTCCATCATTTAATAAAGAAAATATAACGTTTAATTTTGATGATGGTTTATTATTTACAGACCAATGGCAAATTAATGGTGCAGTTAATGAAACTTCTATAAATATAAGTAATGTTAGGTATGCGTACATCTCAAAAAATGAATTATACGATTTAGATATATCTAAAATACCTAACACATTAGAATACAGTTTAAAAAATTCTTTTGGTAGAGATAATCAATATGCTTTTTTTCAAATAACGCCTATTATAAAAGATACCAATGGATCGTTTAAAAAAGTTACTTCATTTCAAATAAGTTACAATAATTCTAACAATGCAAAAACATTGCAAAATAGAAAATTATTAAATTCAAATGCAATATCAAATTCGGCTTTAAGTAGTGGTCAATGGTACCGTTTTTATGTTGATACTACAGGCGTATTCAAGTTGTCTAAAAACTTTTTACAGCGTTTAGGAGTAAGTGTTAATAGTGTAGATCCTAGAACCATTAAATTATATGGTAATGGTGGTAATATGATTCCGTTTTTAAATTCAGAAGTATATTCTTTTGATATAACTGAAAATGCTATAAAATTTGTTGGTGAAGCAGACGGGGTTTTTGATGATGAAGATTACATCTTGTTTTATGCGCAAGGACCAAAAGGGTATAATGCAGAAAGTAACACAAATATTAATTGTTATACAGATAAAACGTACTATTTTATAAATGTTGGTTCTGGTTATGGTAAGCGTATTCAGCCATTTTATCAACCAACAGAAACCCCAGATTTAATAATTAACACTTTTCATGATTATCAATTTCATGAAATTGATGAATATAACATAGCATCTTTAGGAAGGCGCTGGTTTGGAGATAGGTTTGATGTTGATAGCAATAAAACTTTTGACTTTAGTTTTCCAGATTTGGTAACCACAGAGCCGATTACGTTAAAAGTATATGTGGCAGCGGTGTCATCTACTACAACGTCTATGGATTTAAGTGTTAACGGAGCCAATATTACTACTTTGAGTATTGGTGCAGCTTCGTCTCCAACTTTAGCCAATGAGGCAATTTATTCTGGAGACGTAAATGTTAATTCTTCAAACATTCAAGTAGGGTTAAACTATAACAATCAAGGAAATCCAAGTGCTTTGGCATACTTAGATTATATTTCAATTGAAGCAGAACGCGCTTTGAAATTTAACGGCAATCAATTTCAATTTAAAAACAATAATGTTGCATTAGCATCTGGTATAGGGGAATACAATATTACTAACGCTTCTGATGTGTCTGAAATTTGGGATGTTACAGACATTTATAATGTTTCAAGTTTTATAAATGAAAACGCTAATGATAATATAACGTTTACCGCTACTTTAGGAAGTTTAAAAACATATGTAGTTGTAACTGCACAGGATTATTTTGAACCTAAGTTAGATTCTCAAACAACGGTGGCTAATCAAAACATTAAAGGCACTATTTTTCAAAATAGTTCTGGGAGCTTTCAAGATGTTGATTATTTAATTGTTTCGCCAGATAATATGTTAAATCAAGCAGAACGTTTGGCAGAAATTAATAGAAATCAATACAGCTTAAATGTTAAAGTGGTTTCGCTAAGTCAAATTTATAATGAATTTAGTACTGGTAATCAAGATATAGGTGCTATTAGAAACTTAGTAAAATATATTTATGACAATGCTAGCACAACAGAAAACAGAATAAAATATTTGTGTTTGTTTGGTGATACGTCTTATGATTATAAAGATAGAATTTCAAATAACACCAATATAGTACCGTCATGGCATTCTTATAATAGTTTTAATTTAACAAGTTCTTTTGTTTCAGATGATTTTTATGGCATGATGGATGATAACGAAGGTACAATGGCAACTACTGATAGATTAGATATTGCTGTGGGTAGAATTATAGCCGATACACCACAGCGAGCTACTGAATTAGTTGATAAAATAGAGTCTTATTACAAAAAAGAAGCTTTTGGAAGTTGGCGCAACAAATTTGTTGTGGTTTCAGATGATGTTGATGAAGACTGGGAAGGCATCTTACAAGAAACCACAGATGAAATAGGTAACTTAGTGTCAGAAGAGAAACCTTTTATTAATGTTGTAAAGATACATAGTGATGCTTATCAACAAGAATCTTCGGCAGGAGGTGATAGATATTCAGAAGTTACCACAGAGTTAGTAAACTCAATTGATAAAGGTGCTTTAGTGGTTAATTATTTTGGTCATGGAGGTGAAGATGGTTTAGCACAAGAACGCATTTTTTTAAAAACAGATATAGAAGGGCTTCGTAATTATTATAAGCTAAGTTGTTTTGTAACCGTAACATGTGAATTTACAAAATTTGATAATCCATATAAAGAAACAGCTGGAGAATATATTTATTGGAATGAAGAGGCAGGAGCCATTGGACTAATAACAACAACGCGTCAAATTTATGTTAATTTTGCCATAACCTTTAATAGTATACTTGGGCAGTATTTGTTTTCTTATAGTGATGATGATAACTATACAGATTATGATTATCCTTCTATGGCAGAAGCTTTAAGATTAGCAAAAGGAAATTCTTCAATTTCAAGTAACTCTCAAAGGCGTCTTATATTTTTTATAGGAGACCCTGCTATGAAATTGGCATTTCCAAAACCAAATATTAGGTTAACCACATTAAATGATGTGCCAATTGGGCAATCAACAGATACTATAAAAGCTTTAAGCCATGTTAAATTAACAGGCGAAGTTACAGATGTTTCAGGTAATGTGTTAACAGATTATAATGGGGTGCTTTCAACAACTATTTATGATAAATCTATAGATAGACAAACACTAGCTAATGATGGTACACAATTAAACGGTGAGTTAGTAACCTTAGATTTTACAACATTAGGAGAAATTATCTTTAGAGGACAGGCGTCTATAACAAATGGAATTTTCGAGTTTGATTTCATTGCTCCTAAAGATGTTGGTATACCCGTTGGCTTTGGTAAGGTTAGTTTTTATGCTGAAAATGATGAGCTTTTAGAAGATCAAACAGGAGCCAGTGTAGATATTATAAGGATTGGAGGTATTAATGAAAATGCGCCTGAAGATAATACAGGACCAGTAATTTCTCTTTACATGAACGATGAGAGTTTTGTTTCTGGAGGCATTACAAATGAATCTCCAACTTTACTAGCAAAATTAGAAGATGAAAATGGAATAAATACTGCCAGTGGTATAGGGCATGATATTATAGCAATTATTGATGGTGATGAAACAAACCCATATGTGTTAAATGATTACTATCAAACAGAAGTTGATGATTATCAAAAAGGAGTTGTAAGTTTTCCGTTTAGCGATTTAGAACCAGGGCTTCATACCTTAACCCTTAAAGCTTGGGATGTTTATAACAATTCCTCAGAAGCTGAAATTCAGTTTGTAGTATATGATCAAGATCAGGAATTAGTCATTAATAATGTACTAAATTACCCCAATCCATTTGTAAATTACACAGAATTTTGGTTCAATCACAATAGTTCAGAGTCTTTAGACGTTTCTATACAGATATTCACCGTGTCTGGTAAATTGGTTAGAACTTTAAATGGACAAACAGCCGGTGGAACCATCACTACAAGTTCCCTTTCTAGAGATATTGTTTGGGATGGTAGAGATGATTTTGGTGATAAAATAGGTAAAGGTGTATATATTTATAAATTAACAGTACACTCAAGCCTTTTAAACAAAAAAGTAGAAAAAATAGAGAAACTTGTTATACTCTAATAAAAAATTATATTTGTTAAATAAAAACTATTTCATGAAGAATCAACTATTGCTATTAATTGCCTTCGCTTTTATAGTTAAACTAAATGCACAAGAAACGATAATCTTTGAAAATCAAGATAAACGAGTTATTACTACAGGAGTTCCATTTCTCTTAATTGCGCCAGATGCTAGAGCTGCAGCTATGGGAGATATGGGAGTAGCTACTTCTGTTGATGCGTTTTCTCAACAATGGAATTCGTCTAAATATGCTTTTTCAGAAACCAAATCAGGCTTTGGAGTAAGTTATACACCATACTTAAGTAAATTGGTAAATGATATCTTTTTAGGAAATGTAACTTATTTCAATCGTTTAGATGAACGTAGTGCCTTTGCGGTAAGTTTAAAATATTTCTCTTTAGGAGATATTGAATTTGTAGCCGATGAGTTTTCAGAAGCTCTAATTCAAAGACCTAATGAGTTTACCCTAGATGCATCTTACGCTCTAAGGCTAACAGATCAATTTGCTATGTCTGTAGCAATGCGCTATTTAAGATCTGATTTAAGACTAGATGGTGTAGATGGAGATTCATCGGCAGCTAATACCTTTGGAGTAGATATTTCAGGATACTATCAAAGTGAAGAAGAAGCCTATGCAGATTTTAATGGACGTTGGAGAGCAGGCTTCGCTATACAAAATATTGGGCCTAAATTTAAATATGATGATGGCGGACAAGAAAATTTCCAGCCAACTAATTTACGTTTAGGAGGTGGTTTCGACTTTATTTTTGATAATTACAATAAAGTTTCAGTAACTGCTGAAGTAGCTAAATTATTAGTGCCAACACCACCTGTTTATGGTTATGTTGATACAGATGGCGATGAAACCCAAGACACCGATGAACCAACTATTATAGTAGAAGGTAAAGATCCAGACGTTAGCTTTCTTTCAGGAATGTTTCAATCGTTTGGAGATGCCCCCGATGGTTTTAGTGAAGAGTTAAAAGAGTTTACTTGGGCATTAGGAGCAGAATATTTATATCAAGACTCTTTTGCATTTAGAGCAGGTTATTTTAATGAAAGTGAAGATAAAGGTGCTAGAAAATTTTTGGCATTAGGAGCTGGTTTTAAAGCAAATGTTGTAAATATAGATTTATCATACTTGTTTTCAGCATCAAAAATACAAAGCCCATTAGAAAACACACTTCGTTTTTCTTTAACATTTAATATAGGTGAAGGAGAATACCAAGAATATTAATAAATCATAAAAATATCTAACACATATCAAAAACTATTGTCTATGGCAATAGTTTTTTTGTCTAAAAATGTTTCTTAATTTTATAAGAATGAAATATGCCACATCAACTAAAGTTTTTATTATTCACCTCAATGTTTAATGGTAATTACATCTGACTTTACAGAAACAATAAAAAAAAACAGATGAAAGAAATAAAAATAGAATCTAATTTTTTTGTTTATCAAAACCTAGAAACACTTCCCAAAGATGTTTTTTCATTACTACAAGAAGCTAAAGAAGCCCGTAAAAAGGCTTATGCACCATATTCAAAATTTCAAGTAGGCGCTGCAATACTGCTAGAAAACGGAGAAATAATTACAGGAAGTAACCAAGAAAATGCATCGTACCCATCTGGTTTGTGTGCAGAAAGAACAGCTATTTATTATGCAGGTTCTCAATTCCCAAACATAAAAATACTCAAAATGGCTATTGTAGCTGGCTCTACAAAAAAAGTTACAGATAAGCCAATTCCGCCCTGTGGAGCTTGTAGGCAAGCAATAGCAGAGTACGAGATAAAACAAGATTTGCCTATCGAAATCTATTTCATGGGAGAAAAAGGTAAGATTGTTAAGTCAAATTCGCTAGCTAATTTATTACCATTGGTTTTTGATAAATCTGTATTATAGTTGTGTTAAGAATAGGTTACATTAAAATTCTTATATGTTTCATATTAAAAAATTAGCAAATTGGTAATATTGTTTGTTTAGAGTCATTTTTTTGATATTTTTTTTAGTTTAATGAAATTAGATTTTTACAATAATAACCAATGTATTACTTTTGTATTCCGCTTAATTAAAACCTTTTATTAGTCGATGCAAAAAATCACTAAAGAAACATACCTAAATTGGTATGAAGAGATGCTGTTCTGGAGAAAGTTTGAAGATAAACTAGCAGCAGTTTACATACAGCAAAAAGTTAGAGGATTTCTTCACTTATACAATGGTCAAGAAGCTGTGTTAGCAGGAGCTTTACATGCTATGGATTTGACCAAAGATAAAATGATAACGGCTTATAGAAACCACGTACAGCCAATAGGTATGGGAGAAGATCCAAAACGAGTTATGGCTGAGTTATACGGGAAAGCAACCGGAACCTCAAAAGGTATGGGAGGGTCTATGCATATTTTCTCAAAAGAACACCGTTTTTACGGAGGTCATGGTATTGTTGGTGGTCAAATTCCTTTAGGAGCTGGTATAGCTTTTGGAGATAAATACCACGGAAGAGATGCTGTAACACTTTGTTGTTTTGGTGACGGTGCTGCAAGACAAGGATCGTTACATGAAACCTTTAATTTAGCAATGCTTTGGAATTTACCAGTTGTTTTTGTTTGTGAAAACAATGGGTATGCAATGGGTACTTCTGTAGAACGTACTGCAAACCACGAAGACATTTGGAAATTAGGTTTAGGGTATGAAATGCCTTCTGCACCTGTTGATGGTATGAATCCTGTAAAAGTTGCCGAAGCCTTTGATGAAGCTATTCAACGAGCTAGAAAAGGTGGTGGGCCATCATTTTTAGAATTAAAAACTTACCGATACAGAGGACACTCTATGAGTGATGCTCAACATTATAGAACGAAGGCTGAAGTAGAAGAATACAAAAAAATAGACCCTATTACACAGGTTAAAGATGTTATTCTTGAAAAGAAATACGCAACAGAAGAAGACATTAAAGCTATTGATAAGCGTGTAAAAGAAAGAGTAGCAGAATGCGAAAAGTTTGCAGAGGAATCTCCATTCCCAGAAAAGCAACAACTTTACGATATGGTTTACGAACAAGAAGACTATCCATTTATACAACATAAATTATAAACTATGGCAATAGTAGTAAATATGCCACGTTTAAGCGATACCATGGAAGAAGGTACCGTAGCTTCGTGGTTAAAAAAAGTAGGAGATAAAGTAGAAGAAGGTGATATTTTAGCTGAAATAGAAACAGACAAAGCCACTATGGAGTTTGAGTCTTTTAATGAAGGGACTTTACTTTATATTGGAGTTCAAGAAGGTGAAACCACTAAAGTAGACGAGCTTTTAGCTATTATAGGAGAAGAAGGAGAAGATATTTCTGCTTTATTAAATGGAGGAGATACTCCAGCTGAAGAAAGTAAAGAAGCAGTAGCAGAACCTGCCAAAGCAGAAACTTCTGAGCCTGTTACCGAAGAAAAACAAGAAACAACAACAGTTAATATACCAGAAGGTGTTGTAGTAGTAACTATGCCACGCTTAAGTGATACCATGGAAGAAGGAACGGTAGCACTTTGGATTAAAAAAGTAGGTGATACTGTTGAAGAAGGAGATATTCTAGCTGAAATTGAAACAGATAAAGCTACTATGGAATTTGAATCATTCCAATCAGGTACGCTACTTTATATTGGGTTACAAGAAGGAGAATCCGCAAAGGTAGATGAACTTTTAGCAATAATAGGACCTGCTGGAACAGATGTTTCAGATGTAGCTAAAAACTTTAAATCTGTAGCTAGTACAGAAGCAGAAGCACCAAAGGTAGAAGCGCCAAAACCAGTTGCAGCTGCACCTAAGGCTGAAGAAGCTCCTAAAGTTGAAGCAAAAAAGGAAGCTCCAAAACCTAAAAAACCAGCTAAACCTGGAGAAAGAATATTAGCGTCTCCTTTGGCTAAAAAAATGGCCGAAGAAAGAGGTATTAATTTAGCTCATATAACAGGTACTGGTGAAAATGGAAGAATAGTAAAATTTGATATAGAGAATTTTGTACCAGGTTCTTCTGCAGGAGCTGTTGGTAAATATGTGCCAACAGGTCAAGAAGATTATGAAGATGTTCCTAATTCTCAAATGCGTAAGGCAATTGCTAAATCACTAACTAAATCAAAATTCTCAGCGCCACACTATTATCTAGCAGTAGAATTTGATATGGATAACGCTATTGCTTTCCGTAAGCAATTCAATTCTATTCCAGATACTAAGATTTCGTTTAACGATATGGTTGTTAAAGCTTGTGCTTTAGCATTAAAAGAACATCCTCAAGTAAATTCACAGTGGTTTGATGATAAAATGCGTTTAAATAACCATGTACATATTGGGGTAGCGGTGGCTGTTCCAGACGGATTAGTTGTACCTGTTGTGCGTTTTGCTAATGAACAATCATTACCACAAATTGGAGCAGAGGTTAAAGAATTAGCTGGTAAAGCAAGAAATAAGAAATTAACTCCAGATGAAATGTCTGGTAGTACATTTACAGTTTCTAACTTAGGAATGTTTGGTATAGATTATTTTACATCTATTATCAATCAGCCAAATTCAGCAATTCTATCTGTTGGAGCCATTGTACAAAAACCAGTGGTAAAAGAAGGACAAATTGTAGTAGGTAATACTATGAAATTAACCCTTGCTTGTGATCACAGAACTGTTGATGGTGCTACAGGTGCTCAATTCCTTCAAACATTAAAAGGGTATATTGAAAACCCAGTAACAATGCTAGTTTAAAATAGAAATAAGTTCGCTATAGTGCGAACTATCTAAATAAAAAAAACCTGCTTCTTTTTGAAGTAGGTTTTTTTATCTTTAATTTTTTAATATTTAATATATGAGAAAGATATTAAGCATTTGTTCTCTATTACTAGTATTAAGTTGTAAATCTCAATCTGTACTTCCCGAGTCAGATAGTGTTAAAAAGACTTTAGAATATTTAGCTTCAGATGAATTGGAAGGAAGAAATACGGGCTCTAAAGGAATTGAAAAAGCAGCTGTATATATAGAAGAATTTTTTAAAAAACATAAGGTGAAACCTTACTTTAAAACTTACAGAGATAGCTTTAATATTAATAATATTATAGGTTATAATATTGTAGGGTTTATTGAAGGCAATGACCCTAAATTAAAAGATGAGTTTGTTATTCTTGGGGCGCATTATGATCATATTGGTATTGTTGAAGAAGTAAATGGAGACACTATTGCAAATGGTGCCAATGATGATGCTTCTGGAACAGTTGCGGTTATGGAGTGGGCTAAATATTTTTCTAAATCTAAAAGTAATAAACGTAGCTTATTGTTTACCTTATTTTCTGCAGAAGAAATGGGGTTAAAAGGTTCAGAGCATCTTGCAGAACGGTTAAAGAAAAGGAATATAGATTTGTATACCATGATTAATTTTGAAATGATGGGTGTACCTAGAAATTCTGGTAATAAATTAAGTTATATAACAGGATATAATAAATCTAATATTGCCGAAAAATTAAATATGTATGCAGGCGAGTCTTTAGTTGGGTTTTTACCTCAAGCTCAAAAGTATAAATTATTTAAACGTTCTGATAACTTCCCATTTTTTAATCAATTTAAGGTACCAGCGCATGCTATTTCTACCTTCGACTTTACAAATTTTGATTACTATCATCATGTAGATGATGAATCTAATAAAATGGATTTCAATCACATGACGAACTTTATTAATAAAATGATTCCTGCTATTGAAGGAATGACTAATAGTATGTCTAAAGAAATTAAAATGAATAATGAGTAAAAATGTCATCATTACAGGAACCAGCAGAGGCATTGGTTTTGAACTAGTAAAACTATTTGCAAAAGCAGGTCATAAAGTTTTAGCCTTATCTAGAAACGAAAAGCCCGTTTTTGAGCTTCCGTTTGATAATGTAACCACTTTCCCTTTCGATTTAAGTAACCCATTAGATTATAAAAGAGTTGAAACGTTTTTAGAACTAAAATTTAAAAAGGTTGATATTCTTATAAATAATGCAGGAACGCTTTTAAATAAACCATTTTTAGAAACTACTATTGAAGATTTTGAACAGGTATATAAAACCAATGTATTTGGAGTTTCAGAAATGATAAGAACCAGTATGCCATTCATGAATAAAAGTAGTCATGTGGTAACTATTAGTTCTATGGGTGGTGTGCAAGGAAGCATGAAATTTCCGGGATTAGCAGCTTACAGTTCTAGTAAGGGAGCTGTAATAACTTTATCAGAACTTTTAGCCGAAGAATACAAAGAAACAGGCCCTAGTTTTAATGTATTAGCACTGGGAGCAGTACAAACCGAAATGCTAGAAGAAGCTTTTCCTGGTTATCAAGCCCCAATAAACGCTTTAGATATGGCAGAATATATCTTCAATTTTTCACTCACCGGAAACAAATATTATAATGGTAAGTTGTTGCAAGTTTCAAATTCTACACCTTAGTTATGAGTAAATACAAATGTATAATCTTTGATTGTGATGGAGTTTTGGTTGACAGCGAAGTCATCAGCAATCAAGTTTTAGTTGATATGGCCAATGAGTATGGCGCTAATATTAATTTAGAATATGCCTTTAAGTACTTTAAAGGAAGTTATATTGATGCCTGTTTAGAAAGAATAAAAAAACTGGCTAAAAAACCTGTAAGCAACAGTTTTATTGAAGAATATAGAAACAGAAGTTTTGCCGCTTTTAAAGAAAATATGGAGCCCGTTAAAGAAATTCATCATGTTTTAGATAATTTAAGCTTGCCATTTTGTGTGGCTTCTAGCGGACCTGAAGAAAAAATTAAACTTAATTTAGAATTAACAAACCTTCTACCTTATTTTGAAGGTAAAATATTTAGCTGTTATGCTATTCAAAAATGGAAACCCGCACCAGATGTGTTTTTATGGGCCTCAAAAACCATGGGTTTTAAACCAGAAGAATGTTTGGTAATAGAAGATAGTTTATCTGGAATTAAAGCTGCTATTAATGGAGGTTTTGATGTTTTTGGATACACAGCTCGCGATTATAAAAATGAATTAAAAGACCATGCTACCAAAACTTTCAATAACATGGAAGCGCTTTTACAACTAATTTAATTTATAAATATTAATATTGTAACTTACTGATAAGCAGTAAATATTTTAGCTTTCAAAATATTTTTTAAACTTAAGGCAACCATTTGCATAAAATTTGCGTCTGTAATAGTATAAAGCCAAATGAAACCTTTTTTGAAAGTTATACAACTCCACAAGAACGAATCTGCTCTCATTAAAAGAGCTGTTAAAAACAATCGTGAGGCGCAACACGTATTGTTTGAGTTGCATGCACCAAAAATGTTAAGCGTTTGTAGGTATTATTTAAAAAATGTACAACATGCTGAAGAAGCAATGCTTAACGGATTTTTTAAAGTTTTTTCAAATTTAAAAAGCTATAAATCTGAAGGAAGTTTTGAAGGCTGGGTAAGACGTATTATGGTACGCGAATCTATTTCTATGCTAAGGAAGCAAAAAAAAATTGAGCTTCCTTTTGATGAGATTGATATTAAAAATGAGCATACTAATAGTATCAATACAGATATTGAAGTAGCTGAAATACAGCAACACATTGATGCACTCCCCGAAGGTTATAAATTAGTATTTGTTATGTATGCCATTGAGGGGTATAAACATTATGAAATAGCAGAAATCCTTAACATTAGTTTAGGTACATCAAAATCGCAATTATTTAAAGCCAGAAAAATGCTGCAAGAACGAATTAGAAAATCTAATAAAACAACAAGTTATGGCACCAGTTAATTTTGATAAACATATAAAAGACAAGCTAGAAGATAGAAAGTTAACCCCTTCAGTCAATGCTTGGGATAAATTGTCAGAACGGTTAGAAGCTAATGAAAAAAAGAAACACGTTAATTTATACTGGTGGTGCGGTGTTGCTGCAAGCATAGTAGGTGTGTTGTTTGTAGTATCTCAACTAGTGGGTAATAAACAAGAAATTATAGAGCCACAAGTAGTTAAAAATCCAAAGGTTAATGATATTGAAGTATTAGAACAGAAACCATTATATAGTTCAGACCAAAAACAAACCCAAGAGGAAGTAGTAACTACCCCAAAAACAGAAATTAAAATAAAAGATGAATCACCAGTAAAAAGCGTGGGGCCAATTTTAAATAAAATTCCTGTAGTAGTTTCAGAAAATATAAAATCATCAAAAACTATTAAACCAGAACAACAATTAAAAGAAGCATTAACCTTTGAAGAACAAAAAATACAGGAAGTAGTGGCGCAAGTTAAAGAGCTAAAAGAACAAAAGACTCAAGTAACAGATGCAGAAATTGAAGAGTTATTGCAAAAGGCACAAAGAGAAATTGTTTTTACAAAACGCCATAATGAAAGTAACACAATTGTTGATGCTAATAAGCTACTTCAAGAGGTTGAAACCGATTTAGATAAATCTTTCAGAACTAAAGTTTTTGAAGCTTTAAAGGCAAGTTACGGTACGGTAAAAACAGCAGTAGCCAATCGTAATAATTAAAAAAAATCATCATTCATCAATTAAATAAACGAACAGTTATGCAAACAATTACAAATTATTTGGCACTCATTGTGCTATGTTTATGTGTGCAACTCATCAATGCACAAGACTCTATTCCTAAGGTAAATAAAGAAAAAATAGAAACTTTAAAGGAATTTAAAGAACAAATTAATACAGAAGAGCGTGAATTTTTAAAGGTTGAAGTTGAAGCTATTAATATGAGATTAGAAAAAGGAGAAATAACTAATACAGAGGCAGAGGCTTTAAAACAAGAAGTTGCTAAAAAACGAGCTTTAAACATTGAAAATAGAATAGCAATTATTAATAATAAAATAGCTTTATTAGAACGTAATGAAGAAGGTTACCAAACTCAAAACGATGAAGATTTATCAAAAATAGGGGTTAGCATAGGAGGTGAAGGAGGTAGTTTTGCAGGGGTTAAAATAAAAAGTAAAAACAAGCCAAAAAAATATGATAAACGTACCACCAGTGATTTGGTATTGGCTTTTGGTTTAAACAACGCTATTATTGAGGGTGAAAACTTAGATGATTCTCCATATAAATTTGGTGGCTCTCGTTTTTTTGAAATTGGGTGGGCGTGGAAAACACGTGTTTTTAAAAATTCTAATTTTTTAAGGCTAAAGTATGGATATTCACTTCAAATTAATGGGTTAAAACCTAAAGACAACATGTATTTTGTAAAACAAGATAACCTAACTGTATTAGAAGAGTTTCCGTATGATTTAAAAAAATCAAAGCTATCTATCACAAATTTAGTGTTTCCCGTTCATTTTGAAATTGGTCCCTCAAAAAAAATAGAAAAAGACACTTATTTTAGGTATTCAACTGATAAACAATTTAAATTAGGTTTTGGTGGTTATGCTGGATTTAACATAGGCACACGTCAAAAATTAAAATATGAATTAGATGGAGAGCGTATAAAAGAAAAACAAAAACGTGGACTTAATACCACAGATTTGGTTTATGGCTTAAGTAGTTACATTGCTTTTGGTAATGCGGCTTTGTATGTTAAATACGATTTGTCTCCCATATTTAAAGATCAGTTAATAGATCAAAATAATATTTCTATAGGTGTCCGTTTTGATATGGATTAAATTAGTTTCTAATTATAAAAAAAGCTTCTCAGGCTTATAGGTCTGAGAAGCTTTTTTGTGTTATAATCTTGCATAAACTACCTTATTTCATATTGAACATGATAAAACCCTTCATTGTTGTTGTTAACATCTTTATCGTTAATGCTTAAATATAATTTTCCAGTAGCATTAGCAGTAATGGTTTTGTTAGAGCCTATGTAAAACCAAGAGCCTTTACTACCTATTTTTCCCATTAAAGCACCATGCTTAAAGTTTCTAACTTTATTATAGGCACTAAAACCATTAATGCCAGCTGGGGTAGAGTATCCTGCAAAAGCGCCTATTTGTATTTTACCCCAAGCTTTAAAAGTAATTTGCTGACCGGTTTTAACTAATACATCAGTTACGTTACTAAAAGAAGAAACTTTTAAAGTTTTGTAATCTGATCTTTCTGCCATTATTGGCCAATTTGCAAAGTTGTTTCTTTGAGCTCTAGCAACTAATGCCCCATTATCGTCAATTTCTAATCCATACAAAGTTCTACCACTTTTAATGTAAAAATCTTTTTTATCTGGTTTTACATTAGGGGTCATGCTGTTTTTTAGAATGTTTCTATACTCAGAGGTTAATTCTTTTGAGTATAGTTCAAAAAGTTCTCTTGTAACATTGGGTATAATCAGTTCAGTATAAGCAAAATCTTCACCATCAACAGATGTGAGTGCAGAACACTTTATTTTCATGCCCTTACTGTTCTGAAAAGTTTCATTATCTCCAGATATGGCATTGGTTCTTAAACGCATATACCTTTTATCTTCAACTAGATTAATAAAACGTTTGGCATCACTAACATTGTATTTTCCGTTAGGGTTTATTAAGCCAAGGTAAGATTGCAAGATGTAATGTAACTCTTCAAAGGTTGGTAGATTAGATTCATATTGAATACGCAATTCACTTCTTAATTTAGATACTAGTTGTTTATTAGTTCTAATTATAGCTGCTTTTTCGGCTTCTTTTTTTCTTCTTTCTTCTTCACGCTCTTTAAGTATTTGCTCTATGGCTTTTTTCCTTAATTCAATATAATTAGTTAAGGTTTTTATAGATGTATTAGCATTTGTGTTACTAGTGTATTGGTTTAATAAAGATGAAAGTTCACTTGTGGTATATAGGGTTTTGGCTTTGTTAATAATGACATCTTTTAGGTTAGCTGTATAGCCGGTTTTTTTTTGTTTGTATGTGTTTAAAAGTGTTTTAACTTCTGGTAAATAAAGATATTTTTTATAAGAAGTATTTAAATTTTTCCAGATATCATTTACACTAGTAATAGTTTTTCCTGTAAAATTTTGAGAAATTAAATTAGCTTGTTTTTTTGTGGCTAACATAGCTACCATAGATTCAGATTGTTTTTTAATATTGGCGTCTATTTGCGAAGTATGTTCTGGAGAGGCACTGCTAAATAATTGCCTGTTGTAATTTCTAAATGATTCTAGTTTATTAACAGACTGAAAACTTGGACTCAAATTATTTAATTCTGCCATTTTTTCTTCCAATGTATTGTCGGCAATTAACCGCTCATGTTCTTTAATTAAGTTGTTTAGATTATTTATTTCAGAAGGCAATAGTTTAGAATATTTATACTTTACGCTACTTTTTATTTGTAAAAGCTCATTAAAACTTACATTATTAGAAATGATTTTATTGGTGGTTTCTTTTAGGTTTTTTCTATTTTCACGTATTAAAGCCACTTCTTTTAAAACTTTAGTATAAGCCCTAGGTTGATTGAGAGCTCCCCATAAATACCAATCTAGTCTATTGGCCCATGGATACTTAGATTTTCGTTTATAAGAATTAACTTTTGAAGCCACTTTGCTTCTTTTTGAAGCACTCATTTTATCTATTGATACTCCAAAAACAGGAACAAAATAGGTGTCAGAAAGTAAGTGATGCCTTATTAAGTTGTACTTATAACTACCAGATCTTAATTTTGATTGGGTAGATTGCCATTCAATTTCAGGGAATTCTTTTTCAACAGCATAAACCCACTTTTCAAGATCTTCTCTTTTTTGAGAAAATGTATTATGAGCAACAAAAATGAATGAAGTTAAAACAAAAAATAGTTTCAAGTGAGAGGGAGTTTTAAGTTTCATAAACTATTGATTTTAAGATGTTTTTAGGTGGTTAAAACGAATTTATATGAAATTAATTACATAATCAAATTTTGAAGCCAATATATATTTCTGTAATCAATTCATTAATATTAAATTTACATTCGCTTTAAATTATAACATTGATATCACAATCATCCATAGACCAAGTTTTTGAAACCGCCAGAGTAGAGGAGGTTATAGGCGATTTTGTAAACCTTAAAAAAGCAGGTAGTAATTTTAAGGGGTTAAGCCCCTTTAGTGATGAGCGTACCCCAAGTTTTATGGTATCTCCCGTTAAACAAATCTGGAAAGACTTTAGTACGGGTAAAGGCGGTAATGTAGTTGCTTTTTTAATGGAGCACGAGCATTTTACATACCCTGAAGCCATAAAATATTTAGCAAAAAAGTACAATATTGAAATAGAAGAAACAGAGCAAACCAATGAGCAAAAAGAAGCCGCCAATGAACGTGAGAGTTTGTATTTGGTAAGTGAGTTTGCTAATAAGTACTTTCAGAATATACTACATAAAACAGATCAAGGAAAATCTATTGGGCTTAGTTATTTTAAAGAACGCGGATTTACAGACCAAACCATTAAAAAGTTTGATTTGGGTTATTCACTTGATGAATGGCAAGCCTTTACAGATGAAGCTTTAAAAAAAGGATATCAATTAGAATTTTTAGAAAAAACAGGTTTAACAATAGTTAAACCCGATAAGCATTTTGATAGGTTTAAAGGGCGTGTTATGTTTCCTATTAAAAGTATGAGTGGGCGCGTATTGGGCTTTGGAGGTAGAATTTTAGTAAACGATAAAAAAGCTGCTAAATATCTTAATTCTCCAGAGAGTGATATATACCATAAAAGCAAGGTTTTATATGGTATTTATAACGCCAAACAAAGCATTGCAAAAGAAGATAATTGTTATTTAGTTGAAGGTTATACAGATGTTATTCAGTTTCATCAAACTGGTATTACAAATGTTGTGTCTTCATCAGGAACGGCTCTAACATCAGAACAGATAAGGCTTATTAACAGGCTTACAAAAAATATTACCGTACTTTTTGATGGAGATGCGGCGGGCATGCGAGCTTCTCTTAGAGGAATTGATTTAATTCTTGAGCAAGGTATGAATGTAAAGGTATGTACTTTTCCTGAAGGCGAAGACCCCGATAGTTTTGCTAAACAAAATACTCTTGAAGAATTATCACTCTATTTAGAAAATAATGCTAAAGATTTTATTCAATTTAAAGCTTCAATCTTACATGAAGATTCTAAAGAAGATCCTATAAAAAAAGCAGAAACTGTACGTGATATTGTAAACAGTATCTCAAAAATTCCTGATAGGATAAAAAAAGAAATCTACATTCAGGAATGTGCTAGAATAATGGATATTAGTGAAGAAGTTCTATTCAGTACCTTAGCACAAATTAATAAAAAAGAATTTCAAGAAGAAAATAAAGAATACAAAAAGCAACAAAAATCATTTGAAGTTATTAAACATGAACAACCTGTAAAAAAGGTAGATGTTCAGTATTTGTTAGAACGAAAAATTATAGAAATTTTGTTGTTGTATGGTAGTAGAATAGAAAATTTTGAAGATTTAGTTTTAAAGGAAAATGATAAAGGCGATTTAATTCTAGAACCGGTTATTCAAGAAGCAAAAGTTTTTGAGAAAGTGTTTTTAGACCTTCAGGAAGATGAAATGGAATTTTCAAACCAAAGGTTTAAAACTTTGTATTACACCATTATAGATGCTTTAAATCAGAATACTGAATTCGATTTAAAAATGTTTATAAATTCTGTAGACCAAGAAACAGCAAATGAAATTACCACTATTTTAATGGATGATGAGCGCTACAGTTTAGATAATTGGAATAGAATGGAAATTTATCCAAAAGAAAAAACACATACAGTAGCACAACTAGTAAGCGAAACAATTTTAAGCCTGCGTTGCTTTTTAATAGACCAAAAGGTTAAAGAATATCAACAAAAAACATTACAAAATACCAGCGAGGTAAATAAAAATGTTCTTGAAGAAGTAAAAGACTACTCAGGCTTAAAAATGTTGTTATCTAGAAAACTTAACAGAGTGTTATAACTGCTGGGTAAGTTTAGCTTGATTAACTAAATCTACCAAATTAGTCACTTTAAGCTTACGCATTAAACGTGCTTTGTAAGTACTAACGGTTTTTTCGTTAATATCAAGTTCTTTAGAAATTTCTTTGTTTTTTCTACCTATAGTTAAAAGTTTAAGTACTTCGGCTTCTCTGGTAGATAGTTTTTTATAGAAAGATCCAGTGCTTTTTCCAACACGATTTCCAAACGCCAATTGCTGAGTTAACTCATTACTTAAATAAATACCACCTTCATGAACTTTTAAAATGGCTTCATTAATTGTAATAACATTTACCGTTTTAGAAATATAACCAGCAGCACCAGCTTTAATGGCGTTTATGGCATATACTTCTTCTGGCTGTCCACTAAAAATAATAGTTTTAATATCTGGGTAGTCATTTTTTAAATGACGTAACAGGGTTAAACCATTAAGTTTAGGAAAATCGGCTTCAGTTAAAATAATGTCAACTGGATTTTTCTTAATAAATTCAAGGATGGCCTCGCCATCGTCTACGCTTCCAACAATTTTAATGTCAGAAGAGGCTGAGAAAAGTACTTCAAGTCCTTTCCTTGTGATAGGGTGATTGTCTGCTATTAATAACTTTATCATAATTTTGGTTGTTTTGCATAATTAATTTTAGAGAGATAATTATAGTTGAGAGAATATGCAACTTCAAAAGTAGTGATTTCCTGAATACTTTACAACATTTATCTGTAATTATTAGGGATATTGCAAACTGGAATAGGAATCATTTTGTGTTTATTAGCTGTATTGAACCTTTTATATATCTTAAAAACAATTTGTTCTCTGCCTTTAAAATCAGATTCTGTTTTGCCTTCATTATCCATTTTCATAGCCCATTCAAGCTCAGGGTAAGAGGCTCCTATTTGATCTTCATCACTTCTAGCATCACCAAATAAACCATCGCTTGGGGCAGCATTCATAATAGATTCTGGTACATCTAATGCTTCACCTAATTGGTAGACTTCAGATTTTAAAAGGTCTGCTATGGGACTTAAATCTACCCCACCATCTCCGTACTTGGTGTAAAAACCAACACCAAAATCTTCAACTTTGTTTCCTGTTCCAGCTACTAAAAGTTTGTAAAGACCAGCATAATAGTAAAGCGTAGTCATTCTTAATCTAGCACGGGTATTGGCTAATGCCATATCTACAGTGGCTTGGTCTCCATCAAGAAATACTTCCGTTTTAAATTCATCAAAAACAGGGGTTAAATCGGTACGTGTATCGCTAACGTTATCAAATCTTGTTTTTAACTGTTTAATATGTTCTTGGGCTCTACTTACATGGCTTTTGGCTTGGTGTATAGGCATTTCAACAACTAAAACATTCATACCTGTTTTAGCACATAAAGTTGAAGTGACGGCAGAGTCTATGCCGCCAGAAACGCCAACTACAAATCCGTTTACGCCAGCATTTGTAGCATAATCTTTTAACCAATTAACAATATGAATAACAACTTTTTCTGTTTGCATATTAAGTGAATTTAATTCTAAGAATAGTACCTTTGCAAACAAAAATAAACGAAAGACTTAATTAATAAAAATTTATAACGTGTAAGTTTTATATGAAAAACCTATTATTATTTTTATTATTAACTGTAATTGTATATTCATGTAAAAAAAATAATCAACTTGAAAATGACATTGCACAAATAAATATTGATGTTGAAGTAGAAAGATTTGACCAATTTTTTGCAGAAACCAATGCAGAAACCCTTCCTAAAATAAAGAAAGCATACCCGTTTATGTTTTCAAAAAAATATAAAGACTCCTTTTGGTTAGCCAAGATTAATGATACATTACAACAAATGTTATCTTCAGAAGTTAATAAAACCTTTAACAATTTTAATGATACAGAAGCCGAAATTGAATCACTTTTTAATCATATAAAATATTATTTTGAAGCATTTAATCCTCCAAGAATTATTACTACTACTAGTGATGTTGATTATAGAAATAGAGTAATAGTAACAGATACTATTGCTATAATTGCTTTAGATAATTATTTAGGAAGCAATCACGAGTTTTATACTAATATCCCTAAATATATTAAAAGTCATTTTGAAAAAGAACAAATAGTAGTTGATTTAGCTACAGAATATGCCAAAAAATATATTCATCAAGCGCAAAATAAAACCTTATTAGATGAAATGATATATTTTGGGAAACAACTATATTTTAAAGATGTAATTATTCCTTTTAAAACCGAAGCACAACGCATAGGCTACACTCAAGATGAGCTAAATTGGGCAAATACCAATGAGAGTGATATATGGCGGTATTTTGTAGAACGTGAACTACTTTTTAGTACAGACTCTAAATTACCTAGTAGATTTATAAATCCAGCACCATTTACCAAATTTTATTTAGAAGATATAGATGCCGATTCTCCTGGTAGATTGGGGCAGTATATTGGTTGGAAAATGGTTAGAGCCTATATGGAACAAAATAAGGTATCACTTAAAAAAATGCTAATTACCAGTGCAGAAGAAATTTATAATAACACTAAATATAAACCTAGTAAATAATGCCTAAAACACACACCTCTAAGATAGAATTGAATGTAGAATTAGATGAAAATAGAGTGCCAGAAAAACTATTTTGGTCTGCAGAAGATGGCGGTATCACTAACCAAGAATCTAAAGCCATGATGCTTAGTGTTTGGGATTCTGAAGCGCAAGAGTCTTTACGTATAGATTTATGGACTAAAGATATGCCGGTTGATGAAATGAAAGTGTTTTTTCATCAAACTTTAGTTGCTATGAGTAATACGTTTAATAGGGCTACACAAGACGAAAAAATGACAGCTACCATGAAAGATTTTTGCGATTATTTTGCTGAAAAGTTAGAACTTAAAAAGTAAAATTATAATTAGGGCGTTCCCAAGCTATGGCTTGGGCGGGCTTTCCGCGTTACACGGTAACTTGCTTCAATCCCTAACGCGTTTAGCATCGTTAATTTCTTTATCCAAATGATCTAAATATAAGATACCATTTAAATGGTCTATTTCATGCTGAAAAATAACAGATGTAAAACCTTCAATAGTTTCAGTTTTATGCTCTGCATTAGCCGTGTCATATTCAATATTAATAGTTTTAGATCTGCAATTTAAAGTTTCTACTCTATCAGGAATAGATAAGCAACCTTCTTTTACAGTTAATTTTTCTTCAGAATATTTAGTAATCTTTGGGTTTAAGTACACTTCAAACGGAAAATTTTCTTTATCAAACCGTTGTACCCAAATAATATTTTTTAAAATACCAACTTGTGGAGCTGCAATGCCTACACCTAAAGACATGCTATCTGTTACCGTAGCATATAGTCTTTTAATTAACATTTGTTGCACCTTATCTTTAGGATTGGGTTTTATATATGCGCTTTTTGTGCGTAGTAAAACAGAATCTTTTTTATTGGTAATTTTATAAACACGCATTGGAGTTAAAGAATCTGCAGATGCAATTAAATTAATTTCTGCTTTAGAAAAACTTTTTTTTGAAGCGTTTTTAGTGCTAGAACACCCAATAATTAAAAATATTCCAAAAACTATTAAGAAACTTTTTTCCATTATAGTGAAATAATTAAATGTCAATTTATCTATCTACCATTCGTTTATACGATTGGAATCTAATTTAATAAAGATAAATATTAAAATAGTAAAAGCCCACAGCCCAGAGCCACCATAACTAAACATAGGTAACGGTATGCCAATTGTTGGTATTAACCCCATTACCATACCAATATTAATTAAAAAGTGAATAAAAACAATAGAAGCAACCCCATAACCATATACCCTACTAAATTGTGATTTTTGTAATTCTGCTAAGTGTAAAATTCTTAAAATGAGTAGAACAAAAAGAATTACAACAAAAGAAGATCCTAGAAAACCCCATTCTTCTCCAACGGTACTAAAAATATAATCGGTATGTTGTTCTGGTACAAATTTACCTGTGGTTCTGGTACCCTCCATAAAGCCTTTACCACTAAAACCACCAGATCTTATAGCTTTTTCAGACTCATTCAAGTTATATGCAAATGTTCTTTTCATTTGCTCCAGTTTTGCAGGGTCTTTTTCTAGGCGTAACCATAAACTAATGCGGTCTTGCTGGTGTGGTTTTAAAATAGATTCATAAAAAAATTTTACACCAAAAGAGATTCCTACCGATAACATTAAAATAAAGAGAGACTGAAAAAAATTAATTTTCTTTTTATTAAAAAAATAGAAAGCAAAAATGAGCACGCCTGCAATAACCGATGTGAAAATAGCTCCAAATTTTAATGCTAAAATGGCTGTAATTAAAGCAGAAATACCAATGGTAAGATAGTATTTTGGTAAGCCTTCTCTATATAAAACAAAAAAGAAGGCACCATAAACAATGGTGCTTCCGGTATCATTTTGTAATAAAACTAGTAATGCAGGAATTGCAATAATAGTAAATGTTTTTAGTTGGTCTTTAAAGACTTTTATATTAGTATTTAAGTCACTAATGTGTTTAGCTACTGCAAGTGCGGTAGCAGTTTTAGCAAACTCACTAGGCTGAATAGTAAAACTGCCAAAAGCATACCATGAAGTAGCCCCATTTACATTTTTTCCAAATAAAAAAAGACCAATAAGTGATAGCATTGATAAAATGTAAATAACACTAGAAAAACGTTCGTAAAACTTAGCGTCTATGGCTAAAAGTATAACAATAAGACCAAACGTTAAAAATATAAAAATAAGTTGTTTACCGTATGATTGAGAAAAATCAAAATAATTTAGAGAGTCTCCAGTATGCGATGCAGAAGCAATATTTAACCACCCAAAACTAACTAACAATAAAAATAGGATAATGGTTATCCAATCAAATTTAAAATGTCTATCTGTTAGCCTCATTATGTGGTAAATTATTGCAGGTTATCATTAGGCATAGGCACAATTTCTTCTCGTCTGTCATTTATAGTAAAAGGGTCACCTAGATAAGGTTTTTGATATTCAAATTCTAAACTACGCGTTAATACCCAATTCTCTAAATCTTTTCTGGTAGTATGTCCTTTAATATATTTTTCAATCATTAAGCTAGCAATTCTACCTGCATATATAGAGCCATAATGACCATTTTCAACAAAAACAGCAATGGCAATTTTAGGGTCGTCTTTAGGTGCAAAAGCTATGAATAGTGAATGGTCTGTTAATTGAGTTCTTACGCCATCAATCATAGTGAAATTTTCAGCAGTTCCTGTTTTGCCACAAATGTCTATACCTGGTATTTGTAAAAAATGAGCTGTACCACCATTATCGTACACATCAAAAAGACCTTCTATTACTGGTTCAAAATGTTTTTTATCTATAGTAGTATGCCTAATGGTTGTGAATTTTTCATCAATAGGTTCGTTTCCAATAGATTTAATAATATGTGGCGTATAGTAATATCCTCTATTGGCTATAGCAGCTGTCATGTTAGCCAAATGAATAGGGGTTACTAAAATTTCTCCCTGTCCAATGGCGTTAGAAATGACCGTAGTTGCCCCCCATTTAAAGTCTGGATACCATTTGTCATAATAGGCGCCATCAGGAATGTTTCCTTTTTTTCCAATTGGTAAATCGGTTCCTAAATATTGTCCTAAGCCAAAGCTTTTAATGTGTTTGCTCCACTTATCCATAGATTTACTTGCATCTGGATATAAATCTATAGTTCTTCTAAAAGCTGTTGCAAAATATGAATTACAGGATTTAGCAATGCCTTTTCTTAAATCTCTTATACCACCACCACAATGGCATCCCATTTTACCATGTCTCCCATAATGATAAACACCAGTACACGTTACGGTGGTTTCTGGAGTGATAGCTTGCTCCTGAAGTGCAGCCAAAGCAACTAATGCTTTAAAAGGAGACCCAGGCTCATGTACTCTAAGTAAACCTTTATCTATAAGAGGTAAGTGAATACTGTCTCTATACAGTTTTGTGTAGTTTTTAGAACGTTTTCTTCCTACTAATAAATTAGGGTTGTATGATGGAGCAGAAACTAAAGAAAGAATTTCTCCAGTTTTGGGTTCAATAGCTACAATGCCACCTTTTTTATTTCGCATCAACAATTCGCCATATTCCTGTAATTGGGTGTCTATAGTAATTGTAATGTCTTTGCCTTGTTGAGGAATGGTGTCAAACTTCCCATCTTTATAAGGGCCTATATCTCTATTAAAACGGTCTTTTTGAATAAACTTAATTCCTTTTACACCTCGTAATTCTTTTTCGTAAGATAATTCAACTCCTTGTTTACCTATTAAATCACCCATTTTGTAATATGGATTGTTTTGTATTTGGCTTTGGTTTACTTCTGCAATAAAGCCTAAAACATTGGCGCCTACTTTGGTTTGATAATCTCTTAAGGAGCGTTTTTGAATGTAAAACCCTTCAAATTTTCGCATTTTTTCTTGTAAAACGGCATAGTCTTCTTTAGATAAATGCGAAACAAAAACATAAGGGAGTCTTGGAGAATAACGATACGCTTTTTGATAAGTTTGTACAAACTGTTCTTTACTAATTTTTAAAAGCGAGCAAAATTCTAAAGTGTCTAGAGGTTTCACTTCTCTGGGTATCACCATCACATCATAAGAAGGTTGATTTGAAACTAGCAGTTTCCCGTTTCTATCGTAAACAAAACCTCGTTTAGGATAATCGTATACTTTTCTAATGGCGTTGTCTTCAAATAAATCTTGACCTTCAAAAGAATAAATTTGAAGATAAAATAACCTTAAAATAAACAAAACCCCAACAAGAATTACAGAACCAAAAAGTAAAAATTGTCTCATTTATTGTTTCTACTAAAAATAATGTATATTATAATGCTTAATAAAATAGTAAATATACTAGAGAATAACGTTTTTTGAAGGATTAAAAGTATTTTAGAAATGCTAAAAATTTCTAATGAAAATAAAACAAGGTGGTGTGCAATGACTAATAGTGTTATATATGTAATTATAACACCAAAGCTTATAGCATTAAACCTTACGCTTTGGTATTCATAAATTGTTCCAAATGAAGATTTTAAAATTACGGGTCTTATATAGGCTATAAGTACACTTGCAGCTGCATGAATGCCACCGGTGTCTAAAAACATATCTATAGATAAACCTAGCAGGAAACTTGAAAAAATGAATAATGCTCTATTGTTTTTTACTGGAAAAAAAGCAATGAATAAAATATAAATATAAGGGTTAATGTAGCCTAAAAAGTTAACGTGGTTAAAAATTAAGACTTGTGCAAAAACAAGTGCAAAAAACCTGATGATATGTCCGGTTAAACTGTTATTCATTTATAAGATTATTTATTTCTTCTTTATGAATATTTTCAATAACATAAACATGCTCTAGGTTGGTCATGTCGTTAAACAGCTTTACATTAATTTCATAAAAGTTTTCGGCTATATCATGTTTAAAATCTTCTACAGTACCAATAAGAATACCTTTTGGGAAAATTGAAGATTGTCCAGATGTGATGATGGTATCTCCTTTTTTTACATTGGCGTTTATGGCAATATCTACTAATTGAACTATTTGTGGATTTTCACCATCCCATTCTAATGATCCGTAGTGATTGGTTTTTTTTAATCCAGCACTAATTTTGCTAGTTGAATTTAAAATAGATATTACCGTTGCAAATTGGTTGCTGGTTTTGTCAACAATACCAACAATACCTTTGGTTGTAATAACACCAAAATCTTGTTTTAAACTATCTCTTTGGCCTTTATTTATTAAGAGAATATTATCTATTAAAGAATAGCTGTTTTTGATTACATTGGCTGAATAAAATTTATACAGTTTACCAGAAGAAGTGGTGTTTGTAAAAGTAGAATCTTTAGTAGTATTAATATTGAATAGTTGTTCACGTAGTCTGTTATTTTCTTCAGCAAGTAGTTTGTTTTGAGATTTTAAATTTAAATACTCACTGAAATTATTTAAAGAGTTATAAACTCCTCCGCTTAAAAAGTTGGCAGAATTTATAAATTTGCTTTTATGGTAAGAGTGCGACTGTATTGTAAATACAATTGAGATGAAAAATAGCGACATGAACAACAGAAAGTTTTTATTCCGTATTATAAAATTTATAATCTGTTGCATGTTTTAACGCCCTATTTTATCAATACACTTTTGTATTTAGCTAAATTTTTAAGTGTAATACCCGTACCTCTAACTACCGCACGTAAAGGGTCTTCAGCAATATAAACTGGAAGGTCTGTTTTTTGAGATAAACGCTTGTCTAAACCACGTAACATAGAACCACCACCTGCTAAGTATATTCCTGTATTATAAATATCGGCAGCTAATTCTGGAGGTGTTTGAGATAAGGTTTCCATTACGGCATCTTCAATACGAAGGATTGATTTGTCTAAGGCTTTGGCAATTTCTCTGTACGATATAGAAACTTGTTTTGGTTTACCGGTTAATAAGTCACGTCCTTGAACACTCATGTCTTCTGGTGGTAATTCTAAATCTTCGGTTGCGGCTCCAATTTGAATTTTAATTTTTTCAGCAGTGCGTTCACCTACATACAAGTTATGTTGTGTGCGCATGTAATACACAATGTCGTTTGTAAATACATCACCCGCAATTTTAACTGATTTGTCACATACAATACCACCTAAAGCAATTACAGCAATTTCGGTAGTACCACCACCTATGTCAACTACCATATTTCCTTTTGGTTGCATAATGTCAACCCCTATACCAATAGCTGCTGCCATGGGTTCGTGTATTAGGTACACTTCTTTACCATTTACACGTTCTGCACTTTCTTTTACGGCTCGCATTTCTACTTCGGTAATACCAGAAGGGATACAAATAACCATTCTAAGCGCTGGTGTAAAAAATTTCTTTTTTAATGCAGGTATGTTTTTAATAAACATACTTATCATTTGTTCAGAAGCATCAAAATCTGCAATAACACCGTCTTTTAAAGGGCGAATGGTTTTAATGTTTTCATGGGTTTTGCCTTGCATTAAACTGGCTTCTTGCCCTACAGCAATTATTTTTCCCGTAACTCTGTCTCTAGCAACAATAGAAGGGGAATCAACAACAACTTTGTCATTATGGATAATTAGTGTATTGGCTGTACCTAAATCTATCGCAATTTCTTCGGTTAGGAAGTCAAAAAAGCCCATGTATTTTTATTGGTTTTATTGAGTTAGTAATTGAAATCTTGTAAATGTAATAAAAGTTAATAAAAATATACGCTATACAAGCACCGAAAATGCTAATAATTTTAGGCGTATCATTCTTATACGTTTTTAATCGGTTTTTAGACTTGCTAATTAACTTTTTAATGTTTGAAATGACGCGTGCCTGTCATTACCATAGCTACATCATTTTCATTACAATAATCAATACTTAATTGGTCTTTTATAGAACCTCCAGGTTGAATTACAGAAGTAATACCCGCATTTTTTGCTATTTCTACACAATCTGGGAATGGAAAAAACGCATCACTTGCCATAGCGGCTCCATTTAAATCAAAATTAAAAGAATTTGCTTTATGAATGGCCTGCTGTAATGCATCTACACGACTAGTTTGTCCAGTTCCGCTAGCACAAAGTTGTTTGTTTTTTGCTAAAACAATGGTGTTAGATTTTGTATGCTTACAAATTTTTGAAGCAAATAATAAGTCTTCAATTTGAGCTTTGGTAGGAGCGATGTTTGTAACACTTTTTAAATCTGTAGCGGTATCAGTTACATTGTTTCTGTCTTGTAATAAAACACCGTTTAAACAACTTCTTACATTCATTGCAGGCATTTCTACATCATGAATTTTAAGTAAAATTCTATTCTTTTTACCTTTTAGCAATTCTAATGCTTCAGGAGCAAAAGATGGTGCAATAACTACTTCACAGAATAGTTTGTGAATTTCTTCTGCTGTTGCTAAATCAATTTCTGTATTACTAATTAAAACACCTCCAAAAGCCGATACTGGGTCTCCTGCTAAGGCATCAACGTATGCTTGATGTAAAGAATCTCGTTGTGCTAAACCACAGGCATTATTGTGTTTTAAAATAGCAAATGTTGGCGCATCATTTTTAAACTCTAGCATTAGGTTTACGGCGGCATCAACATCTAAAAGATTGTTGTAGCTCAATTCTTTACCGTGAAGTTTGGTAAATAACTCATCAAAATCTCCAAAGAAAAACCCTTTTTGATGTGGGTTTTCTCCATAACGTAATACTTTACCTTTGGTTTCACTTATTTTTAAAACAGTTTCTTGCTTGTCTGCATTAAAATAATTAAAAATAGCAGAATCATAGTGTGAAGATACGTTAAAAGCTTTGGTGGCAAAACGTTTTCTGTCTTCTTCAGAAAGGGTTCCGTTTTTCTCTGTAATTAATTCTAAAAATTCAGCATAATCATCAACTGATGATACACAAACTACATCGGCATAGTTTTTTGCAGCGGCTCTAATTAAAGAAATACCACCTATATCTATTTTTTCAATAATATCTTGATTGCTAGCGCCAGAAGCCACCGTTTTTTCAAACGGATATAAATCTACAATAACAATATCTATTTGAGGGATGTTATATTCTGCTAATTCAGCTACATCACCATCATGATTTTGTCTATTTAAAATACCTCCAAAAACTTTAGGGTGAAGTGTTTTTACACGCCCTCCAAGAATTGAAGGATAAGATGTTATATCTTCAACAGGAACAACATTTATGCCTAAATTGTTAATAAACTTTTCGGTTCCACCGGTAGAATAGATGGTAACACCTTGTTCGTTTAATTTTTTTACAATGGGTTCTAAACCGTCTTTACTGAATACTGAAATTAGGGCAGATTTGATAGTTTTTTCGTTGCTCATTCCTGTTTGTTTTTTAAATACTTATTGTTGTGATAATGAGTATTTAAGATTATTTTTTGATTAAAGTTTTAATAAAGTGCAAAAGTAACTATTTGAACCAAAAAATAAACGTAACAACTATAAAAAAAGAGATGTTTTTTTAACCAAAAACAGAAGTTATTAACAACTATAAAATTTTAGCTACTTTTTGGCAAACAAACTCTAAAAAGCGTTCGTCTGCTTTGGTAAATGGGTCTGGTGTGTTAGAGTCTATATCAATCTGACCGATATTTTTACCATCTACAAAAATGGGAATTACAATTTCTGCCTTAACCGTAATACTACAAGCAATATAATTATCTTGTGCAGTCACATCTGGAACTACAAAATTTTGGTTGCTTACTGCTACTTGCCCACAAATACCTTTGCCAAAAGGAATTACTGTATGGTCTGTTGGTGCACCAACATAGGGGCCTAAAACTAATTCTTCTTTATCTCCGTTTCTAAAATAGAACCCAACCCAATTATAGTATTCAACGTGTTTCTCTAACAGTTTACAAATAGCTAGTAATTTGTCATTAACACTAAGTTTTGTTTTTAAAATGATGTTATCAACTTCGGGTTTTAGTTGCTCAAAATTCATATTTTAATCTCAATTTTTGAGTAAAAGTATTTAAAAAGGTGTAATTTCGGTACTCAGATTCATAAAATATTTTTTTTGAAAACACTTCTTATAAAATATAAAGCGGTAATAAAGTTTATTTTTAAGTTTTTATTGGTTTATATTGGGTTTTCATTATTATACAGTTGGTATTTACATGTCTCTGATGGTTCAAAATTTTATCCAGATTACGTTACTAATTTGGTTTCTATACAAACAGAAGCAATAATAGATGCTTTAGGTTATAATTCAGAAGTACAACCGCACCCCGAAGAATCCTCTATGAAGGTAATTGTAAATGGTAACTATTTAGGTAGGGTTATAGAAGGTTGTAACTCAATTAGTGTTATTATTTTGTTTGTTTCTTTTATAATTGCTTTTTCAGGAACATTTAAAATCACTTTTTTGTTTTTACTTTCTGGTAGTGTGTTAATTTATGTGGTTAACTTATTAAGAATAGTTTTGTTATCTCTTGGTTTATATCATTATCCTGAAAAGCAGCATGTTTTTCATACTGTTGTTTTTCCAGCTATTATTTATGGAATGGTATTTTTACTATGGATTTTTTGGGTAAATAGGTTTTCTAAAATAAGGCGTACACATGGGTAATTTAACCAAATATGTTTTACTGTTTGTACTTTTTGGGTTACTTGTTTTAATCCGGATTTTTGAGAATGATTTATTTTATGATCCTTATTTAATCTTTTTTCAGAATGATTATTTATATGTAGACAGCCCTAGACGAGAAGTTGCTAAACTTGTAGCTTTTACAACACTTCGTTATGTGTTAAATACTATAATATCGTTAGCTATTTTATTTGTTGTTTTTAAAGATAAAGGTGTTATTAAGTTTTCTGTTTTTGTTTATGTTATAGCCTTTATTGTTTTACTTTTTATTTATTTGTATTTTGTTATAAACCCCAAACAAGAAGACTATTATATGTTTTTTAATGTGCGTAGGTTTTTAATTCAACCTATTATCTTGTTGCTGTTATTACCTGCTTTTTATTACAATAAAATAAGTAAATAAAATGTTAATCATTTAATAAAAACGGTGTTTAAAATATAGGTTTTGTATTTTTGTATTGTGATTAAAGCATTTTTACATAAAAGTTTTTCAGTTACTATGGCTTTATTAGTGCTGTTTTCAACGGTATCTTTTACCATTGAAAAACACTATTGTGGCGATGTTTTGGTAGATGTTGCTCTATTTGCTGGGGCTGAAAAATGTGCTATGGAAACGCAAGAATTAGCTTTACAAAAAATCACAAAAAAACATTGCTGCAAAGATGAAGTAGATGTTATTAAAGGACAGGATGAGCTTATAAAGTCTTTTAACGATTTAGATTTTGAACAGCAATTATTCATAACATCATTTGTTTATACTTATCATAATCTTTTTGAAAGTTTGCCAAAGCAAACCGTACCACATAAAGATTATACCCCACCGAAATTAATAACCGATATTTTAATTTTAGACCAAGTTTTTTTGATTTGATTTAAGCATATTTTTTCATTTCCGCAAAAGCAGAAATTTTAAAAACAATGTTATTAAATCAAATACATAAAAATGAAACAATTATTATATATGTTGTTTCTAATACCATCATTATTTAATGCTCAAGAGCAAATTAGTGGTGTAATATTAGAAGCAAATACACAAAATAAAAATATAAGGTTAGCAGGCGCTAATGTATATTGGTTAGGTACAGAAATTGGAACTGTAACCAATATTGATGGAGAATTTACCCTTCAATATAAACAAGAATACACCAAATTAGTTATAAGTTATGTTGGGTATAAAACCGATACACTAATTATTACAGCACCTAAAACTATTAAACATTATTTACAACCAACAGATAATTTAGATGCTGTAACCATAACCTCAAGAAAGCAAGCAACGGCAAAATCTTACTTAAAAGCAACCAATACATTTACGGTAAGTAGTGACGAATTGCTAAAAGCAGCCTGCTGTAATCTCTCAGAAAGCTTTGAAACAAACCCATCTATTGATGTGAATTTTGCCGATGCCATTACAGGAACACGTCAAATAAAAATGTTAGGATTAACAAGTCCGTATATTTTAATTGCTACTGAAAATATACCGTCTATTCGTGGGGCGTCACAAGCATTTGGATTAAGTTTTATTCCGGGTACTTGGGTAGAAAGTATACAAATTACCAAAGGAGCTGGTAGTGTAGTTAATGGTTTTGAAAGTATAGCTGGCCAAATAAATGCAGAACTTGTAAAACCAGCAACCGATGATGCTTTCTTTGTGAACTTATACGGAGCAAGTAGCGAGCGTGTAGAGGTTAACACCCATATAAATACTAAGGTGTCTAATAAATGGGATACAGGTTTATATATTCATGGTAATTCGCATCAAGCAAAACACGATGTTAATGATGATGGTTTTTTAGATATGCCACTCTATAATCAAATAAATATTATGAACCGCTGGCAGTATACAGATGCTAATAATGGTTTTGTTAGTTTTATAAATTTAAAATTTTTAAATGATGAAAAACAAACTGGCGAATTAGATTTTAATCCCAATACAGATAAGTTAACAACAAACCATTGGGGAAGCGAAATAGATACCAAGCGTTATGAAGTATCAGCTAAATTTGGTTATGTAAACCCCAATGTGCCTTGGCAAAGTTTGGGGGTGCAAACCGCATTTAGTAGTCACGAACAAGCATCATATTTTGGCTTAAATCAATATAATATAACGCATAATAGTTTGTATGCTAATGCTATTTATAATTCAATAATAAGTGATTCTCGTAATAAAATAAAAACAGGAGTTAGTTACACGTATGATCATTATGATGAACTTGTAAATACAACCGATTATGAACGTACCGAAAATTCAGTAGGAGCGTTTCTTGAATATAGTTATGATAATTTAGAGTTACTAAATCTTACTGCAGGCGTGCGTATAGATCATCATAATTTATTAGGTACATTTATCACACCTCGTGTGCATGTGCGTTATTCTCCTTGGAGTAAATCGGCTTTTAGAGCTTCTTTTGGTAGAGGCAAACGAAGCGCTAATATTTTTACCGAAAACCAACAAATGTTCTCAACCTCTAGACAAATAAATATTTTAAATACTGGTGGCGCTGTTTACGGATTAGATCCTGAAATTGCATGGAATTATGGGGTATCTTATTTACAAGGGTTTAATTTTTTAGGAAGAAAAGGAGATGTTACTTTCGATTATTATAAAACCGATTTCAAAAACCAAGTAGTAGTAGATTGGGAAACACCTACCGAGATTAATTTTTATAACCTAGAAGGTAAAAGTTATGCCAATAGCTTTCAAACTGAAGTAAATTACACACCTTTTGAAGGAGTAGATTTACGTACCGCCTATAAGTATTATGATGTAAAAACCGATTACAATTCTGGGAAATTAGAAAAACCATTAACACCTAAACATCGGTTTTTTGCTAACATAGGTTATATAACAAATCGTGAAGAAGGAGCAACAAGCCGTTGGAAATTTGATATCACTTATAATTGGTTAAGCAATCAAAGATATGCTTCTACTACCAGCAATCCAGTGCAATATCAATTACCAGAAAGAACTCCAACCATAGCAACTCTTAATACCCAAATTACAAAAGTGTTTTCTCCTAAATTTGAAGTATATTTAGGAGGTGAAAATATTACCAATGTTAGGCAATCAAATCCTATTTTAGGAGCAGATGACCCCTTTGGAGCTAATTTTGATTCCACTTTTGTTTATGGTCCAATTTTTGGAAGTATGTATTATGCAGGATTACGATATAGAATAAAATAAATAGATTACTCTGAAAATCAAAATTTTATAAAACAAAAAGAAATGAAAAAATTAATCACAATTACATTATTATTAATAGGAACCGCAACCTTTGCACAAAACAAAAATGCCAAAGCAACTACAGAGGTAGATGGGGTTTGCGGTATGTGTAAAGCTCGTATAGAAAAAGCATGTTTAAATACCAAAGGTGTAAAATGGGCCGAATGGAATGTAGATACCCATGAATTGAAATTGATTTTTGATGAGCGCAAAACAAATCTAGAAGCTATTGAAGCAAATGTGCTAGCAGTAGGACACGATGTGAAAAATAAAAAAGCAACAGAAGAGGCATATAATTCTGTACATCCATGTTGTAGATATCGCGATGTAGAAGTGAAAGAAGCTCATTAACAATTAAGGAAATAAAGATGTTTATATGACTGAAATATCAGTTTTTTGGTTCAGAAGAGATTTAAGACTTCATGATAATACCGCATTAAACAAAGCACTTTCTAGTAATCTGAAAGTGCTTTGTGTTTTCATTTTTGATGAAAATATTTTAAATGAATTATTAGAAGATGACGCTAGGGTTAGTTTTATTTACGAAAGACTAAAACTGATAAATGAACAACTTCAAAATTATAAAACATCGCTTTTAGTTTTAAAAGGGAAGCCGCTAGAAATTTGGCAAGAACTAACAGAAAACTATCAAGTTAAAACCGTTTTTTCTAATAAAGATTATGAACCATATGCTCGAAATAGAGATGCTAAAATAGCCGCATTTTTAAAAGAAAAAGGTATAATTTATAGTGCTTTTAAAGATCAAGTAATTCATGAAGAAAATGATGTTCTGAAAAACGATGGCAGGCCATACACTGTTTTTACACCTTATAAAAACAAGTGGTTAGAAGTTTATAAAAGTAAAACGCCTGAAAAAATAGTAAATACCAATAAATTTTTAAATACATCATATGTTTTTCCAACACTAAATGATATAGGTTTTATTGCATCTTCTATTAAAGTTAAAGATTATAATTTAAATCATTTAGATGTTTATAAAGAAAAACGAGATTTTCCATATGCCGATATTACCAGTTATTTAAGTCCGCATTTACGTTTTGGTACAGTAAGTATTAGAGAAGTAATTAGCAAATTAAATAAAGAAAACAGCGTGTTTTTAAGCGAGTTAATTTGGCGTGAGTTTTTTATGCAGATACTGTATCATTTTCCGCATGTTGTAACTAGTAATTTTAAATCTAAATACGATGGTGTACAATGGCGCAATGATAAAGCCGATTTTAAAAAGTGGTGCGAGGGAAAAACAGGTTACCCAATGGTTGATGCTGGAATGCGTCAATTAAATAAAACAGGTTATATGCACAACCGTGTAAGAATGATAACATCTGGTTTTTTATGTAAACATTTATTAATTGATTGGAGATGGGGCGAAGCTTATTTTGCTAAAAAGTTGTTAGATTATGAGTTAGCTTCAAATAATGGAAATTGGCAATGGGCAGCAGGAACAGGTTGTGATGCAGCACCATACTTTAGAATATTTAACCCTATTGAACAGTTAAAAAAGTTTGATACAAATTTAGAATATGTTAAAAAATGGATTCCAGAATTTGGAGCATCAGATTATCCAGAACCAATGGTAGACCATAAATATGCAAGACAAAGAGCTCTTGCTGTTTATAAAGAAGGACTACAATAATTTGATTAACATAGTCTTTAATAATCAAAGCTTAAGTGATTTCAGTTTGAGGTTTCTTTAACCACAAATTTTTAAAATCTTTATTTAGATTTAGTTTAAATAATTTGCTCAATTGTATAAGAGCATCTATATTTGCCGAAATTTTATTATTTAAAATAAGTCTAAATAAATACAAAATGAAATATCAAATTACTTTTGTGCTTCTTTTTGCTTTAAGTTTAATGGGGTTTTCTCAAACAAATTTAGTGCAAGGAACTATTGCAGATAATTCAGGAAATGAATTAATAGGAGTAAATGTTTTAATAAAAAATACTTCAAAAGGCGCACAAACAAATGAGAATGGTTCGTTTGAAATTAAAAATCTAGAAAATGGAGATTATATACTTTTAGTTTCTTATTTGGGTTTTAAAACTAAAGAGGTAGCGTTTTCTGTTAATAATCAAACAGTTAATCTAGGTACTATTACTTTATATGAAGGAAATGAACTTTTGCAAGAAGTTGTTATTGATTCTAAAAGAAAAAATAAGTTTTCTAGAAAGCAAAGCGCCTATGTTTCAAAAATGCCTTTAAAGAACATAGAAAACTCTCAAGTTTACAATACTATAACTAACCAATTACTTATTTCTCAATCGGTTAACACATTTGAAGATGCCTTAAAAAATGCCGCAGGTATTACAAAGTTATGGTCTTCTACAGGTAGAAGTGGTGATGGTGCTGGGTATTATTCTAGTCGTGGTTTTGCGGTACAACCTCAATTGGTTAATGGTGTTGCCGGTATCACAAACGGGTTTATTAATCCTTCAAATGTAGAACGTGTTGAGGTTATAAAAGGTCCTTCAGGAACTTTATTTGGTAGTACCGTAACTTCTTATGGTGGTTTAATTAATATTATAACTAAAAAACCATATAGTGGTACTGGTGGAGAAATTACAGTAGCTGGTGGTTCTTATGACTTTAGAAAATTTAATGCCGATGTTAATGTAAGTAGTAGCGATAAATTGTCGTTACGTATCAACGCTGGTTTTCAAAATGATAATAGTTTTCAAGATGCTGGATTTAAAAGATCTGTTTTTGTAGCGCCTTCTATTTCATACAAATTCAGTAATAATGTAGCGCTTAACTTTTCGTATGAAGCTTCAGGAAATGAACAAACAAATGAAACCTTTTTATTTTTAAATAGATATGGTCCTCTTGCCTTTAATTCTATTGAAGAGTTAGGTTATGATACAGATTTATCTTTTACCAGTAATGATGTAACTATAGAAAATATTACCCAAAACTATCGTGGAGAAATTGCTTGGAAAATTTCAGATAATTGGTCATCACAAACGCTTGTGGCTGGTGGTTTAGCAAAATCTTTAGGGTATTACACTTATCTGTGGAATGCAGCCGATTGGACAGACCCTTCTGCTCCTATAGGTACAGAAAATTTTAGTTTGTATGCCCAAGATACAAACGCTAGAACACGAACGATAAACTTACAGCAAAACTTTACTGGTACATTTAAAATTGGAGATTTGCAGAATAAATTATTGGTAGGAGTTGATTACTTAAACACTAAAATAATTGATAACAGTTCTAATTGGGGGTATTTACATACCATAAATATTAACGGCGATTTAATTTATGGTGAGCCAGCAATTAACGAAGAAAACTTAAGTAATGCTTTATCTGGCTTAGGAAATGTAGATAGTGATGTACGTCAAAATATTTTAGGCGCTTACATATCTGATGTTATAAACATATTGCCATCATTATCTGTTATGGGAAGTGTGCGTTATGATAGATTTGATTACAATGGCAATCAAAATACTGATTCTGATGATGAAACCGAATATACAGAATCTACATTCTCACCAAAATTTGGTATCGTTTATCAACCAATTCTTAATGAATTATCCATTTTTGCTAATTACCAAAATGGGTTTTCTTATGTAGATCCACAGTATATTACTGATTATTCAACAGGAGAGACTACACTTCAAGCGTTTGATGTTGAGCAAGCTAACCAATTAGAAATAGGTGTAAAAACCAATATATTCAACAATAAATTAGAAGCTACTTTAAGCTATTATAATATTAATGTTGATAATAAGTATTATTGGGCAACTCAAACTCAAGATTTAGAAATTAACAGTCAAGGTATAGAATTGGAAGTAAACGCAAACCCTATTGATGGCTTAAATATACATTCAGGATTTAGTTACAATGATTCTGAAATTACAAACTCGCCTTCAGCTACTTATTTAGAAGGAAGTAGATACGGAGAGTCTGGTCCAGAAATAACGTATAATTTTTGGGCAGATTACAAGTTTCTTGATAAGTTTGGGGTAGGAGCTGGTTTTAATGGACAAACAGAATATGATACTATGGTAGGTTACAAAGCCGTAACAGGTAGTTTTTATTTACCAGGGTATACCATTTTTAATGCTTCGGCATACTATGAAACAGATAAATTTAGAATAGGCATAAAAGGAAATAATTTAGCAGATAAAACCTATTATTCTGGGTGGAGTACAATTACACCACAACAAAGAAGAATGATTTTAGCAACAATAGGATTTAAGTTTTAAAATAAATTATTTTTTAGTTTATTTAATATCATGCTAAGTAAGGTAGAAGCTCTTATATAAGCTTTACATTACATAGCATGATTACTTTTTTAAAATTATGGCATTAAGAAAAAAGATACTTACACTCCATAAAATATTAGGGCTTGTTACCGGAGCTGTTGTATTTATTGTGGCTATAACGGGGTGCTGTTGGGCATTTAGAGATGAAATTGAAAGTTTGTATGACCATTACAAATATGTTACTCCCCAAGATAAACCTGTTATTACCCCAACGCAAGCTAAAGAAATTGCAAAAGGCCTTTTCCCTAATAATTCTGTACATGGTACTTTATTTAAAAATGCCAAGGATGAAGCCGTAGAAGTTATCTTTTATGATGCCGAACCTGAGTTTTATAGAAGTGTGTTTTTAAATCCTTATTCTGGAGAAGTTATTCAAGTTGACGATCATCTTACAGGGTTTTTTGCTTTTATTTTAAAAGGGCATATGCGTTTGTGGTTGCCTAAAGATATTGGAGAACAAGTGGTTGGTGTATCTATTTTGTTGTTTATTGTTATGATTATTTCGGGATTCATTTTGTGGTGGCCTAAAAAGCGAAAGAATTTAAAACAGCGTATAACATTTGATTGGAAATCTACCACACGTTGGAAACGTAAAAACTTTGATTTACATACCATAGTTGGCTTTTATATTTGTTCTTTGGCTTTGGTGGTGGCATTTACAGGTTCTGTTATTTCTTATAATTGGTTAAAATATGTGGTGTATGTATCGGCAGGTGGAGATAAAGTACCTGCGTTTATAATTCCAGAAAATAATAGCGGTAAACTAAAAGATTCCTATTACGTAAAGCCTATTGATGGTTTAATTGATAAACTTAAAAAAGAATCTCCAAATGCTGAGAGTTTTGAATTACACTACCCAGAAACTGATACCTCGAGTGTTTATATAGAAGTATCTAACAGTAAGGGTTTGTATTATGACTCTGATTATCGTTTTTTCGATCAGAATACCTTAGAAGAAATTGAGACTCCAGGAATTTTTGGTAAATATAAAGATGCTAAATTAGCCGATAAGATTCTTAGAATGAATTATGATATTCATGTTGGTGCTATTGGTGGTATAGCAGGTAAAATTATTGCTTTTTTGGTAAGCTTAATTATTGCCACATTACCAGTAACAGGAATTTTACTTTGGTATGGGCGGAAATATAAAAAACAGACTTAAATATTCATTATATAAAATAAAAACGCTTCAATTATTAATTGAAGCGTTTTTTTATATCTATATCTCACTAAAAGTTTTAAAGTTTGAGTGAGAGATGTTCTTTTCCGTATCGAGGGTTCTCGATTACATCATTCCTGGCATTCCGCCACCTCCCATTGGAGGCATTGCAGGAGCATCTTCTTTAATATCAATTAAAGCACATTCTGTAGTAAGAATCATTCCAGCAACAGACGCAGCATTTTCTAAAGCAATACGTGTTACTTTTTTAGGGTCAATGATACCAGCTTTAAGCATATCAACATATTCTTCAGATTTAGCATCGTAACCAAAATCTTTGTTACCTTCTAAAACTTTATTGATAACAACAGAACCTTCTCCACCTGCATTTTCAACAATAGTTCTTAAAGGTGCTTCAATAGCTTTATTTACAATTTGAACACCTGTTGTTTCGTCTAAGTTCTCTGTAGTTAGCTTCTCTAAAACAGTTTTTGCTCTAACTAGTGCTACACCACCACCAGCAACAATACCTTCTTCTACAGCAGCTCTAGTAGCATGTAAAGCATCATCTACGCGGTCTTTTTTCTCTTTCATTTCTACTTCAGAAGCGGCACCAACATAAAGTACAGCAACACCACCAGCTAATTTAGCTAAACGCTCTTGAAGTTTTTCTTTGTCGTAATCTGAAGTGGTAGTTTCAATTTGTGCTTTAATTTGGTTTACTCTAGCTTTAATAGCTTCATTATCACCAGAACCGTTAACAATAGTTGTATTGTCTTTATCAACTGTTACAGTTTCTGCTGTTCCTAACATAGAAAGGTCTGCATTTTCTAAAGTAAATCCTCTTTCTTCAGAAATAACAGTTCCGCCTGTTAAAATAGCAATGTCTTCTAACATAGCTTTACGTCTGTCTCCAAATCCAGGAGCTTTAACGGCAGCAATTTTTAAACCACCACGTAATTTGTTTACTACTAAGGTAGCTAATGCTTGTCCGTCAACATCTTCAGCAATGATTAATAATGGACGACCAGATTGAGCTACTGGCTCTAATATTGGAAGAATTTCTTGTAAGTTAGAAATCTTTTTGTCAAATAAAAGGATATATGGATTCTCTAAATCTGCAATCATTTTATCTGAATCTGTTACGAAGTAAGGAGAAAGGTAACCTCTATCAAACTGCATACCTTCAACAACATCAACATAGGTATCCATTCCTTTAGCTTCTTCAACAGTAATAACCCCTTCTTTACCAACTTTTTCAAAAGCTTGAGAGATTAACTCACCAATAGTGTCATCATTGTTGGCAGAAATAGCAGCTACTTGTTTTATTTTTTCAGAAGAGTTACCTACTTTTTGAGCTTGATTTTCTAAATCTGCAGTAATAGCTTCAACGGCTTTATCAATACCGCGTTTTAAATCCATTGGGTTAGCACCAGAAGCTACATTTTTTAAGCCTTCTTTTACAATAGCTTGAGCTAAAACGGTAGCAGTAGTAGTACCATCACCAGCTAAATCGTTGGTTTTACTAGCTACTTCTTTAACCATTTGTGCGCCCATGTTTTCATGAGCGTCTTCTAACTCTATTTCTTTTGCTACAGAAACACCATCTTTTGTTACAGAAGGCGCTCCAAAGCTTTTAGAAATAATTACGTTTCTTCCTTTAGGACCTAATGTTACTTTAACTGCATTTGCTAATGCATCTACACCGCGTTTTAATCCATCGCGTGCTTCAATATCAAATTTTATGTCTTTTGCCATTTTTTTAAAATTTTGCTTTTGCCTTTAGCTTTGGGCTATTGGCTATAAGAATTAATAATTAATTTTAATTGAGCTTATAATAGCTTAAATTATACAATAGCAAGAATATCGCTTTCTCGCATAATTAAATAGTCGTTACCTTCTAGTTTTAGATCTGTTCCTGCATATTTACCATATAAAACAGTATCACCAACCTTAACAGTAATAGGTTCGTCTTTTGTACCAGGTCCAGCAGCAACTACGGTTCCTTTTTGTGGTTTTTCTTTTGCGTTGTCTGGTATAATAATACCTGATGCTGTTTTTGTTTCAGCTGCAGCAGGTTCAATAACAACTCTGTCTGCTAATGGCTTAATGTTTAGTCCCATTTTTCTATATATTTTTTATTTATTGATTAATTTAACGCTTTAGCGTTATGCTAAAAATGTGCCAATGGTAAAGAACTGACAAACTTGCAGATTTGTTTCTTTTAGTAGTAGGAATAAAAAATGCCAACTGTAAGAGTTGGCATTTTTTTAATGTTTTATCATTGTATTATTCTGCAGATGTTGAATCTGTTGCAGTGTTACTGTTGTCTGTTTGGGTAGGAACAGGCAAAGGTTGCGTAGATTGTGTGTCTGGGTCTAACGCTTTCGACTCTACATTGTCTCCTCCTTTGTTTATTGCTACGTTAGAAGCTAAAATTAGCACCAATAAAAAGGTTGCTAAATACCAAGTGCTTTTATCTAAAAAGTCGGTTGTTTTTTTTACGCCTCCTAATTGTTGTGTGCCACCGCCCCCGAAAGATGATGATAATCCGCCACCTTTAGGGTTCTGTACCATAATAACTACTATTAGTAAAAATGCTACTACCACAATTAATACTAAAAATATTGTAAAACTCATTATTTTTTATTGTTTTGTTCTTGTAATTGTTCTACTGCCTTAATTTGGTTTGCAAAGAAACCACTTTTTTCTGGATATTTCAAACTTAAAATCTTATAAGATTGAATTGCTTTTTTATAGTTTTTTTGTTCTACGTAAATACGAGCCAAAGTCTCCGTCATTAAAGACTCTGGTTTTATCATTTGAGCTTTTGCTAAATTGCCTTTTTTATTGGGAATTGAGGGTTTTATTTTAGGGTTTTTGCTAATAAACCTATCAATTAATTCAAATTTTTTGGCTTTTTCTATAGATGTTGGTTTATTAGAAACTTCTTTTTTTTCTTCTAATTTTGTTTCAACTACTTCATTTTCTCTATCAATAGGTTTAAATCGAGTTAGTTTTAACCATTCATTGAAAGAATGTTTTTCGTTTTTTTCAAAATGAAGCGGTTTTCCTAAATTTAATATTTCAGAAGCAGAAAGCTGAGGTGTTTCATTAATTTCTGTTGTAGTTTCAATGCTTTTAGATTCATCTAATTTAAAAGTGTTCTCTTCTTGTTTGGGTAAGGGGTTTTTAGGTTGAAAAAGAGCAGGATCTAGAACACCTTTAGTTTCTTTAATTTGACGTTTTAAAGCTTCATCAACTGCAACACTTTTATTAACTGAAATATCATCGGCAGAAACTTCAATATCTTTTAAATGTGCGGTGTTTTGCTTTATAAATTGAGAAATTTCGTTTTGAGCAAAAGCTTCAGAAGTAATAAAATCGAATAAAATACTACGGTCTGTAGTGTAGGCAGCTGTTGTTTTTAATTCTTGATTGTATTTAAAACTACTATCATTTTTTAGACCTTTTAGATATACTGCTCTGGCCGATTGAAAATATGGAAACTCATCTATAATAGACTTGATAGCTTCAGTTTGTTGATGCGTAATATTCTGAGGGTTTTGTAGTATGTTTATAAAATCTGACGAATTCATTTTTTTTGGATAAACCAAATTTAATCATTTATTACCACCTAGCTAGGGTGGCGTTAAATATGTCTTGTGTTAAGCGGTCTAAAATCTCTTCATGAGCTGTTTCTTTTACAGAGCCTACTAATTGCTCACTGGCATCAAAATCATAGAAAAAAGAAAACGTTTGCTCTAAATCATCTTCTTCATTATTTGTATTGTAAAATCTAAGCCTAACAGAAATTGTTAATCTGTTTTGGGCAGCAGTGTTATCGGACGTTGAGGTTGTTGGAGAAATTCTGTAATCTGTAATTTCGCCTTCATAAATTAAGTCGCCTCTAGATGGTACCAACCTGTAGTTTGTTTGATTTTGTATTAAGTCTTCAAGGGCCAATTTAAAGTCTCTTGCTAAAGTTGCATCAAATAATAATGCGGTATTTTCAAATTGATTTACTTGGTATGTTTCTGCAATTATTGAGGTTGGTGGATTGAAGCTGTATTGTACTTTACAATTTGTTAAAGTAACAAATGCTAATGCTAAAAAAATATATTTTAAGTGTTTCATTCTATGTATATAGATACCTCTAAATAGTACTAAGTATGTTATTAATTATTTTTAAACGGTTACTTTTTTATAATGTTGTAATCTAGATTTTAAGCAAGAGCTATTAATGTGCTTTTTAAAGATCATATTGTTTAATCTTTCGGTATAAGGTACGTTCACTAATTCCTAGTTCTGCTGCAGCTAATTTACGTTTTCCATTATGGCGTTCAAGCGATTTTTTTATTAATTCTAATTCTTTGTCTTGTAAAGATAAAGTTTCTTCTTCCTCAATCTCTTCAGCAAAATGATATTTATCTTGAGTATTTGTGGCGGTTTCGTTGTTTGTTACAAGTTCTGGAATTGATAAAACTTCGGTTTCTTGAACGGGCTCATTGTATATTGTTTCCTCTGGTTTATCATCGCCATAAATTTTTTGTATGAGATGTTCGTGGTCTTTTTCAACATCTTTTACATTGCCACTTTTCATGAGTTCCATGGTGAGTTTCTTTAAGTCGTTTAAATCGTTTTTCATATCGAATAAAACTTTGTAAAGAATTTCACGCTCGCTACTAAAATCGCTTTCAGATTTTGATGTTTTTACCACTGCTGGTAGATTATTACTTGCAGTTGGTAAATAACCACGAAGTGTATCTGCAGAAATGGTTCTGTTTTGCTCTAAAACCGAAAGTTGTTCGGCAATGTTACGAAGTTGACGTACGTTACCACTCCAACGATATTTTGTTAAAACTTGAACAGCATTATCTGTTAATTTTATTGTTGGCATTTTGTATTTTAAAGCAAAATCACTAGCAAATTTTCTAAAAAGCAAATGAATATCTTCTTGTCTTTCACGAAGCGGAGGTAGATGAATTTCAACAGTACTTAGGCGGTAGTACAAATCTTCTCTAAATTTTTCTTTTTCAATAGCTTCAAACATGTTAACATTTGTAGCAGCAACAATACGTACGTTTGTTTTTTGAACTTTACTAGAGCCTACTTTTATAAACTCGCCATTTTCTAAAACACGAAGTAACCGTACTTGTGTTGTTAGTGGTAGTTCTCCAACTTCATCTAAAAAAATGGTTCCGCCATCGGCTACTTCAAAATAACCACTACGGGTTTGTGTGGCTCCTGTAAAGGCACCTTTTTCATGACCAAAAAGTTCACTATCTATGGTGCCTTCAGGAATGGCACCACAGTTTACAGCAATATATTTATTGTGCTTTCTGTGTGATAATTGGTGTATTATTTTAGGAATACTTTCTTTACCAACACCGCTTTCACCAGTTACTAACACCGAAATATCTGTTGGTGCTACTTGAATGGCTTTTTCAATAGCACGATTTAACGATGGTGAGTTACCAATAATACCAAAACGTTGTTTTATAGCTTGAATTGATTCCATTGATTTTTTTAATTATTTTCAGAGTACCCAATAGCTTCACCAATAAGTGTAGCACTGGTACAATCTGTAATTTTTACGTTTACAAAATCGCCCACTTTATAATTACCTTTAGGAAATACTACAACCGTGTTTTGACTATTCCTGCCAGACCAATGCGCATCTGATCTTTTAGATGCTTTTTCAATTAAAACTTCTTCAATTTTTCCTACATGTTCTTGAGTACGCATTAAGCCATGTTTTTGTTGAAGCGCTATAATTTCATTAAGGCGTCTTTTTTTCACCTCTAAAGGTACGTTGTCTTCCATTTTACGTTCTGCTAGAGTGCCAGGTCTTTCAGAATAGGCAAACATAAAACCGAAGTCATATTTTACATATTCCATTAAACTCAAGGTGTCTTGGTGGTCTTCTTCGGTTTCTGTTGGAAAACCGGCAATCATATCTTGACTTATAGCACAATCTGGAATTAAACGTTTTATGTTATCTATTAATTCAAAGTATTCTTCGCGGGTGTGCAAACGATTCATGGCTTTTAAAATACGATTGCTACCACTTTGAACAGGTAAGTGAATATAATTACAGATGTTTTTATATTTTGCCATGGTTTTAATAACATCCATAGTAAAATCTTGCGGGTTTGATGTAGAGAAGCGAAAACGCATTTTAGGTTGCGCCTCTGCACACATTGCTAATAATTGAGCAAAATTAACGGCGGTAGCTTTTTGTAAATCACTGGCTTTATCAAAATCTTTTTTAAGTCCACCGCCATACCAAAGGTAGCTGTCTACATTTTGTCCAAGCAATGTAATTTCTTTGTAACCTCTATTCCATAAATCGTTTACTTCTTCAATAATACTTTGAGGGTCTCTACTGCGTTCGCGCCCTCGTGTAAAAGGCACTACACAAAAGGTACACATGTTATCACACCCTCTAGTAATAGAAACAAATGCTGTTACACCATTAGTGTTTAAACGTACGGGAGAAACATCGCCGTAGGTTTCTTCTTTTGAAAGAATAACGTTAATGGCATCTCTTCCTTCATCAACTTCAGCTAAAAGATTAGGTAAATCTTTGTAAGCATCTGGTCCAACAACTAAGTCTACAATTTTTTCTTCTTCAAGAAATTTGCTTTTTAAGCGTTCTGCCATACAACCTAAAACACCAACTTTCATATGTGGATTATGTTGTTTTTTAACAGCGTTATATTTTTCTAAACGTTTGCGTACCGTTTGTTCTGCTTTGTCTCTAATAGAGCAGGTGTTTACCAAAACCAAATCGGCATCTTCAAGGTTTTGGGTTGTATTGAATCCTTGGTCTGCTAAAATTGAAGCTACAATTTCACTGTCAGAGAAATTCATTTGGCAACCATAGCTTTCAATAAAAAGCTTACGTTTGTTGCCTTCTTTTTGCTCTAAAATTAAAGATTCTCCTTGTTTGTTTTCGTCTATTATCTTTTCCATAGTATATTAGAACCAGTTTATGGTCAATAAGTGTGCAAAGATACAATTAATTTGGGTTTTCTGACAAAGTGGCATGTTCTAATTTTAAGTTAAATTTTTGAGATTATTTCTGGCGATAGAACTGTGAAAAAGAAAATAAACCATCAAGAAAATCTGCTTTTAAATAGTTTTTTTGTTTCAATGAGTAACAAATTGTAAAAAACAATTACTTTTATTGTGTAGAAATTTAACTCATTAACTAACCAAATACATTTTATAATGAATTCTCTTAATACTTTAATTGAAAAGATAAGTACAGCCAAAGATTTAGATTTTGGTACTATTTTTAGTAATTCTATAGAGTTGTTTAAAAAAACATGGCTCCAAGGGTTTTTGCTTCAACTGTTTACGGTAATTGTAATGTTACCTTTAATTATTGTGTTTTACATTCCGTTTATAGGGGCTGTTATTGCGCAACAAGAAAGTGGGTATGGAAATACTCAAGCATTTGATAGCCTTTTTGCTGGTATGTCTATTCTTTATATTCTATTTGTTATTGTTGGTGTTTTAGTGTTAGGGGCTATTTCTGTAGCGTTGAATGCTGGTTTTTATAGAATAATGAAGCGGTTAGATTATGATGAGCAAGTGTCTACTTCAGATTTTTTCTATTTTGTTAAAGGAAAATATTTAAGCAAAACTTTTGTTTTAATGCTAGTGTCTATAGGAATAGGAATTGTAGCGGCTTTATTATGCTATTTGCCAATTTTATATGTCATGGTACCTTTATCTTTATTTGCAATAGTCTTTGCGTTTAATCCAGAATTAAGCGTTGGGGAGATTGTGAAAGTGAGCTTTAAACTAGGTAATAAGAAGTGGTTACTTATTTTTGGTTTATTAATAGTTTCTGGCTTATTAGCAGAAATAGTGGGGCTTTTATTATGTGGTATAGGTATTTTGTTTACGGCTGCATTTCCTTATCATCCAATTTATAATGTTTATAAAGAAGTAATAGGTTTTGATGAAACTTCTGCTATAGAAGAAATAGGAACTCCAGAAGAATAAATTTTTTAAAATACTCTTAAAAGCCCATGTTTTCTATGTTTAACAAGGGCTTTTTTTAAAAAATATTTTACAGTTAATCTTTAAAATGCAGCAGATAAACTTTTTTTCATATACATTTGTAGCTTCAAAAACGGAAGTATGGCGAAGAATTTAGTGATTGTTGAGTCACCTGCAAAGGCAAAGACTATTGAGAAATTTTTAGGAAAAGATTTTAAAGTAGAGTCTAGTTTTGGGCACATATCAGACCTTCCTTCAAAAGAATTAGGGGTTGATGTAGATGGAGACTTTAAACCAAAATATGAAGTTTCAAAAGATAAAAAGGCAGTAGTTAAAAAACTTAAAGAATTAGCTAAAAAAGCAGAAACTGTTTGGTTGGCTAGTGATGAAGACCGCGAAGGAGAAGCTATTGCGTGGCATTTAGCCGAAGCTTTAAAACTAGATAAAGAAAAAACTAAGCGTATTGTTTTTCATGAAATTACAAAGTCTGCTATTCAAAAAGCTATTAAAAACCCAAGGGGAATAGATTATGATTTAGTAGATGCACAACAAGCACGTAGAGTTTTAGATAGAATTGTGGGGTATGAGTTGTCTCCAGTTTTATGGCGAAAAGTAAAAGGAGGTTTATCTGCAGGTAGGGTACAATCGGTTTCAGTACGTTTGATTGTAGAAAAAGAACGTGAGATTCAAGATTTTACACCAGAAGCTTCATACAGAATTGATGCAGAGTTTGCTAATGAAAACGGACAGTCATTTAAAGCAAAGCTTCCAAAAAACCTTTCAACAAAAAAGGAAGCACAGGCATTTTTAGAAAAAAATGCTACTGCAAGTTTTAAAATAGCAGATTTAACAAAAAAACCTGCAAAAAAATCACCAGCAGCACCATTTACAACTTCTACTTTACAGCAAGAAGCATCACGTAAATTATATTTCTCTGTTAGTAAAACCATGACCATGGCACAACGCCTATATGAAGCTGGTTTAATAACATATATGAGAACAGATAGTACTAATTTATCTGATGAAGCAAGACAAGGCGCCCAAGAAGAAATAGAAAAAGCTTACGGTTCTAATTACAGTAAACCTAGAAATTACTCTGGAAAATCAAAAGGTGCCCAAGAAGCACATGAGGCTATTAGGCCAACAGATTTTTCAAGACATACGGTTAATATAGATAGAGATCAAGCACGCTTATATGAATTAATTTGGAAACGCGCCATTGCATCACAAATGAGTGAAGCACAATTAGAGCGTACTAATGTTAAAATTGAAGCGTCAACGCATAACGAAACATTTACGGCCAACGGAGAGGTAATTACTTTTGATGGCTTTTTAAAAGTATATTTAGAAGGAACTGATGATGAAGACGTAGAACAAGAAGGTATGTTGCCAGCAATGAAAACAGGAGAAACACTTGTTAATAATTATATTACAGCAACAGAACGTTATACACGTCCGCCAGCAAGATATACCGAGGCCTCTTTGGTTAAAAAACTAGAAGAGTTAGGTATTGGTCGTCCGTCAACTTACGCACCAACAATTTCAACTATTCAAAATAGAAATTATGTAGAAAAAGGGTCAGTTGAAGGAGAAGAAAGGCAATATGCTCAACTAACACTTAAGGCAGGAAGTGTTACAGATAAAACGCTTACAGAAAAAGTAGGATCTGATAAAGGTAAGCTAGTACCAACAGATATAGGAATGATAGTAACAGACTTTTTAGTAAATCATTTCGATCAAATTTTAGATTACAATTTTACAGCTAAAGTAGAAGAAGGGTTTGATAGTATAGCCGAAGGAGAAGAAGATTGGACAAAAATGATGAAGTCATTCTGGAAAACCTTCCATCCTAAAGTAGAAGATGTAAAAGAAAATGCCGATAGAGAATCTGGAGAACGTATTTTAGGAACAGACCCTAAAACAGGAAGGCAAGTAAGCGTACGTTTAGGAAGGTTTGGCCCTATGGTGCAAATAGGAACTGTTGATGACGAAGAAAAACCGCAATTTGCAAGTTTAAGCCCAGACCAACAATTAACCACCATTACTTTTGAAGAAGCAATGGATTTATTTCAACTTCCAAAAAGTTTAGGAACTTATGAAGGAGAAGAAGTTCAAGTAAATAACGGGCGTTTTGGTCCTTATGTTAAATTTGGAAAAGCTTATGTTTCTCTACCAAAAGGAACAGATCCGTTAAGTGTAGATTTAGATGATGCTATTGTTTTAATAAAAGAAAAACAAAAAGCAGATGCGCCAATATATATGTATAAAGATTTACCAGTGCAAAAAGGTAAGGGGCGTTTTGGGCCATTTATTAAATGGAACAATATGTTCATTAACGTAAACAAAAAGTACGATTGGGATAATTTATCTGATGATGATATTGTTGAATTAATTGAAGATAAAATTCAAAAAGAAAAAGATAAATTAATTCACCATTGGGAAGATGAGGGCATTAGAGTAGAAAAGGCTCGTTGGGGAAGACATAATGTTATACAAGGTAAAATTAAAGTAGAGTTGGCCAAAACTGTTGATGTGTCTGAAATGACTTTAGAAGAAGCAAAAGCCATTATTGAAGCCAATGCACCAAAGAAAAAAACAGCAAGAAAACGAAAAACTACAAAAAAGAAATAACATAAATGAATTTTAACTTTCTATCTCCAGTTTCAGATTTAGTTTTAGCTCATAACGAGCTGTTATCTGCACAAGCACTAGGAAGAAAAATTAAAATTCACTCAGAACAAAATGGTATTCCAGATTTAGAAGACGTTTCTATTGCTATTATAGGTGTTTTAGAAAATAGAAATGATATAAACTACATTGGTGCAGAGTTTAATTTAGATGAAATTCGTAAGTCATTTTATAGTCTTTACCCTGGTACATGGACCACTACCATTGCAGATTTAGGCGATATAAACAAAGGCGAAAGTGTAGAAGATACCTATTTTGCATTAAAAACAGCCATTAATTTATTAGTTAAAAAAAACATCATTCCTGTTATATTAGGAGGTACTCAAGATTTAACATATCCTAACTATAGAGCTTATGATAACCTAATTCCTATGGTAAACATAGTGAATGTAGATAGTAAGTTTGATTTAGGAGATTCTACAAAACCTATTAAAAATAACAGCTTTGTAGGTAAGATTGTTTTAGATAAACCTTACAACCTCTTTAATTATGCAACAATAGGATATCAAACTTATTTCAACTCTCAAGAAGAAATTGATTTAATGGATAATCTTTATTTTGAATCTTATAGATTGGGAGATGTATCTAATAACATATCACTAGTAGAGCCTGTTTTAAGAGATGCTAACATTGTAACTATAGATTTATCATCAGTTAGAAGCGCAGAAGTAAGTTTAAATCAAAAGTATTCACCTAATGGCTTAGATGGAAAAGAAATTTGTGCTATATCAAGATATGCAGGTATCAGTAACAAGGTAACTTCATTTGGTATCTATGAATATAAACCATCTAAAGATGATGAAATTACATCTATGCTCATCTCTCAAATGCTATGGTATTTTATTGAAGGTGTAAACCTAAGAGTTAAAGATGATGACTTTTCAGACGAAAGAAACTACCAGAAGTTTATTACATTAATAGAGTCAGAAGAGTTAATATTTTATAAAAGTAATAAAACAGGAAGATGGTGGATTGAGATTCCTTTTTTATCAGAAGTAAATAATAAATTGAAAAGACATACGTTATTACCTTGCATGCACCAAGATTACCTAGATGCCTGTAATAATAAGGTGCCAGACCGCTGGTATAAAGCTTTTAGAAAGAATTGCATGTAAGATATTAAGTATGGTTAAAGGGTTTATTTCATCGGTGAAACGTTATTTTTTCACGATGAAATGTAATTTTTTTGTAGAAAAAGTTGTTTTTATAGAATATTATAAATATGTTTACGCCACGAAAAGTGAAGCTTAATTAATTAACCTCGAGTTTACTATAGATATGAAGAAGTTTATTTTATTAACCGCAGTAATAACAATGCTAGCTAGTTGTGGCTCTAAAGATAGAGGTGAGCTAGTGGGTGTTAAAGGTAAAAAATGGCACCCAGAGAAGCCTTATGGAATGGAACTTATTCCGGGTGGAGCATTTATTATGGGAAAAGCAGACGATGATTTAGCTGGAGTGCATGATGCACCTGCTAAAACTGTAACTGTTAGAGCATTTTATATGGATGCTACAGAAATAACTAACAGTGAATATCGTGAATTTGTTCATTGGGTTAGGGACTCAATAATTAGGATGAAATTAGCTATTCTTGCCGATGAAGTAGGGTTAACACAAGAAGATGAAGGTACTATTGGCGAGTATGCATTTAAAGATGCAGATACCTCTAATATGACCGTTTATGAAAAATACATGTTCGAAAACTATACAGGTTTAGGACCTACAGGTTACGAAGGCAGAAAAATAAATAAAGACATAGATTTAATCTTTGATACCTCAGAATATATAGATGAGTATTATGCAGAAGTAATGGATACTATGTATTTGCCTATAGAAGAATCTTATAACGGACAGCGCACATGGGATGTAAAGAAATTTAAATTTCAATACAATTACATGGATATTAAAGAGGCTGCAAGAAATAGAGGTGTAGCTAGAAAAGATGTTATTAAAAAAGAAGAAATAGAAATATACCCAGATACTACAGTTTGGATTAGAGATTTCGCTTACTCATACAATGAGCCAATGCATAATGATTACTTTTGGCATGATGCTTACAGTGAATACCCTGTAGTTGGAGTAACTTGGAAACAAGCAAAAGCATTTTGTGAATGGAGAACCATTAAGAAAAACTCTTACCAAAAATCTAAAGGAGCTGCTTTAGTAAATAGATTTAGATTACCATCAGAAGCAGAATGGGAATATGCAGCAAGAGGAGGTTTACAAGCAGCAACTTACCCCTGGGGTGGGCCATACACTAAAAGTGATAGAGGATGCTTTATGGCAAACTTTAAGCCTGTAAGAGGAGATTACGCTGCAGACCAAGCATTATATACAGTAGAAGCTAAGTCATATGAACCAAACGACTATAACTTATACAATATGGCTGGTAACGTTTCAGAATGGGTAAACGCGTCGTATGATCCAGGTTCTTATGAATACACGTCAACCATTAATCCAAATGTTAATGATGAAGACAATACACGTAAAGTTATAAGAGGTGGGTCTTGGAAAGATGTTGCTTACTTTTTACAAGTTAGTTCAAGAGATTATGAATATGCAGATTCTGCAAGAAGTTATATAGGTTTCAGAACCGTTCAAGATTACATGGGGACAAAAGTAACTAGTAACGGGGGTAAATAACATTTATTTAATCAAATCAAATTTAATACTATTAATTAACCTACTTAAGTAGTTTGTCTGCTTAATATTTAAAAACCAGAAATTATGGCACAGTCAAAAACAAGTAAAAGATTCATGAATATGGCCTACGGATTAGGTGCATCTATTGTAATCGTTGGAGCATTGTTTAAAATCACACACTTCGAAATTGGATTTTTAACTGGTAACGTTATGTTAACCATAGGTCTTGTAACCGAAGCAATTATTTTCGCGTTATCTGCATTCGAACCAGTTGATGATGATTTAGATTGGTCGTTAGTATATCCAGAATTAGCTGGCGGGCAAAAAAGCAAAAAAGAAAAAGAAGAAAATCCTCAAGGATTATTGTCTAAAAAATTAGATGACTTATTAAAAGAAGCTAAAATTGATGGTGAATTAATTTCTAGTTTAGGAGAAAGCATTAAAAATTTTGAAGGTGCAGCTAAAAATATGTCATCTACTGTAGACTCAATTGAAGCTACTAAGAAATATGGCGAAGAATTATCATTAGCAGCAGCTCAAATGGAATCTTTAAATAGTTTATATAAAGTACAATTAGAGAGCATTAACAAACAAGCAGCAATTAACGAAGAGTCTGTAGAAAATGCAGCTAAATTAAAAGAGCAAATGCAATCATTAGCATCTAACCTTTCTTCATTAAACGGCGTTTATGGTGGTATGTTATCTGCAATGAATAAAAATTAATTAGGGGTTGCCCAAATTATCATACTAAATAATTAACCAAAACCTAATTAAAAATGGCAGGAAATAATTTATCAGCAAGACAGAAGATGATTAATCTGATGTATTTAATCTTCATTGCTATGTTAGCATTAAATATGTCTAAAGAAGTGCTTTCAGCCTTCGGATTAATGAATGAAAGACTTGTAGAGTCAAACGAAGCAGCCGAGGAGCGTAACAATAATTTTGTTGCAAGCTTAAACCTTAAGGCTGAAGAACAACCAGAAAAATATCAACCTTTAAAAGCAGAGGCAGAGAGTTTACACAAATTAGCTTCTAATTTTGATAGATATTTAGCAGAACTAAAGAGCAAGATGACAGCAACTGTTGACAATCCAACTGATTATGAAATCATGGATAAAGGAGATTATCTTGATCAAAACTTTTTTAAAGGAGATAAACTTAAACCAGAAGGACAAGAGTTTTTAGACCAAATAAATACTTTTAGAGAAGGTGTTGTTTCTTTACTAGAAGGTAAAAAAGGTATGGAAACTATTGTTAATGATGTAAAAGAAAAATTCAGTACTGAGCCAGAAATTAATAGAGATGGCAGAAAAGTAGATTGGTTAGATTATCACTATAAAGGCTTTCCTTTAGTGGCATCATTAACTAAGATGACTCAATTACAGTCTGATGTTAAAACTACAGAATCTGAAGTTTTATCTCAAATGTTAGCAGGAACGCTTTCTAGCGAGGTGTCTATGACAAACTATTCTACATTAATGGAAACATCAAAGTCAGCCTATTTTAATGGTGAAAAATTTGATGGAGAAATTGTATTAGGAAGAACAGATGCTTCTACTAAACCTAGTAGAGTAGAATTATCTTTAGACGGCAGAAAGCTAGAAGAAGGTAAAGATTTTACTCTAGAAGGCGGTAAAGTTAAATTAAATGTAAATTCTGGTTCTGCAGGAGAGCACAAAATTAAAGGAAAATTAATCTTTGCTCAAGATGGAGAAGAAGTAGAAGTTGAAGTAAATCAATCTTTTGCTACAGTGCCAAAACCAAATGCAGCAACTATTTCTGCAGATAAAATGAATGTTGTATATAGAGGTGTTAAAAACCCTATGACTATTTCTTTTGCAGGTGTTTCTGACAATAAAGTACACGCTAGTGCTCAAGGTTTATCTAGAGTTTCTGGTAGTAAATATGTAATGGATGCTACAAGAATTAAAGGTAGAGAAGTAACTATTAACGTAACAGGTACATTGCCAGATGGTCAAAAAGTATCAGATAACGCTAAATTTAGAATTAAAGATTTACCAAAACCAACGGGTACAGTAAGAGGAGAAGATGGTGCATTAAAAATGCAAAGAAACTCTTTAGAAATTGCTACCATTGGTGCTAAATTTGATGATTTTGATTTTGAATTACCATTACGCGTAGCAGAATTTAAATTTAAAGTACCAGGACAACCAACAATTATAGTAAAAGGAAACAAATTAGATAGTAGAGCAAAAGCAGCTTTACGTAAAGCTAAAAGAGGTTCTGGAGTTCAAATATTCGATATTCAAGCAAAAGCAACGGGTGTTAGTGTGAAAATAAAGAAAGTTTCACCAGTATTTATTGAACTTACAAACTAAAATGTTGGGTATTTACCTAATAAATAAAAAGTAAAGAAAATGAATTTAAGAAGTTTTTTATTAACCGTGGCAACCGCTTTTACAGCAACTAGTATGTTTGCGCAAGCCAATATATTAAACGCCACAAGTCCAGACCAAATTGGGGTAAGAACAGAAGCACAAAAGGCAGTAGATAACGATAAACCTTTAGAGTATGGTTACGTAGACGATAGAGATATTCTGTTTGCTAAAATGACCTGGGAAAGAGTCGTTCTTGATGAACGTATTAATTTTCCGTTATACTACCCAATTGATACCAATAACATTGGTAAAGACAGACGTTGTTTATATGATGTTCTTATGAAGAATGTTAAAAACGGAAAAATAAAAAACATCTATGATGATTCTTACTTTTCAACAAAACGTACCTTAAAAGATATTGAAGCTGCATTAGTTAAAATTGATACCACAGAGCTAGGTATTGAACAATTAAATGCTGGGGAACAGGTATCAGAAGAGTATATAAACAGAAGAGAGATAACAGCAGCAGATATTGTTGAATACCGTATGAAAGGTCTTTGGTATTTTGATAAACGTCAAGCTGAAATGAAATACAGGTTGTTAGCCATAGCTCCTGTAGCTCCAGATGTGAATTTTATTGATTCTGATTCTCCTGATTTAGTACCTTTATTTTGGGTGTTTTTCCCAGATGCTAGAGAGGTGTTGCATGAGGCTAAAGCGTTTAATAACCAAAATAGCTCACAACCTTATTCTTTTGATCATCTTTTAAATTCTAGACGTTTTAACGGCTTAATATACAAAGAAGAAAATGTTTATGGAGACCGTGAAATCAAAGAATATGTAACTGATAATTCTTTAATGCAGTTGTTAGAATCTGAAAGAATTAAAGATAAAATCAGAGATTTTGAATTAGATATGTGGACCTACTAATCCACTTAAACATAATTTAAAAAAGCCCACTTTTAAGTGGGCTTTTTTTTGCTATCATTACATAGGTAGACATTGATTTTTTATCTTCGCAGTATGTATGTAGATTATATAGTTGTAGGTGTTGGATTAGCAGGTATTAGTTTTTGCGAACAACTTAGAAACAACAACAAAACCTTTATAGTTTTTGATAATAATTCGCAATTATCATCAGCAGTTGCGGGCGGACTTTACAATCCTGTAGTTTTAAAAAGATTTACGCCTGTATGGAAAGCCAAAGAACAATTAGAGTTAGCATTACCCATGTATGCTAATTTAGAACAGTTTTTAAATATTAAACTAGATTATAAACTACCCGTATACCGTAAGTTTGCATCAACCGAAGAACAAAATAACTGGTTTGAAGCTTCAGATAAACCAATTCTAGAAGAGTACCTATCAGATACCATTATAAAAAATGAAAATACAAACATTTACGCTCCTTTTGGCTTTGGAGAAGTGTTTAAAACTGGTAGAATTGACGTTAAAACCTTAATAGAGTCTTACAAAAAATACTTAAAAAAAGATAATTTATATTTTGAGGAGGACTTTAATTTTGATGAACTGAAAATGGAATCAGAAAAAATTAAGTTCAAAAACATTGAAGCTAAGCAAGTAGTATTCGCTGAAGGTTTTGGGGTTAAGCAAAATCCGTTTTTTAATAAATTACCTTTGGTGCCGGCAAAAGGTGAGTTACTAATAATACATGCGCCAGAATTAAAAATCAATTTTGTTTTAAAATCTGCCGCATTTTTAATTCCGTTAGGAGATGATTTATACATTGTAGGGGCTACTTATGAATGGAAAGATTTAACTAATAAAATATCATTAAAAGCCAAAACAGTGCTTTTAGAAAAGCTAAGAAAACTAATAAAATGTTCGTTTAAGGTTGTTGGTCAGGTTGCAGGAGTAAGACCAACCGTTAAAGATAGAAGACCTTTGGTAGGTAAACATCCTAAATTTAATAATTTATTTGTGTTAAATGGCTTAGGCACAAGAGGAGTAATGATTGGTCCTTATGTTGCCAAACAACTATATGATTTTATAGAAAAAGGAACACCTTTAGAAAGTGAAATAGATATTAATAGGTTTACAATTTAGCTGTCTTGAGTTTTTTTCTTAACTAAATTTTCATCATAAGACATAAAAAAGTTAATCCAAATATTTCTAGAAAGACGCATTATTATTGGCATAAACACTATTAAAGTACCAACAATAGAAATAAAAGTAACCTTTAAACTAGCTTTAAAAATAAGATTACTAATAACAAAAGCAGCCACCGCAAAAGCAATACCAACCGCATAACTTACGTACATAGCACCGTAAAAAAATGAAGGTTCTATTCGGTATTTAGTGTTGCATTTAGAGCAACGCTCGTTCACTTTTAAAGTATCAGATAATATATAAGGATTTTTAGTACTGTACATTGATTCCTGATGACATTTAGGACAACAGCCTGTAATGATGCTATAAAGCTTAGTTCCTTTTTTAAACATTTATTTTAGTGTATTTTTGCTTGCGTTTTGAGAAAACAAAAGTAATTGTATTTGTTTAAAAATTTGTAACTAAAGTCACATTTCTATGCTTAACATTCATAATTTATCAATTTCATTTCAAGGAGAATTTCTTTTTGAAGACATTACGTTTGAGCTGGGAAACGGTGATAGAGTGGGGCTTATTGGTAAAAACGGAGCTGGTAAGTCTACCATGTTAAAAATTTTATCAAAAGAATTAGAACCAGATTCTGGGCAAATAGCAGCAGATAAAGCATTAAAAATAGGCTTTTTAAAACAGGATATAGATTTTGTTCTTGGTAGAACCGTATTAGAAGAAGCTTATGAAGCTTTTACAGAGATTAAGACGTTAGAGGCCAAAATGGAAGCTATAAATACCCAATTAGCAGAACGTACAGATTATGAAAGTGATGGCTACCATCAGTTAATGGTAGATATTAATGAGTTACAGCATCAATACGAAATTTTAGGCGGTTACAATTATCAAGGTGATACTGAAAAGATTTTACAAGGGCTAGGGTTTCAAAGAGAGGAATTTAATAAGTTAACCGATACGTTTTCTGGTGGGTGGCGTATGCGTATTGAATTGGCTAAATTATTACTTCAAAATAATGATATACTGCTTTTAGATGAGCCTACAAACCACTTAGATATAGAGTCCATTATTTGGTTAGAAAGTTTTTTAAAAAATTACTCAGGAGCTGTAGTTATAGTATCTCATGATAAAATGTTTTTAGATAACGTAACAAACAGAACTATTGAGATTTCTTTAGGGCGAATTTACGACTATCCTAAACCTTATTCTAAATATCTAGTACTGCGTGAAGAGTTAAGAACACAACAATTAGCATCACAAAAAAATCAACAAAAACAAATAGAACATACAGAAAAACTTATTGAAAAGTTTCGGGCTAAAGCATCAAAAGCAACTATGGCGCAATCGCTTATAAAAAAGCTAGATAAAATTGAACGCATAGAGGTTGATGAAGATGATAACAGTGTAATGACACTTAACTTTCCTGTTTCTGTTACACCCGGAAAAGTAGTTGTTGAAGCTGAATCTGTTTCTAAAAATTATGGAGAAAAAGAGGTGCTTAAAAACATCAATTTACTAATTGAACGCGATAGTAAAACAGCCTTTGTTGGTCAAAACGGACAAGGTAAATCTACTTTAGCTAAAATTATTGTTGGAGATATTAAGTATGATGGCGTATTAAAATTGGGTCACAATGTGCAACTGGGTTATTTTGCCCAAAACCAAGCAGAGTATTTAGACGGCAACAAAACCGTATTAGATACTATGATTGATGCCGCTAATGAAACTAACCGAAGTAAAGTTAGAGACATTTTAGGCTCTTTTTTATTTAGGGGAGAAGAGGTAGAAAAGTATGTTAGAGTACTTTCTGGTGGCGAACGTAATCGTTTAGCCTTGGCTAAATTAATGTTGCAGCCATTTAACGTATTGATAATGGATGAGCCAACTAATCACTTAGATATTAAATCTAAAAATGTACTCAAAGAAGCTCTAAAACGATACGAAGGTACCCTAATTTTGGTATCTCATGATCGTGATTTTTTACAAGGTTTAACAAATAAAGTTTATGAGTTTAAAGACCATAAGATAAAGGAATATCTAGGAGATATTGATTACTATTTAGAACAACGAAAAGTTGAAAATCTACGGGAAGTTGAAAAAAGAACCGTAGTAAAAGAAGCACCTAAAAAGAAAAAGCAACAATCTTATGAAGAGCAGAAGAAATTAAAGTCTTTAAACAACAAGCTAAGTAATGTTGAAGCAAAAATAAATCAGTTAGAAAAAGATATTAAAGCTATAGATTTAGAACTTGAAATAAACTATGAAGAGGTAACTGCAAAACCTAATTTTTTCGATAATTATCAACAAAAGAAAGCCAATTTAGAAGATCTTATGCAAAAGTGGGAAACACTTCAAGAAGAAATAGATGTGTTAAGTAACTAGTTTTTTAAGTTTTTTTTAAGACTTTTAAATTAAACTATGAGGTAGTTTTGCTGTCATACACGCTTAAACTACTAATCAATGCGAAAAACTATACTAGCTGTAATAGGAGTTGTTTTAATTGTAGCTTCTATTTTAGGAGCAAAAAAAATAATAGACAGTAAAAACAAACCAAAACCTGTAAGAGAAAAAATTGTTAAAACAGTTATTACAGATACTGTTTATAATACCAATGTTAAAATTGTTGTTCCTGCAAATGGTGTTTTGGTAGCCAAACAACGGGTTGAAATTTATGCCGAAGTACAAGGCATTTTTAAAACAGGTAAAAAACTTTTTAAACCAGGACAAAAATATCATAAAGGCGAAGTTTTAATTCCTATAGATGCGTCAGAGTATTACGCTAGTGTTCAATCGGCAAAAAGTGAATTGTACAATAGCATTGCAGCCATAATGCCAGATTTACGTTTAGATTTTCCTGATGTTTTTCAAAAATGGCAGGACTATTTAAGTGGTTTTGATTTAAGTAAAACTACACCTAAACTTCCTGAAATGTCTTCTGATAAAGAAAATTACTTCATTACAGGAAGAGGTATTGTAACCAGTTATTACAATGTAAAAAATTTAGAACAGCGTTTATCAAAATATAATATTACTGCACCATTTTCTGGAATTTTAACCGAAGCTTTAGTTACAGAAGGATCATTAATTAGAAGTGGGCAAAAACTAGGTGAGTTTATAAATCCATCGGTTTATGAAATGGAAGTAGCGTTAAGTAAAACTTACGGTACGCTTTTAAAAGTTGGTGAAGATGTAGTGTTAAATAATTTAGATAACACCGAAACTTATAAAGGTAAAGTGTCTAGAATAAACGGAAGTATTGATGCCACAACCCAAACCATAACAGCTTTTATTGAAGTAAAAGATGATGCGCTTAAAGAAGGCATGTACCTAGAGGCTCAATTAGATGCAAAAGAAGAAGCAGATGCTTATGAAATGGATAGAAATTTATTACTAGAAGGCAATCGAGTTTTTGTAGTAAAAGACAATGTCTTAGAGGTAATAGATGTAACTCCAGTATATTTTTCTGAATATAAAGTAGTTATAAAAGGTATTCCAGATAAAACGGTGGTTCTTAAAAAACCGGTACCTGGAGCTTATGTTGGTATGCGTGTAAAACCGGCTAATAACTCAACAGATACAGTTCAAGAATGAGAAAGGTAATTGAATATTTTATAAGGTATCATGTAGCAGTAAACATATTTATTATTGCATTTTTTGTATTCGGAATAATAGGAGCATTAGCCTTAAAATCATCATTTTTTCCGCTATCAGATTCTAAAATAATAAACATTGCTATTACCTACCCCGGAGCCTCACCTTTAGAAATAGAAGAGGGTATTGTGCTTCAAATAGAAGATAATTTAAAAGGCTTAAAAGGAATAGATCGTGTTACATCAGTTTCAAAAGAAAACAGCGGAACCATTACTGTTGAAATTGAAAAAGGTGAAAACATTGATTTTATGCTGCTAGAAGTAAAAAATGCTGTAGATAGAGTACCTTCATTTCCAACAGGAATGGAACCTTTAGTAGTTTCAAAACAAGAAGCGGTAAGAGAAACTATTTCATTCGCTATAAGTGGTACAGACATTCCTCTTGCAACATTAAAGCAGCTAGCAAGACAGGTTGAAACAGATTTAAGGGCTATTGACGGTATTTCTCAAATTGAAATATCTGGTTTTCCTGATGAAGAAATAGAAATAGCAGTAAATGAAACGCAGTTACTTGCCTATAACCTAACGTTTACCGAAGTAGCAAATGCTGTAAGTAATGCCAATATTTTAGTTACCGGAGGAAATGTAAAAACAGAAGCCGAAGAATTTTTAATAAGAGCTAATAATAAGCAATATTATGGTAGAGAATTATCAAATATTGTTGTAAAAGCTTCTTCTGATGGTAAAATAGTGCGTTTAAAAGATGTAGCTATTATAAGAGATCGTTTTTCAGAAACACCTAATGCCACCTATTTTAATCAGGATTTAGCAGTAAATATTTCAATAACCAGTACCAATAACGAAGATTTAATTTCATCTGCAGCTAAAGTTAATGAGTATATTGAAGAATACAATCAAAAGTATGACAACGTAAAAATTGATGTGGTAAGTGATAGGTCTATACCATTAAAGCAACGTACCATGTTATTGCTAAGCAATGCCTTACAGGGTGTTTTGTTAGTGTTGTTGTTTTTATCATTATTTCTAAACACAAGATTAGCTTTGTGGGTAGCCTTTGGGTTGCCTATATCGTTTTTAGGGATGTTTATTTTTGCGGCTCAGTTTGATGTTACCATTAATGTATTATCGCTTTTTGGAATGATTATTGTCATTGGTATTTTAGTTGATGATGGTATAGTAATTGCAGAAAACATTTACCAACATTACGAAAAAGGTAAAAAACCCATTCAAGCTGCTATTGATGGTACAATGGAAGTGATTCCTCCCGTAGTTTCGGCAATAATTACTACACTTTTAGCATTTTCACTTTTCTTCTTTTTAGATAGTAGAATAGGAGAGAATTTTGCCGAAGTTTCGGTAGTTGTTATACTAACTTTGGTAGTATCATTAATAGAAGCATTAATTATTTTGCCTGCACATTTAGCACACTCAAAAGCATTAAAACCTCCAGTTAAAACAGAAAACCCTTCAAAAATAAAGCAGTTTTTTTCTGTAATGCGGAGTATTAATAAGTTAGGAGATAGAATCATGACTTATTTGCGGGTACGTTTATATACTCCAGTTTTAAATTTTGTGCTTCAATTTAAACTATTTTCACTTGGTATATTTTTAACTCTATTAATTTTAACGCTGGGGGCTCTTGGTGGAAGCGTTATTGGTGTTACACTGTTCCCAAGAATAGCTAGTGATGCTGTAACGGTAGAATTGGTTATGCCTACTGGAACCAATGAGAAAATAACCGATTCTATTATTTCAATGATTGAAGAAAAATCATTTATTGTAAATGAAGAATTAACCGAAAAATATTTAAAAGGAACAGGAAAGCAACTTTTTGAAAACACTATAGTAAATTTAACAAGTAGCTCTAGTGCCACCTTAAGAATCAATTTGTTACCTGGAGAAGAACGTCCAGACGAAATAAAATCGTTTTTAGTAACCAATAGGTTAGAAGAGTTGGTAGGACCTGTTATTGGAACAGAACGTTTAATTTATGGATCTGGTGGTAATTTTGGAGGAAACCCAGTTTCGGTGTCGTTGTTAAGTAATAATATTGAAGAGTTAAAAGCTTCAAAAGAAGCACTTAAAGCATATTTAAAGTCTAATCCGCTTTTAAAAGATATTGGCGATAACGATCCTGCAGGTATAAAAGAAATTCGTTTAGAACTTAAAGAAAGCGCTTATTTGTTAGGTTTAGATTTACAAACTGTCATGGCCCAGGTGCGCTCTGGTTTTTTTGGTAATCAAGCACAGCGTTTTCAACGAGGACAAGACGAAATAAAGGTTTGGGTACGTTATGATAGAGACAACCGAAGTTCTATTAATAATCTAGATCAAATGCGTATTGTTACACCAACTGGAGAGCGTGTAACACTAAAAGATATTGCTAATTATACTATTGCTCGTGGCGAGGTAGCAATAAATCATCTTGAAGGTATGAGAGAAATACAGGTGTATGCAGATTTAAAAGATCCAGGGACTAGTGCTACCGATATTATTGATGATATTAAAACAAACTTTATTCCAGAGCTACAGTCTAAATACCCAACCATAAACGCCTCTTATGAAGGGCAAAATAGAGAAGCTAGTAAGTTAGTAAGTTCTTTAAAAATAGCTGGTCCTATAATTTTATTACTAATTTATATAACTATAGCTTTTACATTCAGAAGTTATTCACAACCATTGCTACTGTTATTATTAATACCATTTAGTTTAACGGCGGTGGCTTGGGGGCACTGGATTTTAGGTTTTCAAGTAAATGTTTTATCGCTTTTAGGAATCATTGCCTTAATAGGAATTATGGTAAACGATGGTTTGGTACTTATAGGTAAATTTAATAATAACCTAAGGGAAGGTATGAAATTTAACGAAGCCTTATCAGAAGCTGGAAAATCACGTTTTAGAGCAATTTTCTTAACTTCATTAACAACCATGGCAGGATTAGCTCCTTTGCTTTTAGAAAAAAGCAGGCAAGCACAATTTTTAAAACCCATGGCAATTTCAATATCATTTGGTATTGGGTATGCCACCATTTTAACTTTATTAGTTTTACCGCTATTTTTATCATTTAGTAATAGCATTAAACAAAACGTAAAATGGTTGGCAACAGGTAAGAAAGTAACCAAAGAAGAAGTAGAACGAGCCATTATAGAGCAAAAAGAAGAACATGAAAATTAAAATTAGTCTATTAAGTTTACTGTTTATTTCTACCTCCTTAGTTGCACAAGAAATAATAACACCAGAGAAAGCCGTAAGTTTAGCTCTAGAACATAACTATGGTATTAAAGTAGCAAAAAGTAACGTTGAAATTGCTAAAAACAATGCCAGTATTTTAAATTCTGGTTATTTACCTACAGTAACAGGAAATGCAGGAGCCTCAATTACTAAACAGGATTCTGAAGGCGAATTAGCTAGTGGAGAAACAAGAATAGCTAACGGAGCAGAAACACGTAGTTACAACGCTTCAATAAATTTAAATTACACTTTATTTGATGGTTTTGGAAGAGCATACAATTATAAACAATTAAAAGAAACAAAAGATTTAACCGAATTACAAGCCCGTGAAACCATAGAAAATACCATTTTGCAACTTTTTTCGGTTTACTATAGTGTAGCAGAACAAGAAGAAAATACTCAAGCTATACAGCAAACTTTAGAAATTTCTAAGGAACGTTTAATTAGAGCTCAATATCAATTTAATTATGGACAATCTACAAAATTAGAAGTATTAAATGCAGAGGTTGATATTAATAACGATAGCATTAACGTCATGAATGCTAAACAAGCACTTATTAATTTTAAAAGAGATTTAAATCTTGTATTAGGCAATAGTTTAACAACCAATTTTAGTATAGATACTAAGATAACATTTAAAGAGTTACTAAATAAAGAAGCACTTTTAGAAAAAGCAAAACAGTACAACAATAGTTTATTGCAATTAAATAAAAATATTGAAATAAATAAATTAGTGGTTAAGTCAGGAAAATCGGCATATCTACCAAGTATAGGTTTAACAGGTAGTTACGGATGGAACGAATCTACAAATAATAGTCCATTAGCATTTACATTACAAAATACCAGTTCTGGTGTTTCAGGAGGGTTAAATTTAACTTGGAATTTATTTGATGGAGGTAGCACAATAACTAATGTTAAGAATGCAAAAATAAATCTAGAAATTCAAAACACTCAAAAAGAAGAATTACTAATTACTTTAGAGCGTGATTTTAATAACGCTTGGGATGATTATCAAAATAAACTTAATATTTACCGTTTACAAGAAACCAATATAGAAACCTCTCAAAATAATTTTGATAGAACTCAAGAAAAATTTAAGCTGGGGCAAGCTACTTCTATTGAGTTTAGACAAGCACAAATAAACCTTTTAAATGCCGAATTAACTAAAAATCAGGCTAAATATTCGGCTAAATTAGCAGAATTAACACTTTTAAAAATTAGCGGAGAAATATTAAATACTAGTTTTTAATTAGTTTATATATTCTGTTTTATAGATGAAATACATCATATTTATTATAATTTGTTAAAATTTAATGTATTTTATCGATTAAAATGGTTTTTAGTCCGATTTTAAACTAAATTCGTTCTAGAATTAATCCCTAATCTGTTCAATATGAAAATTTTAAAACTAATAGCAATTTGTTTATTAACAAGTGCTTATTCATTCGCTAATATTTCTTCTACAGAGAAGGATGCCCTTATAGCCTTGTATAATTCAACAAATGGAGACCAATGGAATACCAAGTGGAATTTAAATGAAGCTATTAGTTCATGGTATGGAGTAACAGTAGAAGAAAACCATATAGTTGAAATAAACTTACCATTTAATAACCTTCAAGGAGCGTTACCTCAAGAAATAGGAAACCTTAATAGTTTAAGAAAATTAAACTTAGGTTTTAATAAAGTATCTGGTACAATTCCTACGTCATTAGGTAATTTAAAAGAGCTAGTATCTTTAGAATTATTTATGAATGCTCTAGAAGGTGAAATTCCATCAGAATTAGGAAGCCTTAAGAAGCTAGAATCATTAAAGTTATACAGTAATAAATTATCAGGAGAAATACCTAGTTCACTTATGAGCTTAACCAATCTAAAAGAACTTTTACTAGGAAGTAACTTTTTAACAGGAACCATACCAAATGATATTTATGCGTTATCAAAATTAGAAAAGTTGAGTTTAATGGATAATCAATTTGAAGGAGAAATTCCTGTAGAAATAGCTCAATTAACTAATTTAGAAGAGTTGTTATTATCATCAAATAACCTTACAGGCGATTTACCAATAGAGTTTATGAGTTTAACAAAGTTAACCACTATTATGGTAAGTGATAATAATTTAAATCAAGAATATATTAGTGTTTCTGGTAAAAACCCTCCAGGAATTAAAACAATAAATCCAACAGCTACAGCTGTTTTAGATATAGAAAAAGAATAATATTAAGTAACGTTTTATAAAAAAGTGGCTTTATTAATTTAAAGTCACTTTTTGTTTTTTTTAATTTGAATTGTCTCAATTACAGGTAACTAGTATAGAGTAATAATTTTTTCGGTATAAACGCTTGTAAAATCTAAAAAGGGTTGTATATTTGCAGTCCAATATCGCGGGATAGAGCAGTAGGTAGCTCGTCGGGCTCATAACCCGAAGGTCACTGGTTCGAGTCCAGTTCCCGCTACTAGAAAAGACAGGGCTTTCGAGAAATCGAGAGCCTTTTTTATTTATATGGGTACAGAATAGGTACAGAATATTCTTGTTTTTCTTCCTCTTAATTGCATTTGATGCAATTTGTTTTATATTTAAGTCAAAGCATTATTTTTTATTTACGATCTTTTAATATGCAAGTTATTATCCAATACTAGAGCTTGAATTAGTAAAATATTTGAGTGTTAGTTTTTAGAATTCACTAGACTTAGTATTTAACCAAATAAAAGTTCTTAAAATTTTAAAAAGCGGGTGTGGTGGAATTGGTAGACACGCCAGACTTAGGATCTGGTGCCGCGAGGTGTGGGAGTTCGAGTCTCCCCACCCGCACTTTTTTAAAAGTTAATTTACAGTAAAAAGCTTCTCATTTTTGAGGAGCTTTTTTTATTTGGGTACAACATAGGTACAACATTTTATATTTTTTGTACTCATAATAAGAAATTATAGGGTTTGACTTCATCTAATATTAAATCAATTTTTTATTTCTTTTCATAAATTTTTGATAGGACTTGTTGTAATTTAGGGTTTTATTATATGATACTCTACTACATTGCAGTGGACATAAAGTTCAAGGACTATCTTAGCAGATTTTTAAAAATTAAGAATCATGAGAAAAAAATCGAGAGTTTTCAGGTAAATATTTTAAAGTTAAAGATGTAGAGTTATGTTAGAGATAGTGTCACAGAGATAATTGAAGCGTTAGGTGTGTCCAAATCAATTTTAAGTAGATGGCCGTTCATAATGAGTGGTTTGATAAAAATCCATTTCAAAAGTTCAGGATTAAAATGGAAAGAAAAGAACGTGAATACTTGACATTGGAAGAACTTGAAAATATTCAAGATTATTACACTCCAATAGAACGATTGCGGATTGTAAAGGATTTATTTGTGTTTAGCTGTTATACTGGTATCGCTTATTGCGATGTGATGAATCTTAGCGAGGATAATCTCGTTATGGGTATTGATGGAAAGCATTGGATAAGCACAAAAAGACTTAAGACACAAAACACTTTTAAGCTACCTTTGATTGGGCCAGCCTTATCTATTATAAAAAGATATCATTACCACCCAAAGCGAAAAGAAAGGAATCTGTTTCCTAAAATGTCCAATCAAAAATTGAACAGTTATTTAAAGGAGGTGGCGGATGCTTCTGGAGTAACTAAAAAACCTTACGTTTCACATGGCCAGACATACGTTTGCTACAACTGTAACCTTAAGTAATGGAGTGCCGATAGATACTGTGTCCAAAGTATTAGGGAATAGTCATCTGTCTACGTCCCAAATTTATGCAAGGGTGTTTGATAAGAAAATAAGCGAAGATATGGGGATTTAGAATCAAGGTTAGAATCCATAAGAAACCGTTTCAAAATTATTGACCATACTAAAATAGCTACTAGTCAAACTCACATATATTTACTAGGGTAAAAAGCTTGTGAAAATATACAAAATCTAAAAAATAAGCTTTTAATAAAAAATTTATTTTTTCTAATTAAACCTATAAAATAATATTAGTATTTCGTTTACCAATTTACTCCAACAAAAAGATTGATACATATCTTAAAGAAATGGCTTGAAAATGAAAAAATAAATTGAAGAATTCCTTCACGTAAAGTAAATTTAAATTATACGATTTTATAGTTCAAGAAATAAGTTCGGAAGGGTTTTTGCCAAACTGTTTTTTAAAACACAAGGTAAAGTAATTTGGGTCTGAATATCCAACCTTGAAAGCTGCTTCACTCACATTTAACCCCTCATTCAGAATTAAATCGTAAGCTATGTTCAGCTTGTAAGTGTTTAAAAAAGCCATTGGAGTAAGTCCGGTTAAGGCTTTCGTTTTTCTGGTTAATACAGATTTACTACAGTTCAGGTTTTTACACATTAAGTCTATAGAGGTTTTTTCTGTAGACATATTTTCTTTGGCGAATTTTTGTAAACTATCAAGAAAATCTTTGTCTTTTTGAGTTAAACTGTTGTTTTCTTTTATAGCAGTACTTGCTTGTTGATATTTTTCTCTTAGTTTATTCCTGTTTTCTAATATGGAATTAACAGAGGCTAGAAGGAACTCTGGTTTAAATGGTTTTGTTAAATACTGATCGGCTCCTTGTTGCATACCCTCCACTTGATGTTCCAAAGAACTATTGGCGGTAAGTAAAATAACAGGTATGTGTGAGGTTAAAAAATTGCTTTTAATAGCTTTGCACAAGTTGTAACCATCCATTTCAGGCATTAAAACGTCACTAATAATTAAGTCTGGTGTTTTCTTTTTTGAAGCCTTTAAAGCGTCTGATCCATTAAAAAATGAGTGTATCTTAAAATGTGGATTAAGAAAATTTGAAAGAAAACCATTAAGCTCAATATTGTCTTCTACAATAAATAAAACAGGGAGTTTATATTTTGATTTTACGTTAGAATTAGTATTTGTTGGGGTGGTGGAGAAATTTTCTTTTTTCTTTTTTCGATTAGTAATTTCTTCTTTTTTATAGTTTTCCTTTTTGCATGGAATTGTTATAGTAAATGTGCTACCTTGATTGATTTTTGAGTCAATTTTTATATTCCCTTGATGAGCATCAATCAGTCTTTTTACTATACTTAAACCAAGACCTGTTCCTTGGTATGAATTGGATTTTAACGCTTGGCCTTTAAAGTAAGGGTCGAAAAGATGTTCTAGTTCTTCCTCGTTTAATCCTTTGCCACTATCTTGAACAGATATTTTGAGTTTAGAGCTACTAGTTAAGGAGCAATGTATTTTTATACTTGAGTTTTTAGGGCAATAATCTATAGCGTTTGAAGTTAGGTTCCATAAAATTCGTTTTACTTTATTGCTATCAATGTAAACAGGGGTTTCGCAGTTGTTGATTATTTTTAGTTTAATGCCCCTTTTTTCACAGGTTGTGCTAAAAGCATCGTTTAATTCATCAAGAAGGCTTTCTACGTTTACTTTTGAAATTCCAAGTCTTAATTTGTGATTTGTGTCTAGAGTTCTGAAGTCTAAAATATTACTAATTAATTGAAGGAGTCTGTCTGTGTTTTTTTTAATTAAATTTAAATTTTGCTTGTTTGCCGGGGTAGCTTCAGAATCATTTAGTAATATATCTAATGGCGCAGTAATTAAAGACAGAGGCGTTTTGATGTCATGTGAAATATTGGTGAAAAAGCTTATCTTTTCTTCATTCAAAGCCTTCATTGAGCTTAATTTATATTCAGCAAGAGCCCGCTCTTTATTGACGTGGGCTTTGTATACTATAATCCTATAAGTAAAATAAAAAGCAAGCAATAAAAGTAAAATGTACAAAGGAATTGTATATTTTGACCAGTACCATGGTGAAAGAATGTCAATATATAGTTCAGTTGGGGTTTGGTTAACGTTGTAGCTATTGTTGCTTGCAGGCAATATTTCAAATTTATATGTTCCAGGGCTTAAATTTGTGTATGAGGTTTGGGTGTTGTCCTCAATGCTTATCCAATCACTTTCTAGGCCGAGTAAACGATATTTATATTTGCTGGATTTAGGCAAACTGTAGTCGTCGTTAAAGAAGTGTATGGAAAAAGAGTTTCTCGTGAACGGTAGTTCGATTCTGGAAGTATTTTCAATAGGTTCTTGTAAAAACTTATTACTCCCCAAATTTTTTATACTTTGGTTTTGAAATTTAATATCCGAGATTATAGCCTTAGATTGATCTGGGGATATGTCATGGTATTTAGGGTCGACGAGAATGAAACCTTGTAAAGTACCGAAAACGATGTTTCCATTATGTAATTTAAGGGAGGCAAATGGTTTAAATTCTCTAGAAGGTAGACCGTCTTTACTACTGTAAGAATAGATGTTGTTATTGTTGTCTAGCTTATTAAGTCCTGAAATGCTGGAAATCCAAAGGTTGTCAAAATTGTCTTTCTCAATTCGAAGCAGGAAATTAGATGATAGTCCATCATCTGTATCAAGATGCTTTAAAATTTTACCTGTTGGGTTAACTAGGTATAATCCAGAACCTCTTGTGGCTAGCCAAAAAGAGCCATCATAGTTTCTATACAAGTCGTTTATTTGGGCAGGAGGGTTAAAAAGAGGACTAAGAATATTCTTTTGCCTATTAAACAGGCAAACGTCTCTGTCAAATACATAGGTGTATATGTTATTGTCAAATTTTCTAATGGTTTGGTTTTGGTAATTCAGAATCGTATCTGAAGAGATTAAAGGAATCTTTTCTATGGTTCCTTTAGTTATGTTTAAGATACCCAGTCCTTTAAACATAGAATTAATTAGAATTTCATTTTCAGAGTAATTAGATATGAAATTAATTGCTTGCTGATTTTTAGAGCCTTTTGAAAAAGGATAATAAGTTTTGATAGGTTTTAATGCACTGTTAAACCTTCCTAGCCCCCCATCAAAAGTACCTATCCAGATATTAGAGGTGCTAGATTTAAAAATGGAGAGGATTTTTGAACCTCCAATTTGAGATAAAGACTCGGTAAGGTTAATAGAAGTACTTTTTTTAGTGTCAGGGCTGATTTTGGTCAGGCCATAATTGGTTCCAAAGTATAAGTTTTTTTCGTTGTCCTCGAAACAAGTTGTTGAAGGTTTGTTGAGGTGCACAAATGTCGATTCGTATTTTTCAGAGAGGTTAGTAAATTGATTCTTTAATGTTGAAAAATATGAAACACCAGAATCGTTCGTGCCAACCCAAATATCATTTTCGTTGGTGGTTAAAATGCTATGTACGTTATTGCTCCCTATTTCAATTTTTTCATTTGACAAATCAAAATAATGTTTGTTTAGAGCATCGCCCTTGATAGAAAAAATACCGTTTCCATCTGTTCCTACCCAAATATTGTCTTTTACAGGAGAAATGTCCTGTATGGGGTGGGAATTATTGAGTTCAATTGTTTTTAGATTGTTACCGTCAAATTTGTACAAGCTGCCTGTAGAGGTTCCAACCCATAAATTTTTATCGATAATTTTTAAACAGTAAATTATCGATTGATTTAAGATATCGTTTGTGTGCTTAGCAGTTGTTGATGTTAGCTCGAACCTTTTAAGTCCGTTATTTTTTCCAAAACCTATAAATAGATGGTTGTTGTAGAAAGCTAGCTTTCTAAAATCATTAAGGGTGTCCGGTAATTGTATTTGAACAATTTGGTTATTACTATTTATTGAGAATAGCTGGTCTGGAGTGATGAAATAGATTTGGTTGTTATATGATGTAATGTCTCTAATATAATCGGAAGATACAAACGATAGTTTATCTGATACCCTGTTTAGAAGATATAGCCCTTCTCGCGTTCCAATCCAAAGGTTGTTTTTTGGATCTAGGAACATAGCGGTAACCTCCTTGCCCAAAATTTCAGGATAATTCTTAAAAGAGTAACCATTGAATTTGCTGATGCCATTCTGGGTACCTAACCAAATATATTTATACTGGTCGTAAATTAGATGTTTAACCTTATTTTGAGGTAATCCATCTTTATCTGTCAAAACTGTTTTTAGTTCAATATTTTGAGCAACCAATAAAGATGTAAAGCACAAAAATAGATATAGGATGGTGGTATAGGAGAAAAATCTCATTGGTAAAGTTGGTTGGGAGAATAGGTTTAGAATTTAAATATACTAAAAAAATGGTTTTTGCTTGTATATATTAGGGGTGTTAAGTGATTTTGATGTTATTTTAAAGATTTATGGCACTATTTTAAAGATTCTTAATTCGATTTTTGAATAGTTTTGACCATGGACTTTACCATCCATTTTTAACTAAACATAATTATAAGATGATTAAACAAAAGAACTATTTAGCTTATTTGATTATTCTCCTGCTTTTTTCCTATGGAGTATCTTATGGGCAATCAGCCACAATTTCGGGTGTAGTTACGTCTAGAGAGGATCAAATGCCTCTAACTGGCGTGTCAGTTTTAGTGAAAGGTACAAGTATAGGTGCTGTCACTGATTTTGATGGAAAATTTTCATTAAAGGTAGAACAGCAAAAACCTATTTTAATTTTCAGTTACCTTGGTTTTAAGAAACTTGAAATTGTAATAGATAACGAAACAGCTATTAATGTAGTTATGGAGACCGATACATCTCAGCTTGATGAGGTGGTACTGATAGGTTATGGTACACAAAAACGAAAGGATTTAACAGGTTCTGTATCTTCTATAAAAGGAGATGAATTGGAAAACTTGCCTTTGCGAAGTGCAGATCAAGCATTACAAGGTCGTTCAGCAGGGGTTTTTACTGTGCAAAGTTCTGGAGCGCCTGGAGCAGCTTCTTCTATTAGGATTAGAGGTGGGAATTCCATTAATGGAAGTAATGAGCCTCTATTTGTAGTGGATGGGGTTCCTATATCCTCCGGAAGTAGTTCGAGTGCAGCATCATTAAATCCATTAAATACGATTAATCCTACTGATATAGCCTCGATAGAAATTTTGAAAGATGCTTCGGCTACTTCTATTTATGGGTCCAGAGGTGGAAATGGAGTCGTATTAATTACTACAAAAAGAGGAAAAAGTGGCAAAGGAAGTGTTAGCTTGTCTTTGTATTATGGGTTTCAAAAAGAAACTAACCGGTATGATTTGTTGAACGCTAAACAATATGAAACTTTAGCGAATGAAGCTAGTTTGGCTGAAGGAGGGGGGGTGCTTTATGATCCCTCATTAAATCCTGTTTCTACAGACTGGCAAGAAGCCATGCTTAATAATATAGCCCCAGTTAGGAATTTTAATGTTTCGGCAACAGGGGGAAAGGAAGGAACGAATTATTTGCTTTCATTTGACTACTTTAATCAAGAGGGAATTGTGAAATCATCAGATATTGAACGGTATTCTTTGAGATCAAATATAGATTCCAATATAAATGATTTTATAAAAGTAGGGGGGAGTTTAACAGGAAGCTATGTGGAAGCTAATCGAGTAAATAGTGGTGCTCTAAGTTCAATGTTGACCACGGCACCTAATTTACCTATAAAGCAACCCGACGGGTCTTTTACTCAATTTAATAATTTAGGTATCGGATTTAACAACCCAGTTGGTTTATTGTACGAGTACAAAAACCTAAATAAAAACTTCAGAACACTAGGTAATGTTTATGTTAGTGCAGAATTAGCCAAAGGTTTAACCGTAAAAACGACTTGGGGTATCGATGCTTCTTTTCAGAAAAATGACACCTATATTCCACAAAGTTTATACACAGGTTCTTTAGTTGGAGGAGATGCCTCCGTGTATAATTCTATGAGCTTGACATGGTTAAATGAGAATACAATAAATTATAAGGTGAAATTTCACAATCATTCTTTAGATGCTCTATTTGGTTTTACACAACAATCCTCTCGTTTTGAGTCAACTGGTGCCTCAGCTACGGGGTTTTTAAATGATGTTACTACTACTTACGCTTTAGGGTTAGGAAATCCAGAAGCGGCAGAGCTTCCAAGTTCAGCTTCTGCAAACTGGACTATTCATAGTTATATTGGAAGAATCAATTATGGTTTGAATGATAAGTATTTATTGACACTTACTACTCGAGTAGACGGATCATCTAGGTTTGGAGCTAATAACAGGTATGGGTTTTTTCCTTCAGCGGCTTTAGCATGGAAAGCAATTGAAGAGGATTTTGTTAGAGATTTAAATGTGTTTTCTAACCTTAAAATTAGAGCGAGTTATGGTATTACTGGAAATCAAGATGGTATTGGTAATAACCCGTCATTGGATCTTTGGGGAGGAACCCGTTACGTAATAGGAGATATGATTGTAAATGGAATAACTCCTACACAAGTTCCTAACAATGATTTAAAATGGGAAACAACCGATCAGTACGATTTTGGTTTAGAGTTTGGTTTTTTTGATAATCGCTTAACGTTTCTTGCAGATGCCTATTATAAAATCACAGATGATTTGTTGCTTAATGTGACAATCCCTAATACTTCAGGGTTTCAATCTGGGCTTAAAAATATTGGCTCAATTGAGAATAAGGGATTAGAGTTTACTGTTGATGCCGCCATTATTGATGATGTTTTTAAATGGGACTTTAATTTTAATATCACATTTAATAAAAACAAAATAATTAATTTAGGAGGGGAAGATGAAATTATTCCGTCAGGAAGCAATACTATTTTAAAAGTTGACGAAAGTTTAGGTACTTTCTATGGATACGTTTCAGATGGATTGTTTCAGTCACCTGAAGAAATTATCGGTTCCGCACAACCAACCGCAAAACCAGGAGATGTCAGATTTGTAGATTTTGATAATAATGGAATTATCAATGAGGAGGATCAGCAAATTATCGGTAATGCTCAGCCTGAGTTCTTTGGAGGGATAAATAATACATTCTCTTACAAAGGTTTTGAATTGTCTGTATTATTTCAATATGTCTATGGAAATGATTTGTATAACTTAAACGTGGTTACCCTAGAAAACCTAACAGGATTACAAAATCAAAGAACAACAGTGTTGGATAGGTGGACTGTAGATAATACCAATACCAATATCCCAAGAGCAACCACAACAAGGCCGGTAAACAGGCCATTTGATCGATATGTTGAGGATGGTTCTTATCTAAGAATGAAGAACATTCAACTAGCCTATAACTTTCCTGAAACCCTAGTTTCGGAATTAGGCGTTCAGAACCTTCGCATTTATGCGAATGCACAGAATTTTTTGACCATTACAGATTATAGTGGCCTAGACCCAGAGGTAAGTAGATATGGTTCTGATAATATTAGACAAGGGTTTGATTCTGGTGCTTACCCCAACTCAAAGATGTTCTCTTTAGGCCTTAATGTAACCTTTTAAATTTAAAAAGTCATGAAAAAAATAATATGTAATATAATAATACTTTTAGGTATACTTTCTTGCTCTGACTTAGAAGTAGTTCCAGATGGCGTTAATACTGCCGATAACCTTTTTCAAACAGAAGAAGATGCTGAAGCGGCGGTAAATGCAGTGTATTCCTCCTTACAAACGGCAGATATATATAATCAGTTTATGGAAGCAATTCAGTCTCAAGGAACAGATGATGCCGAATGGGGCTTCGGAAGAAATACAAGTAATACAAACAAACTACAGATGGATAAGTTTCAGTTTGATGCCTCTTCTGATCTTATTTTACGTTTTTGGAAGGTACATTATGTAAATATCAATAGAGCTAACATCGTTATAAAACGGATAGCGGAAATGAATATTAGTGAAGATAATAAAAACAGGTTTTTAGGTGAAGCTCATTTTGTAAGAGCCTTAATGTATTTTAACTTAGTAAGACTTTATGGTGCGGTGCCTTTGGTTACAGAGCCAACTGAATCATTAGAAGGGCTTAATGTAGCTAGAAGTTCAACAGATATTGTTTATGAACTCATAGAGGAAGATTTAAAATTTGCAGAATTAAATTTGCCCGTTCAATATGGTACGGAAAACTATGGTCGTGCAACGAAAGGGGCTGCTCTAGGGTTGTTGGCTAAGGTTTATTTAACTAATAAGCAATATGTCGATGCCAAAAACACGGCTGGAGATGTCATGGATTTGGGGATTTACTCTTTATGGGCAAATTATGTTGATGTTTTCGATATTGCTAACGAGAACATAAAAGAATCTATATTTGAAATTCAGTTTACAAGCACAGGTGATGCAATCAACTCAGTAAGTTCTTCATTTCAAGGTTTTTTTAAACCGCCAGCTCAAGTATTGCCGCCAGAGCCGGGAGAGTTTGCTGGTTATGGTGATAATCCAGTAACAGAAAATCACTTTCAAATTTATAATGAAGGGGACGAGAGAAGGGATGTTAATGTATTATATGTGCCCAGTGCTCCATCTTCCATACAATTTCCTTATTACGTAAACAAGTATCAAGATCCAGATGCGGTTAGTGTTCAAGATGGAGGTAATAATTATTACATCTTAAGGTATGCAGATATACTTTTAATGTATGCAGAGGCTATTAATGCAGAAGAGGGACCAACAATTGAAGCTTACTCAGCGTTTAATAAAGTAAGGCGTAGGGCTTTTGGGTTTCCCGTTAATGTAGAGTCTCTTGCTGATTTAGCTGCAGGATTAACGAAAGAACAGTTTCAAGATAGTTTAGAATTAGAAAGGAGAAAGGAGTTTGCTTTTGAAGGACAAAGAAGATTCGATTTGTTACGTTGGGGGAAACTAAAAGAGGCCGTGGAGACTCAAGATCCTAGCATAACTGTACAGGAAAAGCACAATTTATTCCCTATACCTGAACAAGAAATTATAGTGAACGATTTGTTGGCAGGAGATCAAAATCCAGGTTACTAAACTAAACTTAAAAGAAATGAAAAAAATAAATAATTTAATAATCCTATTATTGACTGTTATTTTCGCATTATCCTGCGATGAGGAAACCCTATTATTAGATACAGGTATTAATCCAGATTTATACATCACTCTACCAGAGGATGCGCCCAATATAGCATTCCCAAATAAACCAATATCGTTTTCTGCGAAAGCGTTTGCTAAAGATGGTGTTAGTAAAATAGAAACAAAAGTAAATTATCAATCTATTGAAGGATCTGTTTTTACTCCTAGTAATAACAGTAAAACAGCAGATTATACTTTTAACTATACGCCAACAAATGATGATTTAGGAAAAACCCTTAATTATGTTTTGGTAGTAGAAGATAAAAAAGGGTTTACATCAACTGCTGATTATGCTGTTAAAGTGGTGTTGGAACCTGCTGTAATCGAATTGGAGTTTCCAGAGATTTTACCAGATACTTTAAACATCGGGGATGTGTTGGAGTTTGATATTCAAGTAACATCTGAAGATGAACTAAAGAAAATAGAGACCATATTAAACAATGAAGAAATAACCGAAATAACTAAGGTTGATTTTGATAATCCCTTTATTGCAACATATTCTTTTAGATATGAAATTCAGCCAGAAGATGGAGGTAAGGACATTACCTTTACTTATAAGGTTACAGATATAGAAGATAAATTTAAGGAAGATAACTTTACACTTTTTATTAAAGGTCTTGCTTATCCTAAAGTTATGACAGCGTTTGCAGATGTAACTTTAGGGATGCAAGGAAATACAGATACTGGTCAATTTATTGATTTAAAAACTGGAACGGTATATACTGTGTCTAATGCTAAATTGATGAGTTCAGGAATTGATTTGGGAACTTTCAGAAGTGGAACTTCGGGTATAAATTTGTTTGCTTCTTCTTATGAAAATGCAGCTCAATTTATATATAACGAAGCAAATTGGGGTGAAGACAACCTAGGCTCTTGGAGTTTTAGAAACAATACAGAACTTCGGAGAATCTCAAATGATTTAATGTCAATTAATGATTTTAATAATATAATGGATGATAGGTTGGTTATTGAAGCGTTTAATGCTAGTGAACCCTCTTTAAATGCTCTTTCTAGATTGGGAGAAGACGAAATTATAGCATTTAAAACTGCAGAAGGCGAATATGGTTTGATTCATGTAAAAAGTATTGTTTCAAGTTCTTCAGGTACGCTTTCCTTTGATTATAAAATTCAAGGAGATCAATTTATTATACCAATAAATGCTTATAGTGATGTTAAAATTGGGATGCAGGGTAATAACGAAGTCGGTCCTTTTCTAAATGCAGAGACCAGTACAGTTTATTCTGTACTCGATGCTAAAGTTAATAGCTCTAAGATTGATTTAGGAACTTTTCGGAGTAGTTCTTCTGGGGTAAACTTGTTCGTTCCTTCTTATGAAAATGCAGCCCAATTTATATATAACGAAGCAAATTGGGGGAGTGATAATTTAGGAACATGGTCTGTTAGAAATAAAACAGAGATTAGGGAGGTGTCTGATTCCGTTCTTACAACTGATATGTTTTATGAAATTTCGGATGGTCAGGATATTATATCAGTATTTGACCAAAGTGGGACCTCTTATGAAAATTTTTCAAGATTAGGTGAAAACACTATAATAGCCTTTAAAACCTCTAATGGTAAACACGGACTTTTACTGGTTAAAAGTGTAACAGCTAGTTCTACAGGTAACATCATAATTGATTATAAAGTTCAGCAATAAGAAGAGTTAGTTTAGTTTTTTGAGTAAGCAATCAATCTTTATCTATTTGTATTGGTTCATACTGGTACATTTTGTATGTATGCATGAAATACCAGTATGCAGCTTACTTAATGACTTTGGCTTGATTCAAAACTGTTATGTTTTTCAATGCAATTTTTGATTGATTGTTCTTGAATCTAAATATTTAAATATTCCACATATTTTGAAAAAATTAGTGATTAAAAGTTCTACAATTAGAAGGTTAAGTTTATTGGTGCTTTTGTCTGTTTTGAATTGTGATAAAAAAGAAAACAATTCAAAAGATAAACGGACAACGTCTATGATTCCAAAGAATGAAGTGGTTTATGTAGATAGTGTTCCGTACATATATAGAGGAGGTAAGCCATATTACGTGAAAGGTGCTGCTAGTAACCATCTTTACGATCAAGTAGGTAAATATGGCGGTAATTCCATACGTACATACCATGTGAATGACAAAACACAAAGTATTTTGGATATGGCCTATCAACAGGGGCTTTCAGTGGTTCTTGGTATAGGGTTGAAAAAGGAGCGAGATCACAATTTTGATTATGATGACGAGGCTCTAGTAAGAGAACAATTTGAAACTGTTAAGGAACAAATTTTAAAATTCAAAGATCATCCGGCAATTCTAATGTGGGGTATTGGCAATGAACTAGATATTGAGTATACCAAACCAAGTGTTTGGAATGCTGTAGAAGATATTTCAAAATTTATTAAATCAGTAGATACATTGCACCTCACGTCCACCATATTGGCTGGAGCAGATGTGGATGATTTCAAGGAAATCATTAAACGGGCTCCTTCTCTTGATGTAGTTGGGGTTAATGTCTATGCAGACATTGTAACTGCTCATAAAAATGTTAAAGCTTCAGGCTGGAAAAAGCCATATTTAATAACTGAATGGGGGCCAAAAGGAACCTGGGATAATCCGAAATCAACAGATTGGGGGCGGCTTGTGGAGCCCACTAGTACTGAAAAGGCCAATAATTATTATAAAAAATATTATCAAAACTATATTTATAATCATAGAAATAAAGGCTGTGTGGGATCTTATGTTTTTGTCTGGGGTTATCAACACCACGGAGCCGTACAGACCTGGTACGGGTTATTTACAAAAAATGGTAATCCGCTAAATGGCGTTTACACTATGCAGGAATGTTGGACAGGAGAATCTCCAGATAACACATCGCCTGAAGTGTATTCCTCAGGAATGATTCTCAATGGGAAAACGGCAGACCAAAGTATTAAGGTTAAAAAAGGAGTAATTAATATAGCTAGTGTAGATGCTTTAGATCTTGACGGTGATAGCCTTTATTATGAATGGCAAATCGTAAAAGAAGGCTTTGTTTTAAGTCGTTCAGACAAATCAAAGGCCATGTTACCTGGGATTTCTGGGTTAATAGAAAGTAACAATGAACGATTAATAAATTTTAAAATGAATGAAGAAGGGGAATATCGGCTAATCGTATATGTGTTGGATCATTTAGGAAATGCTTCTGTTGCTAGTATTCCATTTTTAGTGCAATAAAAAGATATGAAATCAATACTATACTTAGTTGTTTTAGCATGCTTGTTTTCTTGCAAAGATTTTCAAAATCAAAAAGATGAGACTATTGTTCTTAATGGCTTAAATTGGACTTTTCGACCAATAAAAATTCCCTTCTTTGGTTATGAATTAGATGCGGAAGGCCGTTGGCGAGAACCCAATCAGAATCATGATTTTATTGTAAAGGCCATAAATGACTCTTTGAATAGGTGGAGTGTACAGCCAGTAAGAGTGCCCATGAGCTGGTCTTCAGCTGTTTCCAATCCGGGAGAAAAGGAGGTTAAAGGCGATTTCGATTTCCCTTATTTCTGGCAGTATGTGCACAAAGGAGAATACAAAACAACTTTCGACTTACCTGATGATTTATCTGGAAAGCGCATAAAAATTGACTTTTCAAGCGTGAATTTTGTGTGTTGGGTATTTGTAAATGGTCAGCTCATTAAGGGAGAGAACCCAGATAAAAGCTATACACATCTGAATAAATTGCCATTCACAGTCGATATAACCAAAGCTGTTAAAGCACCGTCAAAAAACAATGAACTTAAGATAGTTGTACAGGATTTTAGTTATGCTTTTAAGGGGGATTTTCCAAATGAAGACCATCCAGAAACAGGTATTGATTACCCTTTAGGTGACCGCTGCGATTACTATAATAAAGATAGAGGATGGCGTAATATAGACAATGGAATAATTGGAGATGTGGTTTTGAGAGGAGTCCCTGAAGTTAATGTCAACGATTTGTTCATCCAGACCGATGTCGACTCCTCAAGAATCACGGCAAGCATTGAAGTTTGGAATCAATCGGAATGCAGTAGACAAATAGAGGTCGGTGGTTTTGTGACGGATTGGAAAGGAGAAAAAACGGTTTTTGAGCTCAATTCTAAAATATTGGTAACACTGGAACCCAACCAAAAGAAAAATTTAAAGTTATCGGATATATGGGAATCCCCTAAATTATGGTGGCCATATAACCCGCACCTTTACGATTTTAATGTAACCATAAATGGTGTTTCTGTTCACAAAGAACGTTTTGGTTTTAGGCAGGTAAAAGCCGTTCAATCAAATAATCCTGAACAACGGGGTTTTTATCTTAATGGTATAAAAATGCGACTTAGAGGAGAGTCATTAGAACCCACTTGGAAGGATGGTTACACAGAAGGTGTTGGTGGAGGTTTGTTTTTATATAACCCAGAATATTGGTCGTACTTGCTGGATATCTCAAAAGAGTTAAACATAAATGTCTTAAGAACCCACCGGGGCATGAGCCTTAAACGTCAGTTCGAAATAGCAGACGAAAAAGGAATGCTTATGATAGCCGAATCTACAATAAACAACGGCAATCATAAAGGTGCTTTTGGTACTATTGAAAATCAACGTAAAGCGATCCGTGATTTGATAAAAAAGCACAGGAACCACCCTTCTATTGTGTTTTGGTCTCTGGCCAACGAAACGCCTTATCAAGAAGAATGGGAGGAAGAGGCACTAAAGTATGATAAAACCAGGCCACTAACGGCTACACAATTATCACCCCGCTACTACCTCAGTGAAAACATAGTAACTGCTGCGTGCTCTTATTCAATGGGGTTGGATGGTTACACTAGTGATATTTATAACCGTCATGATAAATTTTGGAAGGATAAACTGCTGTATGTTTATGAAGATAATGCCTGTTACGATGAGCCCTTGGATTATGATCGTGTAAGTTCAGTACAAAAAGGACTTTCCATTTTTAGAGGACACAGGTCAACGGGCTACGAAATGATTTTTACGTTTTATACACTTCAAAAATTATTCGGACAACCCACAGATCCAAAAGAAAAACATTTCAGAATAAATTGGGAAGACCATGATGTGAAAAAGGTAGGCTACCGACCTGATTATGCATTAATGCCGTTGCTTGATCCATGGACCAATCCAGAAACCTCTAAGATTATAAATCCTATAGAGGGCATGAAGGATAACCCCATAGATTTTTGGAAACGTAGTTATTCACCTATAGCCGTATTTGATTATGAATATGATAAGCGCACTGATGTGAGTGCCAGTGCGAATCCCTATGTGTCTCCACTATCAAGTAAAAGAATCCTTACCATACATAATGATGATATAAGGGATACCACAACAGTGATAGATGTTAAATGGCAGGTGAAATTGTTCGATAAAGACCAGATGGTTTCGCAAGGTGAGTTTTCATTAAATGTTCCATTAGCAGGAATTAAAAAACAGGATATAGCATTGGATTTAAAAAATAACGATAGTGTACGCGTTACTTATCAAGCTTTTAAATCTGGGACAAAGCGTTTTGAAGAAACGGTGTATTTAAGTAATAGCATCAACAATGAAAAACAAATTATTGAACCCTTGAGAATGACAGGTGAAAGTGTATTGATTACTCCTAATTCTAAAGCCATAAGTCACCGAGGTTTTCATTTGGAAGACATTAAAAAGAGCAGCACCCGAAAACTTTTAGTTAACAACTCCCCGAAATTGGGAGATTATGTTCAATTCAACCCTTGGATAAATGAAACGGGGTTATACGATGTTTATCTGCAGGTTCCAGAAAACTCAAAGGGTATTCAAAAAGTAGCTGTACAACACGACACACATAATACAGAGCTAAACATAGATTTTTCCAAAAAACAGGGGTGGGTTAAACTTAATAAAGAGCCCATTAAGTTTAAGGCAGGTAAATATGATAATTCGGTAAAGCTACTTGTTTCGAACAATCAAACGAAAGTGCGTATCGGAACGCTAAAAATAAAAAGAACAACAAACTAAATTAAAATGAAGATGATGAAAATATTTTTTTACCTATTTTTTGCAATATGTGCTTTAAAAACAACCGCTTGCAGTAGTGATAGAGCCCAAGAGCAAATAGACATAACCGAAGAAGATCAACCTGCCGATGGCCCTGCAAAAGTAGAAGTGAGGAATGATGGGGGGAACCCAAGAATTTATCGTAACGGAGTGCCTTACTTTGTTAAAGGGGCAGCTTACAACAACTTTTTAGATGAAGTAAAAAATTATGGAGGGAACTCTATAAGAACCTATTCAATTAACGAAGATACCCAAGCTGTATTGGATTCTGCACAGCAACATGGAATAACTGTTTGTCTTGGTATCTGGATTAAGCGTGAAACAGATGGTTTTGATTATAATGATGATGCCGCGGTAGAGGAACAATTTAAATCCATAAAGGCAGATGTTCTTAAGTTTAAAGACCATCCTGCACTGTTAATGTGGGCAATTGGTAATGAAGCAGATTCCAGAGCTACAAACTTTAAGCTTTATGACGCAGTTGGTGAAATATCAGATATGATTCATGAAGTAGATCCCAATCACTTGACAACTACTGTTTTGGCGGGTACAAAAACAGATCATATAAAGGAAATAATGGAGCGGGCTCCGTCCTTAGATGTATTGTCAATAAATACCTATGCGCCCATTATAAACTCACATAAAAAAATAAAGGAAGTTGGTTGGCAAAAACCATACTTGATTACGGAGTGGGGCCCAAGGGGAACATGGGAAAACCCTCCGAAAACCTCATGGGGAAGCCTGCTAGAGCAGACTAGTACGGAAAAGGCTGAGGTTTATAGAGAAGTTTACAATAAACATATTATAGCCAATGCTAATGATGGGTGTGCAGGGTCTTATGTGTTCTTGTGGGGGTATCAAAACCATGGAGAAGTGGCTACTTGGTACGGGCTTTTTACGAGAAAAAAACATCCGTTGGGAGCGGTTCACGCCATGCATTATTCATGGCGTGGTACGTTCCCTTCAAATAGGGCACCTCAAGTAAAAGGAGAAGATATGTTGTTAAACGGTTTAACAGCAGACCATAGTATTAAAGTAAAAATTGGACAAGAAAACAGAGCATCCATAAAGGCGATGGATTTTGAAGGGGAAAGTTTGACCTATGAGTGGCAAATAGTGAAAGAGGGATTTGTGATGGGCAAGGAAGACCACTCGTTAGGGGTTTTAACTGGAATTGATGGGGTTTTTGAAACTAATAATGAACAAAATATTCGTTTTGAAATGAAACAAACAGGGGAGTATAGACTTTATGCGTTTGTGTTTGATGAAAAAGGTAATGCAGCCTCTGCTGTAATTCCATTTTTAGTTGAATGATTTTGTTGAGAATTCAAAGTTTAAAATCACAAAATAAAATAAGATATAATGACATTTGGAAAGTTTAATGTAATAGTATTTTGCATTTTAAGTACTATTTCGTGTCAAGATAATAGTGAGAAAATCAAAAAAGCTCAATTAGACGAGAACAGACCGAATATTCTTCTTATTATTTCTGATCAACTAAATTGGGATTTCTTTTCTGCCATGGGCAATCAATATGTTGAAACTCCAAATATCGATAAATTAATGGCAAATGGATTACGTTTTGATAAAGCATATGTAGCTAATCCAGTTTGTATTCCTTCTCGTGTAAGTATGTTCACGGGGAAAAGGCCTACGTATTTTGGATTTCATGTGCCAAAGGGAATTGAGCATAATCCTGTTGACGTGAAAGATTTCGTTAAACAAAACCAAATAGCAACCCAGCTACAGCAGAAAGGATATAAAACTTATTACGGAGGAAAGGATCATTTTGGATGGCAGAATAATAGCTTCTTACCTAAGGATCTTGGTTTTGAGGTTTATGCCAACAGTAAAGAGTATAGAGCTATTGATTGTGTTCCCAAAGCAATTGAAACGCTAAGAAAACACAAAAATCAATATACAAATTATCCCTTTTTTATGGTCGCTTCACTAATGAATCCACATGATATTTGTTATGCTCACATAAAAGATAATAAGTTTGATTTAGAAAAAATATACGATCGAACTGATGGGGGAGGTTGGCAAGATTTATTAAGAGAGTCAGTTTTGACTAACCTTCGCATACCCGAAGGAGAATTAGGAGCAGGTGGATTTGAACCTATTGATTACTATTTGAAAAATTCGCCACCTCTTCCTGATAATTATCTGCCCCAAATGAATGAACCTAGCATTATTTCAGGAAGCAAAGGTAAACCAGGTATGGCCAACTCTTTTGGGCGTTTCCGCGGTGACTACGATGATATTGATTGGAAGCTTCATAGATTTGCTTATACCAAATTTGTGGAAGAAATAGATCGTGAGGTTGGAGTGCTTTTAGAAGGGCTAAAAGCAAGTGGGTTAGGTGACAATACGTATATTATATTTACTAGTGATCATGGAGAGTCTAATGCATCTCATAAAATGGCCGGAAAAGGACTGTTTTATGACGAAGTGTGTCATGTTCCCTTTATTGTTTCTCACCCATCTATTAAAGGGCGTGTTGATGATAAGAACCTTATATCTAATGGGTTAGACCTTTTGCCTACAATCTTTAGTTTGGCAGGAACTGAACTTAAAACTGATGTAGAAGGAGAAGATCTTTCTCCTTTATTTTTCGATGCCAATATAGAGCTTGACAGGGAATACATTCCAATAGAATTTTCTACAGGTATGGGATTGGTGTCATCTGATTTTTATTATGGCATTTATTTTAATGGAAACAAAAATAACGAACAACTATATGACATGAGAAAAACCCCTCTTCAAATGTCTAATGATGCTATTGATCTTAAATATTATAATACCCTTATAAATTTTAGAAAAGAATTTAGCAAAATAAACAAAGAGAAATTAGAATCATATAATAACCCCGAAGGGTTCATGAAATTTTTGGATACTATCCAATAAATAGCACGGATTTTTTAGGTTGCTCTCTATTAATAGTGTTCGAAAAATGATTTGCGTTAATTTCATAAATCTAAGATTTACTTCTCAAAAAGACATGTCCTATTAAAGATATTAACTTCCTTTGGTTTCTGTATATCAATCGATAAGAGAAGTTATTCATTAAAATAAATTGCGACTATTTTAAAGAAATTTGAATTTATTTTAAAGATTTATTTACTCTGTTTTAAGGAAATTTACAATCAATGACTAAATAAACTTAAACCATAATTATTATGAATAAAGTACTAACTACTATTTTTTTGACATTAATTAACCTGACTGTTTTTAGTCAAGCTGTAGAGGTTTCTATTGATACGCTCAGTAATGGTGATTTTCAGCTTTTAAGAGATGGAAGCCCATACTTTATAAAAGGCGCTGCATACAGTGGACATTTTCTTGATTCACTACCTGTATATGGAGGGAATTCAATTCGTACATACCAAACAGATTCAACCACAATAGATATATTAAACAAGGCCGATTCTCTAGGTATAACAGTTTCATTGGGGCTGTATGTTAAACATGAAGAGCATGGGTTTAATTATAATGATACCACCGCTGTAAAAGAACAATTGGAAGATTTTAGGTATTGGGTAAATCAATACAAAAATCACCCGGCAGTTTTAATGTGGTCTATAGGGAATGAAGCGGATGCGCGTTATACAAATTATAGATTATGGAATGCTGTTAATGACATAGCTGAAATGATACACGATGAAGATCCCTGGCACCCTACTATGACTGTTTTGGCTGGTGCTCATGATGTCGATATCGACGAGATTAATTCAAGAGCCCCTGCCATAGATATATTAGGAGTAAATGTTTATAAAAATTTATATAATTTAGAAACACAATTAACCAGTAATGGTTGGACAAGACCATATATTGTAACAGAATGGGGAGTTGATGGTACATGGGAAAACTTAAATACTAACCGAACAGAATGGCTTGCCCCCATTGAATTAAGTAGTACTAGTAAAGCATATATCTATCGAACTAGATATAGTAATTACATAGAAGGTGAGTCTTCTGGGCAAATCTTAGGTTCTTATGCTTTTGTTTGGGGACATCAAAATCATGGTCAAGTGGAGTCTTGGTTTAGTATGTTTAATGTCCTTGGAGAGTCAACTGAAGTTGTTGAAGCTATGCAATATAAGTGGACTGGAAGTTATCCAGCAGAAAGAGCTCCTAGAATTACCGATATTAAGCTGAATGGCCTAGAGGCTGATGATGATATCACGCTATATGAAGGAGCGGTAAATTCTGCATATGTCACTGCATACGATCCAAATTCTGATTCTTTAACTTATGAATGGGCAATCGTTGAAGAAGGATATAAATTAAAAGACGCAACTTCTGGTAATAGCTTCCCTGAGTTAGCAGGATTAATAACCCAAACAAGTAACAACACAGTTGAATTTAATACACCTACTGAGAAAGGAGCATATAGGTTGTATGTAGTTGTCCACGATGGCAATAGTAAAATTGCATTAGAGGGTATCCCATTTCAAGTTGAAGACAATACAATTTTAAGAAACTATAACGGTATTAGTATTTTATCTTATGAATCAGTCATTGGCGGATACCATAATGGATCTGTAAATCCGGATGTTTCAGGAATTAATCAGACCAGTGGGGTGGGGAAATTTGTAGCAGATGGTACAAACTCATATGCAAAACTTGTTTTTAGTAGCCCAACAGCTATAGAAGATGCAGGTTTATTTAAATCAGGCAATTATAAAATAAAAATGGAAGTTAGAACTAATGCTCCTGTTGGTACGGATATTCAATTAAATTTTGAAAACGAAGCAAAGTACGGTTCATATCCCAATGGAAGAAATAGTACTTACAAAATCACAACCACAGTTCAAAATGAATGGGAGTCATTATCCTTTAATTATAACAGTACCCCTGATCCATCAATTTTAGATTCTGACGTAGATCAATTTACTTTTACTTTTGATCCGGAAAATAATTCTAGCTATACTTATTATTATGACAATATAAGAATTGAAATGCTTCCAGAAGAGTCAGGAGGAGGAACCTCTAGTTTTTTACCGGAACCTTGGGAAAATTCAGATGTTGGGGCTGTAGGTGTTTCTGGTTATGCAAGTGCAACCACAAATGGTAGTTTGTTTACGGTAAAAGGTTCTGGGATAAATATTTGGGGTAATAATGATGAGTTTCAGTATGTGTATCAACCCTTTTCAGGGGATGGAGAAATTGTATGTTTGATTCAGTCTATTTCTCCAGATATAAATGATTATGTAAAGACAGGATTAATGTTTAGAGAAACACTTGATGATGATTCTAAAAACGTGTTAATTTATACTACTCCGGAAAGTGGAAATGCATTTCAATATAGGGAATTAACTGATAGTTCAACTAGTAAGGTATCAGATGCTTCTTCAATAGACCGTTGGTTAAAACTTAAAAGAACAGGTGATGTTTTTGAAGGATATCAATCAAATGATGGAACAACTTGGAGTCTTGTTAGTTCACAAACAATCTCCATGGTTAATGACATATATATAGGTCTTTCTGTTACATCTCTTGACGACTCTAAAACAGCCACAGCTAAATTTAGAAACGTTTCTGTGGTACCATCGGGTTCTAAAGCTCAAAACAATAAAACCCTGTCAATGGCAACTTCTTTGAGGAAAAACGTTAAAGTCTTTCCGAACCCAGTAACAAATCATTTATACCTAAAGTCCTTCAATGCTAATATTTTTGGTGTACAAGTTTATGATTTTAAAGGGAGACAATTATTTGAGAATTTAAAAATCCAGGATAAAATTACAACTGTAGATATGAGTGGTTTGCCTCAAGGCCTGTATGTTTTAAAAGTCGAATTCGAGGACAATAAATACATAAATCAATTAATTGTAAAAGAATAAATTAATATAATTCGGTAAGGGGTACATAATGTTTGTGGCCCAACTACCAACTTAAAAGAAATTTGAATTTCTCTAACAGAGAGAACCCAAATTAAGCTTATTCCTTTATTAAACCATTTAACATTAAAGCATGCTGTCTACACTTAATATCATAATTATAATTTCACTACTTGTAATAACTTCTTTTTGGGGGTATATATTCAGAGGGAAGAGCGAGTCCAGTAACGATTTCTTCGTAGGAGGAAAAACAATACCTTGGTGGGTCGTTTCATTTTCAATTATTGCAACCACTACAAGTGCTGCTACATTCGTTACGGTACCAGCGTATATTTATGGAGATGGTGGAGACCTCAAGTATTTAATAGTACTACCTGGTTTTGTTGTTGGGAATATTATCATGGCTTACCTTTTTGTAAAACCGTTTTACGAAGAAAATGTAACCAGTCCATATGAGTTTATGGAAGTACGTTTAGGCAGTCATGTTAGTCAATTGGCCAGGGGGTTGTTTTTTGTTGCTGTAATATTGAGTCAAGCGGTAAAATTGTTGGCCACGGCCATTGTGTTAAGCGAGATCTTAGGGACCAGTATAAGTATTTATGAAAGTATATTGATAATGTCTGCATTTGCGGTGTTTTGGTCGGTTATGGGAGGCATTTCAACAGTCATATGGACCGATTTTCTTTTATGGACGGTATTTACTATAGGAGCTATAATAGCAATGGTGTTTATTTTTGGAGGTATCGATGGGGGATTTTCAGAAGCATGGAGAATAGCAGATGCCCATGCCAAAACAGTAATTGTTGATTTAAGCTTAGATCCAACAAAAAACTTCACGGTATGGGTCGGAATTTTTGGGGCTTCAATTTTTCATTTAGGGTCTTATGCTGTCGATCAAGTGGTGACACAACGGATATTAAGTTGTAAGAACGTAAAATCGGCAAAAAAGGCTGTTATTTTTTCAGGTTTAACGGTTACTTCAACTATATTAATGCTCATAGTGGGTATTGGCATTTTTGCTTGGTATCAAATCTATCCGCCATCAGCAGAGAGCACAGCTTTAATAGCTGAAAATAAAGATAGGGTCTTTCCTCATTTTGTAATTCATGAGTTGCCAGATGGAATCTCGGGTATTATCATCGCAGCTTTGTTTTCTGCAGGAATATCTACCTTAACATCAGCTTTAACAGCTGTGGGCGAAACCACTATTTTTGGATTTTACAAAAAATACTTTAAGAAGAAAGCGGATGATAAACATTACTTAAAAGCTAGTAAAATAGCTATAGCCTTGGTTGGTGCTTTGTTTGCCGTTGTGGCATTTGCATTCAATACTTTTAGCAAAGAAGGGCTCTTGAATATGGCTTTAGGTGTTCCTGGGTATTCCTATGGAGCGTTGTTAGGCATTGCCTTGTTAGCATTATGGAGGAAAGGCAGTTGGAAGACTATTTTAGTGGGAACATTGTGTTCGGTTTTTTTGGTCACTTACCTGAGTTTTGCTTTTGAAATCGGTTTTTTTTGGAGATATCCGCTTGGAGCTCTTACCGTTTTAGTTGTGGTATTTGGTTATGAATGGATATTAAACTCAAGAATGGTCAAAAAGTTGGTTTAGTTTATATTTTGAATAAGTTTTGAACAAATTGAAAAAAATAATATGATAGATAAAAAGAATATAAGTAAGGAAAGTTTTGATATTATTATTTGTGGAGGAGGTCCTTCTGGGTCTATGGCAGCAATAGCCGCCGCAAGAGAAGGGTCTAATGTTTTGTTAATTGAGCAATATGCCTTCTTGGGAGGGACTCTCACTGCGATGGGGGTAGGGCCTATGATGACCTTTCATAATAATGTAGGCGAACAAGTTGTGCTGGGATATCCTGACGAATTGATTGAACGTTTAAAGGCCAAAGGAGCCAGCCCTGGGCACATAGAAGATGTAATAACCTACTGTTCCACTATAACGCCATTTGATAGTGAAGCATTAAAAATTGAGCTAGAAGACATGGTGACCGAAGCAGGAGGCACCATACTTTACCATACCATTTTGGTTGATGTAGTTGTTGAAGATGGGAAGGTTAAGTCAATAATTGCGGCCAATAAAAACGGACTTGTGGAGTATCGTGCAGATTTCTTTATAGATTCTACCGGGGATGGTGATTTGGCAAAGATGGCTGGATTAACATTTAAATCGGGAAGGGATACAGATGGGTTGATGCAGCCGCTCACTATGAATTTAAAAGTAGCCAATGTAGATAGGAAAAAGGTAAAGGAATATGCCCGAAAGTACCCAGAACGCTGTTTGTTTGATTATGGAAAGGAGGAAGGGCTGAGAAGATTGGAAACTGCACCAAGAATTAGTTTAAAAGGATACATACCAGAACTCAAAGAAGCTAGAAAGAGAGGTGAGGTTTCCGTACCTAGAGAATTTGTGCTGTTATTCGAAACCGGTACCCTTGGGGTGTTTATTTTAAATATGAGTAGGATTCAAGGGCTTGATGGTACAGACCCTTACGAGTTGTCTCAAGCAGAAATGATAGGAAGAAAACAATGCGTAGAAATATTTAATTTTTTAAAAAAATATTGTGAGGGGTTCGAAAACTGTGTTAGAATGGACACTTCCGCCCAAGTTGGTGTTCGTGAAACAAGAAGAATTGATGGCCATTATACGATAACCGAAGAAGATATCATTAGTGCTTCTATTCCAGAAGATACTATTGCTTTAGGAGGGTATCCTATTGATATCCACAGTCCGGATAAAGTTGAAACTAATTCCGTATTCTTTAAAAAAGGTACTGTTTATGGAGTGCCTTTGCGTTCATTAGTGCCAAAGGGGATATCTAACCTATTAATTAATGGAAGGTGTATCGATGCCACGCATGAAGCATTGGCAGCTATTAGGGTAACACCGCAATTAATGGCTGTGGGGCAAGGAGCAGGCACGGTGGCTCATTTATGTGTAAACCAAAACAAGTCCCCCTTAGATATTGATATAAAGGAATTGAGGTTGAAACTTCAGGAAAACGGGGCGCTTGTAGACGTGCCGAAAAGCTTTTTCATGTTCTCGGAAGACTTCGGTAAAGACGAGGTTTTGGATGATCAAAACCAATTTATATTTTCAGACAGTAATTCCGAAGAAGATAAATAATAAAGGGTTTTTAACTACAATTCAAGTAAAAATAGTCAATGAAAAAAAAACAAGTTTTAATAATAACGGTTCTGATAAATTTATTATTGGTTCAGTTTATCAATGCCGAAGTTAAACTTCCAGCTTTGCTGTCGTCCAAAATGGTTTTACAGCGCAGTTCAACGGTTGCTTTATGGGGGTGGGCTAATCCTAATGAAAAGCTTGATATTAGGGCATCGTGGATAGATGCCAGCATTCAGACAAAGGCAGATGATAAGGGGAGTTGGAGAGTGGATATCATAACCACTAATAGTAAGGAAAGTCAAACAATAAGAATAACTGACGAAGTATCTTCGGTTTTATTGGAAGATATACTTTTTGGGGAGGTTTGGCTATGTTCAGGGCAGTCGAATATGCAACAACCGCTGAAAGGGTTTAGAGGGCAGCCTACTTTTGGTTCGGTTATGGCCATAGCGAAGTCTAAAAATTCTAATCTACGTTTATTTGATGTAGGAAGGGTGGGCGCAAAATTCCCTAAAGAAGATTTAGAGAAATATTCTCAATGGCAACTTGCAGCACCAGATAGTGTTAGTGAATTTAGTGCTATAGCTTATTTTTTTGGAAGTCAGCTTCAGGAAGTTTTAGATTGTCCAGTAGGTTTAATACATGCTTCTTGGGGTGGCAGTAAAGTAGAGGCATGGATGAGTAGTGAAGTTTTGAGTATGTATCAGCAGGTAGATTTAAAAGGTGTTGACGCGACAAAGCGAGCAAATCAAACTCCGACTGCTTTGTTCAATGCCATGATAAATCCATTAATTCCTTTTACAATAAAGGGAGCATTATGGTATCAAGGCGAATCAAACTTTACTCAACCCGAAAAATACAAAATGCTCTTTCCTGCAATGATTAATGATTGGAGAGCGCGATGGAATATTGGTGACTTTCCATTCTTCTATGTGCAATTGCCCCCTTATTCTTATAAGAATAATGAGGCATTCCAAAGTGAAAAAAATAGTGCGTTTATGAGAGAAGCTCAGTTGGAGTGTTTGGATGATATTCCAAATTCAGGCATAGTTATTACCATGGATCTTGGTCGAGAAAATTTTGGACATCCGCCTCAAAAGAAAGAAATAGCAGATAGGTTGCTGTTCAATGCATTGAATCAAACCTATGGTTTTTCACAGGTTGCTTGTAAATCACCTGTGTATAAAACGTTAGAGGTGAAAGAAGGTGGGATAGAGTTGATATTTGAACATAATGCTTTGGGGTTATATAGTTTTGATCGACTTACTGGTTTTGAAATTGCTGGAAACGATAGGGTGTTTTATCCAGCAAATGCAGAAATTGTTTCAAAAAGAAAGAACGTTTTTGTTTCAAGTGATAAGGTGCCTAATCCCGTTGCAGTAAGGTATGGATGGAGAAATTGGATAACAGCATCTCTTTACGGTGGAAATCTTTTACCGGTTTCTTCTTTTAGGACGGACGATTGGAGTGATGCCACTCAGGGAGGAAATTAAAAAATTTTTAAATTTTATTTAGTAGTTTTTATATATTCATAATATGAAATCGAACTAAAATTCGTTTTTTGATTGTTTTTTTGGAGTTTAATGTGAAATTAGGTGAACACAACTTAATATGATTTTGATAATAACAGTGATAACAAATGGAGAGGAAGTCTCTCCATCCGCACTTTTTTAAAAGTTAATTTACAGTAAAAAGCTTCTCATTTTTGAGGAGCTTTTTTTATTTGGGTACAACATAGGTACAACATTTTATATTTTTTGTACTCATAATAAGAAATTATAGGGTTTGACTTCATCTAATATTAAATCAATTTTTTATTTCTTTTTATAAATTTTTGATAGGACTTGTTGTAATTTAGGGTTTTATTATACAATCCCCCCGCAATTTAAACACGTAAAATACTTCCATCAAAAGACTTCGGCATAAAGCCACTACTTTTTCTCATGCTATTTATTCCGATTCCTTTTGAGCTAAGATTTTAGCTTCCGTTTGGGTTATCGCTCAAATATTGTTTAATCTAAAATTTATTATTATGTATTTGAGTAATTTACAACAGGACGACATCTTCATATCATCGGAGATGACATCATTAAAGTGTTTAACAGGAATTGCGTCCAGAAGAGGACTGGAAAATGCCATTATTTCTAATGGGAAAATCGTCAATGTAGTGTCCAATAGCTATGGGCATATACCCAATCAGCTGTTTTTCAAAAAGGCAGAAAGGATGTTGATAGATGCAGAACTTACTTATCATAAGCGTACCATCAATAAAAATGACAGGTCATTTGTTATGGATTTTATAATCGAGGATAAAAGCCAGTTTACCGTCAAGAACCATAAGGATTTAATACTCCCTATGCTTCGTTTTAAAAACTCGTATGATGGTAGTGAAAAGACCTCAGGACATTTTGGATTTTACAGAAAAGTATGTTCAAATGGTTTACACGTTTCACAAGCAGAAATCGAGTTTTCTATTAAACACAGCAAGAATAACACGAGTCTAATTATGCCGAGGTTAAACAACCTGTTTGATAAATTTCTAGACAATGAATTCTATACCATTACTAAGAAATTTGAAAAGATGAAAGCCTTTAAAATCATCGATACACAAGAATTTGTAAAAGCCATACTCGATAGAACGAAGCTGTTCAGATACGAGTGCAGTGATATGAATAGTGACCCTTCAAAAAAGTCTCGTGAGGTCATCAAAACTTTGAATTATGAAGCCTTATTGCTTAATGAAGAACCAAATCTATGGTTGGGTTACAATGCCTTTAATGCAGTACTTCATAATGTTTTGAAGAAAAGTTTCGGACAACAAGAACGGTTGGATAAAAAGCTGTTTGATGAAATTTATGATATGGTATAAACCATAGTAGGTTTTCCAGTTCCTATCAAAAACTGGTTTTTCACATTTAGAACTTACAAATAAAAAATTCAGCACATTTTCCTGCAGGGCTATAAAATCTTCATTTCAGAAAAAGAGCTTCATTGTAAAATATCTTGAACTCCATTCCCGATTTTGCCCCAGTAATGAAGTGCTACTAACCTACATAGCAGGTAAGCAACAGATTGGAAAGCCAAAACCGGGAATGGAGTTCGCTGGTAATCGGAATGTCAAAATCCAAATTCTCTTTAATAGCATTATCTGCAAAATCATCTTAAAATTTCACAAGATAATGCTAAGTAATTTAGATTTTGACTAAGATAATTTTAAGGGGTTTATAATAGATAAAGCCATTTATTGTTTTTCGGTACAGCGAAAAACAGGTAGCGTATAAGCACTTCTAATTTAAAATCTTCCACTTACGCTCGCTAAACTTTCCGTACGCTCCCTTGTAAAAGATTATAAAAGCATTGCTAACACGCTATGGAACTTGTCAAGACCAAGCAAGTTTTAGAAAAAAATAAGGGTTCTACGTTCTTGAAAATCCAAGGATTTTACTACGTCGCAGACACTCCTGATTTGTGTTCAAAAAGTCTTGACAAAACCCCCTTAATCTATTAGTGCTGTGCACGCAAGAAATCATACAAAACACCCCTTAAAATTTAATTCATATTAAACAGAAAAGGGAAATTATTAACCCGCTTGCTAAAAAGTCAAGCATTAAAACACATTATTATGAGTACCTTAAAAAACAAAGTACAGTTAATTGGCAACGTAGGAAACGAGCCAGAAATCACAAACTTAGAAAGTGGCAAAAAAGTAGCCCGATTATCATTGGCAACCAATGAGAACTACAAGAACAGTCAAGGCGAAAAGCAGACAGATACCAATTGGCATACCGTTATAGCCTGGGGTAAGACTGCAGGTATTATTGAGAAATATGTTACTAAAGGTAAAGAAATTGCCGTGTCTGGTAAACTATCAACACGGCGTTATGAGGATAAGTCGGGAAATAAACGCTATGTAACCGAAGTGGTAATCAGTGAAATTTTATTGCTATCAAACAATGGGTAGGTATTAAAAAAGATGAAGAGAGTGTCCCTCATTAATAAACACTCTCTTTGTCATTGTTTACTTTAAAACAGTAAGAAATGAAAACTAAAGTTAATGAAATAAAAATTATTTACAGAGAAAAACGCAGCACATTTAGAGCTGATGGGGTTAAAAATTCATCAGATGCAGCTAAGTTGATATTCAAGCAATGGGATAAAGATACGATTGGTTTACATGAATCATTTAAGGTGTTATTACTTAATAATTCCAATAAAGTAAAAGGGATTTATCAATTGTCAAAAGGGAGTATTACGGGTACCATAGTAGATATGCGAATATTATTTGCAGTGGTTATAAAAACTTTATCTGTGGGGATTATATTAGTTCACAACCACCCATCAGGAAAATTGTTGCCCAGTGAAGTCGATAAACAATTGACAACAAAAATACAAAAGGCAGCTAAGTTGTTTGATATAAAAGTGCTAGACCATTTAATACTAGTTCCAAATGGTGATTACTTCAGTTTTGCAGATGAAGGCATACTATAAAGTCAAGTAGTAAAATCAAGATGACATTAAATCATAATAACCTTGATTTAGAAACCCAAGCAGAACAGTTGAAACACTCAAAGTACAATGCTAAACAATAACATTTAAAATGTAACCTTTATTAAGTAGTTTAAGTATTTGTTTAATTACGATTATGTGTTTAGTATATGAATGCAGATAAAAAGAAAATCAAAACTTAAAAGACCTTTGACTTGAAAATTTCAGAGGTCTTTTTCTTTTCATAAGCCCCAATCAGACTTTCAGAGTAATTTTCTATCTATAAACCATACAGAACGAATATAAAACGGTTTAATTAACAGTAAACCACGTTTTACAATTACTAGTCAAAGTAATACCTTTAAAGAAATAGGAAGCTCAACAAAAAGCAATCTGATTTTTAGTCAGGTTGTTCGGAAAATTTCGGTCCCTGTGGGACAAATTTTGAGAAGCAAGAGGGTAACACGCTGCGCGATGTTTCGGTTTGATTTTTGCGCTTAAATAATTGATATTTAGGTGTTTGGAAAATATTTAATTGAGCTGGTTTTCAGAGGTTTGCAGCAAATCCTTTGAAACCCATTATAAACAGGTCAAATTTTGCAGCAAAAATGAAGAAATTTTCAACATATGGCTTTTCGGGAATCAATGTTAAGAAAGATGTAGCTAAGCGTTTTCGGGCATTTTCTAAAGACGTTTCAAAATCACATTCGGAGACACTGGAGACCATGTTAAACTTCTTTAAGTGGAATCATCTTAACCCAAATGATAATCTCGAAGTTAAAGCCGATGATACTAAAAAACGTATCAATGCGCTGATAGCCATAGTCCGTAATATAGAAAAACAACAAACGCTGCCTACTAAAGCAATGCTGGATACGCTCTTTCAGGAAATAGCACAAGTGGAACAAGGAGGTGTGGAGGAAGAGGTGTTTGATTTTGGTATGCCAGAAGCCATAACCCGTGATGAAGCATTAGAACATTACCAAAACTGCTATGAAGCGATGCAACGACAACTCAGTCGTTATAAAAATATAATGGAAGCATTGTTGAACCGATTACAGCATGTCAAAAATACTTTTGGTAAGGATTACCATAAATTGGATATGGATAAAAAAGAATTGGAGGATTTTAAAACGAATTTGTATAGTGTCATACACTAAAGTTAATTCTTTTTAGTGAAGTATAAATAGTTAATATTATATAAGCGACTTTATAAAGCTATAAAACAGAGGGTTTATTTCTTTTTTAATTCTTTGATATAATTATCTACATCAATTTCTAGGTCAAAGATGTTTACTTTTTTTAAGTTTAGTGCTTTAGCTAAAAAAATTAATTTATCTAGAGTAGGGTTCGCTTCTCCTCTTTCTATCGTGCCAATTAAGTGCTTGGTTAAGCCATTATTGTCAGCAAGCTCTTGCTGAGATATATGTTCTTTGTTATATTCCTTACTCGGTATTTTTTGTCTTAATTTTAGCAAATGCTTACCGAGTTTTTCCTTTTCAGTCACCTATTTCTATTTATCTTTTTCTAAATTTCTTACTTATTCATAAAATAAATGGTATGATATATCATACCGTTTGTTTTATTTTCGTATATTTGGTTGAATTACATAACTTTGCAATTCTTCATATAGAAAAATATTAGAAGCAATTGCTTTGAATCTTGTATTGGAAAACTGGTACTTTTCAAAACCACGAGATGATAAGTAAGTTTGCTCACGCCTGTGGGCGTGGGCTCTCTTATCGTAGTTAGATGACCAGTACCTTCGATACAATAAGTAGAGTACTTCGCCCAATTTTTTCTCATTTTATTTAGTGAATTTTGAGGTGTTATACGTGACGTGAATGCTAAAAACCATTAAGTGTAGTGTTCATAGTAGTTTAAGGTGTTTCTTTAGTATTACATATTATGTCCATAAATAAGCTACATCCCATAAGTTTAGAAGGGTATAAAACGCTGTTTAATACGCTTTACCCGCCCTTATGCCTTTTTGCTAGTAAATATTTAGGAGATATAGAGGTGTCTAAAGACATTGTACAAGAAGTCTTTATTAAAATTTGGGAAAAGAACCCTCAATTTAAAAGCCAAAATGCCATTAAAGGGTATTTTTATAATGCTGTTAAAAACCGATGTTTAGACTACCTAAAAAGTAAACACGTTAAAGTTTTAAATCAGGCTACTCCAACTCATTTGCTACAAATAGAGGCTGACGATTATTTTCTGTCTCAAGTAACAACGGTTGAAACCTATGCGCAATTGTATAAAGCCATAAAGACTTTACCCAAAAAGATGGGGAAGGTTATGGAACTTACCCTTAATAATTATAGTACTAATGAAATTGCCGAAGAATTATCGGTAACAGCGAGTACCGTAAGAAATCAAAAGGTTGCAGCCATACATAAGCTAAGAAAAACCTTAAAGAGTTTACTGCTACTTTTTACTACGTTCTAAAATTGGGATTTTGTTCACTATATGGAACAGGATCAAACCTATTTAGACCAGAAATATTTCACAAGCTATACGTAATTACGAACAGATAACGTTATGTGATTTTCTAAAGAACTAGAAAAAACCAGTTGATCAATTTGGTAAAATTTGCTATTAAAAAGTGTTAATTGCTTAAAAATTTGTCAATTTTAAAAATGTTAAAATTATTACGTAATTACGTATAACTTGTGAATAAAATCCAAGGATTCCCAACAATTTTGTAAAACGAAAGTCAAATCAAAGCAAGGCTATTGGAAGATAAGAAGTTTATCCTGTACAATAGTCTTGTTTTTAAAAAACATTTACAAATGGGAGCAACAATTATTACGACCGAAGATCTCATGGAGTTTAAACTAGAACTACTAGAAGAGATTAAATTATTACTTCAAAATCACACAGGGCAGACTACCAAAAAGTGGCTCAAATCTCCTGAAGTCATGAAGCTTTTAGGAGTGTCACCAGGAACATTACAGAACCTAAGGATTAATGGAACCTTACCTTATACCAAAGTAGGAGGGATTCTATACTATGACTACAAGGATATTGTAAGTGTGCTTGAAAATAACCGGGTTCACAATAAATTATGATTGTGAGAGAGATTAACTATATCAAACATCTTAACGGTATATTTGAACAATTTTCTAAAGATCATAGGCTTAATCCTACCCATATTAGCCTCTATATAGCCCTTTTTCAGTGTTGGAACAACAACTATTTTCAAGAAGAATTTTTCATCAATCGTCAAGAAGTCATGTACTTGTCTAAAATAGGATCTACGGCAACCTATCATAAGTGTATTAAAGCATTGGGTGCATGGGGATATCTTATGTACAAGCCGTCACATAATCCATTTAAAGGAAGCCAAATCAGGATGTTTAATTTTGAACCAAGTACAGAACAAGCAGTAAACAACAGCCATACTAAAAATCAAACAAGTGTTAAACAAGCGTTAATACCTATAAACAAACATAAACAAACTATAGAAAACTTTAAAAACAATAACAAACAGGAAATTTTTGATAAATCGAATTTTAACACAACAAAAAACGGAGACAAAACTTCAGAAGTTGTTCATTTTCAAGACAACTTAAAAACAACTTCAGAAAAAAATTACAACGAGCCTTTATGAAGCTAGATCATCCACATATCATTACAGAAGGCGGCGTTGAATTCTGCTTGGGGGTATCAAAAAAAGGATATGTTCAGTATGATTTTGATAAAATGCTGATTTACTTAGAAGCCAAAGGAAAGCTTCTCTTTGGTAAAAAATTTAAAATCTACAAAGGAGATCATAGGGTGTTATACAAGCTTTGTTGCTATTTTATCAAAGACAAATCAAGTTGTGAAAAGTTTAGAATAGATATCAATAAAGGCGTCTTGCTAAGCGGTCCTGTTGGTTGTGGTAAAACGTCCCTTATGCGGCTATTAAAGCATATGGTACCACATTTTCGCCCCTATGAAGTGATTCCTTCTAGAAATATTGTCTTTGGATTTAATAACATAGGGTATCGAATTATCGAACAATATGGCGATCATCAATTTTATTGTTTTGACGATTTGGGTGTGGAACCCACGGGTAGGCATTTTGGGAAAGATTGTAATGTTATGGGCGAAATTTTACTCTCACGATACGATCTTTTCCTGAAAAATAAACTAAAAACACATGCCACAACTAATTTAAATGCCGATGAATTGGAAGAACGTTATGGAAATAGGGTACGCTCTAGAATGCGAGAATTGTTTAATCTCGTTGCCTTTGAAAAAGGAAGTAAGGATAAAAGAAATTAATTTTTTGTAACTAAGCACATGATATGCTATTTGCAATGTTTTTTGTTGTAAAGTAAAGGTTGTTTGTAAGGGTATTGTAAAAAACAATGATTTGAATTATAATTATTACTAACTTTTTGGATGATCTAACGCCTAAAATAGGTTAAACTTAAAACAAAGGATTTAGGTGAAATAGGCTCCCTGCTAACGGTTTAAGTACTTTGACTTTTTCTCAATTTTTGACATATCAACATACCTTTTCCATTTCATAATTAAAATTAAGCTACTTTATTATTATATAATAGTAATCAGTTTTAAATAATATTTTATTCACAAATATCTGGTGTAGAGCCGATTGAATTGCTTCTTGTAGTAACTTTTGAGTATCAAAATCAAACCCATTTTAAATTCATTTTTTGATATGAAAAAAGCAACTTATTTCACACTGTTATTATTTCTGGTTTCAAATGCTCTTTTTGCCCAAATTGGAGGTATTGAAGATTCTGTTAATGATATTTCTGATACTATTCGGTCTATCTTTCCTATTATTCTCGGTGTTATCTTTTTAGTCGGGTTTCTTTTCAATGCGGGGCATTTCTTTGGAGAAAATGCAGACCTGAAAAAGGACATCACCTGAGTACTCGTTTTTGTATATATATGCCGTTAAAAGCAGGAGGAACAACTGGGACGAACTTACCGTATTTTATGAGTTCTCTGTGGAGATTAGAAAAATCATTTACACCACCAACCTTATTGAAAACCTCAATGGAAAAATCAGGAAATACACTAAAAATAAGCGCTCGTTCCCAACAGACGAAGCCGTTATGAAGTCCTCTTTTTTAGCCCTTAGAGAGGCCACAAAAAATGGTCGATGCCCATTAGAAACTGGGGCATTATTTTAAACCAATTTTTAACTATATTTGAAAAAAGGGTTCAACTTTAGAAAAGTTAAACCCTCGATAAATTTTGTTTACACACTTTAAGGGATAGTGTCAAAAATTAATAGATTTTTACTTGTTTTTTACCACGGTATTTTGTTGGCATTTCGTTATTTTATAATTTCGTAATTCACTTATTTCAAAAATTCTTGATTCTTTCCTTTCCAAATCATATAAGAAAAGGAAATTTCTGGTTTGTCCAATATATTTTAAAGATTTATTTGTATTAAAATTTTCATTTAAATAAGTAAAACCAATTTTCAATTCTTGTTTTTTTTCAGTCTTTTTAATTTCAGAATTCACAGAAGAAAGAGTAAATAAGCCAAACATAAATATGATTAGAATTATATTATTTATTGTTGGGTCAAAATATTTATTGTAAAGACTTTTGTATTTGTTTCGAAATTCAAGCAATAAAATATTGAATAATAAAAGAGATGGAATAATAAACGTTTCCATTAAAATATCCCAAAATTTTTCTCTAAGCCAAATAAAATTCATTATGTATATAAATAAAATTAGAACTGATAACCAAAACAATTCTTTATTCAATTTATAATGGTTTTTTAATCTACCTTTTAATTTAGTAGAGTTAGTTATATCAATTTTAATATTATGATATTTTTCAGTTTCAGTTTTTGATTCCATTAAAAAATTCGCTCCTATTCCTAAAAAAACATAAAAACTATACTTTAAAATATCTGGAAGAAAAATTGTTAATATTTCCGAAAATTCAAGGTAGTTAATTATTTCAATATTAAAGTGTTTATAGTATAAAGAGATTTTTAAATATCCAACTACAATTAATATTGTTCCAATAAAAGGAATGAAATTTTTTAAAGTTTTATTTTCAAATATCATTAATATTTAGATTTCTTCATTTTTACTAGTTTCTACTTAATTGTGGGCAACGTGTTTCTTTAGTTTGTAATAAATATCTTTAGATAGAAAAAGAGAAGAACTATAACGTGTTTTAGAATCACGTTCCTTTACGCCTCTTTGTTGTACGCTGGCTTTTCTTTCCGCAAACTTGCTAGCGTTGGCAGAAGACATACTCTTTGCTAAGTTTTGGCTTTAGCGGTTGGCTTTTGAGCGACTTGGAAATGTGTATGGCTTTGAGCATTGGTTTATTCCGATTCTCCGTTTATCGTTTCCATTATTTCTCTAAAACTATTCAGTCCTGATTCTATGTTTTCAATGATTTCATTCGCTAAAATATCAGGGTCAGGAAGATTGTCTAAGTCTGTTAAGCTTTTATCTTTTATCCAAAATATATCTAAGCTTGTTTTATCTCTTGCTATGATTTCATCATAAGTATATTTTTTCCAACGACCATCAGGGTTTTCTTCGCTCCAAGTTTCTTTACGCTTGCTGATGTTCTTACCATTATACAATTTAATAAACTCAGCTAAGTGTTCTTGACGCATTGGGTTTTTCTTTGGTGTGTGATGTACGTTTGTTCTGTAATCATAAAACCATATTTCTTTTGTCCAAGGGTCTTTACTTGCTGGTTTATTCTTAAAAAACAAAACATTTGCTTTTACACCTTGAGCATAAAATATGCCAGTGGGTAAACGTAAAATGGTGTGTAACTCCGTTGTTTTCATTAACTGCTTTCTCACTTCTTCACCAGCTCCACCTTCAAACAACACATTGTCGGGGAGTACAACAGCTGCTTCTCCGTTTATTTTTAATTGTGTTTTTATGTGTTGTAAGAAGTTTAATTGCTTGTTGGAAGTTGTTTCCCAAAAGTCTTGACGATTATAGCTTAAATCTTCTTTTTCTATTTCTCCTTCTTCATTGGTAATGGTCATACTGCTTTTTTTACCAAAGGGTGGATTTGCCAACACATAATCGTAGCGTTGTCCATCATCAGCAATTAAGGCATCATTTGGATTGATAAACGATTCTCCATCTATTTCGCCAATGTTGTGCAGATACATATTCATAAGGCATAGCCTTCTTGTATTGGCTACTATCTCATTTCCGTGAAAGGTTTTGTTCTTTAAGAACTCTTTTTCTTCTCGGTCTAGTTTGTTGTTTTCTACAATCCAATCGTAAGCAGCTAAAAAGAAACCACCCGTTCCACAGGCTGGATCAACAATGGTTTTCATTGGTTTGGGTTGTACGCAAGCCACCATTGTTTTTATTAAGGCTCTTGGTGTAAAATATTGTCCAGCGCCACTTTTGGTATCTTCTGCGTTTTTCTCTAAAAGGCCTTCGTAGATTTTACCTTTTATATCTGCTCCCATCATTGACCAATCTTCTTTGTCGATTAGATTGATGACTTTTAACAGTTTGGCTGGGTCTTGTATTTTATTCTGACTCTTGGTGAAAATTTGTCCAAGCGTTCCTTTTTCTGTACTCAGTGTACGCAATAACTGGCTGTAAAAAGACTCTAGTTCTGCACCACGTTTGCTAGATAAGGTTTCCCAATTACAAATTTCTGCATCTGCAATCTCGTTGCCTTCTACGTCTTTTAGCTTTGGAAAAACCAAACCTTTATTGTAAGGTGGTTTGTTTAATTCATCTGCCATTTTTAAAAATAGCAAATAGGTAATTTGTTCTAAATAATCGCCATAGCCTACACCATCGTCTCGAAGAACGTTGGCAAGGTTCCATATTTTTGATATTATGCTTGAATCTGTCATTTTATTTATTTCTATTTAATACGCTAATTACTAAACGTTTTACAGTTTCCATTTCTTCGGGTTTACTTGAAGCTATAAAAAGGGTTAAACTCGCTAGTGTATCATTACTAATTATAGGTTGGTTTTTTGTATTGAAAAGCATATTGTTTTGCTGTAAAAACTTCAGAAAACAGGCTGCTGCTATCCGTTTATTGCCATCCACAAACGAGTGATTTTTCACGATTAAATATAAAAGCATTGTTGCTTTTTCTTCTAATGTGGGGTAAAAATCATCTTCTCCAAATCCTTTTGCTATTTGAGCCACAGAGCTTTGAAAGCTTTTATCTTTTTCTTTACCAAATACAGCACTATCAAATTCTTCTAACATTTGATTGATCAATTTCTGATAGTCTTCTAAACTTGGATAATCAGCTTCTCTTTTAGTAAAACCGTTAGCATCTAATTGTTCGTGGTCGTAATCATCTAACAAGCTTAAACCTTTGGCAAAAACAGCTAACCATTCGTTTTCTTCTGTCTTTTCTTCAATAGCTCTACTTAAAATGTTAATGCCATTTTTTAGTATTTGTACTTCTTGTTCTTTTTGTGCTAACCGTTTTTCGTTAATGCTATATCCTTTAACTAAATAGTCTTTTAAAACACTATTTGCCCATATTCTAAATTGTGTTCCTCTTTGAGATTTAACTCTATAACCTACAGATATTATTACATCTAGGTTATAATGTTCTACATCTCTAGTAACTTCTCTATCTCCTTCTTTTTGAACTGTCGCATATTTTGCGACAGTTGCTTCTTTACTTAATTCTCCTTCTTTAAAAACATTAGTTATATGTTTACCAATAGTTTTAATATCTCTATCAAATAAGGTAGCAAGTTGATTTCTATTCAACCAAACAGTTTCGTTATCAAATTGAACAGAAACTTCAACTTCATTATCGTCTGCTTGGAAAATCTTTATTTCACTCATTCTATTTTCTTCTTTTTTGGTGAAACTTTATTCATTTCTTTCTCTTTTCTGTTTTTATCTTCTCCAACAAAACACTAGCCGGCTCATAGTCTGGGTGAGCCTTACAAGCTGCAATTTCTTTTTCGCTTAACAGTTTGCCCTCAAATGCTTTCTTCAAAATACTTTGGCGTAGGGCTTGGGCTTTTTCTAAACTGTCTGCTATATCTTTTTCAACTTTGTCACAAACCGATAAACGACTTTCTATTTCTTGGACGATTTGATGTTGTTCTTTAGGCGAACAAATAATGAACTTTGAATTATTCAACTTAACAAGAGTAAGTCTCGTAATTGCTACACCTGCAATATTACTTAACATCCTATTTCTAGTTGACTGTGCATTCAAATAATGTTCAAGAAATTTTGGTAGGATTAAATTTTGTGAAGTTCTAAATACTCCTACACTAGATAATAATGAGAACTCTTCTTCAAGAGTGTTAATTGCGGCTCTACCTGTAGTTGCACCATCTTTTATATATAGAACATCCCCTTTTTTTACATCACACCTGGAAAATATTTCTCTATGGTCTTCTTTAGTGACATAAGAAAGATTTTTTAGGTCGATTCTGCCCTCCTTTATGTTTTTTGCTGTAATATATTTGTAATCACCATTTTCAATATTTTTTGGTGAAAAATGAGTGCCATCCATTATTTTCAAGCAAACATTTCCAAATTTCTCCCAATTCCAATTAGCAGGTAATTTGGGTAATTTCTCATAGTCTTCAGTTGATATTTCTTTAAACTCTTTTATCTTTTGAGGCTTCGATGGTTTCTTTCCTTCTTTTCCGTTTTTCTCCCAAACTTTAACAGCTTCTTTCCAATCTGCTAATTGTTGGTCATAATGTTTTTGGCGTTCTTCTTTTATTTGCTCCAACAATTCATCAGCAGAAGGTAAATCGGTTTGTTTCTCTCTCCATTCTTTCGTCAATTCCCCCTCAAAAGCCTTTTTTAAAACCGCTTGTCTATAAATTTTTAATTGCTCTTGTGCTTTTTTTAGGTCGGCAATTCCGCTATCTAAACTGCTAAATAATGCTTCTATTTTTTTGACGATGGCTTTTTGGATTGGAATAGGAAAAAGTTTGGTTTTTAATGCTTCAATTTTTGTAGCTGATATATTAGGTTGAGCTCCACCGTATGCACCTATTTCGATATCTCTTTTTAAAGAATATAGCAAAAAATAGATATAATTTTTAAAAGTGTATTTATCTGTATGTGGTATTAAATTTCCAACTCGTTGGTTTTGATAAGCTTTTTCTTCTGAATTATAAATTCCAAACTTACCAGTTGTTGCTCCAGACATTGCAATTAAAATATCTCCTTTCTTTACAATGTAAGAATCATACTCTTCATTTTCGTCAACGCGTTTAGCATTTTCAACATCTACACTCCAATCTTGAATATCTCCAATTCTTAAAACAGGTATTCCTTCGCTTTTGTAATTCGAGCTTTTAAAAGCAAAACCGTTTTTTAATTTTAACAAATCGCCAAGTTTACACTCAACCCAATCTTCTCTCATTTGTAATTCTTCATTCATAATTCAAAAATTGGCTACGCTGCTAGCACTTCATTGAGTTCGTTAATAATATCATTCATTTGCTTACCAAAGAGTTGGTACATTTTTCCTTTTCCACCTTGGGCATCAAAAGGGGTATAATCTAAATCGTCTATTTCTATATGGTAGCTGCTCACTACGTGGTCTTTTATCATTCGTAACCATTCTACTTGTTCTTTGGTAAAACGGTTGTGTTGCCCAGCGTTTTGTTTAAACATCCAGTTTTTAAAGTTTTCGTCTATGGTTTTGTCAAAGGCTTTTAGTTCGCTGTCTATGCCGCAGGCTCTTCTAATTAAAGATACCAAAGCCGTAAGCTCATCTTTGGGCTTTTTTGGAATGCTTTGAGACGCAGAATTCTGCGTCTGTACATAGGCATCCCAAACGTAATGGGGTGCTAATAAAGGTTTTTCTAATTGCAGTTTTTCCATCACCTCTTTGAGCATTTTAAAGGTGATGTTTCTGCGGTTGTACGGTTGGTTGTAAAAGATACTCAAAGCCTTAATTTCGTCTTTGTTGGCTTCTAAATATTCGGTAAAATCTTTTACAATCTCGGTTGCTTTATCTATAGAAGTAGTTTCCCATTCGCTTTTGGTAACCGTATCTATGTTGATGCTATCAATAATTTGCTCGTGTTGTTTGCGTACGTTTTCCAAATATTCGTTCAGTTCTCCATTAAATGTTTTGCTTGCTTCTAAAATCAGTTGTTCTTGAGCTTTTTGTTTGGCTTCTTCAATTAAAGCAGGTGTTTGGTCCTGTACAGGAATTTTATCCATTTCCAATTGTGCTTTTTCATCAATCGCATCTTGGTCGTAGGCGGTGATTAATTCTTTGGTTATTTGCTTTAGGTTTTTACCGCCAGAATACTCCAATAACTTTTCTTTTTCCTTTTCTGTGATTTGTTTTTCTAAACGAATGAGTCGGTTAGCCAAAGACAAAAACAAATCTTCGTCTGCAACGCCCATAGTTACTGCCCCTAACAAATCTTTCATTGGCACAGAGGGTTTGCGCTCTAAAGGTCGGCTGTCTGTTTTTTTAGATTTGGTTGCACCCACTGCATCTACAATAACGAAATGGGTTTTGCTCTTAGCTGTTTTGGTAACGAGTTGTAAAGAATCACTATTAATCGTTCTTGTTCCACGACCTTTCATTTGCTCAAAATAGTTGATGCTTTTTACATCTCGCATAAACAATAAAACCTCTAAAGGTTTTACGTCTGTTCCTGTTGCAATCATATCTACTGTAACCGCAATACGAGGATAATAGGAATTTCTAAAACGGTTCAGAACCGATTTTGGGTCTTCTTCAATTTTGTAGGTTACTTTTTTACAAAAGTCGTTGCCTTCGTCAAATTCTTCCCGAATAATTTTGATGATATCATCTGCGTGACTATCGGTTTTTGCAAAGACTAATGTTTTAGGCACTTCGTACTCGCCATATTCATCCACACGATTGGGATAAATGGTCGTTTTTAGTGCCCGTTTATACTCGCGAATGATGTTTCTAATTTGACTTGGATTGACAACTTTTTTATCAAGGTCGTTACGCTGATAATTCACATCTTCATCCAGCTGTTCCCAACGTTTTTTTCGGGTTAACTTGTCTCGTTTGTCTATAAACCAACCCGATTCTACAACGGCACCTTTTTTAGAGATTTCTGTTTCAATGGTATACACATCATAAGGTACGTTTACGCCATCTGTAACCGATTCTTCATAGGTGTATTGGCTCACCACATTTTCATTAAAAAAACCAAAAGTTCTTTTGTCTGGTGTTGCCGTTAAACCAATCAAAAATGCATCAAAATAGTCTAAAACTTGTTTCCAAAGGTTGTAAATGGAACGATGGCACTCGTCAATAACGATAAAGTCAAATTGTTCAATAGGTACTTTTGGTGTGTATTCTACAGGAACTGCTTTCTTTTTGCTGAGTTGATTTTTGAGCCACGTATTTTCCTCTGGATTTTCCAATTCAGCACTTTCGTCCAATTCTTCTCCTTTTAAAATAGAGTAGAGGCGTTGAATGGTAGAAATGCAAACTTGACTATCGTTAGCGATATAACTGGATGTTAAACGCTGAACATTGTATAGTTCTGTAAATTTTCGGTTATCGTCATTGGGTTGGAAGGTCATAAACTCCTGTTCTGCCTGTTCTCCCAGGTTTTTGGTATCCACTAAAAACAAAATACGTTTGGCATCTGCGTACTTTAATAAACGATAAATGAATGTAGCTGCTGTAAACGTTTTACCTGCACCAGTAGCCATTTGAATCAAGGCTTTTGGTCTGTTCTTTTTAAAAGAAAGTTCTAAATTATTAATCGCTACAATTTGAGCAGGTCGTAGTCCTGTTTCATCTAAAGCAGGAATTGACAACAATCTTTCCCGAAGACTTTTCTCTTTTTTAAGCCATTCGGCAATGGTTTCAGGTTTATGAAAACTGAACACGTTTCTACCTCTTGGTTTAGGGTCTCGATAATCTGTAAAACGTGTTATGGTTCCTGTGCTTTCATACACAAAAGGCAAAGGGTCGTTATTTAAGTATTTTAATTTTGCTTCTGCATAACTTTTCGATTGTTCTTCAACAACAGTCAATCTATGTCCTTCGTCCTCACGTTTTGCTTCTATAATTCCGACAGGTTTTCGGTCAACAAACAAAACATAGTCGGCAGGTCCAACATTCGTTTGGTATTCCCGTACTGCGACTCCTTTTCCAGCAGATAAATCCACTTTCTTTTTAGACTGAACCAACCATCCAGCTTCTCGCAGCATTTCATCTATTTTATCACGAGCTATTTGTTCAGGGTTTTGGTTACTATTAGCAGTCATTCACTAGTTTAATTTTTAATTCATTTTCCGGTTGACAATTTACATTTTTTCTGCTCATTTTTCGGTCGAGCGTTGGCAAAAACAGCTCTTTTGGTTTTATGAGCGTTGGCCTGTGTGTCGGCAAAAACCAAATGTGTTATATGTATGGCTGGCTTTTTTCAATTTACAGGTAACTGTTTTAGCTAGGAAACGTAGCGTTAAACTAGCCGATTAATTTTCAGATTAAAACTAAATAAAATAAATAAAAGATCAACTTTGTTAAAGCGCAAAAAAAAGCTATGTTTTTTAGCTGTTGTACCTGTTGCACAAGTCTTGCTAAATATACAGAAATTTCGTATATTTAATAATGCAAGGCACAAAAATATTTCAAGAAAAGCTGTTCTCACAGTTTCGGTTAAGCGACCGCGTACCGGAGCACAATTTCTACAGACGATTAAAAGAGGTTCTAGACCTAGAATTTCTATATAAACTTACGCGCCCATATTATGGGGATAGCGGACAAAAAAGCATTGACCTCGTGGTGTTCTTTAAACTGTGCTTGGTTATTTAGAGAACCTGATCAGCGATAGGGATTTGATCCAACATGGCAGCATGCGATTGGATATTCTCTATTTCTTGGGCTATGACATCGATGAACCCCTCCCATGGCATAGCACTATAAGTAGAACCCGTCAGTTATATACAGAAGCAGTATTTGAATCCGTCTTTACAAAAGTATTTAGTATGTAAAGGCTGTCCCTTAGCCTTACAATGCCTAGGAAAAACAGCAAAGGAAAAGAAGTTTTCAGTTACCTATTACCGCTCGGAATATGAACGTAACATAGCCCGGGTAGAAAGCAGCCAAGGGCGTTATATGAAAGGAAAGCAGCAGAGCACCGTAGAACCTGTATTTGGTACGCTTACACAATTTATGGGCCTAAGAAAAGTAAATACCATTGGAATTGAGCAGGCCAATAAATGCATGCAGCTTTCAGCCATAGCCTACAACCTTAAAAAATATATGAAATTCATAGAAAAACGTACTAAAAGCGGAGCAGGGGCACAGACGCTTTATTTTAGTCTCAAAAATACCTTTTGCAAGGTTATAAACATGCTTTTAAAGCCTTTTAAAACACCAGAATTTTTAAGTCTATAAAAACAGGAACCGCCTTTAAAAGACGGTTTCTAATTATAATTTCAGGATACATTATGGGCTTGTGCAACGGTTACCATTGTTACACAACGTTATTTATTCAGTTTTTAATTATAAATCTATATAAATTGAACCGTTTGTATATGTCACTTCATCTCCGAAAATAGAGTTGTTTCCGCAATTTCCTCCGTAATTATTTGTAAAAGAAAAAGTAGCAATAAATTCATTCTCATTGTTTACAGTCACGTTAATTAATGGGTGTTCAATATTTACTCCATAATAGTCGCAAACATTTCCACCATCATTGGTTCTCAAATTAAATTCTCCAATAATAGTTCCAGCATCCCAATCTCCTGTATGACCTAATTCAACATCAAAATCAATTATTATATCAGATTCGTTATTTATTTTAGCCTGAACTTCAAACCAATCAGGAAATTCATCATCATTTTCAGTTCCTTCGAAGTGCTTTACAACAGTAATATTATTGAAGGTATAATCAGTTCCATTTATAGTGACATCAATTCTACTTTCATTAGAATTATCTTCATTATTGTCATCACTTGAACAAGAAATAATTATTAGTCCAATAAGTAAAATCAATAGTTTTTTTGTTTTTTTCATAAAGTTGCTCTTTAATGTCTCGTCCTGAAATATGGCTACAGGTTAAAATTGAATTTACGCTGATAATTTATATACCATATTCGGTGTTTTGAAATCTAAAGATAAGTGTAATCTTATTTCGTTGTATAAATTAATTGCATTTTTTGCAGCTCGTTTTGCGTGTGCCACGTTGTCAAAGGTTTGATCGAGATAAAACTCATCTTTTAAGATGCCATTCACACGTTCAGCCATGGCGTTTTCGTAACAATGATTTTCTTCTGTCATACTGATATCTATCTTTTTTCTTTTTAATATTTGTGTGTATACATTGCTACAATACTGTATTCCTCTATCCTTTAGATTGTCATCATAGTTGTTTTATAACTAAATTTAAAAAGAACGGAGTGAACTTTACCTCTGTCTAGTTCTTTTAGAACTATATTCTGTATTAGTCTCCGTCCTTTTTTTCAGTTACTTAGAACCATATAGAATTTTAGTTTGTCCTTATTAAAGGTCTTAGTTAAAGTAACTGTTTATTAACCTTTTAAATAAAAAATCATGAGTTTTAAAAATGTTATTGGTATTGATGTTAGTAAAAATACAATTGATGTATGTATACATAACTCACAATCTTTTAGTCAGTTTAAGAATACGAAGAAAGGTTTGGTGCGCTTTTTTGAATGGGTTAAGCAGAATGTAGACAATCACATGTCAATTTTATTTGTATTTGAACATACTGGTATGTACTCTCATTTACTAACTGTATTTTTAAATGATAAAAAATGCCATTACTTAATAGCTTCTGGATTAGATATAAAACGATCTATGGGTATTACCAGAGGTAAAGATGATGTCATTGATGCTAAACGTATTGCTTTATATGGACATCGTTTAAAAGATGAAATTAAACCCTCTAAAAAAAGAGATGATTCAATAACAAAACTCAAATCATTAATGAGTTTAAAAACTAAATTAATCAAACAACGCGCTTCTTATAAAGCTACATTACGTGAACAAAAAAGCATATATAAAATTAAAGATTTTAAAACTATTTTTTGTGTACAAGAAAAAATGATTCATTATATAACTAAACAAATAAAAAATATTGAGACTGAAATTCTCGAAATTATTAAACAAGATGATAAATTAAAACATAATCTAACATTAGCTCTCTCCATAAAAGGTATAGGTCTACAAATGGCTACTACAATGATAATTGCAACTGATAATTTTCAAAAGTTTGAGAACTGGAGAAAGTTTGCTTCCTATTGTGGTATTGCACCATTCCCTTATCAATCTGGGACCAGTATTAAAGGCCGGAGTAAGGTCTCTCAATTAGCTAATAAAAAAATCAAAGCATTAATACATATGTGTGCAATAAATGCCATACAGCATAATCCAGAAATGAAAATATACTATGAAAAACGATTAGAATTAGGCAAAAATAAAATGAGTACTATTAATATTATACGAAACAAACTTATTGCTAGAATTTTTGCAGTGATAAGAAGACAAACTCCATACGTGGACACAATGAAGTTTGCTTCGTGAAAAAATATTAAATTTAATTTGTTTTAATCATAGAATACGGAATGATGAATAAGCTTTTGCTTAGGATATTTTCTGTTTTTAATAGCCATAGCAAGCGCATCTTTACAAAGCGATGTTCTCATATGGTTATCGAGTTTATATCCCATTATCTGCTTAGAATAGGCGTCTGTGACTAAAGCTAGATAGTTGTGACCATTTTCTGTTTTAATATAAGTAATATCGCTAACCCAAAGTTGTTCTGGTCGAGTAGGAACGTGGTCTTTTACAAGGTTCTTATATTTTTTGTACATATGGTTTGAGTTTGTCGTTGTGATGTAATTTTTAGTTTTAGGAATCAAAAGATTATTTAGCCTAAGGAAGCGATAGAACTTGTCTCTACCAATTTTAATATCAGCGTTTATAAAGTCCTGTTTTAGTTCTTTATGTAGCTTAATTCCACCAGTTTTAGAGCCTACTTTTTTACGGTAGTCCTTAACCATTTTCATTAGCTTCTGATGGTCTACTTCTTGTTTTTGTTGGGTTTTGAGTCTTTTGTAAAAGGCTTGTTTAGATATCCCAAAACATCCATAGAGCCATTTTCTTTTATACGCTGTTTTTTCTTTTGCTCTATCTCTTTTGCTAATGTTTTGGGTAATGACTTTTTTGACATATCAACACCTGTAATAAGTTCCATATCAGCGATAATGTCTTGTTGGAAGTCTTTTTGGAACTCAAGTTCTTCAATCTTTTCCTTTAACTTTTTAATTTCATCGTTTTTACTCATACCTGTATTTTGTTGTACTAAGGTACTGTATTTTCTTAACCAATAGGAAATAGTTGTTCTGGGGACATCGTATTTTTTTGAAGCTTGTTTGTTTGATATGTGTCCTGTAAGGATTTGGTCAACGACTAAAAGTTTAGTCTCTAAATTTACTTTTTGATAGGATTTTTTTCGCCAGTGTTGTTTTTCGTGTTTCATAAGTGACTATAATTAATGGTTTAATTTTTAGTCAACCTATTTCAGGAAAGTTCATTCCCTCAAATGTTACCTAACGGTCTCCTTTACTTTGATATTATTAGATTTAACAAGAGAAGAGAGGAGAACTCTAACGGTCTCTAGGCAATACCTATTATCCGTAATAGTCCTCTCTGCCTCTTGTAAGATGCTTAGCTGAACT